>SHXW01000012.1 GCA_009693115.1 Dehalococcoidia bacterium | reverse complement strand
GGATTGGTAAGCATCTGCATGCAATGGGCGAAACTCGTTTTGAGCGGTGATTGACAGTGTCTAGCCAACTTGATGATAATGCACCAAGAGTAAGACTTGATACGACCCATGTCAACGGCAGCGGAAACTGGCTGTCACAGACCACCCCGAGCCGCCAGTTTTCGTAAACATCTACGTAAACGCGTCCAGACCCCTTGCATTTAGTGGGAAACCGTCGTAGCATATCTGGCCGACGATGACCCAGACGGAATTCGTAAGGCCGGTTTCGTAATTTAGGGGACTGGTTACTTTCGATGACTAACGGCAGCGGCAGCGCTGGCCTGGCCCCGGGCCAAAGAGAGACGACGAAATGCTTTACATAAAGGCGTGCCCACGATGCCACGGTGACGTGGAATTCAGTTCCGACATGTTCGGTAAGTACCTCGCGTGCCTACAGTGCGGGTACTTCATTGACTCCAAAGAGGAGGCACTGAGCGCGCTGAAGCGAACCGGGGAGAAGACCCAGGCTGCGTAACCTCGGTACCAGGATTGCGAAGAAGGGGCCCCGGCCAGACTGGCCGGGGCCCCTGTACGTTTGGAGGACTTCCGCGGCCCAGTCCGGTGGCAAACCAGCATCCTTGATGCTTATTCCCCGTAATCAAAGACATCAACGCCGTCTAGCGTGACCTCTGCCTCTGGCGCAATGCTCTGCGCGTAGGATGCCGCAGCCGTGACGATTTCCCGCGCCAAGGTCGGATTGCCGCTAACTGCCGCGATACCAATGATTGCGCTCTGCCAGGTGTCCTGATCGCCCACATCTGCAACGGCGATTGGGAACTTCCCCCTGAGCCGCGCCGTCACCGACTGCACCACCTGGCGCCTGTCCTTCAGGGACCGACTGGCATATATGTGCAGGTTGATGCGACAAACAGCGACGTACATGGTGGTGGAACAGTTGCAACGCGGGTGAACTCGTTGTTGTTGCCCCTACAATTCCGATTGTGATACAAAGCACACACTTGTGCCATGGCTGAGGACAAGCGTCGTTCCGCTTGTCTGTATCACGAGATGTCACCGTTCATACCTGACATACCTGTCGGAAACACACAGATGAACACCCCAAATCCATTGACATTGACTACGGAAGTGCCGGAGGTGGTCATACAGAGGTTGCCACTGTACGTGCGCGTGCTTACGCAATTCGCCCAGATGGGTATGGGCGTTGTCAGTTCAGAACAGCTCGGCGAATTGTTGCAGATGACGCCGGCGCAGATACGCAAGGACTTGAGCTATTTTGGCAGGTTCGGCAAACAGGGCCGGGGCTATAACGTGAAACACCTCTCGGACGAGTTGCGCCGCATCCTCGGACTTGATTTCTCATGGAACACCGCGATTGTGGGGATGGGGCGGCTCGGCCGGGCCGTGGCATCCTACCCCGGCTTCGAGCGGGAGCAGTTTAGGATCGTCGCCGCCTTTGACGCCAATCCTGACCTCACCGGAATGCGCGTCGGGGATGTGGTGGTGCAGCCAATGAGCGAATTGACAGCGACGGTCAGGTCGAAGGACGTGAGGATAGGGATTGTGACTGTTCCGGCGGCGATGGCGCAGCAGGTCATCAACGCTCTAGCCGCTGCTGGGGTGAAGGCGATTCTGAACTATGCCCCATACTCGTCGCAGGCACCCGCAGGTGTAAAAGTACTCGGGATAGACCCGGTGCTTGCCCTGCAATCCATGACCTACTACCTGAAGAAACAGATGGTCTCGTCGCCAGTTCCCCGGTGAGTATCAGGTCGCGTCTGCGCCCATCAAGATTCGTGCCATCTCGACACTGAGCGAAACGAACGATAACACTCAGCGCTGGCGCGGCGGGGAGCGGCGGTCGCTGGCGCGCCTGGCAATGCTGGCGCGCACATGCGCGGAGCGCAGTTCAGCCAGGGCCTTGTCCAAATCCTGGTCCTTGGGGAGTTCAGCGACGCGCTGCCGTGCGAGACGGAGCGCTTCGTCCGCTTTGGCAAGGTCAATCGCAGATGCCTCTTCGGCCTGATCGGCCAGGACAGTCATCTTGTTGTTGACGATTTCCAAGAACCCGCCGGAGATGGCGAGGGAGGTTTCCTGTTGCCCGTTAAGGATGCGCAGTTCGCCCGGGCGCAGAGTGGTGATGAGTGGCGCGTGGGAGGGCAGGACGGCGATCTCTCCTTCAGAAGCGGGCGCGATAACTTCATCCGCCTGTCCTGAATAGACGGCCCCTGTGGCGCTGACTATGTCCAGTTGGAGTTTTGCCATGTATTTCGTACCCATCCAAGCCGGGGCCGAGCGTGACCCCGCTCAATCCGGCCATCTCCCCAGGGGAGGATCTCTCGGGTTCGACACCCCGAAAACCTGTCGAAGTGTCACGCGCATGCCATCTGGAGTGAAGCGAAGGAGTCTTCTAGCGGCTTTTACCCATACCCCACGCACTCACTCGCCCCACCTGGGCGCCTTCGAGAAGTGGTGCCTAAGCCTTGGTGAGTTCTTTGGCCTTCTCGACTGCCTCATCTATGTTGCCGACCATGTAAAAGGCCTGCTCAGGAAGGCTATCGTGTTTGCCTTCGATTAGTTCCTTGAAACCGCGCACCGTCTCCGCCACAGGAACGTATTTGCCGGGGATGCCTGTGAACACCTCACCCACGAAGAAGGGCTGGGTCATGAAACGCTGGATGCGACGGGCCCGGTTGTACGTGACCCTGTCCTGCTCGGACAGTTCCTCGACTCCGAGGATGGCAATCACGTCCTGCAAGTCCTTGGCCCGTTGGAGGGTCCGCTGCACTTCACGGGCAGTGTTGTAATGTTCATCGCCAACGATGTCAGGTTGCAGGATGCGTGAGGTGGAGACGAGCGGGTCCACCGCCGGATACAGGGCCTGGGCGGCCAACGCCCGGTCGAGCGAGACGACAGCATCCAGATGACCAAAGGTGGTTACGATGCCAGGGTCGGTGTAATCGTCCGCAGGTACATAGATGGCCTGGAACGATGTGATGGAGCCTTCCTGCGTGGAGGTGATGCGCTCCTGCAGGTCTCCCATCTCGGTGGACAGCGTGGGCTGGTAGCCGACTGCCGACGGCATTCGGCCGAGGAGGGCGGAGACTTCCATGCCGGCAAGGATGTAACGGTAGATATTGTCAACGAACAGGAGCACGTCCTGCTTGTTCACATCACGGAAGTACTCTGCCATCGTCAGACCGGTCAGGGCGATTCTGGCGCGCGTACCTGGCGGCTCGTTCATCTGGCCGAACACCATGGCGGTGTTGCCCATGACCTTGTATTCCTGCATTTCGTGCCAGAGGTCGTTTCCTTCGCGGGAGCGTTCGCCAACACCAGCGAAGACGGATACGCCCTTGTGGACCTGGGCAATGTTGCGGATCAATTCGGTGATGATTACCGTCTTGCCCACGCCGGCGCCGCCGTATGCGCCGATCTTGCCGCCCTTGGCAAACGGGGTGATCAGGTCAAAGACCTTGATGCCGGTCTCAAGGATTTCGATGGACCCCTTTTGCTGCTCGAAGGAGGGCGCCTTCCGGTGGATCGGCCAGCGCTCAGTGTCGGCCGGAACGGGCGCGCCGTTATCTATGGGCGTGCCGGTAACATCAAAAATGCGTCCCAGTGAGGCCTTACCGACAGGGACGGAGACAGCTGCGCCAGTATCAATGACTTCCGCGCCGCGGCCCAAACCGTCGGTTGTGCCCAGAGCCAGACAGCGCACCCACGAGTTGCCCATGTGCTGCTCTACTTCGAGGACAAGGCGGTCTTTGCCGACTTTTGTCTCGATGGCGTTGTAGATATCGGGCATGTTACCCGGCGAAAAC
The DNA here is from genome assembly GCA_009693115.1 of Dehalococcoidia bacterium. Taxonomy (GTDB): domain Bacteria; phylum Chloroflexota; class Dehalococcoidia; order Lucifugimonadales; family Lucifugimonadaceae; genus SHXW01. The sequence goes on along the minus strand of SHXW01000012.1, from coordinate 61,446 downwards.
TCCACGTCCACGACGGTGCCGATGATCTGTACGACTTTGCCTCTGTTGCCTTTGGCCATGTTCGCGGGCCTCCCTTTCAGACCGGTCCTGGGGCTTATCCCTCAACACCCACCTGCGGTGGGTACCCACCCTCTCCGAGGGGGAGAGGGAAGAAAAGTTATCCCGTCTGAACGGCTGCGACGCCGCCGACGATGTCCAGAAGTTCTCCGGTGATCTGTTCCTGCCGCGCCTTGTTGAGGTCCAGAGTCAGGTCCTCTACAAAGTCGCTGGCCGCATCCGTTGCTTTCTGCATTGCCACCATGCGGGCCGAGTGCTCGCTCGCCGCTGCTTCAAGGATGGCGTGATAAACGACAGTCTCGATGTACCGGGGCACGATCCGTTCCAAGACGGCAGCGGCGCTGGGTTCATATATGTACGAGGAATGCGTCGCGTTCTCTGCCTTTGATGGCTCCACTGGCAGGAGTTGCGTTACCACGGGCCGCTGGATGAGGAGGTTTTTGAAATCCGAGTAAACGATTACCACGCGGTCTGCCTTATGGTTCCTGAACTCCTCGACAACGATGCGCGTGATAGGGGTGGTCTCTTCGAACCTAGGGCGGTCACTGAGCTTGAAGGCAGCGCGAAGTTCGTTGCCCGTGCGAACGATAAAGGTCTCGCCTTTTCGGCCGACTGAGACCGTGGCGACAGGGGTTTTCGAATCTCTGACTATCGTGGCTGCGACTCGGAGGATGTTGCTCACGAGAGCGCCGCAGAGTCCGCGGTCGGGCGTGACGAGGACCATCAGGGTCTTGCTGACTTCCCGCTGCGTAAGAAGGGCCGCCTCCGGCGGGAGGTTTTCCTGGTCCAGGCTGGCTACAAGGTCTGACAGGACAACCTGGATCTTATCTGCGTAAGCCTTGCCTTCTTCGGCTGCTTGCTGGGCGCGTCGCATCTTGGATGCAGCGATAAGCTGCATCGCCCCAGTGACTTTGGCAATGTTCTTGACGGAACGTATCCGCCGTCTTAAATCGCGGGTGTTTGCCATTACGTGTGCACTTTGTCCCTGGTCAGCGGGAGTAGTTGACCCCGCCCCGAGAATCCTCTCCCACAGCGGGAGAGGAGGTTAATGCTATTCAGGCCTTTACGGTCTTTTTGAAGGCTTTCGCCGCTTCATCCAACTTCTTCCGGGAGTCATCAGTCAGTTCGCGTTTTTCGGCAATGTCCTTGAGCACTTCCGGGATGTTCGCGGCAGCGTATTCAACCCAGGCCTGCTCTACATTCCGGATTTTCGCTACAGGCACATCGTCAAGGTACCCCTGGTTGGCGAGAAAGAAGATCGTGACCTGGGTCTCCATGCTCAGAGGCGCATACTGGCGTTGCTTTAGCAGTTCCGTGAGGCGCTCGCCGCGTTCAAGCTGACGGCGCGTAGACGCGTCAAGATCCGACGCGCCGAACTGGGTGAAAGCAGCCAGAGACTGGAACTGCGCCATGTCCAGCTTGAGGCGGCCCGCCACCTGGCGCATCGCCTTGCGCTGCGCTGCACCGCCTACGCGTGTTACCGAGAGGCCGGCGTTAACTGCCGGTCGGATGCCGGCATTGAAGAGATCCGTCTCAAAGTAGATCTGACCATCGGTGATTGAGATGACGTTGGTTGGGATGTAGGCCGAGACGTCACCCGCCTGGGTCTCAATGATGGGCAGCGCCGTGATCGAACCGCCGCCGTACTGCGGGTCAAGTCGGCAGGCCCGCTCAAGCAGGCGGGAGTGCAAGTAGAAAACGTCACCCGGGTAGGCTTCACGTCCCGGAGGCCGACGCAACAAGAGGGACATCTGGCGGTAAGCCCACGCATGTTTTGTCAGGTCATCGTAAACAATGAGGACGTCTTTGCCTTTTTCAAGGAAGTACTCGGCCATCGCGCAGCCAGCGTACGGCGCAAGGTACTGTAGGGGCGCAGGGTCGGATGCATTCGCCGCCACGACGATGGTGTGGTCCATCGCGCCGTGCTGCTGCAGGGTGCTGACGACCGTCGCGACTTTGGACTGTTTCTGCCCAATTGCAACGTAGACGCAAATGAGGTCGCCACCCTTCTGGTTGATGATGGCGTCCAGACAAATGGCGGTCTTACCAGTATTGCGGTCTCCAATGATGAGTTCGCGCTGGCCGCGGCCGACCGGGACCATGGCGTCCACAACCTTGATGCCGAACTGCACCGGGATGCTCACAGACTTGCGGGTCACGACGCCAGGGGCGATTTTTTCGACCGGCATGGATTTGACGGCCCGGAACGGCCCTTTGCCATCCAGAGCACGGCCAAGGGGGTCCACTACGCGGCCGATGAGGGCTTCGCTGGCGGGAACCTCGATAATCCGGCCTGTCGACCTGACTTCGTCGCCTTCTTTGATCTTGGTGTAGTCGCCCAGGATCACCGCGCCAACGCTGTCCTCTTCAAGGTTCAGCGCCAGCCCCAGAATGTCGTGTGGAAACTGGAGGAGTTCGTTCGATTTCACTCCAGAGAGGCCGTGAATACGCGCTATGCCGTCGCCTGCTTCCACGACGGAGCCGACGTCCACCATCGTGAGTTCTCCACCGAACTCCTCGATCTGGCGTTTGATTACCGAGGCTATGTCCTGTGTTCTAACTGCCATCGGCAGACCCTCGTTTCATGTCCCTTATAGTTGAAGGGGCCGGGCGCTGGCGAGCCACGCAGCCGGTGCCCGCACCCAAGACCCTCTCTCGGCGGGAAAGGGGGTTCCATCTAGCTATGACGGTCGCGATGCCAACGCACTCCGCAGGTCATGCAGTCGCGTGCGCGTGCTGCCATCAATCAGGCGGTCTCCTACTCTGGCGACGATCCCGCCAAGAACCGCCGGATCCACTTTTTCGGTCATAACGATTTTCCTGCCGACGATCTGACCCAGGTTGGCGGCTATGCGCCCGCGCCTCTCGTCATCGAGCGGGACAGCGGTCACGACCTCGGCTCTGGCGATTCCTAATCGTTCATCTGCGAGGCGGCGGAACTCCCGGCGTATCAAGTCGAACCGGTCTATCTGCCTGCTCTGTATCAGGACGGCCACGAAATTCCGCACCTGCGGGCACACGTCACGCAGTAGTGTCTGCACTCCGTCCAGTTTGACCTTGAACGGAACCTGCGGGGCGTCCACCAGCGCCGCGAAGTCCGGGTTGGAGAGCAGAGACTGGACGTCAACAAGGTCCTTCTCCCACCGGTCCAGGGCGTTATTCGCGACGGCGGACTCAAAGGCCGCCTGCGCGTAGCTCCGTATTGACTGGCCGCGTGCCATATTCAGGCCTGCCCCCGACTGCGGTGCATCAGTTCTTCCTCTCAACCAGGCCCTCTTTGAGGACCCTGTCGATAACTTCAGCGTGCGCCGTACGATCCAGCGACCGTCCAACAACCTTTTCTGCAGCCGTGACTGCGAGGTCTGCGAACTCACGCCGCACCTCTTCAACGGCCTGATCGCGCTCACGGGCAATGTCGGCAAGGGCGCGCTGGCGCGTCTGCTCGATCTCCTGCCTTGTCCTGACCTGTTCCTGCTCGCGGAAGCGGTTGGCCGCGTCGCGTGCATCAGAGATGAGGCGCTGGCCCTCTTCGCGTGCTGCGGCGAGCTCACGCTCGACGTGTTCCGCTGAGGACGCTGCCTGCTTCCTTGCTTCCTCCGCCGCCTCCAGACTGGTCTTGATCTTCTCGGCGCGTTGGTCGAGCATCTTCGTGACCGGCCCGTACAGAAGTTTGTACAAGAGGAAGAAGAGGATGAGGAAGCTGACCAGCTGGGTTATCAGCCCAGGCAGGTTGATCCCGAGAGCGCTCATGTGTGTCTCCAGTCACCCGGGACGGACGCGGAATGGCCGCAGCCGCGCCGGGGAAGGCTCTTAGCCGACGAAGACGATGATGATGGCTGTCAGGAAGGCGTAGATGGCGATGGCCTCACAAAAGGCAAGCGCCAGGATCATGTTCTGCTGAATTGGCGCCCGTGCCTCCGGGTTGCGGCCAAGAGCTTCCATGGCTTTACCTGCGAGCAGACCGATGCCAAGGCCGGGTCCGAGTGCGCCCAGGGCAATGGCAAGCCCGGCGCCGATTGTCTTGATATCACCGTCCAACTGAGCCCTCCCGTTTAGTGCTGCGCCGCGGCTTATGCGCACGGCGGATCTTGCCTGCACCGGAGCGCCGCCACTTGGCTGCTGTCCCGGCGCGTGCCAACTTTCTGAAGGTCGCCACATCCACGTGGCCTGTTAGTGCGCCCCCTGAGTCTGGGGAGTGTGTACCCCGGCCGCGGCGTGCTCATCATCATGAGAGCCCCTTGATCCGCCTCCATGATCTTCCTCACCGTGATGGGCGGAGGCTGACACACCGAATACCAGAGCAAGCATACCGAACACGAATGCCTGAATAAGGCCGACGAATAGCTCCAGGCCCAGGAATGGCAGCATGCCTATCACGGGCAGCAGGAACCCCATCGCTATGAGGAGGATTTCCCCGGCAAACATGTTGCCGAACAGACGGAAGGTGAAACTGATGGTCCGAGCGATCTCACCGAACATCTCAAGGAACCCTACTCCGGTGAGGATCGGCCCCTTGGTAAATGGATTGACAAAGAACTTGCCTGCGTATGCCCTGCCGCCGAGCGCCCGGATGCCCCAGATCTGGACGGCAACCATGGCGAAGAGGGCGACGGCCAGAGTGGTATTGAGGTCTGTGGAGGACCCGCGTAGGTATGGGACAAGGATACCGGCCCGTTTACCTGTCAGGTCCCCACACTGCTTGCAATCGGCCTTCTGGCCGGCGGAGAGATGGAGGACTATGCCTTCTTCGATCTGGTGCTCGGCCTCGGTGACAGTGATCCGGCCGGCCAGTAGTTCGTCAACTTCCACGACCTGGTTAAGTCCGACTTTGGTCTGTTCCGTACGCCCAGGTTTGATGAGACGTCCGTCGAAAACTACGAAGTGCTCATTCGCGTTCTCGCAGAGAACCTCGATGAATGCCCTGTCGTGGTGGTCTTTCACCGCCGGCCGGAGGCAGGCGGAGCCAATTAGCTTCGTTTCGGCCTTGCCTTTGTCGAGTTCATGCGCTCTGTGTTCGACACGGTGCTCTACGAACTCCGCAACGGTCTCGACCTTGCCTATCGTGCCAATGCCGGGCAGGATGCCGAGCCAGTTGGAGAAGAGGACTATGAGGAATATGCCGAGCATGACGGGTAAATAACGTCGACCAGCTTTCGGCCCGCCTGCGACGCTGTCCGCCGTGCTGTCGAAGAACTCGACAATGGCTTCAAACAAGCCCTGCATCCGGCCGGGGATTTCCGTCATTTTCCGGGTGGCGAGCCACACGAGACTCAAGAGGAGTATCCCGGACGCCCAGAACATGATGGTGGTGTTGTTCAGCGTGTACCCGCCAATGTTGGCGACTGGTTCGGCTGCCAGTTGTATGTGGGGGATTGGGCTGCCGAGGAAGCCGCCCCCGAAGGACGCGCCCAAAGCGCCGCCCGCGAGGGCGACAAAGAACACAGCAAGGGCTGCGACAAGCCCAACGATGACCTTAGGGTTGGAAAGTAGTTTGCCCAAGCTTAGAAACTCAGACCGCCCGTAATGCCGACCGGGCTGGAAATCATCAGGGAGAAGTCATGCTGAACTTGCTTGCAATCAACTTGTCGAATGTGATGCAGCATCTTTAGGTCAGTTGTAAGAGCCGATTTCTGGATCAAGCCTAGATGGATTCCTTGTTCTTCCGCTTCGCTCCGGCCACGGAGCGGAGCAGCCTGATCATCGCTGTGAAGCCTGCCGCCGCGCCGAGCGTAATGCCCGCAAGTGTGAGCCACGGCCCAGTGTCGAACCGCCTGTCCAGCCACCAGCCGGCAACCGTTCCGGCGATGATCGCGATGGCAACCGTCCAACCTATGCCTGCGACCCTTGCCAGGAGCAACACCGTATCGGTCAGACTTTCACCATCAGTCTGTCGAGCACTTTGAGGAGCCTCGCCGCCTACCTGTTTTCCCAAACCCGCCGACCCCGGGACGTCGTCCCGTTTGGTCGAACTGGGTGGAACAGGCTCATGTGCCATGGAGGCCCACCTCTCAATCTCGATTGTGGAATGTATCACAAAGTATTTTAGGTGGGCAAACGGAATTCGTAATCTGAGATTGACGGAGCGGAACGCGGGCTAGCCAACCCGGCATCTTCACCAGCCGGGCGAAACATCAAATTCGGCGCGGGCCATCATGTCCGGCGGAGGGAATGAAAGAAAAGAACACGCCCATCCACCGCGAGGCGTTTCAACTTCCTGGCCAAGGGCGGTGCAGGTTCTAGCCTTCTACTTTTCCCTTTTTTTCTTTTCGTCGCCCAAGTCGCCGAGGTCGAGGGACTCGATGAATTCTGAGAAGGCAGAGAGTTTTTGCAGTTCTTCCAAGTTCGGAGGCTTTGTGGCCTCGCGATGGGGGACGCCCTTCACACCGCTGACCCAGGTGGAAGATTCCTGGCCGACCACAGCGCCGCCGGTATCCTTGTCCAACTGCACCCCGGCCTTTTCAAGCACAGCCTCTTCCACATATATGGGGACCTTGGCGCGCACGGCCAGGGCAAGTGCGTCAGAGGGCCGGGAGTCTATGGCAACGCTTCGGCCGTTGACCGCCACCATGATCTTCGCGTAAAAGGTGTCGTGGTCGAGCCCTGAGACAATGATGTGTTCTATGCGGGCGCCGAGTTCGTTGAGCATGCTTTGAAACAGGTCGTGGGTGAGCGGGCGGGGGACGGCCACTTCATGCAGCTTGACGGTGATGGCGTCAGCCTCGGGCTGGCCGATCCAGATCGGCAGGTAGCGGTCGGCATCCTTTTGCTTGAGGATGACGACGCGCTGATAATTCAGCAGACTCACCCTGATGCTGTCTATTTCCATCTGTTGCATTGGTGATTGCCTCCGTATCCTGACCGCATCAAAAAGACGCTCGCCTCGATCCGCGTGCTGCTAGCTTAGACCTCGGCTGCTATACAGGTCAACGAAGCTGACACGCCATCGCTGCATATGGATTATCCCCCCTGCTCTGCCCCACCCCGCCCTGCTGTTGGAACTGAAGCGGCCACCCGGGCCTTCAAGCGCCGTTCAACTTCGCTGCGTGGGAGCATCACCCCATGGCCGCATGTCAGGCACTTGAGACCTATGTCCGCGCCTGTCCGGTATACCTCCCAGTCGCCTCCACCGCACGGGTGAGGCTTCTTCAAGGTAATACGGTCGCCGGGGGTGAAAGGTGTCGGTGGCCGTGGAGGCATGGCGCTCTCAGGCTTTCCGGGTGCCAATAGAGCCGAGCGCTGCGTTGATTTGCTCTCGCAGTTTCTCGCACTCTTCCCTGGCGGCACGTGCGAAATGGGCCGGGTTCTTCGAAGCGTAGATGATGCCCCGCGAAGAGTTGATGATGAAGCCGCGTCTGTCGGCATTGGCGGCTGCTCGAGAGGCAGCATCGGCGTCGCCGCCCTGCGCGCCCACGCCCGGAATCAGAAAAGGCAGGCTCGGGTGTGTTCGGCGTAGCGTCGTCATTTCGTCTGGATAGGTCGCGCCTACGACTATACCCACGTTCTGCCCCGCCATCCCCCAGCGGGAGGAAGCATCGGCCACCCACTCGAATACGCGACGCTCATGCTCGCCCTGCCGGACACGCAGGTCCTGCAGGTCCTTCGCTCCGGCGTTGGAGCTCCGGCAGACGACGTAGATGCCGCGATCCGGGTACTGGAGCCACGGCTCGACGGTATCTGCGCCCATGTAGGCGACGACGGTGGCAGCGTCGAAGCCCCAGACTTCGAACATGGAGCGCGCGTACGCGGCGGCTACGGGCCCTATGTCTGCGCGCTTGCAGTCCGCGATTATGACCGTGCCGGGAGCAGTGTCCTGCACGTATTTGACCGTGTCCGACATGGCCTTGATACCTAGCAGGCCAAGGGCCTCGTAAAAGGCGAACTGGAGCTTGTAGGCGGCGGCGGCGTGCTTCGTGGCGTCTACTATTTCCTTGTTGAACTGGAGGACGTCCGGTATTGCCATACGTACCGGATCCGGGTCAAGTCCGACACAGACGAGGCTATTGCGGGCGATGATTGAGGCGTCAATGCGTTCGAAGAGTGTTTTCACGGCCTTTGCTCCGGACTTTAGGTCGGCCAGTTACCAACTGCACCAAAAGCGCCCTCCCCTTGGGAGAGGGTTTGGGTGATGAGGGAAAAGTCTCCGCAGCGGTCTAGACGAGTTGTTGGAACCGGTAGTTCCTAGATCTGATGTTTGCATGGTCGCCGTGTCCGCGCCAGCGCTTTGGCTCATTCTGGAGGGCTGAATGCCACGAAAGACCAACCCCTCGCCAGAGCTCCTGATGCAAGTCTACGAGCGGCTGCTGGCCGATCAGGGGCCGCGCCACTGGTGGCCGGCGGAAAGCCCCTTCGAGGTCATCGTCGGCGCAGTCCTGACGCAGAACACACAGTGGCGCACCGTGTCGCCTGCGCTCGACCGCATGAAGGCCGCGGACCTGTGGACCTGGGAGAAAATCCTAGCGGCCAAGACGCCAGTGCTGGTCGAGGCGATCAGGCCCGCTGGGTATTTCAACGGGAAGGCGAGGAAGCTCAAGGAGTTCGCCTCGTTCGTCGTGAACGAGTTCGAAGGGAGCCAGGACGCGCTCTTCGAACTCGACACATCTGTGCTGCGAGAGAGGCTGCTGGGCGTCTGGGGGATCGGCGAGGAGACGGCGGACGATATCGTTCTGTACGCAGCGAACAAGCCATCGTTCGTGATGGACAAATACACGATGCGGATCGTGGACCGGCTCGGCTGGCGTGTCAGCGGGAAGAAGTACGCCGATTATCAGCGGCTGTTCTCAGAGCGCCTGCCCGTGGACGTGCCGCTCTACAACGAGTACCACGCCCTGGTCGACGGCCACGGTGCGAAGGTTTGCCGTACGCAGCCCAAGTGTGCCGGCTGCTGTCTGTTTGACCTCTGCGCCACAGGGAAAGGGAATCTGGGACAAAATGCCCTCTCCCTGCAAGGAAGAGGGTGATGGTCGCGCCTCACTCCCCAGCAAAAGAGGGTTTGGGTCGCTCGCCTTGAGCGTAGCCGGATGGGAGCGGGAGGGGGTAGGGATGAGGGCACCATCGACAACGCTGCCAGTCTGCAACCACCCTCATTCCGACCGGAGTCCCGATGCAATCGGGACGTAGCGGAGGAATCTGACCCTTACCCCGCCCGCTCTGAACTTGTAATTGCGGGCCAGCCTCTACCGCTCCTCTGCGTCCAACACAGCCACGCTGCTCGACTTGAAGACAAGGTAGATGTCCTGCCCAGGAGAAAGGCCCAGATCGCTGACGGCGCCCTCGGTCAATTCGACGATCAGCTGAGTATCCGATGGGGACACACCAATCTCCGCCCGAGCAAAAGCGTGGCCGTCCTTGATATCCAATTCCGCAAGGCGCGCGGGCAGCACGTTTCGCGCGCTCAGCCCTTCCGGCCTGTTCGTGGCGAGGATTATCTCCGCAGCGCCTATCGAAAGCACGACCGCATCTCCGGGCTGGCGTGCGCCAACCGGCGCGACGAACTCTGCGCCGCCGACGCGCACCCGTCCAGAGCCTCGTCCGTCAATGCTGCTCACGACGCCGTCGAGCAGGTTGTCTGCTGCGCCGGCCTCATGGAAGAAGCCAGCTGCAGTCTCAAGCAAGAGGCGCGACGGCCTGTCAAACGCGGTGATGCGCCCGTCCTTGATGAGCAGGGCGCGGTCGGCAAGCGCCAGCACCTCGGTGATCGAGTGCGAAACATAGAGCATGGGGATGCCGAGGTCCCGTTTTATGCGCCTCAAATACACGGTCACAACGCCGCGCAACGCAGAGTCGAGCGAGGCCATCGGCTCGTCCAGCAGCAGCAGTTCCGGGGATGCCGCGAGGGCGCGGGCAAGGGCGACGCGCTGCTTTTCGCCGCCGGAAAGTTGCGCGGGCCGCCTCTCAAGCAATGGGCCGAGTCTGAGCAGGGCGATAGCCTCGTCCGGGCTTATGCGCCGGGCAGACTCCGGGGTGCGCTCGAAGCCGTAGCGGATATTGTCGAGCGCGGTCATGTGCGGGAAGAGCGCTCCGTCCTGGAAAACGTACCCCACGCGCCGCTTCTCCGGAGGCAGGTCCACTTTGCCCGTCGATGAAAACAGCGTCCGTCCGTTGAGAGCGATCTCTCCCTGGTCCGGCCTGAGCATCCCTGCAACACAGTTCAGAGTAGTTGACTTGCCGCTACCTGAAGGCCCGAAAAGAGCGGTGATGCCAGATCCGCACTCTGCGGACACGTCAAGGTCGAACCCGCGCGTCGCGCGCTTGAAATGGAATGAGAGGATGGGCGGCTGGCTCAACCGCGTGCCTCCCGCTGGCTTCTATTGGCCTCTAACCTGACGGCTCGTGTGAGCAGATGGTTATGTATCGCGATTGAGATTGCGGCGAGCACTACTGTGACAACGATGAGCGGCATGGCAGCGGCATCATCACCGGTCGAGATGCGGTTGAAGATGGCGAGGGAAAGCGTCTGCGTCTCGCCGGGGATGTTGCCAGCGACGACAATGGTCGCCCCGAACTCAGAAAGAGCCCGCGCGAACCCTAGTAGCGCACCGGCGAGCAGGCCCGGGTAGGCCATCGGCAGTGTGATGGTGAAAAAGACGCGCCATGGCCCCGCGCCGAGCGTGCGCGCCGCCAGTTCCGCCCTGGTGTCAACACCGGCAAAGGCCACCATGAACGCTCGCACGGAAAGAGGAAACGCCACTACTGCGGAGGCCAGTGCGGCTGCGACCCATGTGAACGCTATGTCCCACCCGAAGATTTCGTGCGTGAACCTGCCCATCGTCGAGTTCCTGCCAAGGACTGACAGGAGCGCGAAGCCGATCACCACTGGTGTGAGGGCGAGTGGCAGCGAAATCAGAACCTCTATCCAGAACCTGCCATGCACCCGCTTTCTGACGAGAGTCCACGCGACCACCATCCCCAACGGTATTACGATGAGCATCGCAGCCGCTGAGATCTTGAGCGTTAAGAGGACTATGGAGAGGGCCGATGGCATCGCCTGTAAAGGGACCTTTCACGTCGTCTCGCCCCCTCCCGGAGTAAGAAGGCGAGGGTGTAGACATCATCGCCAAACCCTGTAATCACCAGCCCCCCTCTTCCCGAACGTAGCAGAGGGACCTGACACCTGCCATCTGCGCGCCACACACTCAGACGACAACCTGCGGAATTGCAGTGGTTTCACTTTAAGAGAGCTTGGTACTCCGGGGGCCGGAACCCGTATTTTCCAAACAGTCCCGCTGCTTCCTGGCTCACCAGATACTCAAGGAACCTGCCAGCCAACGCTTGCGCTTCAGAGCCCGCCACGACCGACGCCGGGTAGAGTATCTGCGGATAGGCGTCCCGTGGGACGGCCATCACCACATCCACACCCTTCACCGCTGCCACGTCCGTCTCATACACAAACCCGAATTCAGCATTGCCGGAAGCCACTGCGGCGGCTGTATTTCGGACGTCCAGGCTTGGAATGAGCCTCGGACCAAGCGCAGCCCAAACGCCCGCCTTTTCCAGCGCGGCTTGAGCATACCGGCCCGCCGGCGCAAGTCGGGGGTCCGCTATCGCCACTCTGCCTGAGTAACCCGTCGCAATTTCCCCGAGCGACGCCAGCTTAAGACCAGACCTTGCCGGTGCAATGATGACTAGCCTGTTGGAGGCTATGTCCCTCCTTGAATCTTTTAAGACAATGCCGTCCTTTTCCAGACCGTCGAGGGGACCGGCCCCCGCGAATATCACGACGTCGCCCGGTGCACCGCGGCGAAGTTGTGTTGCGAGTGAGTCGGACCCGCCGAAACTGAACTTAACCTCGATGCCTGTTTCCGTTTTGAATTTGACCGCAGCCTCCGTCAGCACGTCTGTCAGCGAGGCGGCAGCGAGTACGAGGACCGTCCCGGCTGGCTCAGACGTCACCTTCATGCCTGCCAATGGCGCCTCGGCTGTCGCCCTATCTGACGCACAGGCGGCGACCGCAAGAATGACCGCGGAGAACAATGCCAGCAGTGCGAGTGTCGGCGTGCTTGCCACGATCTGAAAAGGGTTGCGTATCACACGCAAAGATTACCCGGCCGGCCGGGAAGCATGTGAAGGGGACCTGTGCAATCTGAACTAGCCGTGAGACGTCTTGCTGGACTGATTTCAGCATCGATACGGTCAATTGCAGGAGTGAAATTCTGTATCACCCCTAGTCCATCCGGAGCAACGGCAGGAGCAGAGGCCTTAACTGGTAGAATGCGGCTGGTGTAATCTGCCCGTATCCATCTCTCTTCGGATACTCCAGTCCTTTACCTCAGATTGGAACAAGATCCATGGCCGACACCGACCCTACTCTAGACCAAGTTACCGACGATGAGTTCTCCTTCCGGGCGTTCGCTGCGCTGCCGTTTTACCGTGACATCAACGCCAGGCTGGTGGACATTTCCGAAATCGCCAAGCAGGAGACGATCATTGACCTGGGGTGCGGCACTGGCGGCATTACGAAGTTGATCCTCGACAGGGTGCACTCGGCCCGCGAAGGTCTCGGGGACAAAGTGTCAGCGGCGCGTGACGGGATGAACGACCGGGTGTCAGCGGCCCGCGAAGGTTTGCAGGTTCGCGTACAGGCGGCACGTGAGACAGTAATCTACGCCGTGGATCACTCATCGAGCGCTCTCCGGGCCGCCATGGCCGATCTGGGCAACCGGAAAGAGGCTGCCGTCCGCTTTGTACAGGCACCCGTGCAGCAACTTCAGACTGCCGTGCGCGACCAGGTTGACGCGATCATCTACTGCAACTCGATCCACTATGTGCCTGACAAAGCGGCGCTCCTGGCCCAGCTGCGCATGAAGTTGCGCCCGGGCGGGCTCCTCGCCATCAACACGTCATTCTTCGACGGGTCGCACCCGCCAGAGTCGCATGAGTTCTACCGCCGCTGGATGATGCGGTCGCTTCGCATTTTGAAACGCGAGTACGGGCTTTCGCCGGACAAATCGCAGAAGGTTGAAGCCCGCAAGCAGTTGACAGTGGACGAGTACGTGGAATTGCTGTCCGGCAATGGCTTCAAAATCATGCAGAAAGACGTCACCGCATTTGACGTACCCATAGATGGCTACCACTACATATCCGCATTCAGCGACTGGATCCACGGCGTCATGCCCGGCGTGCCGCTCGACAAGGGGCGGGCGGCGCTGCAAAAGGGACTGCAGGAGATCTTTGCTGAAATGCAGCTGAAGACGGTGCCGCGGACGTGGCTGAGCTTGAGCGCAGTGAGAACTGCTTAGTTAGAAAACCCCCTCTCCTAGAATGAGCGAGGGTCAACGGTGGGGGGCGCCGCAAACTCAGGTGGGTGGTGTTGGCGACCGGATCACCAAAGCAAGAGGGCGCACTTAGAAAGTGCGCCCTCTTGCTTTGACCTCATCCCATCGGCCTCGGTCCGCCGGGGTACGAGCCACCTGCGTTCATCGCCAGATTGCCGCCGTCCATCGGGATGATAGCTCCCGTCACCCACGATGACGCATCCGAACCAAGGAAAATTGCCACGCCCTTGATGTCATCCGGCTTGCCGAAGCGGCCCGCGGGTATGCCGCCGAGGAAGACGTCGCGCATCGCAGGCATAGTCTTCATGCGGGCTTCAAGATCCTTGTTTAGCACCTGTGCCGGGAGGATGCAGTTCACGCGCACACCACGGGCCGCCCATTCGGTAGACAACTCACGGGTCATCTGGATCACCGCGCCCATCGCCGTGCCGTAGGGCATGTGATGTCGGCCCAGTGAGTTCCACCCGCCTATCGAACCGATGTTGATGATGCTGCCGCGACCCTGCTTGAGCATGCGCCGTCCGGCTTCCTGACAAGCTGCGAACCGTCCCACCACGAGGTTCTGCAAGACCTGCGTCATGACGGACACGTCTATTTCCTCTGGTGCACCTCCCATGCCTGGTCCGGCGACGTTGCCCAGCACGTCTACCCTGCCAAACTCCTTGTCCAGTAACGCGAACATGGCCCGGACGGAGAGGATGTTCGTTACATCGCAATTGACGGGGACGGCCTTGCGTCCGAGGGCGCGGATGTGGGCCGCTGTGGCCACTGCGCCGGCGACATCAACATCAGCGAGCATGACGTCCGCGCCGGCCTCGGCAAACCCGATGGCCATGGCGCGTCCCATGCCGCTCGCCGCGCCTGATACGACGGCAACCCGCCCCAACATGTCAAAAAGTTGATGTCCGGGCATCAGAAACTCCTACAGCCTCATGATCCACGCTGTAATCGGTTCCAATTGGAACGCGTCACCAGAAAAGAGGCCCTTAGTTCTTGGCGCGCCGGGAACCATGATGAGATTCGAGTGACAGAAAGAGACACCCATCATTCCGGGCCTCCCCTCTGGAAGGAGAGGCCCTGGCCGAAGCTATTTTTTCTTGCTGGCCGCGACCTTCTTCGTCGCCGTCTTCATGGCCGGATACTCGATGATGGCGCGTGCCTGGATACGGGAATGCTGAAGATCGTCGCAGGCCTGGTTGATATCTGAAAGCGGGTAGCGCTTTGTCACGAGCCTGTCCAGCGGGAACTTGCCCTCCTTATGCCAGCGGAGGAACATGTCGAAGTCCTTCTCGGGGTAGGTCGCGCCGAGCGAGCCGCGATATGTGCGCTGGTGCTGCATGAAGTGGCGGGCGTCTACAGTGATATCGCCCTGGGGCCAGCCAATGAGCACGGCCATACCGCCGTGGTTGTCTGCACCCGGACCGCCGCCGCGGGTGGCTGGCAGTATCTGTTCCATGGACTTGCGGACGCCAATGGCGTCGAAAACGAAGTCCGCTCCGCCGCTGGTGATCTCCTTGATGGCCTCGACAGCGTCAACCTTGCTGGCGTTTACGAGGTGCGTCGCGCCGAACTGCTTTGCGAACTGGAGTTTGTCATCGTGGAGGTCCACAGCGATGATCGGGTGGGCAAGCATCAGCGATGCCATCTGCAAGGCGCAAAGACCGACACCGCCGAGGCCGAAGATTGCGACTGAGTCCCCAGGCCGTGGTCGGGCCGTGTTGAGGACTGCACCAGCGCCCGTGAGGACGGCGCAGCCGACGATGCTGGAAAGGTCCTTCGGGGTGTCAGAAGGAACCTTGACGACGTAGTCGGCATTGGTGAGCACATCTTCGCCCCAGGTCCAGACGTTGCCGGTGAGGGGCTGTTCTCTGTACGTCGCACCAGAGATGTATGCGGGACGGCGGCCCTTCTCAGGCAAACGCGGCACCCATGTGACGATGACCATGTCACCTTCTCTGACGTGCGAGACGTTCTTGCCGACTTTCGTGACGACGCCGGTGCCTTCATGGCCCATGACGAATGGGCGCACTACGTCCTTGTTGTGTATCTGGTGAAGCTGGGAATGGCAGACACCACTGGAATAGAGTTTGACCAGAGCCTGTTCAGGGCGTGGTTCGGGGATCTCGATCTCGTCGACAATCAGGGGTTTGCCGTACCCGGTGTCTATTGCTGCGAGGCTTTTCATGCCCTTTCCTTTCGATAAATAAGGCCCGGACGGGCAGATGTTCGCTGTGCCATTCTGAATCCGGGGCGAGCCTGAATTTCCGGAATTTCAACCGGCGCGTGAGTCTAGCACCGGGGCAGCGAAGCGACGAACAATCAGCGGAATCCAGCAGTGCGCCACATTTGTGTTCAACAAGTGACGGGGTGCTCTGACAAATTCGGGATGCCCCACATGTTCGGGTTCCTGGCCGCACCCTGCGACACGCCGTCTCAAGGGCCCCGTCCATAAGAGATGGAACTGCACCGACCGGAGCATGGATCTCTATTTCGTCACCGGAGTGGCAAGGAGCCTTGTCAGGTCAATGTTGCACTGGCTGAGAGCGCCGAGAAGAGGCAGCAATTTACTCGGGTCGAGCGAGCCTGCCTGCACACTGGCCAGCAAGTCGGGGCCAACCTTTGTGGAAAGGCAGGTCAACTGTTCGGGTGTGAGGTCCGTCTGGGGCAGATCGGGCTTCGGTTGAGGCGAGCCGGAGATCGTGGGGAGAGGCAAGTCGGTGGTTTGAGCCGCGGGCGTACTAGACGGCGGAAGAAGCTGTCCGCCGCCGAGCTTCGAAATGTCCACGCCGCACGTCAGGATGGTGGGTATGAACGGCATCACCTTCTGGAACGCGGCAGTGTCAGGGCTAACCAAACCAGCGGAGGCCGTGATAGCGCCCTAGGTGTCGGCAAGTCTGGCCGGTCCGATGGCCTTGACTATGCACTCCAGGCTGCCAATGCCCACGCCCCCAAAGGAAAACCTGCCCGCTGATACGTTCGCTTCAAGGGCAGAGCGTTCGTCATTGTTCAGGCAGAACAGAGCTTGCAACACTCCGACGAGCGCGGCAGGATCCGGTTGCGCGTTCAAAAGCGATTCGAAACCAATTTCAGGCACGCGGCCAGCGACGCAGATCAGTGTGGCATTGCTCAGTGGGCCGGCCTGGAGTTCGATCTGGCCGACAGCCACCCGCAGCACCGTGTCCCGGCTCATGCACTTCGTGAGTGCGGCGGCCTGAGCCGCGGTGGAAGCCATCCTGCCGGAGATGATGGCTGTGAGGTTAAGGCGGCCGACAACGGCCCTGTCGCCGCACTCCACTTCGCTCGCAGGGATCGAGTTCAGGAATCCCACTGGATCCTTCGCCTGGTCTATGCGTATGGATCTGATCAGGGTCGGTGTGTTGGTAGGCGTGGGGCTGGGGGCGGGAGTGGCGGTGGGCACAGGATCGGCCTTCGCGCACGCCCCTGCTGCGATGGCCGTCACCAACACCACCAAGACGATCACTGCAACCCGTGATTTGAACATGGCCAGATCTCTCATGACTATAACCCTGAGATCTCATCACTCCGCCAAGTGAATCTAGCCTGGCTGTGGGCGCCACCGTGACGGATTAGAAGCCAGCGCACGGGCGCTCGGCCCTCAAACTTTACCCCCGCTGACCGGCCAGTGGGCCTGTGATGTCCGGGAAGTCGGTACGACATCACACTTGACGCCATCAGAACACTTGTTCATACTAGCACGCACGTTCTGCCGCACAGATGTGCTTGCCTTTGGGCGCGAGGTGATTAGCCATGCTGGCAACTCTCGAAAGGAAACCCTCAACCCTCCTGGGGACTCAACCTCAACCCGCGCCCCAGCCGAAGTTGTTTGACGAGGCGCAGGAATTGGGCCGCGCCATGGTGCATTCGACGGTGACAGCCACGGGCATCACGTTTGCAGTGGAGACATCCGGTGCGGGCGCTGTGAATCTTTTCGCAACACCCATGCGGATGTGGATGCTGGCGTCGCACCGAACGACGGGCGGCGTGGCCGCCACGGTTGCCCCTTCCTTCTTTGGCGAGACGTATCCAGCCATGCTCGCGCTTGTCCAGTCTCTGAATGTCGCGGGGATGGAAAACCAGTGGAACCCGGATGGTGTCCGCACCGTCCGCCTGGAACGCGCGAGGCATGTATTTGTCAGCGCAGACCGCCCGGTAACGGAACGCTCCCCTGCCCCGGACTCGCTCCTAGAGGTCGTAGAGGCGCACAGGGTGGATATGAACTGGTATGCGGAACGCGTGGTCCATCGCACCGCCGCGGCCGGTCTTACGAAGGTGTTTTACGGCCAGAGTGGCATCGCAGGGTCACTGTTCGAGCACGTGCGCGCCGGAGCAGTCGCGGCCGAGGCGCAGGACGGTGTGCGGCGTTGTTTTTCGCTGGTTGCCATCGTCAGTCCAGAGCGCGCTGCATTGTCTAGCGCGATTGATACCCATTCAGGCACGCAAGGCGAAAGCCATTGGTTTGACCACAACACACTCCTCGCCACATCCGACGAGTCGCAAAGGTTCGCAGCATGACTACACTTACCGTCCCGTTCGCTCCCCTGCCTCCTGTCCGCTCTGACACCCTGCCGGAGAACATGAATTACCGCGACGATGGGTGTGACGTCTCTCGCTCATGTCTATCCTGCCCGTTGGCGATGTGCAAATACGACGATCCCGGCTGGTTGCAGCGCGAGAACCGCCGCGACCGCGATGTTGAGGTGCTGCGCATGAGGGACGAGGGTGTCACGGTGTTGGAGATAGCCCGCCGGTTCAATGTGAGCACCCGCACGGTGCACCGCGTGCTCCAGCGTGGCGTCCCTCCCCCTGTAAAGCCTGGCGAAGATGATGGGGGGCCGTTGCTGTCGCTGCAAGACCTCGCCAAACGTTCGCTCTTCCGCCGTCGCACTCCGTGGCCACCGCTTTTCCGCGGGGCGTGAGTCCCAGCGCTCCGGGACTGTAGGATGAAAAGACGACTTGAACGTCATCCCCAATCAGGGGTCTGCTGCCGTGAGCCTCCCCGAACGCCCGCGCCTGCGGCCTGTCGATGCGCAGCGTATTACGCGGAATGGTAAGGACTGCCTAGCCGTCTCCGACCCGCGGCACTTGGCGGATGGCGCCCTGCTGGTGCCTGAACAGCTTGCGCCTTACCTGGCTCTCGCTGACGGCAGTCGTACGCTGGCCGAAATCGCAGGTGTGGGCATGTTCCGTGGCGCACCGCCGGTGCCAGCGAAGATACTTGAGCAACTCTTCCAACGCCTTGATCAACTGTTCCTGATCGAAAACGGCGCATATCAACAGGAACGCGCCCGAAGGCTGGAGGCGTACTTATCGGCAACACACAGGCCGCCTGCACTGGCCGGCGGCGTGTACGCTTCCCAACCTGATGCACTAATAAAGCAGCTGGCAGGTTACTCAGACGGCAGCATGGTGAAGGGGCCAAGGCCCGCCGGCCGGCTAGCCGCCATCCTCTCGCCGCACATTGACTACTCCCGTGGTGGCAAGACCTACGCGGTTGTTTGGGGGGAGGCGGCGCCTGAACTCCAGAACGTTGAACTCGCCGTCATCTTTGGCACAGACCACAACGGAGACGGCCCTCGCCTGACGCTGACCCGGCAGAGCTATGCGACGCCCTGGGGCCTGCTCCCCACCGACACCAGGCTAGTAGATGAACTCGCCGAGGTACTGGCTGCCGATCCGACCTTGCCCGACCACCCTTTCGCAGACGAGTTCAACCACATCGGTGAACACTCGGTTGAGTTGGCCGCCGTATGGCTCCACTACGCCGCAGGCAGGACGGTGGCCGTGCTCCCTTTGCTGTGCGGCTCGCTGCACAGGTATGTCAGTCCCGCCGGGCGCCACGGCTCTCCCGCCAACCTCCCGCATATAGCCGACGCTATTGAAGTCGTCAGGAAAGCGGCGCGGGCAAGGCGCACGGTCTTCATCGCAGCGGCCGACCTCGCGCACGTCGGCCCCGCCTTTGGAGATACGGAACCGCCATCCCAGACAGACCGCGCTCGCGTGCAATCCGCTGACGAGCGGTTACTTGATTCTTTCGTCCGTGGCGACGGCCCGGGCTTTCTCCGACAGGTCGGGGAAGCCGGAGATGTGAACCGCATCTGCGGCCTTGCACCGGCATACATGGCCTTATGGGCGGCAGGTGAAGGCACAGGACGGTGGATGGCATATAGACAATGTCCGGCAGACGCAGATGGCGGCTCGTTCGTTTCCATCGCGGGCGCGCTGCTCTACCAGTAGGTGGCGTGGAATCACTCGCCTCATGCCGTACAGTCCCGGCCCTGAGAATCCGTCCGCCTACGCCCCAAGAGTCCGGGCGATGATGATTCCGGATCCGAGAAGGAAGGCATACGCGGCGAATATCCACAGAGGGTAGCGCCTCAGCATCTTCATCAGGCCCCATAAGGCAACGAGGGCAGTAGCAAAGGCGATCGCTCCACCCAGGACCATTACACCCCAAGGCGGGTTAGCAAAGCCTTGCGGGGGCGCGCCATTGCCTAGAACCGCATCTCCAAGGACCAGGACGGCTGCACCGAGGATCACCGGCACGACAAGGAGGAAGGAGAAGCGGGCTGCCGCCTCCCGCGTCATGCCAATGGCCATGCCTGTGGCGATGGTCGTGCCTGACCGGGAAAGACCGGGGAGGATGGCGGCGGCCTGGCCCAAACCGATTATCACTGCATCAAGTTTGCTGGTCTCCGAAAGGCCTCGCTTGCGCTTGCCGGCGAGTTCTCCAATTGCCAGGGCAGCGGCAGTGCCGATCAAGAACACGCCGATCCATTGAGGCTCGCGCGCTGTGCTTTCGATGAAGCCCTTGGTCAGCAGGCCGATGACCGCGGCTGGGGCCGTCCCTATGACTACGAGCAACAGAAGCCGACGCGCGGATATTTCGCCGTCACCTCCGCCGCCAAAGGCCACTCCCCTCCCCTTCAGCAGTCCGACCAGGAAACCGGCCCACTCGCTCCGGAAGTAAATGAGGACGGCGGACATTGTGCCGAGGTGAAGAGCAACGTCAAAGGCCGTGCCCTGATCGGGCCATCCGGCGATCCAGGGGATGAGCGCGAGATGCCCGCTGCTCGAAACCGGCAGGAACTCTGTAATGCCCTGGACGACGGAGAGGACGATGACCTGGAGCAGAGACAAGGGTGCTCACTTTGGCGATGTTAGTTGTCATGACGCCGGTTACGGATCGTGAATTTGGTTCTGGATGATATTTCGCGGGCGGCGCGGCACGGCTACAATTCCCGCTGCCAAGGCGGGATCCGTCCACGCCATCCATTAGCAGGCCCACCTTTTCGGGCCATCGCAGCGTAAAACGATTTCTGGCCGGTGGATAGGGCCAGCAGGAGAACAAACGTGCCCAGAAAAACCCCAGTGATCACCCGTATCGAAACGTTCATCCACCCCGATTATTCGAAGGTCCTCTGGGTGCGGCTCCACACAAGCGACGGACTCGTGGGCCTTGGAGAGACGTCATTCGGGCCGGAGGCCGTCCAAGCCTGGGTCCATGAGAGCGCGGCCGAGTTCCTGTTGGGCGCTGATCCGATGAAACTGGACTACCTGTGGCAGATGATCGGGCGCGCCGGGACGACTACTTCGCGGGCCCGGGGCACAGAAGTCCGCGGGCAGTCCGCCGTGGATATCGCTCTGTGGGACCTTTACGGGAAACGGGTGAAGCAACCTCTTTACCAACTCCTCGGCGGGCTGTTCAGGGACAAGATCAAGGTTTACAACACCTGCGCCGGGTATTCATACGGCGTGAACCGCAGCGGGCACTACAAGGCCGGGGACGTGGACTATCGCCCAGACCAACCATACGAGGACCAGCAGGCATTCATGACGGATGCCGGCGCACTCGCCGAGGACCTGCTGCAGGACGGCTTCACTGCAATGAAAATCTGGCCCTTCGACCAGTTCCACGCGAAGGGCAACGGGCAGTTCATGTCAAAGGAGGACGTGGAAGCCGGGACGGAGCCGTTCCGGAAGGTCCGGGCGAAGGTCGGCAACAAGATGGACATGATGGTGGAGATGCACTGCCTCTGGAACCTCCCGACGGCGATAAGGATCGCCAAGTCTGTCGAACCGCTCGACCCGTTCTGGTTCGAGGACCCGGTGCCGATGGACAACATCGATGCCCTGGCGCAGTTCAAGAACTCAACACACATACCGACAACAGCTTCGGAAACCATGTCCACGCGCTGGGCGTTCCGTGAGGCCTTCGAAAAACGCGCCCTGACGATCTGCATGTTCGATATTTCCTGGGTTGGCGGCGTGTCCGAGGCGAAGCGCATCACGACTATGGCTGAGGCGTACCACCTGCCCGTCGCACCTCATGACTGTGTGGGCCCGGTGACTCTCATGTGTTCCGTCCACCTGAGCCTGAATGCGCCAAACGCTCTCATTCAGGAGACCGTGAGGGCGTACAACCACACCTGGTACAAGGACATCGCGACGGTGCTGCCCAAGATTGAGGGCGGGTACGCCTATGCGCCGGAGGGCATTGGCATCGGGATGGAGCTCAAGCCTGGCCTGCTAACGGACAAGAATATGAAGGTGCGAGTGAGCGAGCTGTAAAGCGCGCCCTTTGGCAGTATCCCGGCATTGGCGAAGAACGGGTGATGAACCGGGCATCTTGCGCCAATACGCTAGGAGTTGACTGCGGCACGGTGCGGGCGGACGTCCTCAGCACGACCCACCGCGGCAGCCCTGGCTGTATTCGCCGCTGCCCTTCGCGCAGCGAACGCCCGTAGCATGTCGCCCGCCTTTTGGAACCCGCAGTTCAGGCAGGACAGATACCAGCCATGTGTGTCTGAGCTCAATTCCACGGTCCCAATCTTGCATCGTGGACAGGCCCGGAAGTACAGCATTTGACCCTCTTGGCGCTGAAGTGGGCGAGCACGCCTGACTGTGTGGCGTCGTCCGAAGCGCGCAGTGTGACCATACGAATGATGCAAAACATAGCCAAACCGCAGGCCCCCTACAAAGGGGGAACGAAACTGTGTTAGGTGTTTTTCAGATCAACCTGAGGATCAGACTGAACTGCAGGGAAGGGGCCTCAAGAAGTCATGTTCGAATCAACTGAAAGCTGGGGTAGTGCGGAGGCTACCCTTATCTGAGCCGGGGAAACAACGTACGGGTTGCTGCAACTCGCCCCAACGCGATTTAGCCGAACGTGTTACCTCTCTGGCCAGCCTGTCAGATTGCCTTTGACATTAACCATCCACAGTCGCCGCCTGCCCAAACCGGGGGAGCGCCTAGCCCGGGTGGGAAGCCGCAGGGGGTTTCCCAAAGAGGAGTGCGAGGCGCAGAGGCGTTCCGCCCGTATTGCGAAGGCCATGGTCAACCCCCACGGGAACAAGGAAGGCGTCTCCGGCACGTACGGGAAATTCTCGTCCTTCTATACGGATAGCTCCCGTGCCGCTGAGAAAGTAGTAGGTCTCCTCGTAATTGTCATCGGCTTCATGCGTGTGGTCACCTTCGGCCGCGCCAGGCGCAAGTTCCCACACGACGAACCTGAAGCCGAGCGTCCCCTTGCCCTTGAAGAACTCTTTTGTCTTGATCTTCCCTATACCTCCGTGGTAGGCGTCCACGGTCTGCACGTCTTGGGAATCGGTCTCGTACCAGTGCATGGCAACCTTGCCTCTCTGTCCGGCAGTCCCCGCAGGAAAAGAGACATCATAAGACCACACCAAACCGATTGGCCCTCCCAGCCGTGAAACTGGCGGGGAGGCCTGAAAACCGGGAGCACGCTTCATGCCTACCCTGTATGTCCTCGGCGCAGGCACGCCCACACCAACGCCCACTCGGTTCGGCTCGTCCTTCGTGCTGGACACTGACGGCGACCTCGCGATGTTCGATTGCGGGCCAGCCGCCACGCACAAGCTCGTGAAGGCCGGCTTGTGGCCAACCAAGATTGACTATCTCTTCTTCACCCACCACCACTTCGATCACGACATTGACTATCCATGTTTCCTCCTCTGCCGCTGGGATCAATCGATCGGCAAGGAAAACCAACTTCAGGTCTTCGGCCCAACGCTGACAGAACGCATCACGGAGGGCATCATCGGAGACGACGGTGTGTTCTCACACGACTGGAAGGCGCGTATCCACCATCCCGTCTCCCAGCAGGTCTATGTGAACCGCGGCGGGAAGCTGCCGCGCCGCCCGCCAAAGGTGTCTGCCCGCGACGTTGGCCCCGGTCGCGTCCACACCGCGGACAAGTGGGAGGTGACCGCCGCACCCGCAGAGCATGTCCAGCCCTACCTGGACTCTCTGGCCTACCGCGTGGACACTATCGGTGGTAAGTCATTCGTATTCACAGGGGACACGCAACCGTGCCAATCCGTCATTGACCTGGCGCGCAATGCAGACGTGATGATGTGCATGTGCTGGAACGATCAGGATGTAATGGACAGGGACGGTGAAGGGATCGCCCAGACGGGGACAAGGGGAGCGGCGCGTATGGCGCTTGAGGCAGGGGTGAAGAAGCTGGTGCTGGTCCACATGGGGCCGAATATCTCCCAGCACGGCCCGCTGGAAAAGGGGCTAGGCGATATCCGGGAGATATACGGCGGGCAGGTCATCTATGCCGAGGAGTTGATGAAGCTGGCCCTATAAGGGGTTCGAGGATTCCACGGCATGCGGACGGAGCACGGCGCGGGAATTTTCAATGATCTCAAGATGACCGGAGACAGGCAGAGCCTTCCTCCCAGAATGGCAGACTTCTCCCTGCCCCAACCGACTTCCGCTGGGAGGGGGATCCCTCGAACACCCGCAAATGTCCGCGCCCCCTAGGACACCCGAGGGAGATGGGTTCTAAACTTTCGCCATTTCGCGCTTCATCTGAGCGAGGCCCATGGGACCCAGGGTGAGCGCGCGGTTGTGCCAATGCTTGAGGTTAAACTTCGGGCCAGCCTTTTGCCTGGAAGTCTCTCTGGCCCCGAGCCACTCCCGTTCACCCACTTTGTATGAGATGGCCTGTCCCGGTATACCGAGGTAGCGGTCGATCTCGCTACGGACGAAGTCCTCAGGGAAGTGGACATAGCTCTTCATCATCTCGAAGCCAAGCTGGGGAGTCCAAGTCTCACCGGGATGGAACTCGGACGAGTCGAGAATTTTCAGGCCCAGATGCATGCCAATGTCAATTATGACGCGCACGGACCTCAGGCCCTGCGCGTCTAGCATGCCCATGTAATAGTCGGGATTTTCTAGGTAGCCGAGTTCGCCCATGAGCCGTTCGGCATAAAGTGCCCACCCTTCGGCATAGCCAGAAGTGCCGGCGAAGAGGCGCTGATAGCGGGAAAGCTCCTTGCTCATGAACTTCTGCGTGGCTATCTGGAAATGGTGTCCCGGCACGCCTTCGTGGTAGGCAATGGAGACCTCTCGCCAGATCGGAAAGCGGGTCTTTCCGCCAGTGGGATACCAGGTGCGGCCCGGTCTGGAGAAGTCTTCAGACGGTCCGGTGTAATACATGGCCAGGGCTCCGCCGGGGGGAGCGATCAGGGTTTCTATCTTCCTCACGGGTCCGGCAATGTCGAAGTGGGTACCGTTCATCTCGGCGATGGTGTGATCCTGGAGATCCTGCATCCATTTCCTGAAAGAGTCCTCGCCCTCGACAGACCGCTTCGGGTCGGTTTCCAGCAATTTGATCGCCTCTTCGATCACCACAGAGTCTGAATACCCACCATCGTCTTTTACGATCTTGCGCGCCGTCTTCGTCATCTCCGACCGCACCCACCGCAACTGCTCCCAACCCCACGCATAGGTCTCGTCCAGATCAATCGTCGAGCCGTTGTATGAACGCGAATAGAGGGCGTAACGGTCACGGCCCACGCCGTCCTTCTTCGCCGCCTTCGGCAAATACGTCTCCCGGAGGTACGTCACCAGGTCACCGTACGCAGCCGCAGCGGCCTTCGCACCCCGTTCCAGATCAGCTTTCAGGGCGGCGTTCTTGTTTCCGGACTTCGCATAGCCTTCGACGACGCTGGCAAAAAATGACCTGCCGTCCTTCGCCCCTGACCATACGTCCGCCTGCTTCGCTGTCCCTTCCGTCTGCCGCCGCGCCGCCACCATCCCACGGCGCATGCCCTCATCCAGGCTCTTGGCGTATTGGCCTAGCGCCCGCTGCACACCCTGCATGCGAGAGGCTATGTTGCGCCAGTCCTCCTCTGTGTCGCGTGGCATGAGGTCAAAGACCATTCGGAGGTTCTGCACCGGGCAATGCATCGTATTCAGGTTTCGGAGGTGCTCCTGAGCCTCGAACAGCTCCACGGACAGGCGCTGCTCGTCCAGCACCGTGTCTTTGCAGACCCGGTCCCGCTCAGACTCCGCCTTTGTCCTTTCGATTTCTATCAACGTACCCGCACTCAGGGAATTCAGCCGGGACGTACCCTCGGGGGAGTAGTCGGTAAGTTCGCCTTCATGCCCGGCGACTCCCATGAACGTGGCGCCTACAGGATCTGCAGCCGCGTACTTCTCCACGAACCCATCTGCGATCTCATAGATTTTCGACAAACCAGTGTTCTCCTTCCGCCAGCTTGCCTACGCCCGATCAAGCGCAGCGCTGATACCGTCCTCTACAAGACCGACAATCCTCAACCGGTCGGGGCATGTCTCTTGAACACGAACCCGCCAAGCTCATACGAGGCAATGCCGCCATTCGAGTCTCTTTTGAACACGGCGAGTTCGCCTGAGCCCCGCCCGCCACGCACCATCAACGCGTCAGAAGTGCCGGTGAGTTCCAGTGTCGCAGGAGCGTGCAGCGTGTAGGCTTCCGGCTCGGGGCCGACAAGACGCAGCGCGCCGCCCCGATATTCGATCAACGCTGGGATGCCAGGCTCGGCCCTGTACCTGCCCATGTACTCAGTCAACGTGGCCGGGGCGTTCCCCGGTAAGGCAGGCTCCTGCCTCGCGGTTGTCTTAACTGCGTTGGCATCTGCGTCCAGCACAAGCCCCAGCATGTCCTGCGCAATCTGCGCCGCGGCGACCGTCGGCCATATGTTCGCCAGCACTACCACGCCTGTTTTCGATGGCTTGTGGAACGCGACGTTTGACCCGAACCCGTGTATGCCGCCTCCGTGATTGTGAAACACGCGGCCGCCAACTCGCACGACGCGCCATCCGAGCGCCTGGCCCGCCGACCAGTCCGGTTCCAAATAAACCGGCCTGTGCATCTCTTCTAGGGTCGTCCCAGCGAGGACCTGTCCCTTAGTGTCGTCGCGATCGCCGCCGTCTGTTTTGAACTGAAACGAAATCCACTTCGCAAGGTCACGCACGTTTGAGTGCAACTGACCCGCCGCGCACATGCCTGCCATGTGAGCGTACGGAGCCTTCACCGGGCGGTCCTCATGTTCAGAGGGGCTGTACCCGGTGGCTGAGTGCGGCTGCATGTCGAGCGAAAGATCGAAGTCAGTAAGCGTCATCCCAAGCGGCCCCAGGATATTCGCCTTGACGTACTCCACGTATGGCCTGCCTGACAGGCGGGCGATTACCTCACCCAGCAGCGCAAAGGCGAAGTTCGAATACTTGAAGGCAGAGTCCTGCAGGATGGCTACCTCAGCCTGCGGCAGGGCCGCGACTATGGCGTTCATCGTGGGGAAGCTCAGCGCGCCCCAACCCGGCAGCGGAGGTTCCGTCGTCAACCCCGACCGGTGAGTGACCATACGTTTGATAGTCACGTCCTCCAAGCGGCCCGCCGTGGGGTTTGCCGCGCCAAACTCAGGGATGTGCAGCACGAGCGGGTCTTCCAGCGTCAGCAGCCCGTCGTCCCGCAGTTGGAGAACCGAGAGAGTGGTGAACGTCTTGGTGATGGACGCGACACGGGACAGTGTTAGCTCGTCTGGCCGACGGTGTCTTTCCATGTCGGAGTGGCCATAACCCTTCCTCCATACCAGCGACTGGTCCCGCACGATGCCAGCCGCCACCCCTGGGAGGCGGGCTTTTTCCAGCCACGAAATCAGCAGACCGTCAAGCTGCGGCCCCAGAGAATCAACAAAAGCCTCAGACAAATGTCACCTCATCAACGCACGATCTCTTCCGCATCGCACCAGGAAGGAGTCAGGACAAGGTCGTTCGCTCTTCCAGCGAGCGGCGGGCGGCCACTCAAGGCGGGTTCGTGTGGGGACGTAAGTGCTTGGCCCCGCGCCATACTAAAGACCCGCGTACACTGCCCAGCGACACAGGCTGGCGGTCAGAACTCCCCCTGTCAAGAGAGGCGGACGATTCGAGACGAAACTAGACAGTGTCGGCGCCGTCATGGGGGAGATATGACACGGCCATGTATTTCTGAGGTCTGGATCCCGCGGGACAGGTCGAACGAACAATATCCAGCCCAATCGTGATTAGTGGCCGTTTGTCACCGGATTCTTCACAAAACCAGGCCTTGCGGTCCTCACGAAACGTTTGGGATGCTCGGGGAACTGGAGCGCGTTAGACATGCCGCTTGCCGGGAGAAATTCACGCCGCATCTGACTTGTAGAGCATCTCGTAAACCTTCGTGCGAGAGAAATCGATCCTGTCTTGTGATCGGCGCGCCAAGGACCTCATATCTACATGCTGATCAAGCTTCTCTTCGCCGACCTGCCAGATGTGAGGCTGTAGTCATGGAAGTACGCAAAAACCGTCAGTGAGCGTAGTCGTTGCCTTTGTCCAAGCATAGGTACTGTCCTGTGTCGAATGGAAATCGAATTTACATCCCATGCAACGCTGGCGATCAATACAGGCTGTAAGATTCCCCCCATGGCTAAAATGTTCCACCAGGCTGGCGGCATCACCGAAAGTGGCCGGATGAAGCTCGACAGCGCCAGTGAAGACCTCGGGCATCTCCCGCGCATGCCATGGCTGGGACTGGGGCTTGTGGGCATATCTGTAGCATTCAGCCTGTCGCTCATTGTTTTTTTCGCCGGTTGGGGCGCGGCTGATCGCGCCCATGCACGCACATTCGCAGCAGCCAGCCAGCAGGTACCGACGCCTTCTGAAAAGGGCTGGTGGGAGGACGGAGCACGTTGGGCCTGCCCGCTTCACTGAAAAGTTTCATACAGAACAAGGGACAGACCGGCGAGCATGTCATCCTCCACTATGCATGGGTGATCGTGGCCATCGGCGCGGTGGCGCAAATGGTGGGCAGTTCAATACGACTGGCCTTCGGTGTGGTCGTGGACCCGCTCATCAAAGAGTTCGGCTGGAGTGCGGGATCCGTGGGCTTTGCCTACGCCTGGATGTCAATCATCACCGCTCTCTTCTCGCCTATTGCTGGTTCGCTTGGGTCGAAGTTCGGCGCGCGCCGCACGATGATCGTTGGCATCGCACTGTTCCTCGCAGGAATGGTCTGGACGGCGCGTGTCACCCACCTGTGGGAACTGTACGTCGCTTACGGCCTGATCTTCGGTATCGCGCAGGCGCTGCTCCTCGTCCCCGTGGTGCCCGCAGTGGCAAGCTGGTTCCGCCGCCACCTGGGGCTCGGCACCGGAATCATGATGATCTCGTGGAGCCTGGGCCCGGCGGTAGTCGTCCAGATCATGGCAGTCATGTTCGTGCGGGTGGGGTGGAGCGAGACATTCCTCATCACAGGCATCGTGGGTGCGGCCGTGCTAGGGGTCATGCTTTTCTTCTTCAGGGACAACCCCGAACAGGCCGGCAAGACAGCGTACGGGTGGCGGGAGGGTGACAGGCCACTGATGACCTCCGGCACGGAATACAAGACACACTCGAAGCGTTTTCACGGCTACATTTACAGGACCAACGCCTTTTGGAACCTGATCAACATCCACTTCCTGGGGTGCGCCGGCCACGCCGTCATACTCGTAGGCCTGGTGCCTATGGCGATCCACAGGGGCATGTCTCCCCTCGCAGCAGCGGGCGTGCTAACCACAGTGGCGGTCGCCAGCGTGATCATGCGGTTCCTCGCGCCTGTGCTTTCTGAACGCGTAGGCGCGAAAGCAGTGATGTTTTTCTCGTTTGCGGGCCAGGGCGTGGGCGTACTGCTTTTCCTCATCGCCGACTCCCCGACGGAGTTTTACACGTTCGCCTTCATCTGGGCGATCCCGTACGGCGGCGAGGGGACGGCCTTCCCGGTCGTCAACCGCCAGTATTACGGACACGCGCCCATGGGCCCCACCTACGGCTGGCAGTTGCTCGGCGCAGGGCTGGGCATGGCGCTCGGCGGCGCGCTGCCTGGGTTCATGTTTGACTTCACCGGTGGTTATACATGGGCGATCATCCTGTCCGCTGTCTTCAGCCTGGCCGGAGCTGCATCAATCCTCTTCCTTGAGCCGACGAAGAAGCTTCTGATCCCGGACTGGGAGCAGCTTGCTGCGTCCCCCGGAGACATTGACGCACAGCGGGGCACTCAGACGGCCCGAGCTGCTGCCGCATCAGCCGGCGATTAGGCGCCTCGGTTCCACCCGCTCTCCAAACTGAGTGTGGCCAGCCCCTTGATGACCGGTAAGCACTGCGTTGTCGCAGGCCAGCGGCGCGATCACTGTGTGTGGTAGAGTCGCCCGGTCAAAAGATGGCATTCGTGAACGGCAGAAGGGGCGCAGAGATGGCAAAGCGCTTAACGGGCGCCGACATTGTCAAAGAGATGGGCGTGACCCCGTTAATCCAGGCGGGCGGGCCCAACACGAAACACTCTGGCACCAGACCGCGTGAAGAGGCTCTTGAAGCACTGCGTGCCATGTCAGAGGTCTTTGTGAATCTTGACGAATTCCTCATCGCGGCCGGCAGACAAATAGCGGAAATGATCGGCGTGGAGGCTGCGACGGTCACGAGCGGAGCGTCGGGAGGCCTTGTCGTACAGGCAGCGGCAGCCATTGCCAAGGACGACCCAATAAAGATTGCCCGCCTCCCTGATACGGCGGGCATGGCGAACGAGCTCATCATCCAGAAGCGGCACAGGTTCGTCTATGACCACCTTTATCTGGTGCCGGGGGCGAAATTTGTTGAGGTGGGCACTGCGGAGAGATGCACGCCTGAAGAGGTGGAGGCGGCCATCACGAAACGGACGGCAGGGGTCATTGACCTGAAATCATCGTTCAGGAGTGAGGGGACTGTCCCACTGCCCGTGTTGGTGGAAATCGCGCACCGCCACGGCCTGCCCGTGCTGTGTGACGCGGCGTCAATGCTGCCGCCGCGGGCGAACCTGACGAAGTTTTACAACCAGGGGGCGGACCTGGTGTCGTTTTCGGGCGGCAAGGCGGTTCGCGGCCCACAGAGCACCGGCATCCTGCTCGGTCGCAAGGAATGGGTCGAATATGCTCGGCTGAATAATGCGCCGAATGCGACGGTGGCGCGCGCGCAAAAGGTATCCAAAGAAGAGGTCGCTGGACTAATAGCCTCTCTGAAGGTCTTCCTAGCCGAGGATGAGGAGGCCGAGACGGCTCGCTACCGAAAAATGATGCGGCTTGTGCAAGATCAGATCGCAGAGATACCTGGCCTGCTCGTAAAGATCGAGCATGACAATGACCATTACATACCGCAGTGCGTCATCTATTTCACCAAGGCATGGCGCGGGCCGGACAGCGGTGAAATCCAGAAACGGCTTCTCGGGGGGAAGCCGCGGATTTACGTTTCATCGCTTGGCAGCACAGGTGAATTGACCGTTGACCCGTTGAATATCCAGGACGAGGAGGAGCTGGCCATTGTGGCCAGAAGGGTGAGAGAAACCCTGGTCGAGTCCGCAAACGGGTAATGGCTAGGCTGGCGGTGTCGCGGGGCTTGACACCCAGGGCAGGGCAGGTATAGGTTCCCCTCCGGCGCAGGCTGGGCGCGAACGGCCGCAGTTCAACACCCCATTCACTCGGAGCTGGGGCGCCACGCATCATGAGTGTTCACATACTGCCAAACGTGCTGGCGCCGATCACTATTCAGGCCACCTTCGTATTTGCCTCGGCGATCATCCTGGAGGCCGCCCTGAGCTTCCTGGGGGCAGGAGTCAGCCCCGAGACGCCCAGCTGGGGCAACATCATGGGCATAGGCAGGACGTATATCCAGCGCGCCTTCTGGGTGACCTTTTTCCCAGGCCTGTTCCTGTTCCTCGCTGTACTGGCCATAAACCTGATGGGAGACGGACTGAGGGACGCCCTGGATCCGAAGCTAAGGCGGGCCGGCTAACCTGTTGCCTGCCATGGCGGCATCTCCCGTTCTGTCAGTACCTGGTCGCACAAATCAGCGTTACTATTCCCGCGCTGCCGTGGTCGTCAGCGCCATCCGGGGCGGTCATGGCCCGCACTTACGTAAACAAGTACCGGCGTTTGCTGACCAAAGACCACGAGATCTGGCTCTCCCGCTGGTGCGATGAAGCGTGAAGGAGGGGCCGACGCCCGCCCCCAGCAAAGCGACTGCACCCGACCGCTCACCATTAGGAAAATGAGGAACCTATGTCTCCTGTGATGAAAGGCAAGAACGCTCTGCTGGAGTCCCTCCGGGCGGAAGGCGTCGAGTACATCTTCGGCAACCCCGGCACCTCCGAGGCGGCGATCATGGACGCGCTCGAGGACTACCCGGAGCTCAAGTACATGCTCGTCGTGCAGGAGGGCGTGGCGATCGGGATGGCGGAGGGTTACGCCCGCACCACGGGCAAGGTCGGATTCGTGAGCCTGCACATAGACAACGGGCTGGCTAACGCCTTCAGCCTGCTGATCGATTCGAAGAAAATCGGCACGCCGATGGTCGTGACCGCGGGGAACAAGGACGTGCGGAAGCTGGGCGAGGGCCGCACCGACCTGGCCGAACTGGCGCGCCCGTTCACGAAGTGGAGCGTCGAGGTGACGCACCCGGAACAGTACCCATCGGTCATCCGCCGCGCCTTCACCGAGGCCCGGACTCCGCCCACCGGCCCGGTGTTCATATCCTTCGCCGGCAACTCGCTTGACGACTCCGCAGAGGTGGAGATCGCGCCGTCGAAGCCACACCGCGTGGAGCCCCCGGCGGACCCTGCGGCGATCGAGGAGGCCGCTGCGATGCTAGCGCATGCGAAGTCGCCGGTGATGGTGGTCGGCGACCGCGTGGCGCAGTACGGCGGCATGGCTGCAGCGGTGAAGGTGGCGGAGCGCACAGGGGCGCGGGTCTTCGGACATGCCGCGGCGGACATGAACTTCCCGACGTCTCACCCGCAGTGGCAGGGCGGCCTGAGCCTGAGGGTGCCGTCCGGGCGGCAGGCGATGCAGAACGCGGACGTGGTACTGGCCGTTGGCTGTCCGGTTTTCAGCGACTTCTTCCACCAGACGGGCCGTGCGCTGCGTCCCGAGACGAAGCTGATCCACATAGACCTGCAGCCGGGAGAAATAGGCAAGTCCGAGCCGACCGACCTCGGCATCCTAGCGTCGCCGAAGGCCGCGCTCGAAGCACTGGACAAGGCGCTTGGCGACCGGATGAAGGGCACGGACATGGAGGCGGCGCGTGGACGGGCGTCATCGCTCGCCGCCGAGAGCCGCAAGGCTGCGGAAGCCTTCGACAAGACCGCCCAGGCCGCACACGGGAAGCGCCCGATGGGGCCGGCGGCGCTTACGTCGGAGCTTGCGCGCAACTGGCCGAAGGGCGCGATCCTCCTTGATGATTCGATAAGCACCCGCGGCGTCCTGCAACAGGCGCTGAAGTTCACCGAGCCGGGCTCCTACCTGGGCGGGGGCGGAGGAGCGATAGGCTGGGGGATGGGCATGGCGCTGGGCGCAAAGCTGGGCAGGCCGGACCGGCCTGTCATCGCCGTCGTGGGCGACGGGTCGGCGATGATGACGATACAGGCCCTCTGGACTGCGGCTTCATACAAGATCCCGGTCGTGTACGTGATCTGCAACAACGCCTCCTACCGCATCCTGAAGGTCAACATGGCCGTGTACAAGCGCATGGCCGGGCTTGATGTGGCCAAGCCGTCAAAGTACATGGGCATGGACTTCAACATCCCATTTGACATGGCGGCGATGGCGCGGGCCTTTGGCATGAAGGGTGTGCGGATAGAGGACCCGGCGCAGATAGGCCCGGAACTCAAGAAGGCCGTCGCAGGAAACGAGCCGGTGCTGCTGGACGTCGTGATAGACGGCTCTTTCACTCCGTAGGCAGGCGCGAACGGTCCTCGCCGCAAGTAGTATGAAAGTCCTCCACGCGCCCCTCACGCCGGACTGTCAGAGTCTCTGTGTGACCGGGGTACCGTAGGGAGACGCTCGTACACGCACCTTTCACTTACGCCCCGCCCTGTCACTTATGGCCAGCCGCAAAGAACCCCCAGCGACGGACGTGCCACGCCAGGTCTCGCCAAAGGACCGGGCGAAGTTCCGCGCCTTCCTGAAGGAAGAGCTCCAGGCCGCGGCCCGCTACCAGATGATGGCCCGCAACGAGAAGGACGCCCGACGCCGCACCGCCTTCGAGCGCATGGTTGAGATGGAGCTCAAGCACGCAGCGCACTGGGCGGACGTACTGGGGCTTGATTCGAGCCGCCTGCGCCCTGCCCGGATGAGCGCCGGGCTGCTGATGCTGAAGGGCATCACCCGCGTCTTCGGCACGGCCAGGATCATCCCGTTCCTTGCCCGCGGCAAGTCTGCTGGCCCAAATACGTACACGGTGACACGAGAGGCCACCACTCTTGTCTCAGCCGAGCGGGAACACCGCGTTACGCTCCGTCACATGGCCGCGGGAACGGCAGCAGATGACCAGTCCCCGCACCCCGAGGGTGGCTTCCTGAGGGGAGAAGGCGGCATGCTGCGCGCCGCGGTGTTGGGCGTGAATGACGGCCTGGTCTCCAATTTCAGCCTCGTCATGGGCGTCGCCGGCGGTACGCAGGACTCGAAATTCATCATCCTGGCCGGCATTGCCGGGCTCCTCGCCGGCGCCTTCTCGATGGCCGCAGGCGAATACATCTCCATGCGTTCCCAGCGGGACGTATACGTGAACCTGATCGAGACCGAAAAGGCAGAGATTGAGAAGTGGCCCGATGAAGAACAGCAGGAACTGTCGTTCATGTACCAGCGCAAGGGTTTGACGAAGCCGGAGGGTGACCTCATCGCCGCCCGGCTCATGCAGGACAAGAAGGTCGCGCTGGAGACGAAGGTACGGGAGGAACTTGGCCTTGACCCCGACGACCTCGGCTCGCCCTGGGGCGCGGCGTTTAGTTCCATGACCGCTTTTGTAGTCGGCGCGGTAGTGCCCATACTCCCATTTCTTGCTGGCGCGGAGGGCGGCGCAGGCATCGCAATCAGCGCCGGCCTGAGCGCAGCGGCGTTGATGGTGGTGGGAGCGGGTTTGGCGTGGTTCTCGGGCGTCAACGTGCTCTGGGGAGCGGCCCGAATGATCATCGTAGGCGGTGTTGCAGCGGCAGTGACATTTGCGGTTGGCAAGGCCATTGGCGTAGCAGTGAACTGACTGGCGGTGTGAGGGTGAACCGCCGCCGCGGGAGTATCATCCCGCCGTCACATTTTTTCCGTTGAAATTGCATGGTGTTCAGAGGGCCACTTGATGAATCTCACATCAAAGGAAATGCTTCTCAAACTCGGCTCCGGCTCGAAGATAGCCGGTCTATGCAAGGAGGCTGGGATAACGCGCCAGGAGTTTGATGCGTGGTGGAGGGCCGAATTGTCCCGACGAGTGCCCTCCCCTGCCGGCAGCAAAACGCTGGGGAAAGGGGCAGTGCAAGGGGCGTCCCGAATCGAACGCGACGAGTGGGGCATCCCGCACATCTACGCAGATAATGATGACGGCTTGTTCTTCGCTTACGGCTACGCCATGGCGCAGGACCGTGTCTTTCAAATGGACTGGCTCCAGCGCAAGGGCAAGGGGCGCCTGTCAGAGATCATCGGCGAGGCCGGGCTGGAGAACGATATAGCGATGCGGACCGGCGGCGTGAACCGCATCGCCGAGGCAGAAGCAAAACGTCTACCAGCAGAAACCAAGCGCCTGCTGGAACGGTTCTCCGACGGTGTGAACTCTCTTATCGCTGATTCTGTGGGGTGCCTCCCCATTGAATTCGACCTGCTCGGATACCAGCCGGAGCCATGGTCCCCGCTTTCTTCGTGCGCCATAGCCGGCGAGTTCCGCTGGTATCTCACCGTCCGCCTGGCCGTGTTCTGCATCCCCGAGGTGGCGAAGCGGACCTTCGGAGGCGATAACGCCATGTGGCGCGCTTTCCTCGAAGGGGAAGCGGATGACGAGAGCATCCTGCCACAGGGGTCGTACCAGACGCGGCGCGCCGGGTCAGAGTTGGTCGGAGCGTCGATCGGCGACCCTTATGAGGGTCAGGGTTCAAATAACTGGGTGCTAGCCGGCAAAAAGACCACGACCGGCAAGCCCCTGCTGGCGAGCGACCCGCACATCGCCTTCGCGGCAGTGTCCTGCTGGTATGAGGCGCACCTGTCGGGCGGATCATTCAATGTGACAGGCATGGCCTACGCAGGGATGCCTGCGATCATGTTTGGTCGAAATGAAAAGCTGGCGTGGGGTATCACGAACAACATCTGCGCTCAGCGCGATATCTATCAAGAGAAGACTGACCCCAAACGCCCCGGCTACTTTTTCTATGACGGCAAGTGGGAAAAGGGCCGCGAGGTCACAGAGACAATCAAAATCAAGGGGAAGCGCGCCGTCACCAAGAAGATCCTGTATTCACGCAACGGGCCGCTAATTGATGAACTACTGCCCGCCCAGGCGAAGGACACCGGCCCAGTGTCACTTCGCTGGCTGGGATCGACATACTGCAACTGGACGGCCTCGATGCAGGACATGGACCGGGCAAAAACAATTCCTGCCTTCCGCAAGGCGATGGACGGCTGGCGTGTGCCGACTTTCAGTCTGGTGATTGCCGACACAGATGGGAATATCGCCTACCAGGCAGGCGGGAATGTCCCGGAGCGGACCGTCTGGGAGCGCGGCTACCGCCCCGGCTGGGAGCCTGAGCACCAGTGGAAGAGCCTCATACCCCAAAAGGGAATGCCGCATCTGGACAACCCTGAACGCGGCTGGATGGCGACCGCCAACAACCGTCCTGCTCCCAACGATTACCCATATCCCCTCTCCGGCGTCTGGAGCAGCGGCCACCGCGCGAGGCGGGTGCGCCAGATGATCGAGTCCAAGCCGAAACATGACGTGGCGGGCATGGTCACGATGCACCAGGATGCTCTTTCGCTCCGGGCCGTGGATTGCCTGCCGGGCCTGCGGTCAGCCCTGAAGGATTCGAAGGATAGGAGAGTGAGGGAGGCGGCGGGATATCTTGCAAAGTGGGACGGCCGGTACGAAACGAGTGAGGTTGGGGCGACCCTTTTTGAGTCGTTTTTCACCTTCTGGAGCCGAGAAGTGGCGTACCAGAGGTTCGCTGATCGCTCCACTGCTGAGTGGGTAGCCGGGGCGATGGGCGGACTTGCGACTCGCCTGCTCACTGCCAACCAGGCAGGCTGGTTCAAGAAGCCCTCCGACCGCATGCCGGCCATCGCAAAGGCACTGCTCTCGTCCATCGCCGACCTCGAGAAGCGTTTCGGCAGAGACATGGCGAAATGGACGTGGGGGGCGGCGCACAAGATCGTGCTGCGCCACGTCCTCGGCGGCGTGGGCGATCTGGGAGAGTTGTTGAATCGCGGCGGTCAGCCTGTGAAGGGCAACGGAGTGACCGTCTGCAATACGGGGTTTGACCCGAACTACCTGGCGCCCATGGGAGCGAACTACCGTCTGATCGCAGACATGAGCACCAATCCGCCCGGCCTGTGGGCTGTGGACGCACAGGGAGAGTCAGGCCACCCGGGATCGCAGCACTACTGCGACCAGCTGCCCGAGTGGATCGGCGGACGATATCACTACCTACCGCTGGATCCCATCGAAGCATCAAAGCACACCCGGCACGTCCTGACCTTCACATCCGGGAAGGCTGCAGTCCGGCGCTCCAAAGCGAAATGACCCAGGCCATTGACCGTGCGACGCCGTTAACTTGAGACCAGTTGCACGATTGTCAAATCTCGGCGGAAAGAGCGGGGCGCGTCCGTGGTGTTGTGCGCGCCAACTTCCGCTGGCATACTATCGCCACTGTAAAACGTAGCAAGTCTCACGGAGAGGGAGCGAAGGAATGAAACGGTCATTGTCGTTGAAATTGGCGCTGCTGGCTGTTGCGGCTGCCGCTTTGGGTGTGACCGCCGCATGCGGCGAAGCAGCCCCGGCGGTTGTGCCTACGCCTGTCGTGATAGACAGGACCGTCATCGTGGAAAAGCCAGTAGAGAAGATCGTTAAGCAAACCGTCATCGTGGAAAAGCCAGTAGAGAAGATCATCCAACAGACCGTCGTCGTGGAAAAGCCAGTAGAGAAGATCGTCCAACAGACCGTCGTCGTGATCCAGACGGCCACCGCAACTGCTGTCGTGGCGGCGGTGCCGGAGAGCCAGAAGGCCGGCGGCTCGCTGAAAATCGCCGCTTCCGGCAGCGTCCAGAGCTTCGACCCCAACTGGACGACGGCGTCCGGGACGCACAACGTGACCTATTCAATCCAGGAACTGCTGCTGGCGCACACTGAGCAGTACGCCCTCGGCAAGCAGTTGGCTGAGTCATGGATCAGCAGCGGGGACGGCAAGACGTGGACGTTCCGCATCCGCAGTGGAGTCAAGTTCCATGACGGGACGCCCCTGACCACCAAACAGGTCATAGCCACGCTCAACCGCCAGAAGGACGCTGCTGCTGTCTTCAAGCTGGTGCAGGCGCAGTTCGGGACGCCGGTGTTCACGGACTACGTGAAAGTCGTGGATGACCTGACCTTTACGATCAACCTGAAGGAGCCGACGGGCCTTGTGCCATTCGGGCTCGGGCCGCAGAATTTCCAGCCACTGATCCAGTCAGAGGCATGGTCGGCAGTGCCACAGAAGGAAACCGCCAAGGGCGACCCAATCGGGACCGGCCCTTACAAGTTCGAGAAATGGACCCCCGGCGACCGCTGGAGCATGGTTCGTTTCGCTGACTACAAGGCCAGCCCGGAAAAGACAGATGGGGCCGCAGGACGGCAGACCGCCTACCTCGACCGCGTCGAATACATAGAGATCCCGGACCAGACCACCCGCGTCGCCGCTCTTGAAGCAGGCGAAGTGGATATGGCTCAGGAGTTCCCGGCTGACCTTGCCGTCCGCCTGGAGAAGAACACGAAGATCCAGCTGGTTAGCATGGCGCCCAACCGGCTACTCGGCCACTTCAACCACCTGAAGCCTCCGTTCAACAATGTGGAGGCCCGCAGGGCGTTCATACAGGCCTACGACAACGAAAAGGCACTGCTCCTTGCCGCGGGCAACAAGAACTCCTACCGCCTCTGCCCGTCCCTCATGCAGTGCGGCACTGACTGGGAGAGTTCGGCAGGCGCGGCTGGCAACTACTACGCAAAGAAGACCGCCGAATCCAAGGCGAAGATCGCTGCTCTCGGCATGGCCGGGATGAAGGTCCGCCTGATGGACCCGACTGACCGTCAGCCGGCTCACGCCGCAGCCCAGGTCAGCCGTGAGGTTCTGGCGGACATCGGATTCAACGTTGAGTTCTTGGTTATGGACTGGGCGACCATGGTGACCCGCCGCGCAGACCCGGAACTGTGGGAGTTCTTCCACACATGGTCCGGCTCGTCGGTTCGCACCGGTCCGGTCGGGCACTTGGCTTTTGGTGAAATCCAGTACAACGGCTGGTTCAACAAGTATCAGGACGTCCCGGGCAAGGGCAGGGATAGCCTGACCAAGCTCGCCAAGGAAACTGACGTCGCGAAGCAGAAGCAGATCATGGATGACTTCCAAGCCTACTTCTATGAGGACGCAATCTTCCTCCAGGTTGGCGAGTTCTTCAGCCGCTGGGCGGCACGTGCAGACATGCGGGGCATAGTCGGCGGTGGCGGCCCGGCTGACCAGCTCCCGGCAAACAAGTGGTTCCAGAAGAAGTAGGACGTCTGAGTCCTGACGAGCGGCGGGGGATGTCAAAAGTCCCCCGCCGCTCCGTTTCCGAAGCCACACACTTTTTTCACATGCGCGGCCCATTCCGTGGCAACGCGCCCTTCCCAGGTCAGGCGGGCTGAAGTCAATGCGCCGCTATATCGCGCAACGCCTCCTCACATCCATCCCAGTCATAATCATCGTCGGGATCATCACGTTCTCGCTGCTCTACATCGCGCCCGGCGACCCTGCCGCCATCATCGGCGGTGATGAAGCCACACCAGAGCAGCTTGAGGAGATCCGGCACCAGCTTGGTTTTGACAAGCCCTACCACGTGCAGCTTGGCAGGTGGGGCTCGCGGATGATCCACGGGGACCTGGGCAC
This sequence comes from Dehalococcoidia bacterium, assembly GCA_009693115.1. Classification (GTDB taxonomy): domain Bacteria; phylum Chloroflexota; class Dehalococcoidia; order Lucifugimonadales; family Lucifugimonadaceae; genus SHXW01. The sequence goes on along the minus strand of SHXW01000012.1, from coordinate 21,867 downwards.
TTCGATCTTCTCCAAACGAGAGATCACTATGCTCATCCGGCCCCGTATCCAACCAACGGTGTCGCTGGGCATCCAGATCATCATCGTCTCATCCCTCCTCGGGGTATCCTTGGGGATGCTGGCAGCGTGGAAAGCCGGGGCCAAACTTGACCGCGCTCTAATGGTCTTTGCGGTGATAGGGTTCGCCACACCCGGTTTCTGGTTGGCCTTCTTGCTCATTTGGGGGTTCGCCGTAAACCTGAACTGGTTCCCTGTCATCGGCTACGCCCCAGTTGACATTTCGAGCTTGGGCGCGTTCGGCCGCACCCTCCCGTCACACCTCCACAGCATGTTCCTCCCCGTACTGGTAAACAGCGTGCTCGCTTCCGCTTTCATATCCCGCATCACCCGTTCCGCCATGCTGGAGGTGCTCCGAGAAGACTACGTCCGCACTGCTCGGGCAAAAGGCCTGAGTGAGATCAGAGTTTTCCTGCGGCACGCCTTCCGGCCCGCCGCGATCCCCATCGTCACCGTGATCGGCGGAAGCCTCGCTGGACTGGCCACCGGATTAGTGGTTACCGAACGCATCTTTGCCATCCCGGGGTTGGGCAGGATGCTTGTAGAAGCCATCGCACGGCGCGACTACCCCATCATCCAGGGCCTGCTCATGCTGGCCTCCACCACCTTTATTACGATCAACCTGGCTGTGGACATCCTCTACGCCTATGTTGACCCGCGCGTGAGGTATGGGGGATGAGCACCACGACTCGTAACGCACCCCTCTATATGGCGCCCACCTTCCAGGAGCGCGTCCAACGTGCGTACCGCGGCACAGTGCACGTCCTGCGCCGCGAACCCACCGTGCTGATCGGCGCCGTCATCCTGCTCATCATGGCGTCCATGGCCATTTTCGGCACTTTCATCACGCGCACCGACTACACCCGAGTAGACCCCATTAACCGCTTGATCGGCCCTGGCGTCCAGCACTGGTTCGGCACAGATACCGCAGGCAGGGACGTCTTTGACCGCACCATCGCCGGGGCGCGGCTTTCACTGATGATCGGATTCGCAGTCACGCTCATTACAACGATGATCGGCACGGTGGTGGCCCTGATCGTCGGCTACTCGCGGTTGCTTGACAACGTCGTCATGCGCTTCGTGGACGGGCTGCTCGCCTTCCCAAGCATCCTGCTCGCGCTGGCGCTGATCGCTCTCATGCCCAACTCCGGCATTCGAAACGTGATCATAGCCCTGTCGGTTACCGGCACAGCCGGCAAAATAAGGCTAGTGCGCGGCGCGGTGCTGACGCTACGGGAAACTGCCTACGTTGACGCTGCGCGCGGGATGGGGGCGCGGGTGCCGCGGATCCTTATGGTCCACATCGCTCCGAACACACTTAACCTCATCATCGTGCAGGCCACGTTCACACTTGCCTCGACGATCCTTGCCGAGGCCAGCCTCAGCTTCCTGGGCGCTGGCACACCGGAATACATCCCCAGCTGGGGGAACATCGTGGCCACAGGACAGGGATACGTGCAGGTCGCCTTCTGGATCTCGTTCTTCCCCGGCCTGTTCTTGACGGCGACGGTCCTGGCAGTTGTGTTGATAGGTGATGCGCTCCGGGACTATCTTGACCCGAAACTACGCGGCCGGCTGGAACGTTCAACGCAGTAGACCGTGGCGTCAACGACGCACTGTGCTCTGCGGTCACGCCTGTTGTTAAAAGCTCTTTTCAAGGACTTGACACCCTGCCACGCCACCTCCGGGTGAGGTCGGCCATGATCTGATTCCAAACTGCCAAAGGCACGGGCGGGATCAGCGGGGTTGAGACACCGGCTAATTCGGTGCATACTATGGCCGCTGCACGGGGTAACGTCTGAACCACAAACAAGGAGCTTCTCATGCGTCTCATCGTCCGCTATAAGACCCTGATCTTCGCCATGCTCATCAGCGGCGCTGTCATCGCCGCCGCTGCGTGCGGCGGCGATGAGGCGGTTCCGGCGGCTGCCACCCAGGCCCCGGCGGCGCCCCAGAAGCCTGCCGCTGCTGCCACTGCAAAGCCGGCTGTGCCTGCTGCAACGGCAGCAGCAGCGCCCGTAGCCACGACGGCTCCGGCTGCTCCGATCGCGACAGCAACTTCTGCCCCTGCCTTGCAGGTGCCTGTGATTGACGAGAAGAGCCGCATGGGAGGCCAGTTGAACGTGTCGCTCCTGGGCGACATTTCGACCCTGGACGTGCACCGCACAACGGGTACCACTGCCAACACAATCGCCTACGCCGTGCAGGAGTTCCTGTTCGGCTATGACCTGAAACTCGTAGCGCAGCCCCTTCTGATTGACACTTGGCAGGTGTCGGCTGACGGCAAGCGCTGGGAATTCAAGCTGCGCTCGGGCATCAAGTTCCACAACGGGCGCGTCATGACTGCGGAAGACGCGGTCAAGTCTTGGAAACGTTGGGCGGAGCGCGACAATTTTGGCTCCATCGTCTTCGGCTTCATAGACGGCGTAAAGCCCATTGACGATCTGCGGTTCGAAGTCACGATGACCGAGCCGACCGCCCTCGTCATTGAGTCTATGGCCCGCATCGGCGGCTACTACCCATACATCATGCCCCCGGAGATGTATAACGTGCCGGCTGCGACGGGCGCAGCCGTCATGATCGGCACCGGACCCTACAAGTTCGACACATATGTGCCGGGCGGGTACGCACAGATTTCCCGCTACACCGACTATCAGCCGGTCGGCGGCGAGTTCTCGTTCATGGCCGGGAAGAAGGTTGCTTACTACGACACGGTCAAATATGTGATCGTGCCAGATGCCAACGCCCGAATCGCCGCGCTGCGCGTGGGCCAGATCGACATTATTGACACTGGCATAGACAGTTCGTTTTACGACTCGCTGGTGACCAACCCGGAAATCAGCATCAACATCATCAGGAACAACTCCAACCGGCCCGGCGTCTGGCTTGACAACGTGAACGGTGTGTTCACGGACAAGCGCGTCCGCCAGGCGTTCGCAATGGCTTACCCCGTTGAGGACGCCATGAGGGCGGGATACGGCGACAGCCGTTTCTGGACGCTCTGCCCCTCGATGATGCTCTGCGGCACCAAATGGGGCGGTTTTGCGGACTACTCCGAGGGCATCTACAACGCTCGCAACAAGGGAGGCCTGGAGAAAGCCAAGCAACTGATCATAGCCGCTGGAGCATTGGGCAAGACCGTGGTCGTCTTGTCTCCGCAGGACGTGCCACAGCACGCCGCTCCCGCCGAGGTCTCTCGCCAGGTGTTGGCGGAGATCGGTCTGAAGGTTGACTTCAAGGCCACCGACTGGGCCACCCAGACCAACTGGCGCGAGAAGCCTGAACTCTGGGACGCGTTCAACACGGCGGGCGGAGGCGCCTGGGGCGCGAACCCGCTCCTGAACTCATCCCTTGGCAAGAACACGTACTGGAACAAGTATCAGGACGAGTCCGGCCAGATGACGGCGGGCATGAACAAGCTGGCGCGGGCGACATCCGCGACGCAGCAGCTCCAGATCGTGAAGGACATGCAGAAGGTGTTCTGGGATGACATCCCTTACCTGTCCTTCGGCGACACGTACAACGCTGTGGCTCTCCGGAAGACGGTGATAGGCGCCCGCACCGACTTCGGGCTGCCCTTCAACGTGTACAACGCATGGCGGACCAAATAGGCGACAGGATGCCGGCACAGCCAGCCTGAAGAACGTGACGACGAATTACTGGCATTGACCGTGCAGCAGACGCACAGCAAACTGCGGGCGCTCGCGAACGGGCGCCCGCAGTTTGCTGTCAGAGGCACCCTCCCCGTCCCGGCGACCACACTGAAACGGATCGTAACGGAAACGCATACTGACCCATGACTGCATATATCGCCAAGAGACTGCTCGCAACCGTGCCGGTCCTCATTTTTGTGGGCCTGGTGGCGTTTTCGCTGGTTCACCTGGCGCCGGGTGATGCGGCGAACATCATGGCAGGAGACTACGCCGGCCCCGACGATGTGAAAAAGCTACGTACTGAGCTTGGTCTGGACAAGCCTGTATGGGAGCAGTTCACAGAGTGGGTCGGTCGGACAGTCCGCGGCGACCTTGGTCATTCCATATTCAATGGCAAGTCCATTGCGGAGCTCGTAAGTACGCGAATAGCGCCTACGTTGAGCCTCGCCATGTTTGGCGGGTTGCTTGCAGTCACGCTCGGGGTTCCGATCGGCGTCATGGCGGCATGGAAGGTGGGCACGAAGTGGGACAGGCTTGGCCAGCTGTGGGCGGCGCTCGGGATTTCCATACCCGGTTTCTGGCTGGGACTCATTCTTATTTATGTCTTTGCCGTGAACCTAAGGTGGTTCCCGGTGATTGGTTTCGTATCTCTTAATGAGAGCGTGACCGGATATGTCCGCTCTCTCACGCTCCCGGTCTGCCTGCTAGGAATTACGGGCTCGGCGACCATCGTCAGAATGACGCGGGCGTCCTTGCTTGAGGTATTCCGGGAGGACTACATCCGCACAGCCCGTTCCAAAGGGCTGGCCGAGCGGAGTGTATTGTTCCGCCACGCTCTGAGGGCGGCGGCGATCCCGATAGTCACGGTGATTGGTTTTCTGGCCGCCGGACTGATAACGGGTGTAGTGGTGACTGAGACGGTTTTCACCATACCCGGCCTCGGACGACTGGTGACAGAGTCTGTGGGCAGGCGCGACTTCCCGGTCGTCCAGTCCCTGCTCATGCTCCTGGCGTTCATTTACGTAATGGTCAACCTGTTGGTTGACCTGTCGTACGCATTCTTCGACCCGCGGGTGCGTTTGTAATGGCACACGCAGCAGTACGACACGGGACAGCGTTGATGGAACCCTCGTTCAGAGTGAGGGTGAGACGAGGAATGCGCGGCACAGGCCGCGCATTGCGAAAGAACCCCAACCTGCTGGCCGGGACAGTGATCCTGACCATAATGGCTCTCATCGCCATCATCACGGTCACCCCGGGCGCCAGACTCGTCGCCAGATATGATCCACAGGCTCTAGCGGTCGTGCACAGGCTGGAACAGCCTTCCGCGAGCCACTGGTTCGGGACAGACAGGCTTGGCAGGGATATTTATGCGCGTACTCTCCATGGCGCAAAGGTCTCTCTGGTTGTGGCGGTGTCAGTGGCGTTATCAGTAACTGTAATCGGGATGACAATCGGTATAACGGTGGGATATAACCGCACCGCAGACAACCTGGTGATGCGCGTGATGGATGGGATGATGTCCTTCCCTACCCTCGTTCTTGCACTAGCGCTGGTCGCAACGCTGGGGTCGAGTCTGTTTAACGTCGTCTTGGTCATCTGCATCGTTGATACCCCCGGGATGACGCGCGTCGTACGTGGCGTTGTGTTGAGCCTGAGGGAGAGGAGCTATGTTGAGTCAGCGAGGGCCATAGGCGCCTCCATGCCCAGAGTCCTTTTCCGTCACATAGCACCCAATACTCTCGCGCCGGTGATCATCCAGGCCTCTGTGTTCTTTGCCGGGGCGATTCTGACGGAGGCCGCTCTGGGGTTCCTTGGTGTCGGCACGCCGGAATACATCCCAAGCTGGGGTAATATCATCTCCGCTGGCCGGGAATACGTGACCATCAACTTCTGGATATCGTTCTTCCCTGGCCTGTTTCTAGCTCTAACTGTCCTAGCTGCCAACCTTGTTGGTGATGGCCTCAGAGATGTGCTCGACCCGAGGTTGCGCGGTGCGACGTAAGTTCTCAACTGCAACGATTGTCCTGTCACTGGCAGCCGTCAGCGTGGCGCTTTCGGCTGCGTGCGGAGGAGGGAGCCCGGCTGCCACTGCGGCGGCGCCCACGTTGGCGCCCCCGGGGGCAGGGTCGGTGATGACCGGAGTTGGCACCGGCGGCCAGTCGCTTGTCCCGGGGTCCAACGTCTTCGCCGTGGCCACGTCCACCCCCACACCTCCCTCCGGCACGCCTACTTCTACGCCGCCGGCGCTGACTTTGAGCGAAGAGCAGACTTCCGTGCTGGTGGACAACCTTTCGGTGCAAGAGTTCCCACGCATCCCGGCACGCGACCTTGAGGCGACGTTCCGCAATGAACCGGACAAGGTCCCCGGCCTGCTCGGCAAGTCTTTCCTGATCCAGGGGGATGTGCGAGACGCCGGGCGTGACGGCGCCGGCAAGCCGTATGTGACCTTCAAGGCTGGCGCAGGAGCGGTCACCTGCCACTTCGAAAAGATCAGTGAAGCCGAGCTCCTCAGGATGACTCCGGACGGGCGGAACGCCGTGACCGGCAAGGCCGCCTCATGGGACCCAGTGCAGCGCCTCTTGATGGTCGAGGGTTGCCGCCTTGTGCGCGGGTACTAGCATTGGCACTTGTTCAAGAAATCGCATTCCCATGAAGGACTGGCATCCAGCGGAGTTGGCTGACAAGGAGAGGGGTGAAATAAACCTCATGATGAAAAAACAATGACAGAACGCCAGACAGTTGAACCTCTCCTGCAAGTACGCGACCTTAAAACGTACTTCTACTCGCCCAGCAGCGTCGTACGCGCCGTGGACGGAGTGACCTTCGACCTGCGTGAGGGCGAGACTCTGGGCCTTGTTGGAGAATCAGGGTGCGGCAAGAGCGTGACCGCCCTGACGCTGATGCGCCTGATCCCGAACCCGCCGGGAAGGATCGTGGGGGGCGAAGTCATCTTCAAGGGCCGCGACCTGCTCAAGCTTTCCGACTCGGAGATGCGCAAAGTGCGCGGGCGTGACATCGGCATGATCTTTCAGGAGCCCATGTCCTCACTTAACCCGGTCCTGACGATCGGGCGGCAACTTACCGAAGCCCTTGAACTGCACATGAACATGAGCAAGCGACAGGCCATGGACCGCGCCGGTGAATTGCTAGACATGGTGGGAATCCCGGACGCTCGCACCAGGCTCAAGGACTACCCGCACCAGATGTCCGGGGGCCAGCGCCAACGCGTGATGATCGCCATCGCGCTGAGCTGCAACCCCAAGCTCCTGATCGCCGATGAGGCCACCACCGCCCTTGATGTGACCATCCAGGCCCAGATACTGGAGCTGATGCAGGATCTGACGAGCCGGCTGGGTACCGCCCTACTCATCATCACGCACAACCTTGGCGTAGTAGCCCGCTATGCCGACCGTGTGAACGTGATGTACGCCGGCAAGATACGCGAGATGGGCAGTTCCGATGACATCTACGGCTCTCCGAAGCACCCGTACACTGTCGGTCTGCTGAACTCGGTGCCACGCCTAGACGAGCCGGCGAAGACCCGTCTTGCGCCCATCAGGGGAGAAATCCCCAACATGGCGGATCTGCCAGCCGGCTGTGCATTCCGTGACCGCTGCGATTGGGCCATCGAACGATGCGGAGCGGAAGACCCCACTTTGACCGAGGCAGGCAGGGAGCACTGGTCGGCCTGCTGGGAGAGCGCCAAAGTTTCCCGGCGCCCGGCAGCGCAGAAGGCAAAGGTATGACAACGGCAACGAACGCCTCCACTGTTACACCCGTAAAAGCCGACGTCACATCCGGCCAGCCTCTGCTCGCAGTAGAGGGGCTCAAGGTGCACTTCCCGGTGAACCGCGGGTTCATCCTCCAGCGCACCGTGGGCCATGTGAAGGCCGTGGACGGCATCGGCTTCAGCCTGAAGCACGGTGAGACGCTCGGCCTGGTGGGCGAGTCCGGCTCCGGCAAGACGACAGCCGGGCGGGCCATCCTGCAGCTCACGAAGCCCACTGCGGGCAAGGTGACATTCGAGGGCCAGGAACTCACGACTATGAAGCCGGACGCCATCCGCAAGATGCGGCGGCGCATGGGCATAGTGTTCCAGGACCCCTACGGCTCGCTTAACCCGCGCATGACGGCGGGGAACATCGTCGGCGAGCCGCTGATCGTCCACCGCCTTTTCACGAGCAAGGCGGAGTACAGGGAGAAGGTGGCGGAGCTACTACAAGTGGTGGGACTGAGCCCGGCTATGGCGAACCGCTACCCGCACGAGTTCTCCGGCGGACAGAGGCAGCGCCTGGGTGTGGCCCGCGCCCTCGCCGCGCGGCCCAGCCTGATCGTCCTGGACGAGCCGGTATCGGCCCTGGACGTCTCGATCCAGGCACAGGTCATCAACCTGCTCCAGGACCTGCAGGAGCAGTTCAACCTCGCCTATATCTTCATCGCCCACGACCTGTCCGTGGTACGTCACATCTCTGACCGTGTGGCAGTGATGTACCTGGGCAAGATCGTCGAGATAGCGACCCGCGATGAGATCTACAAGAACCCGCTACATCCCTACACGAAAGCTCTTCTCTCTGCCGTGCCCGCGCCCGACCCCGTCCTTGAACGCAAGAGGGAACGCATCGTACTCAAGGGCGACATCCCCAGTCCCCTAAATCCGCCTTCAGGGTGCGTGTTCCACACGCGCTGCCCCATCGCCATCGACGATTGCAAGGGCGACGTGCCACCCCTCAGGGAAGTAGGCCCGGAGCACTGGGTAGCGTGCATACGCGTGTAGGTCACTGCCCTTCTCCCAGTCCCGGCCTCCCTAGTGACGAGGCGGCAGGAACGACGGAAGCAGTTACAGATGATGCGGCGTCGCGTCGGGCTTGACCGCTGAAACAATTCGATGTCGCTGCCGTTTTCAGACCGAAATCCATCACACGGTTAATAACAAAGTGGCCCCGGCTGAGCCGGGGCCACTTTTCGTCAAGCCTGATATTACTTCTTTCCACCACGCCGCCGTTTGCGGGCGGGACGGTCGCTTAGGCCAAAGAGCACACGGTCAGCTTCTACAGCCACCTGCAACCTTTTGCCTGCCAGTCTTCCGGCATATGCGATCCGGGCCTTGAATGTTTTTGCGTTGTCGCCCGGACCGAGCATGATCGCCTTCGCGACTCCTGACGTCATACCATCAATGACCGAGATCAACTGCTGCGTTTCAGGCGACCGGACCCGACCCCTCTTTGTCGAACGGTTTAGGTCTTCAATATTTGCGTCAACTATTCGCAATGTCGTTCTCCAGTTTCTGACGGACATGATATCTAGAACCATCAAAAGTATAGCAGCCGCAATCTCTGCGCTTTTTGCTCAGATGCCGCTCCGCAAGTTATGTGACATTGGAGACAGGTTCAAGAACCATTTAGTCCGTTGGGGGCGGGCAGGTATTCGTAGGCGACGGCACATGGGTCTGGCCCTACGGCTTGATGATTGTCCTGGCAACATCGCCAGAGAGCATGTCCTGAAATGCTTCGTTAATTTCGGAGAGAGGCCGGATTCGGGACTGGAGTTCGTCGAGTTTGAGGCGGCCCTGCCGGTACATTTCGATGTACCACGGAAAGTCAACTCGCGGCCGGCCTGTGCCTGCTGACGAACCAATAAGCCTGCGGTCCGAGAATAGAGGCCGCATGGGAATGCTGACCTCGCCGCCCTCAGGTGGCACACCGACCATGCAGGCCGTCCCGCCGAGGCAGGTAGCCTCAAACGCCTGCCGCACCGTTTGCGGCTTGCCGATGACCTCGAAGGTGTAATCAGCGCCGCCGTCGGTCAGATCCACTACGGCCTTGACAGGGTCGTTCTTCGAAGCGTCAACAGTGTCCGTCGCGCCGAATTTCTTCGCGAAGTCGAACTTGGAGGCGGCCACATCTATGGCGATGATGCGAGATGCCCCCGCGATGGCTGCGCCCTGGATGACGTTCAAGCCAACGCCGCCACAACCCCAGACAGCGACGGTAGAACCAGCCTTGACCTCAGCGGTGTTGACGACGGCTCCAACGCCCGTGACGACGGCGCAGCCGATGGATGCCAGGCGATCGATAGGCACATCGGGACGGACCTTGACCAGACTCCACTCGGGAACCACGGTGTGCTGCGAAAAGGTGGCGAGGCCATGGTACAGGGTCGTGCCATCGGGTTTCGAGAACCGGGTGGTGCCGTCCACCATGTGGCCGGGCTTTGCCTTGATACCGTTGCAAAGGTTGGGCCGAGCCGTGGTGCAGTATTTGCACTTGCCGCACATCGGGCGGATGGCGAAGACGACGTGGTCTCCAGGCTTGAACCAGGTAACGCCCTGCCCTACTTCCTCGACGACGCCTGAAGCCTCGTGGCCCATGACGAGTGGTGTGATGGCGGCCTTGCTGTGGCCGTCAACTACGTGATAGTCCGAGTGACAGGCGCCTGTGGCGGCGACGCGGACGAGGACTTCACCGACCATCGGGCCTCTGAGATCCACTTCTTCGACGCTGATGGGCTGCTTCGGGGCGTAAAAAATGGCTGCCTTCGTGCGCATATTTGACCTGCCTGTATTGTCGTGTCTAGTTTGCTGTGACCCCTCGTCCTGACCCTCTCCCTCAAGAGGAGAGGGGAGAAAAATGAGGCGGACGGGATGATATACCAGCGAGCCACTGTGCTGCCCACTTGACTCCGGTTCGCCTCAAAGGTCCACGTCGAGGGCCATGCCGTCATAGGCGAGACCCACTTCGAGCCCGTCCGTCTCTCTGAGGCAGCGCAGGGCGGCCTCGACGGGTTCATGGACTATGTCGTGGCACATGCCCGTGAACAACGTTCGCTGGGGGCGAAGGCGCCGCACTTCCTCGATGGCCTGTTCAAGCGTCAGGTGCGAGCCGTGGGTGCGAAGGGGGCGCAGGGCGTCCAGGACGAGCAGGCCGCAGCCCTCTACAAGGGAGCGCGTCTCCGGCGGGATTTCGCTGACGTCGGGGATATAGCAAACATCGCCAAAGCGGTAGCCGTTCGCCGTGTGCGGGCGACCGTGCCAGACTGGCAAGGGTGTGAACGGTAGGCCATGAATTTCGAAGGCTTTGTCCGCCACTTCGAGGAACTGCAACTTGGCTATCGAACCGCCGCTTGTGGCCATGGCGCGGTCGATCAGATAAAACGCGGTGTGAGAAAGGGTGTCCCGCACATCCTCAGGCCGAACATAAATGGGCAATGAGGGCTGGCGGTTGTTATTCGTCCAGTCACGCAGGTCATCGAGGCCGCCTGCAGCGTCTGCGTGGGCATGTGTAAGGACTATGGCGTCAAGAGTGCGGACGCTGAATTTTGGGAAGAGGTCAATTGCCGACTGGTAAAAGAACTTGCCAGCGTCAATGAGGATATTGCGTACGGGCGGGGCGGCGCCTTCATCAGACGGTGCATGGGACGCTTGTGCCCTCAGTTCCACGCCCTCCCGACGGGAGGATGGGAAGGCCTGGCCCGGGCGGGTAGTTTGAATCAGCAGCGACGTGTTGCGGCGACGGTCCTTCGAGCCGGGCCGCATGGCCGAAAGGCAAGCCGGGCATTCCGGAAACTCCCTGGTCAAACATGTGACGCGAGGCACGCCTTCCGATGTGCCCGATCCTATGAAGACTATGCGGGATTTCACACTGAACCGTTTCCGTGGCTAAACTTGCCTAGCGAAGGAGCCATCTCCACACCTTCTCCCAAGCCCGCACCCGCAAGGGCACAGGGCATGGTTTACCAAAGGATGCTGACAGAGCCGTGGTGTACTGGATCGCAGAGTGATGGAGCAGACGCCATGCGCTCCGAGCCCCACGGACTGGGGTTGCGACACCCGGGTGAAGAGTATCGTGCCCCCACCCTCATCAGACAAAGCCTAACTCAATCCGGAGGACCCATATGCCAACACCGAACACGAACCGTGGTCAGCTAAAGAAGCGGCTCCAGAAGGGCGAGACGGTCATCGGGCCATTCGTCATCGTGCCTTCATGCACGCTCGTCGAGACCCTGGGTTATGCAGGTATGGATTTCTGCATCCTGGACAGCGAGCATGGGCCCCTGACGATGGAGACCTGCATTGACCTAGTGATCTCCGCGCAAGGCGCAGGCGTCGCCCCGATCATCCGCGTCGGCGCTAATGATGAACGATTGATCCTGCGCGCTTTGGACATAGGCTCTGAGGGTGTTCAAGTGCCGCAGATCAACGTACGCGCCGACGGGGAGCGGGTGGTGAACTCGGCCAAATATGCACCCATCGGCGAGCGCGGGCTTTCGGTCTTCACCCGCGCTGGCAACTATTTCAAGGAAGGCGGCGCAGCTGGAGGCAAGAACCACACCGACCGACAGAACGACGAGACAGCGGTGATCGTCCACATCGAGGGCAAGCGTGGGCTGGACAACCTCGAGGACATCATGGAGGTGGAGGGGATAGACGTGCTGTTTCTGGGGCCGTACGACATATCGCAATCGCTTGGTGTGCCGGGGCAGGTGCGGTCACCAAAGGTGGAGCGGGCGCTGAAAGCGGCCACAGACAAGGCCCGCAAGCGTGGCCGCGCCGTTGGTTCGTACGCCAAGGACACCGAAATGGGCAAGTGGCTACTCGACCTCGGCGTGCAGTACCTCTCGATCAACGTGGACGCAACGATCTACATGCAGGCCTGCGATGGGATCGTGAAGGCGTTGCGGAAGTAGCACGTGGTACGCCCCACCGGGCGGCTAACGCAACGGTGGTTTGGCTGCACTACAATGCCTGATCGGAAGTGCCATGACCGGACTTCCCCGCTCCGGCCACGTCATTTGAATCTGACAACTTACCGTCAGGCTCAGGGCGTCTAGTGATTGTTTATCGAGGCGGATTAACGCAGGAGAACACATTTGGCAAAGGTTACGTTCAGCGTCATCAAAGCAGACGTGGGGTCCATAGGCGGGCACACGCTCCCCTCCGCTGCGATGGTCCAGAAGGCGAAGGACATGGTCGCCGCACAGGTGAAAAACGGCATGCTGATAGATGGCATGGTGACGTACACAGGGGATGACATCGCCCTCCTCATGTCGCACACGCACGGCACGGGGGCGGCGAAAGTGCACGAGTTCGCCTGGGCCACGTTCAAGGCTGCCACTGAGGTGGCGAAGCAGGAAGGCAATTACGGCGCCGGGCAAGACCTGCTCGTGGACGCCCCATCCGGCAACGTGCGCGGCGCTGGCCCCGCGGTAGCCGAGATCACATTCGACCTGCTGCCCAAGCACCGGCCTGCCGAGGCGTTCATGGTCTTTGCCGGCGATAAGTGCGCCCCCGGCATGTACAACCTGCCGTTCTATCTGACACTTGCTGACCCCATGCACAACGGCGGATTGCTCCTCAGCCCTGTGCTGCACAAGGGCTTCACCGTCACGGTCATTGACATGGACCATTCGGGCAAAGACAGCGACCGTGTGATCAAGTTGAACCTGCCCGAGCAGGTGTGGGATCTGGCAGCGCTCCTGCGCGATGAGGATCGCTTCGCCATCGAAGCAGTCCATTCGCGCGTCTACCCAGACGAACAGTTTGTATCTGTCGCCGCGACCAGGCTGCACAACGTCGCAGGCAAGTACACAGGCAAGGATGACCCGGTAGCCGTAGTGCGTGTGCAGTCCATCTTCCCCGCACCCGAGGAAATGGTGGAGCCTTTCGCCATGATCCAACAGATCATCACAGGCGACTGCCGCGGCTCGCACAACATGCCGATCATGCCAGTGGCCATCAACACGCCCGTCACCGGCCCGTACTGCCTCCCCATCGTTTCGGCCCTGGGCTTTTCGATGGACAAGAACGGCAGGTTCTCGCACAACATGGTGGATTTCTTCGCCGGGAACTCTTGGGACTATGTGCGCCTCAAGGTTCAGGAGAAGGCCATCGAGTTCCGCCGCCAGGGTTTCTTCGGTGTGACGATGGCCTCCAAGACCGAGTTGGCATACACGGGCATCATGGACACCCTGCAGGCTCTGGACACCAAGTTTGAGATGCGGGTGGACCAAGCCGCGAAGGCCCGCTCAGTCAGCAATAACGCCAAGGACCCGGACTAGGGTTGACCATCTGCGAGTGCTGATCTCAGAGCGGTGAGGGACGGGCCATAACCCCTCAACCCTGCTCTCTCCATGTAAGAGAGAGCAGGGCCGAATGTGAAATCACAACAGTGCCCCGGCTGAGCCGGGGCACTGTTGTTTTGCGCGCAGATGGTGAGCTGCCTGCCGCCATCGCCGTCTCGGCGCGTTAGAATGCTCGCCGGGCACTGCGCAACCGCGCCATGTGCGGCTTTACCTTGCATCCGGATGATTGGATCAGCACTTTCATGCCAGCGATAACTCCCACCCCCGCCCACGTCATTGACGAGGCGACCATTCGCGCCCTCCACCTGATCAACTCCACAGCAGTCGTGGACACGCTGGCGCGCAACGGCTACGACCCGCGCTACACCTACATGGCCAACGTCAAGAACCTGACGCCGGGGCAGAGGCTGGTGGCCCGCGCCGTGACCGTGCGCTTCGTCCCGGCCCGGCCGGACGCTCTGGCGGAGAAGCCGGGAGGCGAGCAGTCTCCGGAATACACAGCATTTGAACTTGCCGGGCCGGGGGATTGCATCGTGATGGAATCCATGGGCACCAAGCTCATGTCCGTGGGCGGCGACATAAAGTTTCTGCGTCTGAAACAGCGGCAGGTGAGCGGCCTCGTCTGCGACGGCGGGATCCGCGACATGCACGTGGTCAAGGACTACGGGCCGAAGATGTTTGGCCTCGATAAGACCTCCAGCCTGGGCACGCGCATAGGCTTCCCCTACGAGACGAACGGCACCGTCACGGTCGACGGCGTGCTGGTGCGCCCCGGCGATTACATACATGCCGATGATGATGGCGTAGTGGTCATACCACGGGGTGTGGCGAAGGACATCGCGCAAAAGGCGCTTGAGTATGACGACATTGAGGAGTGGATCAGGCGCAGGCTCGACGCCGAGAATTTGTCGCCAGGCAGGTATTACCCTCCGGATGAGGAGACCTTCCGCTTGTATCGCGAATGGAAGGCCAAGCAGGACCGCAAGGCGGTTGTGCCTGCATCACCTTCGTCGCGTAAACGTCCTGCGAAGGACGGGCGATCGGCAAAGGCGAGGTAGCCGCAGGCCAGGCGTTGATCCTGATGCCCTCACCATGGTCCTCTCCCGGTGGGAGAGGCGATAGGAGATGACCATGCCGACAATTTCAACAGTCCTCGGTCAAATGGACACCTCGAAAATGGGCTTCACGCTCATGCACGAGCACCTCCTAATCACATCCGCAGGGATCAAGGATGTGTTCCCCGATTTCATCCCGCGTCAGGCCGCCATGCAGGAGGCCGTCCGCCGCCTGAACGAGGCGAAGACCGAGGGCATCTCAACCATAGTTGACCTGACAACGATGGATCTGGGCCGCGACATCCGCCTCATCGAATACGTTTCACGCGTGACGGGTGTGAACATCATCGCTGCGACCGGGACGTGGCTCGAAATCCCGCGCGCCTTCCGCACCGCCGACCCGGAAGACATCTCCCGCCTGTACATACGCGAGATCAAAGAAGGAATCGAGGGCACGGGCATCCGCGCTGGAGTAATCAAGGTCGCTAATGACGTGGGCGGCGTTACAGAGGCGGGGGAGATCATCCTGCGCGCAGCCGCACGTGCTCAGAAGGCGACCCGTGTGCCGATCATCACGCACACATGGGCTCCGGAGCGCGTGGGGGACCAGCAGATACGCATCTTCGAGTCAGAGGGCGTGGAACTGAACCGCGTCTGCATCGGCCACTCAAACGACACGACGGACCTCGACTATCTGACCGGCCTGCTGAAAAAGGGCGCATGGGTCGGGTTCGACCGTTACCCCTCGCACCGGCCTGATGTACCGGACTGGCGCGTGCGCACGCAGACACTGAAGGCGTTGATGGACGCCGGGTGGACGCACCGCCTGATGGTGTCTCACGATGACCCGATGACGATGCTGATCGCCCCAAAGGCCGTGTTCGCAGAGCGTATCAAGCGCAACCCGGACCACATCTGCTTCATCAAACGCCACGTGTTGCCCTATCTGAGGGAGCTTGGCGCGACAGACGACCAGATCAGGTTGCTTGTCGTAACGAACCCACGCAGCTTCTTCGAGGGCGCAACCTAGAGGGCTTGCTGAAACTGTTTCCTGCAACTGGGAGGGTGAGTCACGCATTTCCCCACTCCCATTGCGGGAGGGGGTCATGGTGAAGGGTCGCCTATACCGCTTCCCATGCAGGGCGGCCGTTGCGTTCCACGACGCGGCCGATACTCTTGCCGCTGCCGAGGTGTCCCGAGAATACCACCCACCCTTCAGCATGGGCGCGCCACAGCAACCACCGGCGCGATGCTGTCGAAAGATCCGTGTTCCAGTCGAACGTCGGACACCAGTGCTGCTCCGTGACCTGCGCCACGTTGTGGAAGAGGTCGCCGGTCAGCACGCCCGTCTGCCCATCCGCCTGTACGAGCACGCACTGGTGCCCCGGTGTGTGCCCATTTGTAGGCAGCGTGCTGATGCCTGGAGCGACCTCAATCTGCCCCCTGACCAACCTGAGCCTCCCCAGTTCCTTGAGCGGCCGCACCTGCTTTTCAAAGGCATCGTTCTTCGGGGACTGTGCTGAATAAAAGTCCCAGTCAGCCTGCGCGATGTGGTAGATGGCGTGTGGGAACGTGGCCTTCGGCTTCCCGCCCTCCCACGTCACATTCCAGCCAATGTGGTCCCCATGCGTGTGCGTGATGACAACGGCCGAAACGTCGCCTGGCTGCACGCCCTCACCCTTCAGGTTGTCTAGGAATTCACCGTTCCTGCCGGTATGCGCGTGCGGGCCAGGGCCCATTCCCGTATCCACCAAGACGACCGGCCCCTTGCCTCCTCCGGCAAGTTTGATGACATGGCCGCGCCATTGCGATTGTGCCTTTCCATCCGGGAACAGGGCGAAGCTGCGATACGGGTCCCAGTCCGCGGCCGGCACGTTCGGATACACGACAGCGGGGTCCCGGAATGGGCTGATGTGGTCTTGAACCGTGCTGATGAGGTATTTGCCGATCTTGAATTTTGTGGACATGCAGGCCTCCCAGTCATCAACTCTCCGTCCGAGAGAGGCGTCTTCAAGAATCTGGCCCAGTCTGAGCGACCATGTCAGAGCCACTGCTCTCTGGGGAAGCCCAGCGCGCTGATCGCACGGTGTGAGAGGTTTTCGCGATGTATTGAGATGGTTCCTGCACGACGCGACAGGCGTCGGAGGGATGGTCGGGGCGGCCGGGTTCGAACCGACGACCTTCTGGTCCCAAATCATACCCATACTGTCCGGCATCGTCCATCAAAGGCCGCAGATGATCTCAATCTCGGCCTCTTGAGTCCGGTGGAGTCCGACAGAAGTCACCGCCGTCCGTTGCCGTTGGGTGTCAAATCGGGTGTCAACCTGCGACCGCCGCGTCCATCGCGTCTGCGAACTGACGCTGGGATAGGGGAATGGCGTGGGCGTAGACACGCAACGTCGTTGCAGGGTCCGAGTGCCCCAACATCTCAGACACCAGAGGGATAGGCACACCTCGACTCAGGGCGAATGAGGCGGCAATGTGGCGGCAGTCATGGAACGTCAATTCAATGGGCAGGCCCGCCTTTTTCAGCAATGGCCGGAAGTCCCGTCGCAGAAAATTGTTGTGATCCACTGGCGTCCCGACCTCGGATGTGAAGACTAGGTTCATCCCGTTCTGCCATGCCGGGCCTAGCTTGAGAGCTTGTTCAGTCTGTCTCGCCCTGTGCCGTCGCAGTGCCTCAAGGGCGACAACTGGCACGGCGACACTTCGCCTAGACCTAGCAGTCTTCGGCTCAACGAGTTCATAGACGCCACCCACGCGGGAGAGGGCCACTCGAATTTCCATCGTGCCAGCTTCGAAGTCCACTTTGTTCCACCGAAGGCCCAGCATTTCGCCGCTCCGTGCCCCTGTGGTGACCGCCAGCGTTACGAGGGCCTCCATCGGATGCCCACGAGCGGCATCCAAGAGGCTCCTCACTTGGGCAGAAGTCAGCATCGGTGGATCCTTCCGTTCAACCCTCGGTGCATCGACTCGCGCGACCGGGTTCTGAACCAGGACTCCCCATACGAAAGCCCTCTGGAGCATCGCGTGTAAAACAAGGTGGACGTTTCGGACGCTCTTGGGAGCCAGACCCTTGGCAGCGCATGCGGCGTACAGGGCCTGCACATGCGCCGGTCGGACTTCAGTCAGCCTGAGCTTCCCGAGGGAGGGCAGGATGTGCCCCTTGAGTGCCCAGGAATACGAGGACAGAGTCTTCGGGCGAACGGACTGCTTTAGTGTCTCGATCCACTGCGCCGCAAAACTGTCGACCGTCCGTCCGTTCGAAGGCGCATAGACGCCGTCGCGAATCTGCTTCAGCGAGTCCACGAGCTTCCCTGCCACTTCTGCGCGTGTTTGGCCGTAGATCGTCGTACGCCTGCCCGCGGTGTCCCGGTAACGGGCCATCCACCGGCCATCTGCTCGCTCCGAAATAGAACCTTCTCCGTGTCCTCTACGCTTTGGCATCTTTAACCTCCTTGAGTCCAGTCAGCTTGCGGTAGGTGCCCCAATCTTTGACGTCCACGGCGAGTCGTAGCTCCTTTACTAACTCGGTTTGTCGCTTTGGAGAAAGCTTGTTGAAGCCCGGCTGCGATGCGATGCCCTGCAGCCCGAGGTTGAAATCCACGCTCTTCCCCACGGGCCAGGTGGCGATTCGCTGCTCCTTCGGAACGCCTGAGTCAGCAAGGGAGCGAAGGTGCTGCACTTCGCGTGTGTATATCCAGCCGCTAGCGCGAGGATCGGTGAGTTCATCGCCAAGGGCGGCGGCTGGGGCATGGAGTTTCAAGGCCATCTCAAGAGCCATTCCCGCTTCTTCTGCCTTGGCTCGGTCAACCCCAAAACCCGACGCGAACATCAGATAGGGATCGATGTCTGACGTGTCGAATGTTTCGGCCCCGTTCGCGATCGCCATGAGTTGTTCCCGCGCCGCGTAGTACATCGCCAGCCCGTAGTGGTGCATCGCGAGGGATTCGTCTGTCAGTTCATTGCCTGATGTCTGAATGATGGGAGTCAGCCTAGCGACCCAGCAAGCCTGACGGGTCGTGAGGGGACGCCCCCAGGCCCGGGCCAGCTTGGCGACGTGCAATACAACGTCAAGATGCAGGGGGTCGATGAAGTGCTTTCCGCTGATGGTCTGCCCGATACTCCAAGGTCCGTCCGGTGTTCCAAAAGCCCGCCGAGCGAGCGTCAGGTAGTTCTTGACGGTCCCTTCCGGCAGAGGCTCAGGGCGCTTCGGCCAGAGCTTTCGGCCTTCTTCTGATCTGAGCCAAAGCAAGAGTTCAGGCAGCGTGGCCTCCGCTCCGCCAAGGCGTTGAAGGCCAGTTGTAATTACGCGCAACCACTCGTTCTTCTTGCCCCAGGATGTTCCTTTGGCTGACACGCGGCTCTCCAATCGGTGCTAATCCCAGAATACAAGCGCCATATCTTATGCGGCGCATCTTATACATTCAGGCTATCACAATATCGTGGTCGTCCGCGCGGAGTACTGCGGACCAGGAGGTGAAAGGTGAAAAGCGAAGTGCTTCTGCTAACCCCGGAAGAGGCGGCAGACCGGCTAAGGATCGGGAGATCGATGCTCTACGAGTTGCTTACGGCAAGGCAGATCGAGTCGGTACGGATAAACCGTTCACGCAGGATTCCAGTAGCCGCGTTGGAAGCGTATGTCCGTCGACTATGCGACGCGGCGCAGACTTCCGAAGGAGCGCTGTAGCGCTGCTCATGATCAAACCGGCCGCGCTTGCGAAGGACCGAGACGCGCTGGCCGCCTGACCATTTGTCGCCATCGTCGAACTGAGTGGGCGGGTCCTGATGGCAGCCCGCACGAATCGCAAATTCACTTTGAGCGTGAGACAGCGACGCCCCAGCCGGGTCTAAACCGAGTGGGGCGTCTCTCACGCACGAGAGGAGATGCTCCCGTGGAGATTGGAAGAGAGGTATTAGCAGTACTCGCCGGGTCTCGCGCCCGTGCAATTTCTCGCTGGTTTTTCGGGGTGCGAACCTAACAGCGGTCTGCAGTCGCAGTGCCATGACCAGAACATAGCGCAACCGGCTGGCTTCAGCCAAGAGGTAGACGAGATGGCGACGGCAACTTGGGTCGGATACACCTGCGAGGAGTGCGACGCGCTCTTCAAGCTTCGTGGGGACGGCATCGATGACGACGCTGAGATTTCGTGCCCAGCGTGCGGCGCGGCTGTGGACCTGGACGAGGAACAAGAGGACGAAGACGAGGATGACAACGTGGTGGAGGAGGACGGTGACGGAGACGAGGAATCCGGTGAGCCGCGCTCGCGCGGCAGACGGTAGCCGGGTCGTATTGGGTGTCTCGGGAAGGCTTTGACGGCGGGTCGCGAGACCCCTGTTTCGGTAGCGTCCCGTGCCGCGCTGCTTGGCGGGTCCGGCAATGTCTTATGCCTGGGCCTGAGGCCCGCCCTAAGCGTGCACTTAGGCATGTGCCTTACGGGCGGGTGCGCGAGCGCGCCCCCGCGCACGCAGTTCCGCGCTCGCGTATGGATCGGCGCAATTGTGGGCGTAGCGGAGGGATAGAACGATGTTCGGTGTAGGAGTCCGGTTCGGGAAGCTCGTCTGGCGGGGACTCAAACACTATCCCAGCCATGCGCTCCCTGCCTTCCTCAAAGAGGATGAACGGTATCTCCCCGGTGGTTACGCGTGCTGGAAGTGCGGCTGGCTTACAGACCGAAAAGATTATTCGGGCCGACAGGCGGTGCGCGGTCACCTCCGCACTCATGTCCGGGAGCGGAAAGCCTGGTCGAGGCCACTGACGGGGCAAACCGTTTTCCTCTTGGTGATCGTTGTGGGTGGAGTGACGGCCTGGCTCGGCTACTGGCCGCGGGACTCTGGCACGCCGGTAGAGGCGGGAGGCTTAGTGGCGGTCACGGCGACCGCGGTGCTGCTGGCGGTCACGGCCAGCGGCGTGTTCATGACTCTCAACGGTCTTTCGTCGCCTGACCCATGGTCAGCGCGGCTGGCCCTTGCTGGGCGGATTTCAGGCAGCGCGCTCTTTGTCGGGGCCGCTGCGATGTCTGCCGGTTTGGTGGTGCCCGGTCTTGGGGACGCGTGGCTGATCGCTGCCATCGTCGCTGGCCTCTCGACCCCATGGCTCGCCGCCTACCACGGCATGGTCCGCTACCGGTTGCGGCGGCGGAAGAGGAAGCCGTCGGGTTATGTGCCGGTTCACGTTGCTGCAGACGACGAGGCCGAGGGACACCTCAGGAAAGAACTGCACCGCCAACTTGAGGAACGTGAAGCCGAGCGCCGGAAGAAAGCGCGGGGAAGGCGCAGGCCACCTGATGAGCAGCGCCCGGAGACCGGTTAGCTTGGTTGAGTTCCCGTCATCGCAAAGAGCGCTTCGCGTCGCCCTCTACGCCCGCGTGTCCACCCGCGACAAGGACCAGAATCCGGAGACGCAGCTCGTCCAGCTCCGGGCCTATGCCGCAGAAATCGGTGTGGAATTTGTCGAGTACGTGGACCACGCGAGCGGCAAGGACCTGAACCGCCCGGCCTGGCAGGACATGATGAAGGCCGTCCGGCGCGGCCGCGTCAAGGTTGTGGCCGTCCTCCGCATCGACCGGGCCTTCAGGTCAGTCCTGGACGGTGCCCTGACCCTCCAGGAGCTTGAGGCGCTGGGCGTGAGGTTCGTACCGCTCCATGAGCGCATGTTCGACACGGGGACACCCATCGGCAGGGCCATGATCCAGATGAGCATGGTCTGGGCCGAGTTGGAAAGGGCGACCATACGCAGCCGCGTCATGGACGGCCTGCACCGGGCGAAGCTTGAGGGTAAGCGCCCCGGCCCCAGACGGCTCCCCCTGTCATCTGAGCGCGCCGGGAGGGTAATTGCCGAGCATGGGAGCATCCGGGCTGCTGCCAGGGCCTTGAAGGTGTCGGAGGCGACGCTGCGCCGCCGGGTGCGTCAGGATGGGAGGGCCGTCGCTGAACTTGACGGCCCCATCGTGGGGGCGGGTGCGTCATGATCAGGTGATTGAGACGTTTGCGGTCATTACCGAACCGAGATCGACGGCGCT
>SHXW01000011.1 GCA_009693115.1 Dehalococcoidia bacterium | reverse complement strand
GCCTGGGTGGCTCAGGCGCATCCTGCCCGAAGTGCGCCATGTTGAATAGCCCATCATCAGCGATGATTCACCGGATATTTCGAACCCGTCCGGTCCGCCTCGCCCTAGTCGGCGCGATATTTGCCCCCGCCGCGCTGCTCGCCGCCTGCACAGGAGAGCAGCCTGCGCGCCCTGTCCCGACTCTGTCCATAGCCGCCCCCACACCTGCGCCGCGCCCCGTCGCCCTGCCCGCCGATGAAGCCAGGCACAACGATAGCCTCGAATGGTGGTACTACCACGGCCATTTGACATCACCCGAAACCGGCGAGGAGTTTGGCTTCCACTTCGTCATCTTTCAGACGCAGCCGCCCGGAGGCGTGCCCCTGTACGCCTCGCAGATGGGCATCACAGATGCACGTCGGGGAACGTACGTCCACACAGCGAGGGTGGCCGTAGGCGGGCAGGCGGCGGGGAACGACATGCTCGGCCTGAGGGTCGGTGGGTGGTCGCTTTCGGTTAACGGCGCTGGCCACACCATCTCTGCCGCAGACGGTTCATCTGCCGGCTTCGGCGTTGACCTGCGCATGGCCCGGCCATCCACGCCCATGCTGCACAACAAGATCGGTTGGATGGGCGGGCCGAACGGCTGGACCTACTACTACTCGTGGCCGCGCATGACCGCGGAGGGCGACATCACCGTGCAGGGCCGGAAGGTCGCCGTGACCGGCGAGGTCTGGATGGACCACCAGTGGGGCGACTTCTTCGTCCTGGGCCACCCGGCGGGCTGGCAGTGGTTCGCCATCCAGCTTGATGACGACTCCAGCCTCATGCTCCAGGAGTTCCGTGACATCGCGGGGAATTCAGTTTCAGCCTTCGGGACGCTGCTGCCTCCAGAAGGTCAGCCGGGAGCATCCGCCCAGATCACGCTCCAGCCCGGCGAATACACAGTCGAAGTCCTCGGCCACTGGCGCAGCCCGAATACTGGCGCCGCCTATCCCTCAAAGTGGCGTGTACGCGTGCCTTCACAGATGTTGGACCTTGAGATCAAGCCGGTCGTCGCCAATCAGGAGATCACCCGCGGCGTACCGCCTGCTGCGATCTACTGGGAGGGCAAGTCATCGGTCACCGGCACGAAGGACGGCCAGCCCGTATCAGGCCGGGCCTATGTGGAACTCACCGGCTATGTAGACGCGCCGGGCCCGGCATGGATGGGCTCCGGCAGAGACCAGGCCAACTGACGCGCTGCCGCCTCTGGTTCGGATACCATGCCCGCGCCGCCGTCACTCGGTTCTGTGTGTGAAGTCCGGCCAGAGCTTGATCACGACATGTCATCCACTGCGCCAAAACACCCGACCGCCGAGGCCCGCCAGAACGAATTCAGGCGGGCCTGGTCAAAGTTCGCCACCGGCGTGACAGTCATCACGACCGTCGAGCCGGACGGAGCCGTACACGGAATGACGGCTAACGGCGTCACTTCCGTCTCTCTCTCGCCACCCATGGCCCTCCTGTGCGTCGGACACGACCGCAACACCTATCGGTTGATAAAGTCGAACGGCCGCTTCGGCATCAACATACTTTCGTCCAGCCAGCAGGATGTCGCATCCCACTACGCGCAGCCTCCGGAAAAGCGAGACCCGGCAGTCATGTTCGACTTTGAGGAGTTGGGTAAGACACCAGTCCTCAAGGGCGCTCTGGCCAGCATGGACTGCAGAGTAGTGGCCGCCCACAAGGCCGGCGACCACACGATTTTTGTGGCAGAGGTGGAACACATCACCGCTGGCGAGGGCGACCCGCTCCTTTGGTACGGCGGTTCGTTCGGGAACCTCCGCCGCGGCGGGCGGGGCGATGCGAAGTCTCACACGTGAGAGCGCTGACCGCTGGCCGGGGTTCATCAGGAAATCGTGACCGCAACTGACATTGAGGTGCTGAAACAGGTTCAGCAGGACAATTGGGCTTGGGTTAGAGTCAGGGCGAAACTAGGTTTTCCTCCCGGCAAAGGCAAGCCGGTGGGCTGTTGCGGGCGGTTCCAATGCGCATCCTCGCAGTATCGGTCGCCCCGTTGTTCCCCGGCGCGGTCCACGGCGGCTCCCAACGCATACTCATGGCCGTGGCGCAGGCCCTCGGCGCGGCGGGACACGATGTCCGCGTCCTGTGTTCGCGCAGGCCCGAGAATGACGGCGGATTCAAGCCACACCCGCGCGTAGTAGTAGAACCCTCACTGCTCCTGCGCGGCACGTTCCCTTCGCCATATGAAGTCGCGCCCCACCGGCTGGCCCGGACAGCTGCGGCCCTCGCTGATGCCTCAGGGTGGGCCGACAGGGCATATCTCCACGCCGACGCCGTATTCATGCGCCACGCCCTGGGTGGCACGCCCGTCATCAGGTCCTTTCACGACTTCCTGTACGAGGAGGCCCTCCTCTCCGCGTTCGCCCTCCCATCTGCGCTCACCATCGTCCCGTCCGAATACCTCAAACGCTGCATCGAGGTATCCGTAAGCGGCTTGGGGGTTCGTGAGATGGAGACCGTAATGGTCGTCCCTAACGGCGTCCATGTTCCGGCGCGCCTCCCCACACCAAAGCCTCTCCCGGGCATCGGGCCAAAGCGGCCGGGCGAGACAGTCCTGCTCTACCCGCACCGGCCAGATGCTCGGAAAGGGATCGCTGAATGCCTTAAGGTCCTGGCAGAACTAAAACGCCGACGGCCGAAAGACCGCGTCCGGCTCCTTGTCGCCAGCCACGTAGATGAGAAGGTGTCTGACGAGGCCGCGACCTACCGTGGCTCTGTCACCAAGATGGCGCTTCATAGTGGGGTTGAAGATGCAGTCGAGTTCTTTGGCTGGCTCGCGCCGGAGCAGATGCCGTCTCTCTACGCCTTTGCCGACGCCACCCTGTGCATCGGCAGCTTCATCGAGGCCTTCGGCCTTGTTCCGCTGGAGTCCGCTGCCGCAGGCACGCCCGCAGTCTGCGCCCGCGTCGGTGCGTTACGTGACCTTGAAGGCACTCCCGGCCTGAGCTTTGTCCCTTACGGAGACGTGCCAGCGGCAACAGACGCAGTTGAAGGAGCGCTTGAGGCGAGAATGGACTCCCGCTCAGTCAGGAAACACATCGCCTCCCGATTCAGTCTGACGGCCATGCAAGACCGGTACGTAGAGGCGATCACTGGACGCCTGGCCACTGCACTGAAGCAGCGCTCCGGCCCGGCGCGGCCGGACAAGCGCGCCGGAGACAAGGCATACCGGCTTGCGCCGTGGTGCCACATCGAAGGCCGCCGCATCTACAACGACTACGAATACGGGTACTGCGAATTCCCTGCGCTTCTCAGTCTCATCACGGGGTCAGCCGGGAGCACCCGGGCCTTCACACAGGCACAGGCGGAGAGCAGCTCCACTGCCATGCGAGAATTGGAGACATCGCTACTGCGTGGCTATGTGGTGCCTGTCCCCAATGTCCTCTCCCTGCGCGGGAGGGACAATTAACCTGAATCTGGGCCAGTATTCTGGGGAGTGGCCCAGATGCCGTCCATCTCCCATCCAGAGGGGCAATGGAGTGGAATCGGCCGGAGACGCCCACATTGCCGGTTGACCGAATTCGTAACTCAAACGTAGAATGGACGGGTTGGAGAGGTTTAATGAGTATCGATTACGCAATTATTCACACGGGCGGCAAGCAGTACCGCGTGCGCCCAGGCGACACCATTCAGGTGGAAAAGCTTGACGGGGACCCCGGCGCGCAGGTGGAGTTCACCGAAGTGCTGCTAACCTCCGTCGGCGGAAACATCGCTGTTGGCAAGCCGAAGGTTGAAGGCGCCCGGGTCACCGGCGAGATCGCCGGTCAGATCAAGAGCGACAAGACCATATCCTTCAAGTACATGGCGAAGACCCGCAGGCGGCGCATCCGCGGCCACCGGCAGTTGATCACGCAGGTCACCATCAAAGAAATTACGCCTGCATAGTCAGCGCTTGCCTGTCCCCTTCGGGGAGGTGGCGCGGCTCACGGTAGGGGCAGGGCATCTCAGTGATGGCCCGGCCTGATCAAGGGAGAACTATATGGCTCACAAAAAGGGCGGCGCCACTTCCCGCAACGGCCGCGACAGCGGGCCGGACTACATGGGCGTGAAGAAGTACGGCGGCGAAAGCGTGGGCGCAGGCGCTATCCTCGTCCGCCAGAACGGCACAAAGATTCACCCCGGCGTGAACGTCGGCATGGGCAGGGACCACACCTTGTTCGCGCTCGTGGACGGCACGGTGGGCTACGCCTTCGCTGCCCGCGGACGCAAAAAAGTGAGCGTCATGCCGTAGTAGGGCCAGCGACCAGCCCGGCCGGTGCCATCCTGAACTTGGTCAGGAACCTGGCATGGCAAGAGTTGCGTCACAACGCACATGGCTTAGCCAATCTTCGACCCACCAGAATTACCAGCCTTTCAGGCTTGGACGGAAGAAATGAAAACAGCCATACACCCTGTCTACTACCCTGAAGCCACAGTAACCTGCTCTTGCGGCAAGAGCTGGGCGGCGGGTTCTACCAAGGCAGTGATCCGCGTGGAGCTTTGCTCTAACTGCCACCCGTTTTTCACGGGGGAGCAGAGGATCGTGGACACCGAGGGCCGCGTGGAACGCCTCCGCCGCCGCTATAGCATGGACAAGGACAAGCCCCAGAGCTAGCCGTACAGCGCGATGGAGCGGCACGGTCATCGGGGCAGGATGCTGACAGGATGACCTCTAATATGCAAAACACGGACGAGGGCGCGAAAAGCGCCCTCACTGCTTTTCAGGCCAGCCAGACCCCAGCCGGGGCGACGGAGACCAGCGCTCCGGCAGCGTCCCAGGAGAAGGCAAAGCGGGTCTTGTATGGCGGCCAGGCCGTCATCGAAGGCGTCATGATCCGCGGCCGCACACAGGCCGCTCTCGCCGTACGCAGACCCGACGGCACGATCAGCCTGCGGGCGCTCCCCCTCGAAGCGTGGGCCAACGGCAAGGCACGCGCCTACCCGCTGATCCGGGGCGTCCTCGTCTTGCTCGAGACTCTCATAGTCGGCATGAAGGCCCTTGCCATCTCCGCTGAGGTGGCCGCGCCGGAAATGCAGGCCGGGAAGCCCGCGGGCAAGTCCAGCAGCGCAGCGATGACCGCCGGCCTGGTGGTTGTACTCATTGTCGGGCTCACTTTCGGGGTGGCGCTCTTTTTCGTACTTCCCCTTTTTGTTTCGAGGCTTGTTGAACCGGCGGGGGATATCTGGGCGAACCTGGCCGAGGGCCTGCTGAGGCTCACCATTTTCCTGGTGTACATATGGGCTATAGGGCGAATGAAGGAAATGCGGCGTGTCTTCGGCTATCACGGGGCCGAACATATGGCCGTTTCGGCGCATGAGCATGGCCAGCCGCTTATCGCTTCGTCCCTGAAACAGTTCCCCACGGCCCACCCGCGCTGCGGCACGTCGTTCCTGCTCACCGTCGTGCTCGTCAGTGTCATCGTCTTCATGTTCGTGCCGCGGGACCCCTTCTGGGTCACGATGCTCTCCAGGGTCATCCTGATCCCGGCGATCGCGGCTTTGAGCTATGAGTTCATCCGGTACAGCGGCACTCACCTCGAGGTCACCTGGGTACGGGTTGTCACCTGGCCGAACCTTCTCCTGCAAAGGATGACGACGGCCCAGCCCGACGAGCAGATGATGGAGGTGGCGATCGAGGCGATTAACCACGCTATCGCGCTCGATGCGCGGACGGCGGGGGTGCCGGACAGGGCCGAGTCAGCAGGTTAACGCCCCCAACGTGTCTTCTCGCTGAGAAGTGGCGACGTGTCCGGGCGGTTGGCGGAACCACATCTCACCATCTCCAACCCTCGTCCCGACCGCCACCGTCATTCCGAACCGGAGCGCAGCGCAGGGAGGAATCCGGGGGGAGGCTGCGTGCTATTGTCCCCGCCCCAGATCCCGTTCACGGCAGGCCGGAATCGGGATGACGGAGGCTGAAGGCTCCTGTGGCTCCTTTGACGGCACCTCTGGATGACGGACAGCGGGAACATCAGCGTCAGGTCCCTCCGCTGCGGCCAGCACCCGCTGGCCTCCGGTCGGGATGAGGGTGGTTGAAGGCACGCGCTGTTCCCTTGTCGACACCGCGGCAAGCCGGAATCGGGACGAGGGTTGTTGAAGGCAGCGTCAGATCCCTCATGCTCCGGCGAGGTGCATCGCCAGATCCGCGCAGCCGTGAGCCCTCACTTCCGCCGCAGCGCCAGTTCCTTCCATACCTCGTCCAGCGAAACCCCTGTAGCAGCCAACAACACAAGCGAGTGGTAAAGCAAGTCCGCCACCTCGGACGCGAGGCGCTTCCCTGGCTCGGTGACCGCGGCTATTGCCGCCTCGCCCGCCTCCTCCACCACTTTTTGGGCCACGCGCGGCGTACCTTCAGCCAGGAGCCTTGACGTATAGGAGCCCGCCTGCGGGGCCGCCTTGCGCTGCTCGATCACGTCCGCCAGTTCCGCCAGCACGCCCGGCCCTGTCGAACGCGCCGATTCTGTTACGGCTCCCGTGCCGTTCACCGGGCTGTGAAAGCATGATGCCTTTCCCGTGTGACATGCCGGCCCGGTGGGCGCGACCCTGACCAGCAGCGCATCGCCATCGCAGTCCGCAATCACTTCCTTCACTTTCAGGTAGTTGCCCGACGTTTCACCCTTGTGCCAGAGGGCTTTCCGGGAGCGGCTGTAAAACCAGACGTCCGGCCCTTCCAGCGTGCGGCGCAACGCCTCTTCATTCATGTATCCGAGAGTGAGCGCCTGACCCGTCGCTATGTCCTGCACGATGGCCGGGATCAGGCCGCGGTCGTCAAACTTCACCATGTAGTCCACTCCTGGTCCGGCTAATTCGCGCCCTGTGACAACCCTTCCCCTGTCCAAGGCCCCATTATCGGGGGAGAGTCAGAGAGCGGGTGAAGGCCCAAAGTGCATTTCCAGTTCAGAGGTAGTTTCTAAGGCACGCCGTCAAGCAGGCCGACTAAATCCTTAAGGTCACTGATCTCTACATGAGGCTCGATGTGCCGCCCGGCTGAGAGGCCCACCTGCCCCGCATAGTACGCGCCCGCACCCGGCCTGTTCACCCAGACGGCTACCATGCCCGCAGAGGCCGAGCCGTGCACATCCTCATGCAGGTGGTCGCCAACGTACCAGACATCGGAAGGCGCCGCCTTCAGTCCCCTGAGCAGAGAATCGAAGACCCCTGGCGCAGGTTTGTACCACTCGGCGGACTCTGAACTGACGATGGCCTTGAACTTCACCGGCAACTGCCGCAGGCAGGGCCGCAGGAAATCCTCGTCTGCGTTCGACAGCACCGCCAGTGGCACCCGGCTGGCAAGGCCGGTCAACGCGCTCAACGTCTCCGGAAAGGCCGGACGGGTCGCCAGATGGCGGATGCACATCTCTGACGATTGCGCAGCGTCAGCCTTTGAGCCGGTATCAGCGAACACACGCTCGAAGCACTCCGACCAAGCCTGACGGTAGCTCTTGAACGGCGGGCTCTTCGCCATGTCATCAAGGTTCAAACGGGTCGCCCGGAAGTTCACTTCGTACTTCTTCCAGCGCTCCCACAGCTCAGGCCCGGAAATGGAAAGCTTCTGCGTGCGGCAGATTTCGCCGAACATACGCTCCCAGTCCGCCGGGTCGTTCTGAAACAGCGTGCGGTAGCAGTCGAAGGCTATGGCCTTCGGGCGCGACAACGGTCTTGCTGGTTTGGGGGTCAATGGCGACCTCTGATGATCTCAACTGGTGCGTGATGTCCTGGAGCGGAAGCGGGGAGGAGAAGTCTTGATCCAATGTTCATGATCACACCTTCCCGGTAGCCAGCCCTACGTCCGCCGAACCGGCACGCCGCGCTCGGCAAGGTGCGCCTTCACATCTCTGATGCGGAACGAGCCAAAGTGGAACACACTCGCGGCGAGCACGGCGTCAGCCCTGCCCGTCACAAGGGCGTCATACATGTGATCGGGCCGTCCGGCCCCGCCGCTTGCTATGACTGGCACATTCACGGCCTCAGAAATCGCAACCAGCAAAGGCAGGTCATAGCCGCCCTGCGTCCCGTCCGAGTTCATGCTCGTCAAAAGTATCTCGCCAGCGCCCAGGTCCACGGCCAGCCGCGCCCACTTCACCGGGTCAAACGCCGTCGGTCTGCGGCCCCCGTGGGTGAAGACCTGCCAGGGCGCCTCGGCCACAGCCTCCGGCTCACCCTCCAGCTTCACTCGCAAGGGCTTATCGACCCGCTTTACGTCCATCGCCAGCACAACGCATTGCGACCCGAACTGCTCCGCGCACTTCCCAATGAGCGACGGGTCTTGCACCGCTGCGGTGTTCACTCCCACCTTGTCCGCACCCGCCTCCAACATCCGGCCCATATCCTCTACGGACCTGATGCCGCCCCCGACCGTAAGGGGGATGAACACCTGCTCCGACACCCGGCGTACCACGTCCACCATCGTCTGGCGGCCATCTGAACTGGCGGTGATGTCTAGAAAGACGAGTTCGTCCGCGCCCTCCCTGTCATAGAAGGCGGCCAGTTCCGCCGGGTCGCCCGCATCGCGCAAGTTGAGGAAACTCACGCCCTTTACGACGCGACCGTTGTCCACATCGAGACAGGGGATAACGCGGCGGGTGAGCATCGGAATCGCAGACCGGATCGTTACTTGCTGAGGACGAGGAGATAGCGCGTGCCGTTCAACGGGCGCAGTGTGACTTTCTTGAAGCCGATCTCGAGGGCGATCTCCAGAATGGCCTCTGCAGGTTTACCCGGCGCGTCTTTGCCCTCGGCCCTGGCAAGTTCTATGACAGCCGCCCAGCCGCCCTTCTTAAGCAGCCTGAACGCCTCTTTCAGCACGCTCTTCGGGCGCGACGCGCTGCTCAGGGCCGATGCCAGCATGGCGCCGTCCAGTGATGCATCCCCCAGAGGTACGGAGCCTTCCTTCGAGAGCAGAGGCTCGATATTGCCCAGACGGGCCAGTTGCGACTTCCCTTTTACCGCGTCCAGCACGTCCTGACGGGTGTCTATCGCATAGACGCGTCCCCAGTAGGCGTAGCGCGCAAGCGGGAGTGTCAACGACGCATTGCCGCAGGAGAAGTCGCCAATGATGTCGTAGGGCCGCATCGGGATGAGCGCGACGATGCCAGTGGGGTCCAGGGCTTCGCTCTTGACCGATACGGGTTCCTGGATTTTTTCGACGGAGGCGGGCTTTGATGCCATGAGTGAGTTTTAGCCTCTCTGAAGGACACTTCCGGTCGTGGGGGAGGGACTACGGGACAGCCGTCTCAGCCTAAAGGGGCCAGGCGTCGGCTGCCGGTCGAGCCGCTTTCGCTTCCTTGATGGCTCGCCCGAGATCCAACGCGCCCGTGTAGATCGCCATTCCGGTGACGGCTGCCTCGGCGCCGAGCCCTGCCAGCCTTAGCAGGTCCTCGATCGTCGCTACGCCGCCCGCTATCACAATAGAGTATCGCACCTTGCGGACAAGAACCGCAGCGGCCTCAAAGTTAGGGTGGGACAGTGTGCCGTCACGGGAAATGTCCGTGTACATGAAACGCCGGACGCCGCGCCCGGCCATCTCCAGCATTAGATCGGCAGCGGCCACCCTTGTGGTCTCCTTCCATCCGCGCGTCGCCACCATGCCGTCGCGAGCGTCCACGCCCACCATGACACGCCCTGCGCCGTGAATCTTGACGGTCTTTTCGACCTCAATTGGAGCTTCGATGGCCGCGGTGCCGAAGATCACCCTGTCAACGCCGAGGGCCAGCACCTCCGCTGCGCCATGGGCGTCCCTGATGCCTCCGCCTACTTGAACAGGCACCCCGAGCGACTTCACAAGCTCCGCGACTACCGGCGCATTGGCACGCACGCCGTCTCTCGCGCCGTCCAGGTCAACGATGTGTACGCGCTCCGCGCCCGCGGCCACCCAGCGGCGGCCGATATCAACAGGGTCACCGTCAAACACCGTCTCCCTGGAGTAGTCACCCTGGTGCAGACGGACACACTTGCCGCCGCGCAGGTCTATGGCAGGGATTACTTGCATGTGGTTGTCATATCGTCCTGAGTCCCATCACAGCACATACGTGGGTCATTTCCCCGCTGCCTTCTCCGCGTACCTGACAAAATTCCGGTAAATCTGGAGCCCTATGTCCCCCGACTTCTCCGGGTGGAACTGGGTGCCCACGATGTTCCCACGCGCCACCGCAGCGCACACTTCAACGCCATACGATGCCGTCCCCGCCCTGTCCGACTCGTCCGCAGGCACGCAGTAATACGAATGGACGAAATAGAAGTACGACCCGTCCGGGATGCCCTCGAACACCGGGTGGTTCCTGCCCTGCGGAGAGAACGTAACCGAGTTCCAGCCCATGTGCGGCACCTTGAGCCTGTTCCCCGAGACGTCCCGCATGTCCGACGGGAGCAGCTTCACGCCCCCCTTGAGTATGCCAAGGCCGGAGAGCGACCCTTCATCGGAACCCTCGAACAGCACCTGCATCCCCAGGCATACACAAAGCAGCGGCCTGCCCGATGCGGCGAAGCGGCGCACCGGCTCGCGCAACCCCGCCGCGTCTATGGCCCGCAGTGCTGCGTCACTTGCGCCAACCCCCGGCAGCACCGCGGCGTCCGCTCCTGCCAGCGCAGCTGGGTCCGAGGTCACTTCTGCATGAGCGCCGGCCTTTGCCAGCGCCTTGGCGACGCTGTGTATGTTGGCTGCGCGAGTGTTGATTATGACAATCCTGGCTGGCATCAGAAACTTCCGGCTATTCCCTCTCCCTGCAAGGGAGAGGGTAAGGGTGTGGGTCGCGTCCCCTCTCCCTTGCTGCAGGGAGAGGGTTAGGGCTAGGGAGAGGGTTTGTCTTTACTTTCGCCTGTGAGCGCCTCAAACGGCAGCGCCCTGTCCTCGAAGCGAGCGAGCATGAACAGCAGGTCGGCCAGCCGGTTCAGATACCGGAGCAGTTCCTTGTTCTCAAGCTCCCCGGCCTCATTGAGCGCAACTACTTCCCGTTCGGCCCTGCGCAAGGTGGCGCGGGCGACGTCCATGGCTCCGGACCCAGCCGACGCGCCAGGAATTATGAACGACCGTGGCAGCTCGATCTGCCCTGCGATTTCATCTATGAGCGTTTCCAATCGCTCAGTCATCTGCGGCACCACGACCGAGAAGTGCTTCTGGAGGAGGGCGTAAGATTCCCGGTCCGTGGCCAGTTCTGCGCCGACGATGAACAGTTCCCGCTCCAACTCCACCGCCCTCTCACACACCCACGCGTCCTTGCAGAGTGCCCTTGCCAGCCCGAGCGCTGATACGGCCTCATCACAAGCGCCGTAGGCCCGGACGCGCGCGTCCGCCTTCGAAACTCGGCCGCCGTAAAGCAGCCCTGTCTCTCCCGCATCCCCGCGCTTTGTATAGATTGACTTCAAGTGCGCGCCCTGCGATGCGCTATTGACCCCTCTGCCATGTGGGGAAGGCGAGGGTGGTTTCATTGGCATCAACTGAGGCTAGTGATGCCGGGACAGCCATTTGTCCCAAAGACCATTGTAAGTTGCGGTTGACCGCCGGGCCGGAACCGGAACCAACAGGCAATTACCGCGAATCGCGTGCGCGAAAGCGTCATAATCCCGCGACTCACCCGGAGGGCGGAGTAACATGAAGGCATCGCCCGAACTCGCACCGCCCGAGGGAACCAGCCATGACCATGATGCCCACGCCCCCCGCCCACACGCCCATGCCCGCCCCCGCGATGACCGCGCCGTCTGTCCCGCTGAACACCATCGCGATCAGCGAAAAGGCCGCCAGTAAGGTGAAGGACTTCGCCGTGCGGGACGGCAAGCAGAAATGGGGGCTAAAGGTGGGGGTGAAGGGTGGCGGCTGCTCCGGACTAACCTACGTGCTGGACATAGTGGACGCTCCGGCGGAAGACGATAAGGTCATCTCCCAGCACGGTGTGGATGTATTTGTCCCAAAGAAGTCATTCGTCTTTCTGGCCGGCATGACGCTGGACTTCTCAGACGGCTTGAACGGGAAGGGCTTCGAGTTCCAAAACCCCAACGCCAAAAAGACCTGCGGTTGCGGCACATCCTTCGGCGTATAAGTCCGTTGCCCCCTCTCTCCCGCCGGGAGACGGATGCCCACCTCCTGTGAGCGCGGGTGAGGACATGAACTGTTCGCCCTGAACGAACTCGAAGTGCCCCATTTCCCTAGCCTCACCAGACCGCATGACAAACCTTCACTCAATGATAGTCAACACAGACGGACCGTCCGGCACAGGCGCGCCCGAAACCCCTGCTGACTTCGAAGCGGGGTACCGTGCGCTCACCACAGGTGCGGCGATCATTGACCGCTCAGGGTGCTCGCGCATCCTGCACGCCGGGAAAGACGCCCTCGACCTTCTAAACCGTCTTTCGACCAATAGCCTGCTCGACCTGTCGACGGGGGCGGCAATGGGCACCGCGCTCACGTCCGACCGCGGCCGCATCGTTGACGTGCTGCTGATCGTCCGCAGGGCCGAAAACGACCTTCTTCTTCTCTCCGGGGCGCCGTCTGCGCAGGCCGCCATGGACTGGATAGACCGCTTCACCTTTGACGAGGATGCCCGTCTGAAAGACATTTCGCATGAAACTGCGCAGATGGCAATAGCCGGGCCAGAGGCTCAAAAGACAGTGCGAAGGATGGCCGGGCACACCGCCGCATCCCTCAGCCCGAACGCATACGCACAGATCGACATCGCCGGGGCCCGGGCCGACGTCGTCCGCACAGACTCGCCCGGCCTGCCCTGCTGGGAATTCATCGTCCCTGTATCAGAGCGAGAGCCGCTCACTGCGCTGGCCCGTGTTGAGGGCGCAGAGCTTGCAGGATTGTCAGCGTGGGAGTCCGTCCGCACCGAGATGGGCGTGCCGGCCCACGGCCACGAATTCACAGGAGAGGCCAATCCCCTCGAAGCCGGGATCAAACATCTCGTCAGCTTCACCAAAGGCTGCTACGTCGGACAGGAAGTCGTCGCCCGGCTGGACACATATGACAAGGTGCAGCGCATCCTGACGGGCCTCGTCTCGGACGCCCCGCTAACGCCCGGCGCTGCCCTCACCTCCGGTGGACATGATGCTGGCCGCATTACCTCCGCTGCGTATTCGCCTTCGCTCAGGCGGCAGATAGGCCTGGGCCTGGTCCGACGGTCTCATGCGGATGCCGGGAGCAGGCTCGACTCGCCCTCCGGGCCGGTCACCGTCACCCCACTACCCCTGAATATGGACGGCCTGGCCTGAAGGGGGATCGCGACCCGCACCCTGACCCTCTCCCCTGCAGGGAGAGGGGACTTTCGGCGCGGCGCGTGCTTCCTACCTGTGCAGGAGCGTCTCGCCGCCGTCCACGACGATTACCTGGCCGCGGATCATTTCGCCGCCCTCCCCACAAAGCCAGGCGATCACCTTCGCCACGTCCTCCGGCGTCACAGGCCGGCCCGCCGGGGTGGGCCGCGCCGCGATCTCTTTCACGCCGAGTTCACCGGGGAAGGCATCAAGCGCGCCTGTCATCACGAACCCAGCAGCGACCGTATTGACCGAAACCCCCTGCGCGGCGAGTTCCACCGCCAGATAACGGGTCACCGCCTCAAGGGCAGCCTTGGAC
Source organism: Dehalococcoidia bacterium (assembly GCA_009693115.1). Lineage (GTDB taxonomy): Bacteria > Chloroflexota > Dehalococcoidia > Lucifugimonadales > Lucifugimonadaceae > SHXW01. The sequence continues at coordinate 52,813 of SHXW01000011.1, read as the reverse complement.
ACGCCGACCGCGAAATAGCCGGGCAGCACCCTTGCAGAACCGGGGCTTGAGAGGTTGATGATGCGCCCTCCCTGCTTCATCAACCTAGCGGCCGCCACGGAGCAAAGCCACGGCCCTCGGGCGTTGATATCCAGCGTCCAATCCCAGTGTTTCGCCTCGATCTCGGTCGCGGGGCGCATCACGCCCGATGCAGCGTTGTTGATCAGGAAATCGAGGCGGCCGAAACGCTCCTCGACCTGCTTGAACAGAGCGGAAATGGCTTCTTCGTCACCCACATGAGCACGAACCTTGAGGCAGCGGACGCCGAGGGCAGCGACCTCTGCCTCGGTATCCCGCGCCGCTGCGTGGTTCTTCAGGTAGTTGAAGGCTATGTCCGCGCCGCGCCGCGCCAGTTCAAGCGCGATGGCCTTGCCGATACCGCGCGATCCACCGGTGACGAGCGCGACCCTGCCTTTAAACTCCGCATCCCCCTTCTGTACGGGAGAGGCATCGTCCTGAGATTGTCGAAGATGTGAAGACATGCGGGCAGTGGGAATGCTAGACCAGATTCTTATCTGTGATTAGAAGGACCTGAAGCCCCTTGGGCAGGCTCAGAGAGCACACACAAACCCCTCTCGTCTTCAGGGAAACAACCGGAGGGAAGTTTGAAGTCCCACCGTCAAGGGAGCTCCTATTGGGACGACATGGAGGAGTGTTACGAGGGAGAGACCCGACCCTCCGCTCTGGGTCATGATGACACTGACGGCTATATCGCCATGCCCCCGTCAACGCGTATCAGGTCACCTGTGATGTAGCGTGCATCTTCCGATGCTAGGAACGCGGCCAGCGGCGCGATTTCATCCGGCTCGCCGAACCTGCCCATTGGCACCCAGCTCAGAACCTTCTGTTTCTGCTCAGCGGTGATAACGCTGGAGGTCGCTGTGTGGACGTAGCCGGGCGCGATCACGTTCACGGTGATATTGCGCGTGGCGACCTCTTTTGCAAGAGACTGTGTGAGTCCGTGAATTGCCGCCTTGGACGCCGAGTAGTTGGCCTGCCCCGCGTTGCCCCGCATCCCCACGACAGACGAGATGTTTATGATCCGCCCCCAACGGAGACGAACCATGCCCGGTATGACCACCCGCGAGCAATAGTAGGTGCCGTGCAGGTTGGTCTCGATGACGCGTATGAAGTCGTCGTCCTTCATGCGCATGAACAGGGCGTCAGCGATGATCCCGGCATTGTTGACGAGGATCTCTATCGGCCCGTGCGCCGCTTCCGCGGCCTTCACAAACGCATCCACCGCCGCCCTGTCAGTGACCGACCCGCCGACAGCCACGGCCGTCCCACCTGCGGCGCGTATTTCAGACACGACCTGCTCGGCCTCATCGCCGTGCGTGTTGTAGTTGACGGCCACCCTGTGCCCGGCCGCGGCCAGACGCAGGGCTATCGCCCGGCCTATGCCTCTTGATGCGCCCGTGATGAGGGCGCTCCTGGGTTTGTCCGCCAACTGAATCGTGCTCCGTCGCTAGTTCCGCGCCGTTCCTGGACAGGCACGGAGAAGCAGGCCCACTCCAAGACGATTAACCTGCAGGCTGCGCTTTTACCTGAGACCTGGTCTTTGCCAGCTCCGCGGACGCAGCATCAACGTAACCCTTGTCCACAACCATTTTCGCAGTCATGATCGCGTTGGCGATTGATACCGCCTTCGCCCGCCCATGCCCCACTATTGCGACACCCTTGACGCCAAATAGCGGCCCGCCACCAAAGACCTCGCCCACGTTCATCAGGTCAAACAGGTGCTTCGCAAGCTCCTTCGCCTGGGGCGTGGCACCGAGCCTCTTCTCGATCTCGTGCGCCACCGCCTCGCCCAGGCCCTCCGTCAGTTTCATCACCACGTTCCCCACGAAGCCATCGCAGATTACCACCTCGGCCCTCCCAAACGGGAGGTCGTTCCCTTCAACGTTCCCCACAAACTTCAGGCTCGTCTGCTTGATAAGCTCCGTCGCCTCTTTCACCAACCGGTTGCCCTTGCCCTCTTCGGATCCCACGCTCAGGATGGCGATGCGGGGGTCAGGCACATCGAGGACAATCCTGGCCATGGCTGCTCCCAGCGCCGCCATGTCCACCAACATCTGCGGTTTTGTGTCCATGTTCGAGCCCAGGTCAATGATGACCTGCTTCGGCGCGAAGCCGATGATCGGCGCGCCCAGAGCGCCGCGTTCTATGCCGTCCATCGTCCCCAGCACGACAGTCGCCGCGGCAATGGTCGCACCAGTCGAGCCCATGCTCACGAACGCCTTTGCCTTGCCAGCCTTCACCGCACCCGCGGCCACGAAGACTGATGCCCGCGGCTTTGACCTGAACGCCATCGCCGGGTGCTCGCCCTCCACCACCACGCCTTCGGATGGCACAGGGATGAGCGGGAGCTTCGCCGCGGCCGGGTGCTTTTTCAACTCAGCGTGAATGGCTGCAGTGTCGCCCACGAGCAGGATTGCCACACCGCCCCTCGACGCCGCGAGCACCGCCCCGGCCACGGTCTCGGCGGGGGCAAAGTCGCCGCCCATAGCGTCAAGAGCTATCGTCACCAAGCCCGGCGGCAGGGGTGGCTGTGTGGTCATCAGGATCCGTTCCCTCTCTTCTTCTCTAGAGCCGGTTGGAAGCTATCCGGAAGTCCCGTCCCCAGCGAGACGGGGAACGTCAGATAGGAGTTCAAAACTGATCGACTGGGCTCAATTTCGGGCTGGTCTCTACCGCCATTGCCGCGGGCCCAGCAAGGCCCACGCCTGACCGGTGACAGCCTCTTCGCCATCTGGCCGCTTGAGGCCCACCCTGCACTCAGCGACAGGCCCCTCTGCCGAATCGGTGATACTCGTAATTTCACCAGAGATCGTTACCGTCTCGCCGGGGAACACCGGGGCTTTGAAGCGCACCTTCAGCCTCCCTCCAGCGTGCCACGTGTCCGGAAAGGCCAGGGCCATCATTTCCGTCACGAAAGCGAGAGTAAGCATACCGTGCGCGATCCGCCGCCCGAACTGTGTCTTCGCTGCAAATTCGGCGTCAATATGGATGGGGTTGAAGTCCATGGCGGCGCGGGCGTAATCGTTCACCCGGTCCTGCGTAACGAGCAGCGCGAACCCGGGCAGCGAGTCTCCTACTTTGCTTCCCCCTGCGCCTGACGGGATCCCTCTGGGCGCTGGCAGGGGTGAGGAGTGCGCGCTCATGCCTGCACAATCACTGTGCTGCTGGCGTTTGCGACCGCATGCCCAGCAGCGTCCCTGAACTCAGTGGCGACTGTGGCAAACCTGGCATCTCCGCGAATTGAATTGCTCTTGAGTTCGCCGTGGGCTGTGATCCTTTCGCCGACGCTGACGGCCCTGCGGAACTGCACCTCCTGCCCGGCATGCACCGTACCCGCGCCGAGGCCCAGGTCCGCTATCAGCCTGCTGAGGCCCGCCGCGACGACTGCCATCGGCGGCATCATCCCGCCGTAGTCCGGAGACCCGTCACCGCCCACCGCGGCCGAGTACCGGGCGGCGTCTTCCCGCGAGAACGCGATCTCATATGGGCCGAACTTGTGGCCGGGCAATAACTCTCCGAGGTGGTGCGGCATGGAGGCGAAGTATAAGGCCGCGGGCGGCCTATCGGCCAAACTCGGCCAGCCACTCATCGCGCAGCGCGCCCATCATCACGCAGTCATAGAGGACGCCGTCTATCATCTCGCCCTTCCTCACGGTGCCCTCCTTCTTGAAGCCCACCTTTTCGTAGACGTGTACAGCGCGCGCGTTCACAGATCTCGGCTGCAGGAACACCCTGACTACGTCCGTACTAGTAAAAATCCACCGCAGCAGGGCCGTCAGCGCGTCCGTGCCAAGCCCCGAATTCCACCGGGAGGGGTCCCCGATGCAGATGTCCACTTCGACCTTATGCCGGTAATTCGCGTCGCCTGTTTCGCAGGACAGCAATATGAACCCTACCGGTACACCGCCTGCTTCTATTACCAGGCAGGCTTTTTGATTTCCGGCCGATACATACCCGGCGACCCATGTCCTGGACTGCTCATCGCTGACGGTCTCGCTCAAGCCTCCCCAGAAACGCATCACGTCCGGGTTGTTCAGCCACGTCTTTATGTGTCCAGCGTCCTCGGTCAGAACCGGCCTTAGCAACGTCGCTGCAGCAAAGATGCGCCCAGTTGGAAACACCGGCCTCACGCATCCTCCCGGTCGCCTGACTGCATGTCCCTGGCTTCATCCACCAGGCGCGACGCCACCTCCAAGGCGGCGGGGTTGCGGAAGTCCAGCTGGGATATCGCCAGCACCCGGTAAAGCAGGCCGCTTGATATCAGCGCAGTCTTTGACTCGCCCAGCTTTGGCGCGGATATGCCGATCGCCTCGGCCATCGCCGCCGCCGAGTTCATCCCGCTGCGGTTCAAGTAGACCCTGGTCAGGAGTCGCCGCCCGTGTAGCAGTGACACACCCCCATTCGTCTGCTTGAGCGTGACACGGATGTGGGCGCGTGGCACCTCGATGAGCGCGTACGCGTATTCGAGCGCCTTCTTGCGGCTGACTGACATTGCTTGCTCCGGCCTGTAACTACGAGATGCTCCGCAGTATAATCGCCACGGTTTCACCGGCCCATCGCGAGGGGCGCGGGCCCCGGAAGCTGTCTCGAGATTACAAGCAAGAGTTGACGCAAATGCCGTCACACGCGCCCACATCTGGTGGGCACCCGTCTCCCGGCGGGACAGGGGATTTCAGGAAAGGCGCAACGTGCTGCTCAAAGACCGTGTGGCCATAGTCACTGGCGGCGCGACGGGCATAGGCCGTGCCATAGCCACGAAGATGGGCGAGGGCGGCGCGAGCATCGTCGTCGCTGACATGAACGCAGACGCTGCGCAAAAGACAGCGGCAGAGCTTACCGCATCTGGCATCAAGGCCGCAGCCGTCGCCACAGACGTCACCGACAAGGCCGCCACAGACCGCATGGCCCGGACCGCGCTCGACCGCTTCGGCAGGATAGACATCCTCGTCAACAACGCAGGCATCGCCGGCGCGCCGGGCTGGAACCAGCGGTCTGAGTCCACTGAGGACGACTGGGTCAAAACCTACCAGGTCAACGTCCTCGGCACTGTCAACGCCGCGAACTCCGTCATCCCCCACATGAAGGCGGAAAGACACGGCAAGATCGTCAACCTCTCCTCGATAGCCGGGCGCGAGGGGCGGCCCTCGCTGCCGCACTATTCTGCGAGCAAAGCCGCAGTCATCAGCTACACGCAGTCGCTCGCGAATGAGTTGGCGAAGTTCAACATCAACGTCAACGCCATCTGCCCCGGCCTGCTCTGGACACCCATGTGGGAGCAAGTGGGCGGCCGCTACGCACGGGACAACGCAGCGTATAAGGGCCTTTCGCCCAGGCAGGTGTTTGACGCCATGATCGCCGAACGCATCCCCAACGGCCGCGAGCAGACGCCCGAAGACATAGGCGATGCCGCCGTCTTCCTGGCGTCAGAGGACGCGCGCAACATCACCGGTCAGGCCCTGAACGTGGACGGCGGGTTTTTCATGAGATAGTTGGATCCCTCTCCCAACGGGAGAGGGCGGATACCCACCAGATGTGGTGATGAGGGAGAACGCTCAATCTTGACCACCTCGGCACGCAACCAGTCGCAAACAGATCGCCAGCCAGTCCCGCAGGAACTCGCGGGAAAGGTCGCCGTCATCACCGGTGGCGCGGTCGGCATCGGACGCGGCATCGCCCTTGAACTCGCCGCCCGCGGCGCGGACACCGTCATTGCCGACCTCGATGAGGCCAATGGCCGCAAAGTCGTGAGCGAAGTCGAAGCGCTGGGCCGCAAGGCCCTCTTCGTCCGCACAGACGTGACCCAGCAGGATTCGACAGACGCCATGGTCAAGGCCGCTCTGGACCGCTTCAGCAAGATAGACATCCTCGTCAACAACGCAGGCGTCTGGGGCGCTCCCGGCTGGAGTGACCGCACGGAAATCACCAGCCAGGACTGGGACACTGTCTTCAACGTCAACGTCTTCGGCGCGGTCCACGCCATGCGGTCCGTCGAAAAGCACATGCAGGATAGAAAGTCCGGCAAGATCGTCAACATCTCGTCCGTCGCGGGCCGCATCGGCATGGGCGGGTCGGCCCACTACTCCGCTTCAAAGGCCGCCGAGATCAACGTCACCCAGGCCTACGCACTGCGCCTCGCCAGGTTCAACATCAACGTCAATTCCATCGCGCCGGGGGTGCTCTGGACGCCCCTCACGGAAAAGGCCATGGCGCGGCGGGCGAAGGTGCAACCCGAGATCGCTGGCATGTCGCCACGGCAGGCGTTCGACAGGGTGGTCGAAGACCGGGTGCCGATGGGCCGGGAACAGACGCCCGGAGATATCGGTAAAACCTGCGCCTTCCTCGTTTCCGACCGGGCGCGCAGCATCACCGGGCAGACGTTAAACGTCACAGGCGGCTGGCAAATGAACTGACGGTCCAGTCAGTTCACCCTGAGCACAGCGAAGGATTCTTTTCCCTCTACGTTGTAGGCAGAGGGAATGGGTGTGGGTCGCGAATCCCCTCTCCCTCGATGAGTGAGGGTTCAAGGAGAGGGTGTCGTTGTCACCGGCTGCGACGTCGCTACGGCCTGCAGCGTCAACTTGTCCAGCATCGAATCAAGCTGCGCTCGGCTCATGGGGCCGATCACCTTGCGCGCCAATTGGCCATCAGCGGTGATGAAAAACTTCTCAGGGATGCCCTTCACGCCATAATCGATCGCCACCTGTCCCCTGTCGTCTATGCCGTTGGCATAGTGAGTGGAGTTTCGCAAGACGAAAGCCGCCACATCCTTCTGCTGATCCCAGATTGAGATGCCGACAAACTCCACGCCGCGGCCCCGCCACTCGTCGTACGCCTCGGCAAGCATCGGACCTTCTGCGATGCACGGGTTGCACCATGAGGCCCAGAAATCCACCACGACCACCTTGCCGCGCAGGTCTGAAAGGCGCATCGTCCGGCCATCAAGCAGATTCAGATGAAATTCTTTGGCAAGCCCGGCCGGCACTACCACATCACCGAACGTGTCATTGATGCCTGGCCGACCGCGCTGTCCGCCGGTGCGCACCGTACCCCAGATCAAGAGCACGACAACGATCAGAATGGGGATGGCCGCGGCGATGAGGACTTTCGGGCGTTGACCCGGGTTCGCAGGTTGCAGCAGCCCTCCACCCGCTTGTGCGGGCTGTGGGGGTGCCGAGGCGTCATTCGAGGGCTGTTTCATCACGGGCTAACTGTAATGCCAAGTAGGCGTCTTCGGGCCAGACTCCGAGATCTTGGAACGACAACGATTCACCGGCACGTGCGTCATTCCGACACAAAGCTAAGGGTAGGAATCTGGGGCGGAGGTTTACGTTAAGCCCCTAGCGTCCGGCCTTCAGCGCCTGCTGCTTAAGCTCTTCCCGGCGCGCCTGATATTCGGCTTCCGGCACCTTGCCATCTGCATGCCGGTCATCGAGGCCGGCTATTTCGGCGACGATGCGCTGGCGTTCCGATCCTAGCGCTACAGGACTCGCAGATGGCGCAGCGACATCAACAGTCACGCCAGGCGCCGGGCCGCCTACCACAGGGGCGCCTTCCGGTGCGACAGCCAGTGCAACCTTCGAACGCTTGCGTGAGGCGATGAAAGCGTACGCCAGCAGGCCGATCATCAATACTGCCACGGCCCATATCAAGATCAGGACGTAGGTGCGGCCGTCGAAAAAGTTCTCGATCTTCTGCATCAGGGCGGGCTGGGGCAGGTCGGCAAGCACGATATTCAGCGTAGTGTTCCGCTGGTAATCCTTGCCTTCCATCGACGCGTAAATCCCTTCGCCAATGGTTACCGACTGCGGGGCTCCCATGCCATCCCCGGTCAACCTGCCTTGCTTCTCGGGCAGAAGTACGCGGACGAAATCACTGCCGAACGGGAGCTTGAGCGGGAACACGACGGAGTCTCCCTCGTAGGGGACCACATAGCTCATCAGCAATTTGAATTCGCCGGGGGGAACCGGGTTCGTGATGGCGAAGCCCGTGCCTATCTCGAGCGTGTTCCCTACCGGTAGATCGCTTTCGACGGCAAGGTCCCGGAAGCCCTCCGGCAGGCTGAAGCGCACAAGTTCCAGGCCGGTGATACCGGGCTTGGAAGGGTCAACCAGCAAGACCCTGTCGCCTGTGTTCTGGATGTCCGCAACGGTCAGGACGCCGAGCAGGCGAGTCTGGGCGTCGATCGTGGGAACAAGCATCACGTATGACGTGACATGGATGTTTTCCAGGGAGGTCGTCGTTTCGAAGACCTTGATCTCCACGCCTGACTTATCTTTCGCGGAAGCAAGGTCCACTTCTTGCGCATACAGGCCCGAAGCCACGTTTGCCACGAGGAAAAAGCTCAGGTTGGAGCCGGACTCAAGGTCACCTTGAAAAACGAACCGGCCGTCGGCATCCGTGCTTGCCGTTTTTGTCGCAATAATGCGCCCAGCCGAGGTGTCCACGGTCTGTAATGCCACCTGCACCCCGGGAGCCAACTTGAGACCAGCCGTGCCGGAGACAACATGCCCGCCGATCAGGGACTGAGCGGATGCGGACGGTAAGGCAGGCAGGCCTGACAGGACTGCCGCTGCGGACAGTGTCAGGATGACGCGTACGATGAACTTCAAACCCTGGTTTCCCCTTCCGGCGGGCCCTTGCGAGCCTGTCGCTCCGCTGCTATCTCCCGCTCCAGTTCCGGTTCGCCATCATGTGCCGCCTCTTCGCGCATCACTTTCGCGGCGGCCACGCGCATCACACCCAACTGCGCCTGATAGTCCTGATCAGGGATCTCACCTGATGCCCTGTCCGCCTCCAGGTCCGTGATCTGCCTGTAGATACGGAGCCGCTCCGCCCGCAGTCTCTCCAGCGTCACGTCAGGAGGCAGAGCGTATGTCCGTCGCCGGAGGAATGGGTATGTCACCACTCCCAGAGCTAGCAGTACGAGGGCTGTCCCCAATAACGTCCCCATGCTCTCATCCAAACCCGGGCCAACGGCCACCGGAACAAAGGCACCCTGACGCGGCGCTCATATGCCAGCCTCGGCAGTCGGTTTCCGCGCCGCGTTGACAGTCCGTCTCTCCAGGGCCGGCGCGGGCCACAACGCCACCACTGCCCCCAATATGAAGACGGGCCCAGCCACCCACAGCCACCAGGCGAGGGGGTTAATGCTTATGCGCAACAGCACCCGGCCATCGCTCAGGAAGTCGCTCGGGATCACGTACAGGTCTTCGACAGGCGTCGAGCGTATCCCGGCGCGCACGCTCACCTGGTTGAACTGGGTATAAAACCCGTGCCAGGGCTGGAGTGTGTCAATCCTCCGGTCGCCGGGGTAGCCGTGGCCCTGTGTGTCGTATTTGCGCGTCGGTGTCCGGGGACCTGAGGGGCCGGCCTCGTAGATGCGCCAGTTCTCTGCGTCCGCCTCATACTCCCTGGCATCAATGCGGTACACAACAAGATCCACCCATTGGGCAATACGGTCCGTTCGCTCCGTGCCGCCCCTGTTCACATATTCGATCCGGTAGTTGTCCAGCACCGCGCTCTCGCCAATCTTCAGCGCCACATCAGTGCGCTGGTCGAAGAACTGCGTGCCCACCACGCCAATCGAGAGTGTCAGGATGGCGATGTGGACGATGTACCCGCCGTGGCGCGGCCGGTTGCCATTCACAAGACGCCACCACGCCACCGGCCATGACTCTCCGGAGCGGTGGCGCGCCGCGCTGCCCTTGAACCACTCCTCGGCAATGGCCGCGAACACGAAGGCGATCACACCAAATGCGACGATCGCAAGGGGCTCCGTAAGGCCAGAGATCAATAGCCCGGCAGCAGTCGCCACACCAGCCGCGGCAGGCCAGGCCAGCCAGCGCCGCAAAGACCTCCCGGTCGCCCTGCGCCACGGCAGCAGAGGGCCTATCCCCATCACGAAGACCACGCCGAGCAGTAGCGGGCCGTTGACCCTGTTGAAGTACGGCGCAGCAACGCTCACTTCCACGCCATTGACAAGGTCTGAGAAAAGCGGGAACACGACCCCCCAGAGTGTCGCGAACGTCACGGCAAGGAGAAGGAAGTTATTGACCAGAAAAGAAGCCTCTCTCGATAGAAAGGATTCCACCGGCCTGTCGCTTTTCAACTGCGGGTAGCGCCAGATGAATATGCCGAAAGCGAATACAAGACTAAATAGCATGAAACACAGGAAAATGATGCCGAGCGCCGAGGAGGCGAAGGAGTGCACAGAGACGACCGGCCCGCCCCTGTTGATGAACATCCCGAGTTGAGCCAGAACAAAGGCAATGTTCAAGAGCACGACGTTCCACATGCGGAACATCCCGCGCCGCTTCTGCACCATGATCGAATGGAGGAACGCTGTCAGCACCAGGAACGGCATGAGCGCCACGTTTTCTATCGGGTCCCAACCCCAGTAGCCACCCCAACCCAAGATCGTGTAGGCCCACCAGGCGCCCAACAGCAGACCGGTCCCCAGAATCAACCAGACTATGAGCGCAGACACCCTCGCCACGTCCACCCAGTCATCACCATAGTTCCCGGCTATCAACGCTCCCGCAGCGAACGCGAACGGCACCGTGATCCCGGCCAGACCCGCCATGAGCATGGGTGGGTGGGTGAACATGCCGGGATGCAAAAGCAATGGGTTGATCCCGCGTCCATCAGCCGGGACGATGTCTGTCGTGGCGAACGGGCTGGCGTGAAAGGCGATGACGAAGAAGTAAAACGCCTGCGCCCCTGCAAGGATGGCTATCGTCCACGGCATGCTCCGGGCAAACCGGGCAGGCGCCATCTTGATCGCCAGGACGGACGACAGAGAAACCACCAGAGAGATGTACAGGAGCGATCCCTCGTTCCCGGCGTACATCGCGACCCACGTGTACTGCGGCTCCATCACCCGGTTGCTGTGCTTCGCGACGTACTCGATCGAAAAATCGTGAGAGACGAACGCGGCCATGAGAGCGCCCGTCGCCGCCAAAGTGACCGGCAGTGTCAGGTATGCGGCGCGGCGCGCGCTGACCGCGAGTTCAGGGATCCCGAGCTTGTAACCCGCGACCGACCCGGCGCAGGCGTACACCGCCAACACAAGGGATAGCAAAACGGCAATGGTTCCCAGGTCTGCCATCTAGCCCCTCTCCTCCCGGCGCGCAGAGACTCCACTCGCGCCGGGCTCAACCAGACCCTTCAGACCAAGATCTCTATCAACACGTTCAAGATACTGTGAAAGATCTCGCTCGGCCTCCACAGGGGCCGCCTCCGCTGCCGCCCTCCGCCGCTTGCCCCACATGATCAAGTAGAGCGTCCCGGCGGCAGCAGCAGCGGCCACTGGCGGGAGAACCCATAGGGCCAGGTTGAACCCGCTGGCCGGTGGCGAAGCTAGAACGAAGACGCCGTACCTGCCGGGGTCTGAAAAATATGCTCTGATCTGCTCTTCGCTTTCGCCAGCCGCAAGTTTCTCGCGAATCACCTCACGCATCTGGCCGGCAAGTCCAGACCGGGACTCGTCAAGCGTCTGCCCATCACAGATCGGGCACATGATCTGCCGGTCAAGGGCCACGGCGCGCGCTTCAAGACTCGGAATACGGCTGGAACAGGCAGCGGCCGTTGCCACCGCGAATAGTGCGAGCAGAGTCATGACGGTCAAACGCAGTGACCGCCTGTCCCCGACAAATGCGCTGTTAGCAAGACAAGAGTTCATATCCCCTCGATTGTCCTGCTCACTCGCCTGAAATGCGACCGCAGCAGCGCGGGACGGGGGGGAGTTTGTAGATTAACGGCCCAGATGGGCCGCCCATCAGAACCTATGCCCCTGTGGTCAGCCCGCTGGAAGTCATCCGAAGACGTATCTGAAGATTGATCCAGAGACCCCGAAACGAGTTCAGTATGACATTCGCCGAGCATGCCGCTAATTCTTGGACGCGATCCCGGACTTCGCATCGAACAGGTAGCCGACGATCTGCCTGATGTCCTCTTCAGACAGCAGAGCGCCAAAGCGGGGCATCACCAACACGCCGCGGTTGATTGTGTTGTAAGCCACTTCGGACGTGAAGTCCGGCCTCTTCAAGGTTGCCTGCAGGTCTGCCGGCGGTGCGTACGGGCTCCCGTTCTTCGTCGCGAAGTAACTGGTCGGCGAAGTCAGGTGCGGCGCCGCTGGCCCATCGCCCTTCCCATCAATGCCGTGGCAGACGGAACAGTTCACCCGATAAAGCTCTGAGGCGCCCGCCACGCTATAGGCGCGTTCCTTCCTGGCAGCAATACCCAAAGACGCATCTACGCCTCCGGATGACTGAAAGACAACTGCCCCCTGAACCGGCGCCAGGCGCGGGGACTCTTGAGGCCGGCTGGCTTGCGAATAGTGCATTTCGCTAAGCACTTCAATGGGGTAGGTGTTCGACTGCTGGACGCACGCAACCGCTGCCACGCCCGCAAGCGCGAACGCTCCCAGAAGAGAGAAAGCCCGCGACACCGCGGATGCCGACGCACCGGCCATCTCTTGCTGGGGGCCGACTTTACCGCTTTTGTTGTTCACGGACCGCGTCATCAAGCCATCTTCACTTCAAGCGCGCCGGCGCGCTTCAAAACGTGCTCGGCAGACCCGGCCTTATCTGACGTCGTGCTCACCACTACGCCTATCCAGCCCTCAGTGATGCGCGTGTCGTACGCGCCCGGGTTCAAGTTCGGCAGGCGAGACTCAAAAATGATGCCCACTACCGTCGCGACGACTGCGGAGAGCATCGTCAGTTCGTACACGATCACGAGCATGGCGAACAGCGCCAGAACCGGTTTGCCACCCGATATCACCGGGTAGGCAAGCTGGGTGGCCGCCGTAAACACCACCGCAAGCGTAAACCCGATGATCGCTCCGAAGGCCGGGAAGCGGAAAAGCCTGTGCTGCGGCACATATTCGCCGAAGGCCCCTTCCGGATACGGCGTACCCGTCAGCACATCAAAGGTGCCTAATTCAAACCCGGCTTCCTTCAGGCCGTCCATGGCATCAGCCGCCCGATCCGGATCCTGAAAAAGCCCCAGGACGCTCTTCTTGTCAGCCATCCTGCCTTACTCCTGTTCCCTAAGTACAGCGGGCACTCTGGCCCTGCCGATCTTGATTTCTGCCGAAAAGGTCTGGCTTTCCTTCTGCTCGAACAACGGGACGAGCGGGAAGAACCGCGCGAAAAGCAGCAACAAAAAGGACACCCATGCGAAGGACCATGCCATGATCGCCCACTCATAAGCGCTAGGCCGATACGTCGCCCATGAGTTCACAAGAGGAGTCTTCCTTGACAAGCCGCCCACCACGATGAAGTACCGCTCAAGCCACATGCCCACGTTGACGAGTATCGAGGTCCAGAACATCAACGCGATGTTGTTGCGCACGCTCTTGAACAGCCACATGCCCACTGGAATGAAGTACCCGGTCAACAAGAACACTATGAACCAGGCGTTCCAGGGCCACGTGAATATCTGCATCTCGCGCAGGGCCACCTCCTGGCCCTCCTGCGAGTACACGGCGAAGATAAGCTCCAGGAACGTGAAGCCCAGCCAGCCCGTCGCGACTACGATCAGGAGCCGGGCGAGGGCGTCAAAATGCTCCGGTCGGATGAAGTCATCCCACTTCCACAGCCAACGCATGAGCGCCATCACCGTCACCACCGCCGATACACCAGAGTGGACAGCGCCGATGACGAAATACGGGGCGAAGATGGTCGAGTGCCAGCCTTCCACTCCCGGCGTCACTGCGAAGTCCCATGACACCACCGAGTGGACGGACACAAAGATCGGGAGCATAAGAGCCGAAAGGAGGATCCCGCCAACAGTCTGCAACTTCCACTGCCTCGGGTTCCCCCGCCACCCAAGCGCCAGGACAGAGTAGAAGACGTGCATCACGCCCTTCGTCCGGTCGCGAAGATTCCCGAGGTCCGGCAGCAGCGCGACGTACAAGAACAGAGTCGCTCCCGTGAGATACGTACCAATGGCGAACGGGTCCCAGATCAAAGGTGACCGCGGGTTCGGCCACACACCGCGCGCCCAGTCCATCGGCATCATCCAGTAGTCACGCCACACACGGCCGTCCTGCATGGCTGGGAAGAGCAGGGCGGTGAGCAGTGAACACACCGTCAAGAGTTCCGCGGTGCGCGTCACAGGCCGCCGCCACTCCGCCTGCGTCAGGCGGAGGATGGCTGAGATCATGATGCCAGCGTGGCTGATGCCGACCCAGAACACGAACGTGACAATCATCACGCCCCAGAACACAGGCCGGTTCAGTCCGGTAACACCCAGGCCCTTGTTCAGCATGAAGCCGATGAGAACCCAGCCGACAACAACAAACAATCCAAGGAGCGTGACAGTCGGCAGCCACCACTTCGGCGTGGCCAGCTGGCCGTTCAGCAACACCCGGTTGGTGTGGACCTGGTCTATGACTCGTCTCTGTTGCATTTGTTTTTCCGGCGGGTCCTGGTTTCACTCAGAATCCCCTCTCCCGGCGGGAGAGGGCGGATGATCAGCGCAAGGCCAACGCCTGCTTCACTTTCGCGATTTAGTCCGGCTTTGCCACGATCAGGGCGTGCCCCTTCATGTATTTCACTGGTTTCGAGAGCATCAGGAACTGCTTCATGTCCCAGATGGAAACAACCGGGACCATGCGGGAAGCCAGCAGCATCAGCAGGATGCCAAGCGCCGGCGCTCCCACGATGACAAAAATATCAAAGACGTCCGGGTAGTGAGTCTGTGGGATCACAGTGAGGAACCGCTCGTGGATGCGGGCCGGATCAGTAGACCAGGCCGAGCCGTAAATCCTGATCTTATCGAACAGGTGTCCCACGATGATGATCGCTGCTACAACCGCCGGACCCGTGACGCTCGCCCGCACCCGGTTCCAGATCAGCGTCCACCAGGGCAGAAAGAAACACAGCAGGAAGGCAGCGGCGAAGGCGTATTTGTACGGGCCCCTGATCAGCAGGTCCAGCACCATGATGTCCGAGTCAGTACGCCCGTACCAGAACACTATGAAACCTGAGATGAAGAAGTAGAACCAGAGGAGCGAGAACGCAAACAGGAGTTTGCCGAGCGCCCAGAACTGGTCGTGACCCAGGTACTTGTCCAGCCCGCCCCATTTCCGCGCCGCCCACATCGCTATGATCGTCGAGGCGATGCCTGCCTGAAGAGATCCCAGCGAGTGGTACATCGGGAAGATGGCGTCCCGCCAACCCGCGACCATGCTCATAGCGAAGTCCGTGCTGATGAGGAAGTGGACGAAAATTAGCACTAGGAAGTAAAGCGTCCCAAGCATCCCGATCCGCAGGCGCAGGCTGCGCCACTGTCCCTGTGTTCCCACAAAACCGCGGGCTAATTTCTTGCCCCAGCGCTGACGCCACCCATTCGAGTGGTCGCGCATGGCCGCAAAATCAGGGAGGGAATTGGCATACCAGAGGCCTATGCCTGTCACAACAAGGCCAACGAGCCCAACAATGGACCAGAAATGAGGCGAATAGACAGGAGCGTCAAACCAGATCGAGCGGCGCCTCGCACCTTCCGTCACCAGAGGCGGTAGCGCCACAACCAGAGCCAGCAGCACCAACGCAGTTGCCACTCCGGCAAGCGAAAACAGTGCAGAGATGCGCGTGACCGGCCGTATCCAGTTCGCCTTCGCCATACTCGGGGCCACAGACACCATCGGTGCGCCGCCAAACACGGTCAGCATGAAACCCAGGGTCGCGGCGACGTAACCCCACTCTTTCTGATCTGCGGCGCCCGTGCCCCCGAACAGACGGCCTACAACGCCGATCACTCCGAGAACGCTCAGGCCAGCCAGAACCAACGCCGCCACCTTGAATTTCGACCCTGCGGCTGTGGTCTTCACAAGATCCGGCATCACCTGCTCAGGCAAAGGCCTTTCGGCAGCCGGCTTGTGGTGTGCACCGTGAGACTCGGCCTTGTGAGCCGGGTCTACGTTCTGCGGCTTGGAGCCTGCGTGGCTAGCCATGGGCGGCCTCCCCGGTCGCGGCCTTGTCTGGATCAACCGCGGCAAGGTAGACGATAGCGGGGTCGGTGTTCAGGCTTTCAAGCATCCTGTAGGCCCGGTCATCCTTCCTCATCTTCGACACGCGCGTTTCCGGGTTGGCGATATCGCCGAAGACGATGGCCTCGGTCGGGCAGGCCTGCTGGCATGCGGTCTGGATATCCCCATCGCGTAGTTCACGGCTTTCACGCGCCGCCTGGCGCACGCCCCGGCGGATGCGCTGCTGGCAGAAGCTGCACTTCTCCATGATGCCCCGGCTACGCACTGTCACATCGGGGTTGAGCTGATTGCGGAGAGTTTCGGGCCACACCGGCTCCCACCAGTTGAAGAACCGGACAATGTAGGGACAGCCGTTGGCGCAGTACTTGGTACCCACGCAACGGTTGTAGACTTGGACGTTCAAACCTTCTGCGTTGTGGTACGTCGCATAGACTGGGCAAACTGGCTCGCACGGAGCGTTCTCACAGTGCTGGCAGAGGATCGGGATGAAGCGGGCCTTCACGTTCGGGAACTCGCCTTCCCAGTAACGCTCGACCCGAATCCAAGCGATGGCGCGGCCGCGCTCATACTGCTGCTCGGTGTTGAGCGGGACGTTGTTCTCGGCCTGGCATGCAATTACGCAAGCCTGACACCCGGTGCAGCGGTCGACGTCGATCGTCATGCCCCACCGGTGTTTGCCGAACGTTTCTGGTTGCGTAGTCATCCCTTGCCCAAATTCCAGTCTTTCAAGTTCTTCAGGTGTTTCGTGAAATAAGGCGGTGTGGCAGCCTGCTATCTCTCCGCCCGTTCGCTGATCTCCCGTTTGACATGTTCATGGTTCTCCTCCTGCGCCTCGTGGGCGGACTGGCCCGGGGAGACGACGAGGATCGGTACGCCAGGCTCGATCGGATATGCCTCGACGTTTCCTTCAAACTTCGTAAATTTAGTCGTCACGCCTTTGCGTTGCACCCGCACTCGTGTCGCCGCCCAAGCCAGAGCGCCCGTCTCCGAGTCCTTCTGGTCAACGAGAGCGGCAAACACATTCGACCCGCGCTTTTCCGCGTAGCGGCCATTGTGCTCGTGGCCCTGCCCGGTCGGCACGCAGATGGTGCCCGGCCGAACGCCGGGGTGCGGATAGGCCAACGCCTCGATCTCGCCGACAGTCGAACGAATCAGGAGGATGTCGCCCTCCTTGATCCCCATCTCCTCGGCATCGTGCTTGCTGACCTCGGCCCATGTGCCCCATACGGCGGACGACACCGGGTCCGGCGTAGCCTGCGCCCATGGCGCAGCGGCCAGGCGCCCGTCAAGCCATGCGTTGGAGACGAAGGGCACAAGGGTGAACACCTCGCCTTCGCCGTGTGGCGGAGCGGATAGGGCTCCGTCCGGGTTGGTCCCGATCACAGCCGACGTGGCAGAGCCAGACTGCGCCACCCCTGACTTGGTGTCCCACCAGCCGCCGCGTTGCAGGACTCCCGTCCAGAAAAGATCCTTGCTAGGCGCGCTGACGGAGTCTGTGGCACTGTTCAAGTCATAAAGACTGTCGGACGCCTTTCGCACAAGCTCCCGCATGTCCGCTGCGCCAAGCCCACCACCCGAGGCCCAGAGCAGCATGTCCCCGAAGCCGCGCGAGTCGGTCAATAGCTCGGTTCCATCAACAGATAGCGCCGAACCGACGACCGGCTGCTGGATGCCCAGGGCCTGATACCCCGGAGCAGGCTCCGGTATGTCCGACCCCCAGGTTTCAAGGAACGTTTTTTCGGGGAGGACGAGGTCAGCCTGGGCCGCGGTGTCATCCAGAACGGATGCAAAGACAATCACGTTCGGCACCTTGGCCAGCGCGCCCGCCACGTCGACCGATTTGGGGAAGCCGTGCACGATGTTGGCGCCGCGGATGATGACTGTCTTCACGTTCCCGGCGCGCCACTGCGCAAGCTCGCGCTCCCACTCTTCGAACGACGCTCCACGGGCAGAGTCCGGCACGCCTACGACAGGCGAGCCAGGGTTGAAGATGAGACCGCCCTTTGACCCAACGGCCCCCGAGAGGTAGTTCAGGGCGAATATGGCAGTCAGATTGAACGTGCCGTTGGTGTGCGCGCCTGCGCTACCGCCGCCAAACGCAACCGCCGGTGTGCTCTTCGCGAACTTTACAGCGACTTCCCTCAGGCGCGCTTCGCTGATGCCTGAGTTCGCCTCGCCCGCCACTCCATTGACAGTCACCCGGTCCAGCGCTCCCGCAGGCAGGTGCGCCCGGTACGCCGCCGAGTTCGCAGCCGGAACCATGTTCCCATCGACGATTATCTTGCCTATCGCCAGGGCGACCTTGCCCTCCCACCCAGGCTTGACAGCAAGCCAGCGGTCCGCCGCCGCCGCTGTCATCGACATCCGGGACTCGACGTGAACCAAATACCCGTGGCCCTTCTGGCCCCGGAATTTGCCGTATTTGACAGACATGCCTACTGGAGAAACCCACGTGCTCAACCAGTCCGCGCCGAATGACAGGACCGTGTGCGCATTCGCTATGTCCATGTCAGGCAGACGGTCTGCTCCGAAGAGTTTTTTCACAGCCGTGTGCAACACGCCCTGCTCTACAGGGTCAAACGCGAGGTGCCGCCCGTTGAAAAGCCCTGCGAACTGGGTAGCAACCAAGCCAAGGTGCCCGCGTAACGGGTTCGTGACGATGACGATCTTCCCGTCCGACTGCTCGATGACGTCGAGGAACCGGCGTTCAGCCTCCGGCCAGGATAGCTTCGACGCCACGCCCCCCTTGGACCGGCGGGCAAGCGGCTGCTGGATGCGGTCGGGGTGGTACAGAGATTGCAGGGCGGTGTCATAGCGGGACGATTGCTTGCCCAGGTTGACCGGGAAGTCCGGGTTACCGGCAATCTTCTTGGCCCTGCCCTGCATAACGCGGACTATCAGACCATCTCCGCCGGTGGCATCCCCCCAAGAGGTTGCGTACCAGGCGTCCTCGCCGCGTACAAGATCCTCCGGCATCTCCACCGGGCTCTCGATTACGAGCTCATGCTCGGGCAGTTTGCAGGCGACGAACGCCACAGCTCCGGCTGATACCGCGCTCCCTGCCATGAATTGTCGCCTGGTTAGTTTCATTTGCTCGCTGCCTGAGGCACGAATCCCCCCTCCCGGCGGGAGAGGGTGAAGGGTGATGGGGAAGTCTCGATCGTGATTGAACAGGTCTTTTAGTGGTGACACACCGCGCAGTCTGTCGGAGCGTTGTTGTCCCTATGGCAGTTCACACACTGCCCCATCTTCAAAGGTTCAACCTGCTTTACCTTGTCCATTGAAGCTACGTCACCGTGACAGGTCGAGCAGACCATAGACGGCATCACCTGCCCGTTCGACTGCACTGCGGACTGCACCGCTGCCTTGTTCTGCTCAGGGACGTTGTTGATCGCCTCCGGGTTCGCCGTCAAATATCGGATATGCGCCTCGTGAACGAAACGCACGTGATCCGGAAGCCTGTGGATGCGCCGCCAGTCAACCGGCGTCTTGACGGCCCCGTCCAACCCGGCGGCGGCGCGCAACTTCTGGAGTTCAGGGCTGCTTTGAGGGCCTATGGCCTGGTGGCAGAACATACACTGCTGCACTGCGGGCACGCCCGCATTCAATTGGGTCGTCACGGTCCTGTGGCAGAAGGTGCAGTCAAGCCCGAGGGCCTGAAGCTCCTGGGTCCCGTCAACCGATTTCATCATCCCCGTCCCAGCGTGACGAGTATGCGGGAAGGCGATGGGCTGATCGAAGGTCTGCTCGAAACCAAATACTGGTATCGGTTGACCCATCCACGCCGTCAAAATGAATACCGTGATGGCCGCCATCGCAGCAGTGACCACCAGACCACCCAGCGCGATAAACGGAAAAATGATTTTAAACCGGAGGGATGCCGTCCGGTTCCGTTCTTTCATGTATTCCATCAACTGGCGCACGCGGCCGTTGTCCCCGCTCCCCGAAACTGGTTGTCCGGGGCAGATCTACCGAAGTCTGGGTTACTGCCAGTACGTCGGGTGAAAGTTTTTTATGATGTCGTCTATGTTCATACCAGCGAAGGCCAGCATCACGATCACCCCCGCCACGGCCATTATGCCAGTGGCATACAGGGGTTTCCGTAGACGCTCGAATTTCGCCGGGATGGTCTTCGTTGCGACTGCCGAAGGGATGAAAGCGTGAGCAGCCATCAAGGACGTGCCCGCATATATGGCACACACAAGAGCGAGCCACAGGAACTTCAGGGCGGTGCCTATCTGCCCCCACTCGTCAGGCGTGAACTCTTTCATACCTGTTGTTCGTCCGGCTTGCCTTCGCGCTATCAGCGCGAACTCGTTCCCATCCCATAGCGCGTCGCAACCCCGCTTTCTAGTCTTACCGGGGCGCAAAGCTATGTGAAAAGTATCACGATAGAAAATTGAGTGTCAAGGAAATTCAGGTCTTCCTTGTTGGTGGTTCATACCGGGATGTCGTCATACAGGTATGCCAAGAGGCGATCTTCCCAGCATGGGAAAGTAGCGCATGGCCTGAAATCTGGCCCGGCTTCTCCTCTTCGAAGATAGGAGAATGGTACCCCCTTACGACTGTCCCGGGTGCGCAGCAATCTACCCATGTGTTTTCGTGCCTGGCCCTATCTCGCCACCGGCCTTACCGGCGCTCCAGGGTCAAGCAGCATATATGGTTCACCCCACTGGGCTTCCGCGTCCATGCTCCAGACGGCATCCGAGGCCGCTGGCCGCAGCCTGATCCCAAAGTCCCCGCCTGCGACGAGCAGGGATGTCCCAGCCCCTGAGTCTCCCACCAGCACGTATCTGATCGGACAGGGCGACCCTCCACCCTCGCTCGACCAGCCCACTGCCAAATGCGGCCCACTGTGGCCGGACACCTCCCGGACGAACAGCGCGTCAGCGTTCCGCTCCGGCCCCTTCGCTTCAAAAGTCTGGAGCGGGCTGTACGGGCAGTTCGGGCTCTCTTCCACTTCAACCCATACCTGTGACATCTTCTGACCCTCGGAATCCAATTTCCACTACAAGGAGGATGTCAGGCGTCATCTTGAACCTATCGAACAACTGTGGGGCACAAGGTCCCAGCCTCAAATCCCGGTTGGAGGGGGTCCCGCCGGGAGGGGGTCATGCCAGTGCATCATCGGAAAGATCCAGACTAGTTCAAATGTAAAAGCACGGAAAACAACAGAGTCATGCCAAGAGGACGTTCACTCAAGTCAGGCTGCTGTCGCGGACGCCAGCAGCCCTGCTTCAATAAACGCCTTCCGCAACTCTCCCAATTCGTTTTCACCAAGTGGCGGAGTGGGCCTCCGCGGAACCGTCATCTCGTACCCGAGCATGTTAAGCCCGGCCTTGAGAGCGGGCACCCCGTAACGCATCCCCAACAAGTCAGCCCACAGGATGCGCCGTTGAACCTCCTGCCCTTCAGAGAACTTTCCCGCCATGCCCAGTTGCATCACCTTCAGCGCAATCTCCGGCCCCCAGTTGGCGAAGAAGCAGCACGCACCATCTGCGCCGATCAGCGCACCCGGCAGGAGCAGGCTCCCGTTCGGCGTCCAGAACTTCACTCTGGCAGGCACGAAACGCCTGACGTATGACTCGTACCGGACGTTGTGCCAGAAGATGTAAGCGAACACATTGTCCATCGAACAGACCTGCCCGATCTCCTCCGGCGTCGCTGCGAACGCGCCGGTCTGCCAGGTCTGATGGATCACGATCACCGGCAGCGGGCTATGCCTGGTGACATCCTCGAAGTACCGCGTCACCTTGCCCGTATTGCCGCCTGCCTCCGTCTGCGGGATACGGACCCGCACCATGTCCGCGCCTGCCTCCGCCATCAACGCCGCCAGCCGCACCGTCTCTGTTGGCGAAGGGTTGTCCAGACCACCTATGACGAGCTTTCTTTTGTTATTTGCATGCACCACCGTGCGCAAAGATTCGACACGCTCCGCCTCGCTCAGGTAAAACTCTTCACCACCGGCAGACCCCACCACAAACCCGCCCAGCGCCGTCCTGCACTGCCTGTCCACGTTCCTGGCAAGTTTGTCGTGGTCTATGGAGTCGTCTGACCTGAGCGGCATGGGCGTGGGCGCAACGACGATGGGGCCCGCGGGTGGGACAGACAAGCCTGATCTCCTACTGTTCCTGATGGGCCGCTTTGGAATCGCCCCAAACGATGACCTGGAGGTTCTGAGGCACGTTCGACACACTCAGCGCAAGCTGGCGCCGCATGACATATTGGCCGGGCGAACGTGACGTTGACATATTGCCAGACTGACCATCGCGGTGGCTTGTCTAACTCGGCTTTGCTACGATTCCCGTGTGCAAACCCGAGAGACAGTCCGGTCTCTATGCGCCCAAGTGGTCTACTACCCCATCAGCCCTGCCCCCCGCAAGCATCACCACAGGAGAACCACCGACATGGCAACAGCCTCAAAAGCGCCCACACGCGGCTCGGGCGGCATCCCGGTCGAGAAGCTGCGCTGGATGTACGAGACCATGTACCGCATCCGCCGCTTTGAAGAGACCATGCTGGAGCAGACCTTCAAGGGCAACTCAATGGGCGTCACCCACCCTTCGGACGGGCAGGAGGCGGGGCCGACAGGCATCTGCGCACACCTGACCGAGAAGGACTGGATCGGCTCGACGCACCGCGGCCACGGCCACTGCATAGCAAAGGGCCTGGACACCAAAGGCATGATGGCCGAGATCATGGGCCGCTCCACGGGCCAGTGCAAGGGTAAGGGCGGCTCCATGCACATCGCAGACTTCTCGAAAGGGATGCTCGGCGCGAACGCCATCGTCGGCGCCAGCATCCCCCTCGCCGTCGGCGCGGCCCTCACATCCAAGTACCAGCACCGTGAGAAGGAGTCCGTCGCAGTCGCCTTCTTCGGAGACGGCGCGACCAGCCAGGGCGTTCTTCATGAGTCCATGAACCTGGCGTCAATCTGGAAGCTACCGGTCATCTTCGCCTGCGAAAACAACCAGTACGCTGAAGCCACCCCTTCCTGGTACGCCGTCTCTGCGAACGATATTTCGGCCCGCGCCGAGGGCTATTCCATGCCCGGCGTGCAGGTTGACGGCATGGACGTCTTCGCCGTATACGAGGCGGCTGGCGAAGCCGTGAAACGCGCCCGCAACGGAGAAGGCCCCACACTCCTTGAACTCAAGACCTACCGCTACCACGGCCACTTCCACGCTGACGTGCCGGAGAAGTACCGCACAAAAGCAGAAGAGGCTGAATATCACGCTCGCGACCCAATCAAGGGCTTTGAGAAGCGCGTTACCAGCGACAAGTCCATGACCGAAGCGGAACTTAAGCACACCAGAGATGCCATAGAAAAGGAAATGCTCGAAGCGGTCGAGTTCGGCCTTTCCAGTCCCATGCCGGCGCTGGAACAGCTCTACGCAGACGTTTACGTCAACTACAGCAACCCCCCGCAAGGGCTCCGCTGACGCTCCCCTCCTGCACGAAGTGGGAGGGCATGGGAGAGGGCAGGAAGCCCAACTCCAGCAAAACACAAGACACGGACCATCAGAAACACGGAAGCGAGAAACATGACAACCACAGCCGCAGCACCGCAGACGCCCCCTGAACTAGCAAACGCGTCCGAATACGGTCCTGGCTCGCCCCTCGGCCCCGGTTACGGCGTCGCTGGCGAATTCGTGCGCTACCGAGACGCCTTCAACCACACATTGCGTGATGAGCTCCGCCACGACCCCAATGTCCTCATCATGGGCGAGGACATCTCGGGTGGTTTCGACAAGGAGACCAAGAAACCACTCGACGCCTGGGGAGGACCCTTCGCCGCCACAAAAGGCCTCGTCCAGGAGTTCGGCCCCGAACGCATCCGCGACTGCCCCATTTCCGAGGCTGGCTTCCTTGGAGCGGCTGTGGGTGCGGCCCTCACCGGCCTGCGGCCCGTCGTGGATCTCATGTACTTCGATTTCGTCACCGTCGCCTTTGACCAGCTCCTATCGAACGCCGCCAAGTCCCGCTATATGTTCGGCGGGCAGACCAAAGTTCCGCTCACCATGTTCGCCCGTTCCGGCGCAGGCACCGGCCATGCCGCACAACACTCGGAAAGTTTTTACTCCATCCTGGCGCACATTCCTGGCATCAAGGTCGTGGTGCCCTCAGACCCCTACTCCGTTCGCGGGCTGCTGGCCGCGTCCATCAGGGACGATGACCCTGTGTTCGTCGTCAATGACAAGAAGCTCATCAACCTGACCGGCTTCGTACCGGCACAGAACTACACGATAGAACTTGGCAAGGGCCGCTATATGCGCCGCGGCAAGGACGTGACCCTCATCGGAATGTCCTACACATCCGTCGTCTGCCAGAAGGCTGCAGAGGAACTGGCGAAGGAGGGCGTGGACGCCGAAGTCATAGACATGCTCAGCCTGTCGCCCCTAGACGAACACATCATCCTCGAATCCGTCACCAAGACCAACCGTGTCGTCATAGTGGACGAGGACACACCGCGGGCGGGCATGGCGGCAGAGATCGCTGCGGTCATAGCGGACAAGGCGTTCGACTCTCTCGACGCCCCCATCAAGCGCGTCACTGGCCCGCACACGCCTGTCCCCTATAACAAGGGCTTGGAGACCGCCTTCATGCCCCAGCCCGCGGACGTCATCGCCACAACCCGTCGGTTACTCGGCATCGCCTGAGAACCATCCATTGATCCTCCCACCCACTGGCAAAGGGGGGGTCATCACTCTGGAATCAAGTCTGTAATCTCAGGACGGGTTCTGGGGGGCATGGAAATCTGGAGATTGGGCAGGGGGGAGCGATTCATCGCTCCCCCGCGTGTTTCTGACCACGAACAGTGCGTTGGAATACCCGCCCAGTTTGCCGCACATCCATACGCTCCACCGCCCGGACCGCAAGCCCACCGACAAAAATGACGCACACGCCGCCCTCCAGTGCATCCGAGATTCAGCGCCTACCTAGCTCCGTCGAAGGTGGAGGAAGCCGTCTTCAATGCATCCGTTGCTTCCAACAGCCTTCTCGCACGGCTTAAGACCGTAGCCTGACCATGAGCGGAGGTCGCCGCCGAAATGACGGCCGATTTCAAAAACCCGCAAAAACGTGTTTCCACACACATTGAACCCGGACCGGCGAACTCCTTATCGTTGGACGCAGTTTCGTTCAGCAATCATTTTCCGCGTTGCGAGGAGCAAGCCAGATGGTCAATGTTCTAGATCCCAATGACACAGCCGCCATACAAGCGTTGCAGGACGCTGTGCCCGCGTCCATCGTCGTGGTGGGTGTGGGCGGCGGCGGGTGCAACGCGGTGCAGCGCATCATCAAGGAGCGACCCGTCCCAGGCGTGGGTTATGTTTGCGTCAACACGGACATCAAGTCGCTCGGCAAGTCCGCCGGGGCCAAGGTCGTCCAGATCGGCGCCGGCCTGACCCGTGGCATGGGCGCAGGCGGCGACCCTGAGGTGGGCTTCAAGGCCGCGCAGTCCGACGTCGAGTCCATCAAGGCGGCGATCGGCACTCCTGACCTGATCTTCATCACCGCGGGCATGGGCGGCGGCACCGGCACTGGGGCGGCCCCCTTCGTGGCCGAGGCAGCGAAACAGACCGGCGCCCTCGTCGTCGGCGTCGTCTCCACCCCGTTTTCCTGGGAGGGGCAGCGCCGCCTCGAGACCGCAATGGCCGGCGTTGGCCGCCTGCACGAGAAGGTGGACAACTTGATCGTCATCCACAACGACCGCCTGATGCGCCTGCTCAAGAAGGACGTCTCGATGAACGAGGCGCTCCAGAGGGCGGACGAGGCCGTGATGTACGGCATCCTGTCCGTAGCTGAGCTTGTCAACGTGCCCGGCGAGATCAACGTTGACCTGGCTGACGTGCGAACGATCATGCACCAGCCCGGCCGCGCCATCATGGCCTTGGGCGAGGCCTCCGGCCCTAACGCCGCCCTTGAGTGCGCGCAGACGGCTGTGTCCAACCCGCTCCTGGACGTTTCCATAGACGGCGCGCAGGGCGTGCTCTTCTGCATCAACGGCGGCCCGAGCCTGACGCTCGGCGAAGTGAACGCTGCTGGTGAATACATCGCCTCACGCGTGGACCGCAAGGCCACGATCTTCTTCGGCATGGTGAATAACGAGAAGATGGCCGACCGCGTCCGCCTCACGCTCATCGCCACCGGCATCCCGGAAGCAAACAGCGTGATGCGCACCGCCGGCGGGAACACCTTCGTCCGCTCCGTAAAGTAACCCTGCGGCATCCAAGACACCCGGAAAGCAAAGAAGGCCCGCGGCGCTCGCCGCGGGCCTTCTGTTGTACCTGGCTTGCGGATCTATCAGCCACGGAGACGGGCAGATCCGGCTTTGAGCGATCTCGCCACAGCGGAAGCGGCCCGGACTGACTCATCCTGCTTGAACCCGAGCCCGGTGTCCCTCAGAGAAGTCCACCTACCCTGGCCGATGATCACATGGTCCACTAGTTGTATGTCCAAAGCCGCCCCCGCCTCTTCCAACTTGCGCGTCAGTTCTATGTCCTCCTGACTCGGGGCGGGGTTCCCGGACGGGTGATTGTGGACTACGGCTATTGCCATGCACATCTTCCGTACCGCCCCGGCAAACACCTCTGCGGGACGGACCACGGCAGAATTCACACTCCCGGAATAGAGATCCTCTATTCCCATGACTTCATTCCGGGTGTTGAGTAGCACAACACGGAAGCTCTCTCTGGCAAGCACGGACATTTCTGCCTCAAGCAGGTGGGCTATGTCCCTGGAGTTCCTGATCACTGCGCGGCCTTCAGGCGCAAGTGAGGAAACGCGCTTACCCAGCTCCAGTGCAGCCAGCAACTGACAGGCTTTGGCTTCCGATACGCCCTTGTGCGAACACAGTTCGTCAAAACTTTGCCGCGCCAGTCCGCTCAGACCGCCTGCCTTTGTCAGTACGCGCGTAGCCAACGACAGGACATTCTCGCCCTTGAGACCCGTCCGGAAAAGGATCGCGACCAGCTCGCTGTTTGAAAGGCTGCCCGCTCCGTAGTGGCAAAGCCGTTCTCGCGGGCGCTCACTTTGTGGGAACTCGTGGATGGTAAGCGAGTTGCCCACCGGATTTGTGGGTGGAGGCCCGACCGGTTGACCTGGAACGGATGCCGGGACAGGTGATGCAGCCAGGGTGGTCATGTCATTCTCCAAAGCGGCGGAACGAACTCCGCTGCAGAGTTTAGACAGGACGAACCGCTATCTCCGAGTGTCGGATGTCACACCGGCGACATGGGGACCATGGACGGACAGGCCCCGCGGGCGCGGGTATGGGCCACGAAGCTGAGTCTGACGAACTGAACCGGAACCACTTCGCTGCAGTTCCATTGGCAGTATTCAGGGTTTGTGTTTGTCCCTCGCCAGACCCACTCCCGCTGAGACAAGAAGAAGGATGGGGCGCGTCGACAGGCTCAGGGCGCGCAGACGCGAAGGCCCCTAAACCTCCATCTCAAGAAGACGCCGTTCCCGCATCCGCCAGCCAAGGTACAGGTCGTCATACCGCGCGGCGTCCGTTGCAGAAGGCTCCAATGTTCGCAATTCGTTTCGCCGACGCGCGAGTGCACGGTCAAGCGGCAGTCCTTCACCAGTGCCAGCACCCGTCAAGGAGAGGGTGCCCCGCACCGTGGCATCGCCCGCTGTCCCAAATGCGACCGGCCGCGCCAGACAGGCTGCGACCAATTCGCGGAACGTCTTCGTCTTCACCATCCCGCCACCCACGGCCACATCCCGCCACCCGCCCGCGACAAGGCCCAGCCTGTCAAGGTTGTGTCTGAGCGCGAAGGCGAAATTCTCAAGCGCGGCGCGTGCGATAGACCCCCGGTCCGGCGGCTCGAAGGCGAGCGGGACGGGGAAGGTAACGCCACCGGTCTTGAGCCCGACAGTCAGCATGTTTACGAACGACGGCCCCAGGAACGCACTCGTCCCCCTTGACCCCGGCTCCACCTTCGATGCCATCCTGTCCAGCCTCGCAAATGTCTCCTCCCTATGCACGCCTTCAGACATCAGCCCAGCCAACCAGGCATATGCGCCCCCCATTTCGCCCACATTACCCTCAAGCACCCACCGCTCCGGGACGACGTGCCGCCCCGTCCATAGTGATCGCGTCTCATCGAATACGGGCCTGTCCGTGACAAGTTGCGCCGCTGCGCTCCAACCTGCTATCACGCCCACACTGCCCGGTTCGCTCACCCCCATCCCCACGAGCCCAGCCTGCGTGTCCGGCCCACAGACGACAACCGGCGTGCCCTCACGGAGGCCAAAATTGCGCGCAGGCCCTGACTTGAGAGACCCGGCAACAGTCCCCGCAGCGCACGTTGCCGGCAGTTCTATCTGATCCAGCCCCAGAGGCCGTCGCAGGGCCGTCGCAGGCAGGCCAGTCGAAATGAGTGCCAGCCCGGACTCGACGCCCAGCGCAGGCTCCATCGCCAGCACTCCGGTCATGCGGTAAACCAGCCAATCGGCCAGCCCGGCGATGGAACGGGCGCGCTCGAAGGTTTTCGGCGCGTTCTTTTTGAACCACAGAAGCTTCGACCACGCAAGCAGGAGTGCGGGCCCGTGGCCGGTAGCCTGCCAGATGGCATCGCCCATCTCGGCGTCTATCTCAGCACCCTCGAAGATTCCGCGCGCGTCGCTGTTCGGCCCGCCGTAAAGTTCTTTCCCGTCGAGGCCGATCATGACGAGGCCCAGCCGCTGGCTGGTCACGCCAATGCCAGCTATCTGATCCTCCTTCACTCCTGCCAGCCCGACCACATCCCGGACGCAGACGCAGACAGATCTCCAGACCGCCTCGGTGCTGAACTCGCTCGCCGTTTGCGGCCCGCCTTCCGGGACGAAGTACCGCACCGGACGTGCCGCGACAGCGAAGGGAGTGCCTGCGCTCGCTCCCACTGCGGCGCGGACGTGGCTGGTCCCAAAGTCAACCGCCAGAAAGAGCGGCCTGCGGCTAGGCACGCCTACGCTCCCAGACCTCGGGGTTTACCAGGTGCAGCGGCCTCTCACCATTCTTGAACCGGATCAGGTCAACAGCCATCGCAGCCGAGTACCGTTCTATGGTTCCGTCCGTCGCGCCGCCGATGTGCGGCGTAAGCACGACGTTAGCGAGGCCCAGCAACGGACTGGACGGCTCAACGGGGTGCGTTGGGAATATGTCCAGGCCCGCGCCACGCAGCCCACCTGACTTGAGTGCAGCAACGAGCGCGCCCTGGTCCACCAGCTCTGCGGACGCTGTGTTCACGATCACCGCCCCATGCTTCATCCGCGCTACGCGATCAGCGCTGAGGAGAGGCGTCCCATCCATTGGCGCCGGAGCGTGCAGCGTCACAAAGTCCGCCGATTCAAGCAGGAAGTCAAGCTCTGACCACACCGCGCCGACAGCCTTTGCGTCCGCGCGAGTCACGAAGGGGTCGTATGCCAACACATGCATCCCAAAGGCGTTGCAAAGCGATGCCACACGCCTGCCTATGGCGCCCAGGCCAACGATGCCCACCACCTTGCCACTTAGCTCGACTCCGCGCAGTGACCTGTATGGCTCCGACGGCGATTCCCACCTGCGCTCCTGCACGTATCTGTCCGATTCGGCAGTGCGCCTTGCCACCGCGAGCATCAGCCCAACTGCGTGCTCCGCCACCGCAACGGCGTTGCGCCCCGGCGTGTTCACGACGACGACACCCCGTCCGGTCGCAGCCACCACGTCAACCTGGTTAATTGCTGACCGGCATATTCCGGCGAACTTCAGGCCCGGAGCGGCATCGAATGTCTCTGCGAACAGAAAATCGGACTCTGCGATGACGGCGTCGAATCTTTCGTCGCAGATGCGCGTTCCGAGTTCCGCTGGGTCCCAGAGCTTCCCGGTGTCGAGCCAGCTCTCTACCGTCACGTCGCACTCTTCGCGCAGTTCTGTGAGCGATTCGTCATCGAACGGCGCGAGGACTAGCACGCTCTTGAGTGAAGACACACCGGAGGAGGCATGCATCCCATGCAGGTAGACACCCTCAGTCCGAACAGGAGCGGCCAACGCAACCTCGATGGAAGCGTGGCCCAGGGTGGACTGCAACAAGCTGACGGCAGCCTTCGCCGCCCGGTTCCCGCTCCGCACCGCGCTCTCCATGGTCGAGGGCCAGCCGGTGGCCGTCCAATCACCCGCCAGAAAGAAGTTCGCTACAGGTGTCTTCTGCGGAAGCCTGTACCGCTCGGAACCCGGCACGGACCTGAATGTGGCATCCAGCGTCTTCACGGTCAGCGACCGCGTCACCTGAGCACCGTTCGCCGCCGGAAATACTTTGACCATCTCAGCCGCGAACGTCTCCCGCAGTTCAGCCTTGCCCATGTCCCTCCACTGCCACGCGCCGCTCAGGGAAATCACGACGTGCTGCCCGCCGCCCGGCCCCTGCCCGCCCACAGCCTGTCCAACGGCCCGGTCGTCCCCTTGCATCGCGTCAACGTTGAACACCCACTGCAGCGGACTATCCAGCACAGCGGCGAACTTCTCAACCATCACAGGGCGGTCGTACCAGATGTGGACGCCAACGATGGGGGACGTTTCAATGCCACGGGCCGACGCGAAGAAACCGCTCTGTTGGACCTCATACGGAAGCACGCCCAACATCGCCGCGGCGGGCAGAGCGGCGATGTACGCGTCGCCCCGCACCACCTCACCGCCTGCAAGCCTGACGCCGCTTACCTGTCCACCCTCGAATTCGATCTGTTCAACCTCTGCGCCGGGCCTGACCACCCCCCCATCCCTCTCTATCGCCGCCCGCGCGGGGTCGCCGGTGAGTGTTGTAAGTCCGGTCACCGGGTAACCAATGGCCGCGTTCGCAGGTCCGCCCAGGAGAGCAGTCTGAAACAGCATCAGCCCGGCGTCGGCGCTCACGGCAGAAATGCTGTCATTGAGTGCAGGCAGGACGATGAGGTCCCAGAAGTACTTGATGGTCCGGTCGTTCTGCCCATGGCGCAACAGCCAGCGGTCGAACGTCTCTTGCTCAAGTGGCCCGCCGGGCAGCCGACGGGCATGCTTGATGCGCGCAATGCCGTAGATGACACGGAGGCGGTTGGCGAGGGAAAGGTGACTGTATCCGAGGACTGCAAAAATGTTCGCGTATTCACCCTTCATGTTCCCCGGCCCCCGCAATCTGGCCGCAACCCTGCCCTTCAACACCAGAGAGTCCAACCTGGGCAGCATCCGTACCCTGTCCCACGCGCCTATGTCCTTCAGGAACTGCTGATATTCCGTGCAAGCGCCGACGAAGACATGCTGTCCGTTGTCCACTTCCACACTAGTCTCGGGGTCAATGAACGAGAAGGCGCGACCTCCAAGAAAGGGCCGTTTTTCGAGGACGACCGCCGTATGGCCCATCTGCCCCAGCCGGACGGCGGCAGCAAGGCCTGCAATCCCACCGCCGATGATGATGACGGTCTTGCGCCTGACAGGAGATGATGTGGGTTTCATGCGATGAGAGGCCCTCGCCTGAGCAGAGGGTCAGGCAAACGCCAGCAACCTGCTCTGAAGCCATAGTCGCGCAGCCAGTGCCAGCTTCTCCCGTTTACTCAGGCTCACCCTGCGGGAGAAAACGTCATAACCGGACGATTCGATCTTGCTCAGTAGCATGCGGTAGACCCGGGCCATCGTCTCCGCGCAGGTCCTTGAACGACGGTCAAGGTACGGGAACAGCTTTTCCCCGCTTTCGAAATACATCTTTGCCCGATCCGTCTGGAACTTCATCAGCCCACGGAAGCGATCATCGACAATGCTGCGCATGAGGTCAGCTTCGGAATAGCCAAAGCGTTGCAGCTCGTCCTGAGGGAGATAGACGCGACCGTTGCGGGTATCCTCGGCCAGGTCGCGCATGATGTTCGTGATCTGCATCGCGATGCCCAGGTCTATGGCATGCTGCACGGCCTTCTCATCCGTATACCCGCAAACCTCCAAGACCACCAGTCCGGCCGCGCTCGCCACGCGCCTGCAATACCCCTCAAGCTCGGTGAAGTTCGCGTAGCTGGCCTTCGTAAGGTCCATCTCACAACCGTCAACCACATCAACAAGGTGTTCCTGCCTGATACCGTACTTGCGCTGCGAGTCAGCGAGTGCCGTCCAGACAGGGCCGTCCACCTGACCCCTGTGCGCCGCCGCTAGCTCGAGGCGCAAACTCGCCAACTCTTGCGCTGCGGTCGCTTTGCGTGACGGCTCGTCAACAATATCGTCGCACAGCCGGCAGAAGGCGTAGGCGGCATAGATGGCATTGCGCTTGTCGCGTGGCAAGGCCTGAAAGCCGTAATAAAAGTTCGTCGATGCGGCGCGCGTGATTTTTGCGCAGATGTCGTACGCCATGCGCGTGTCTAGCGCGGCCCGTGTCGGGCCGGGGGATGCCGGAACCTGCAACGTCAATGCGCTCTCCCAATACAACTCCACACGGGACGGAAGTCTATCCGATCAGGCTCCGCGGCAAAGGCTCTAACCCCAGCTTCGTCCTCAGCCAGGCCATGGCGAGCAGACGTGCCTTCGCCCGCTTGGAAAGCGCTGGCCGGGACGCCAACACGTCATGGTCCTGCGCTTCAATCGCCTTGAGCACTGATAGCCCGCCTGCTGTGAAGAGCGTGACGTCTATCCGTGCCTGCCTGACGACACGGACAGACAGCGGGTAACCCTTCCGAAAGAGGTCGCGGGTACGCTCGACCTCGAACTTCATCAGGCGCTTGAACCCGGGCGTCGCGCGGCGGTCAGCTATGGCCTGCTCGTCCACGCCGAAATCACGCATGTCAGCAAGCGGTAGGTAGATGCGCCCACTCTCGTAGTCCCGCCACACATCCTGCCAGAAATTAGTCAGTTGGAGGGCGGTGCAGGTGTAATCAGAAAGGATATGCAACTCCTCCTCCCGGTGGCCGAAGAGGTAGAGCACCATGCGACCCACCGGGTTGGCGGAATGGTCGCAGTAGTCGAGAAGTTCTGCGTAGTGGGGGTATCGCTTGATGCGCTGGTCACGGCGGTTCGCTTCGATCAGTTTCAGAAAGAGCACATGGGGGATGTCAAACTTCTCAACCGTTTCCTGAAGAGCGATGAAATATGGATGCGTGGGGGTGCCCGAGTAGCACAGGCGCGTCTGGCGCTCCCATTCATCGAGCGCGGCGGACCTGTCACCTGAGAATTCATCTCCCAGGTCATCCACACCACGACAAAAGGCATAGACCGGGTAGATGTGGCGGCGCAGTCTTGCAGGGAGCAGCCAGGTCGCCACGGAAAAGTTCTCGTAGTGCGACTTTGCAAGCCGTTCGCAGGCCGTGAACGCGTCATCTCGCGCCGCTGCGGGGGAGCTTGCTGCGGAAGTGGTGGCCATCTTGTTTACGTATCTGGCGCGGAAACCCGCGGCCGAAAGACAGGGCTTAGAGGCCCATGACCTGAATTACTACCTGGCGCGTCTTCGGTTCGTCCAGCTCAATCAGGAACACCCGCTGGAACTGTCCCAACGCCAGCTCGCCACCTATCACCGGAACCACCTCGCTCGTACCCAGGATCAGGTGCTGGCAGTGAGCGTGGCCGTTCGGGCACTCGTCCTCGTGCATGTTCACAGTGCGGATGGCGAAGTCGTTATGCAGGTAATAGGCGTCCTTTGGGGCGGCCCGATCCAGGAAGTGCGCCACGTCCTTGAGGAGCAGTGGCTCATTCTCGTTGATCTTGATGGCTGCCGTCGTGTGCTTGCTGTGCACCAGAACCTGACCGGCAGTGACCCCAGATTTTGCTACGAAGTCCGAGACTACGGCTGTCAGGTCAACAAAGTCCGGCGCGCCGACCGTCTCAAAGGAAAAGACCTGGGATACGATCTTCAAAGACGTGCCCTCGACGACTTCCGGCCGTGCGTGGCCGTTGCTTGACGCGCCACGGCCGCTGATGCCGCTCCCCGTCATCTCAGCCGCTTTTGCTTTCTGCAAGCCGGTACCCCCTGAGTTCGATCTGTCACCAATCACCATGTTCAAGCGAGCGTGTTCGCGCTCGCGACATATCGCCCCAACGCCAACAACGGCCAGTAAAGGCGATACATATGTTACTTGATCATGAAGGCGGCTGGCATCTCGCCGGGCGCGAGTTCCGAGCGTTCTCCACCCGGAGACTTGAACTTACGGTCGACGATTCCGTAACCCGGAAAGCCGGTCGCCGTATAGTCGGCCTCTTCCCTGCCACCGTCCACCTGCTGTGTCCTCAGGAGGTACTCCATGCCACGGTTTACCGCGTCTCCCCTCAACCGCCATCAAGGTTCTGGCGGGATTCCACCCAATCAGCAGCTTTTTGCACCCTTACGTCCTGCATGTCAAACCCGATCGAGGCGAGCGCGGGGAGCACGACGCCCGCCCCATACAGGTAATCAGCCCCTAACCTGCCGAACCATGGGCCGTTCTGTTCCTGCTCATCCCAGATGTATTTGAGCGCCTTTTCGACAGCCGGCACCTTCACCGGATACCCCAATGTGCCAATGGCCTCGAGTATGTGGGCGGTCACATCCACACTCGGCGGGTCAATTTGTTTCCCCGAAGTCAAAGAATGGCAGCCTGGTCGCCAGCAGGCTCGTGTTGTCCTTGTCGAACGAGCCCCAGCCGCTGTTCTTGCTCTGCATGGAGAGCACCCACCGCATCCCGCGCTCTACCGCGGCGTCGCTCACCCTGATATCACTCGGCCCAGCCTGGCTGACGGCCTGCAAGATCTCGGCTGCGTCAGCTTGTCGGAGCCGCCGAGTACGTATCTCTGTCCATTACGTCCCCGTTCAAAGCCGGCGATGTGAAATAGCCCTTCGGCCCCACGCAAAGCCACCGCGACACTCTCGCCGTGGAGGATGTCACCACAGACCACTTCAACCCCGGCCTTTTCCAGGCTGGCAGTGTCACTTCCCACCCGCGCCAGGCCCCGCACGCTGTGCCCGCGCGCTGCTAATAACCGGGCGACGGTTCCCCCTACAAATCCAGTTGCTCCTGTTACAAGGAGCTTCACGGGGTAACGACCAGGACTTGAGAGGTCCGCGCCCCGGTCATTTCAAGCGACAGCTCGTCAACGAACACGGCCATCGACTTGCGCGCCCGGAACGCAGACCGCCCGAGTCGGGAGAGGGACCCGACTTCCGACGGCGTGCGCAGCAGATACCCGGCCACTGGTCGCAGGCGCTTGACCGCCGGTCCGGTGTCCATGTTCGCCACAAAGTCCGGCAACTCCAGCGAGGCGATGTCCACGATGCCCCGGACGGCAAGGAACGGGACGCCAGCAGCAGCAGCAGCCTGCCCAACGTAGTAACTCTCCATGTCCACTGCCGCCGCACCCAGCACCTTGCCCAACCACAGTTTCATCGCCGCAGTCTTCGCGACAGTGGGCAGCGAAATGATGCGGCCCATGAAAAAGTCAATGCTGGCCACCTCTGCCGCGCTCCGGGCAGCAGTCAGCAGTTCATGTCCAGGCGTCACAGCTTCGCCGAGGCTCTTCTCGTCCCAGAAGAAGGGCTTGCCCTCAAGGCGCCGGACCTCGGTCGCGAGCACCAGGTCACCGGCGTCAATATCCTCCCGGCAGGCACCGCCGAACCCCAGCGAAATGACCGCTTCGGGCCGGTGTTCGGCAATGGCCCATTCCGCCGCCGCCTTCGCCTTCTCCGCGCCCGCTCCCGACACTATGACCATCCTGTCCACTATTACGTGGCCCACAGAATGGTGGTTGTAGTAGGCGGACAGGCCAGCCGGCCCTTTGGCTGACCGGAACCGCCCGCGCCGCAGCAGGGTGGAGACTTCCTCGTATAGGGCCGCAACAATGACAATCATGTTTCGCACCGTGGCGGGGGAGCCGCACTGTGCAGCCCCGGCGCATGTCTCTGGACGGATTGCTACCCGGCGGTAAGCCCGCTGCGAGTCAAGGCGCCAACGATGGTTGTGGACTCGAAGCCGCAGTGCCTGTCCTTGTCGGCACCGCCGTATCTGTCCCAAACCTCCTTCGACATACCCTCGGAGAGTTTCCCGGCGTGGCCGTCAGCAAGCGGGTGGCAGGGTTTGTGCCTGCCGGGCACCGTGTATGTGGGGTTGGTCCATGCGGCGCAAGTCTCATAGGTGCGGTCGCCGCGCAGGAAAAGCGGGTTGTCGTGGAAGCGGATTCCCAGTTTGATGCCCGAACCCCGCCCCCTTCCCAACGGGATTGGGGATCTCGGGACAGAAACTAACTCTCCCTGACCAGGAGAAACTCGCCAAGCTCTTCAAACTCGCGCGCTGTATCTCCTGCCAGTTTGAGTGACTTTATCATCAGGCGCCCGTGCTGCCATCGTTCCTCCGCCATCCGCTGGCAGTAACTCTGAGTGTCAAGTCTTTCCATGATTTCCAATACCCGCGCCACATCCGGCTCGGAGACGGTCTGTTTGGCATAAATGGCGTGCAGCTCTCGCCGCGTCGCACCTGTGGCTACGCCGAGGGCATGCACGGCAGGGAGGGCCTTCTTCCGGCGCTGGATGTCTGCACCCACGGGCTTGCCCGTCACTGGTCCGCCCCAGACGCCCAGGATGTCATCCCTGATCTGGAACACCCTGCCCAGTTCCCAGCCGATGACACGGAAGCCCTCGGCGAGCTTCCTATCCGGCTGCCGGTCACGCGCCACAAGAGGGCCTAGATAGACAGCCGTCTCAATGAGAGCACCGGTCTTGCGCTCGATCATGTCCAGGTATTCCTGAACACTGATCGTCGCTCTGGACTCGAACTCTATGTCCAGGAACTGCCCCTCCATCATCCGGAGGTAGCCCCGGGTCAGCGCCTCGCCAGCTTCGATCGCAGCGGAAACGGATACGCCCATGTCCAACAGCCTCCCGACGGCGAGGTCGGCCACCTTCAACATCGTATTGCCTGACACTACCGCGACCGGGATGCCCCACACCGCCCAGACCGTGGGCCTGCCGCGCCGTGTACGGTCCATGTCCTGCACGTCATCGTGCATGAGTGAAAAATTGTGGACGAACTCAAGCGCAACGGCTGCCGGGAGCGCTCGCTCAGGCGCACCCCCTGCGGCTTCACAAGAAAGCAGGCACAGCGTCGGCCTGAAGGCCTTGCCACCGCCCGAACTTGAGGGCTTGCCCTGTTCATCAGCCCAGCCCATGTGGTAGCGCAACGTGTCATACAAACGCAGCGACTGCGACGCGATCTCAGCCCGGAGCCCGGCCGCAATCATCGGCTGGTGCCTCGAGAAAAACAGGGGCAGCTCTGTGGCCGCCCTCTGCCCGGTGGTCGCCAAGATTTGCACCCCGTCCGGCCCGTATCGCGGCGCGGCAAGCCGGATCTAGAACTTTCAAGCTGCGGTAATGGCAGCGAAAGGCAATATCACTCTGAATGAGGCGATTATGAGAATGGCCGGATGCTAGCAGCGGCTCATTCCAACGGTCAACGGATTTCAAGCGGTGATGTGCCACCGTCTGCTGCGCTTACTTGCTAATCATATTATCAATGGATATGCTCAAATGAAGGGAACCACACCGGCCACAGACATGGGAAACGCCTTCATGGCCCTCGACTTCTATAGCGTCCTCGGCGTACCGACAGACGCCCCGGAAAAAGAAATCCGGGCCGCTTACCGCCGTCTCGCGCGCAAGTTCCACCCCGACGTCAACCCTGGAAACAAAGAGGCCGTCGAACGATTCAAGAAGATCAATGAGGCCTATGAGGTGCTTTCGGACGTCAAGACCCGGAAGGACTTTGACGAGTACGGCCCCAACTGGAAGCACGCCGGGGACCTGCGCAAGGCCGGGGTCAGGCAAAGGGAGGCGAACTCAATCGGCGCCGACATGGGCGACATGTTTGATGTATTCGGCGGAGGCGCTGGCAATCGATGGCCTGGTGGCAGGGTGCAGCAGCCCGCCCAGGAACTTGAGGTAGAGGTCTCGCTTGATGAAGCTTTTACCGGCACGACGCGCCTCATACATGTTGAGCGTGGCCGGGGCCGCCTGTCCCGCCTAGAAGTAAAAGTCCCGGCCGGAATAGGTGACGGCGGCCGCGTACGTATCAGGCCTGACAACAGCCCTGAGATCGAACTTGTGGTCAAGGTCCAGCCAGACCCGCGTTTCCGGCGCATCGGAGCAGACCTCTACGCTGACGTGCCGGTCCCACTGCACGACCTCGCCCTTGGCGGCGAGACCGAAGTGCCAACCATGACAGGGCGCGTGGCCCTGAAGATCCCTGCGGGAACACAGAGCGGGCGCGTTTTCAGGCTGACCGGAAAAGGGATGCCCAAGCTCGGCACGCCATCCATCCACGGTGACATCCTCGCCACCCTTGGCGCCCTCCTGCCCGATCCCCTGACCGACGAAGAGCGGAAATTGTTCGAACGATTGCGGGATATCCGCAACGGCAGGGTCGCCCCAGCTCCAGAAGAGGGCAGCCGATGACACTCGACCCACGCGAGCCGGTCTATTCCATAGGCGTCGTCGTGCGCATGGTCAGCCTGCACCCGCAGACGCTCCGCAACTATGAGCGGTGGGGCCTCATCAAACCTGGACGCATGGGCGGGCGTGTGCGGCTCTATTCCCAGACTGACGTGGAGCGCATCCGTGAGATCAAGACAGGCATAGAGACCATGGGCCTGAACGTCGCAGGAGTGGAAGTGATGCTCAAGCTAAAGGCACAGATTGTGGACCTTCAGACTCAGGTGGAGAGGCTCACCGTCGAGATTGTGACCTCCCGCAACGGGCCGCGCTCCCTGCCGGGCAGGGTTGGAGCCATGCCAACCCGGACTCCTTCAACGATCCCATCAAGGACGACTAAGGGAAGGCAGTAGGCAGCGCGACCGGTCCCCGGTTTGGGGCGAATGAAATCGCATGGAAAACAATGCCCGGAAACATGCCAACAGCGACATCCACGGAGATAGGCCCTTGGTGCTCAAGCAGGAAGACTTCACTGAACAGGCACAGGAGGCGCTCGGGCGGTCTCAGGAGATCGTGAGGCAGATGCGCCATTCACAGTGGGACGCGGAGCATCTGCTTCTCGGATTGCTGCAACTGCGCGACGGCCTCCCGGCGCGCATCCTGGAGAAACTCGGCGTGGACGTCCAGGAAATGTCTGCTGAGACGGAGCGCGCGCTGGCAGACGCGCCCAGGCTGGGCCACACAGATTCTACCGTCACACAGATCTTCGCCACGCCACGCGTGCTGAGCGCGATTGATGCCGCCCGCAGCGAGGCGAAGCGCCTGAAAGACGAGTTCATTTCGACCGAGCACCTACTTCTGGGGCTCGCGCTGGACGGCTCCAGCGGCGCAACAGGCGACATCTTCAAGAAGCGCAATGTGACACAAGAGCGCATTTATCAGGCATTGCGGGAAGTGCGCGGAACTGCGCGGGTCACGGACCCGCGAGCGGAATCCAAGTACAAAGCCCTCGAAAAGTTCAGCGTAGACCTGACGCAGCTTGCACGCGACGGCAAGCTCGACCCGGTAATAGGCCGGGACGATGAAATCAGCCGGGTCATGCAGACGCTGACCAGACGTACGAAAAACAACCCCGTGCTGATAGGCGAGGCGGGTGTCGGCAAGACTGCCATAGTTGAAGGGCTCGCCCTGCGCATCGTCGCGGGGGACGTGCCGGACACGCTCAAGGGCCGGCGGGTCCTGGCGCTGGAAATGGGATCACTCGTCGCCGGGTCGAAGTTCCGGGGCGAGTTCGAGGAGCGCCTGAAGGCAGTCATGGACGAAATAAAGCAGGCGGCAGGCGAGATCGTCCTGTTCATAGATGAGATCCATACCGTCGTCGGCGCTGGCGCCGGAGAGGGGGCGATTGACGCATCGAACATGATGAAGCCGGCGCTCGCCCGCGGCGAGATGCAGACCATCGGAGCCACCACGCCGGACGAGTACCGCAGGAACATCGAGACGGACTCCGCGCTCGAACGACGTTTCTCCCCCATATGGGTGGACGAGCCGGACATTGATACCACGCGCCGGATGCTGGAAATCCTCCGGCCCCGCTACGAAAAACATCACAGCCTGAAGATCACTGACGCAGCATTGGACGCCGCGGCGCGCTTAAGTTCCAGGTACATCACTGACCGCTTCCTGCCGGACAAGGCCGTTGACCTCATGGACGAGGCGGCGGCGAAGCTCCGCATCCAAAACCAGGCGCTGCCCCGCGATCTCAAGGAACTTGAAGCGCTGGCCCAGCACCTGTCAGACCAGGAGGAGACCGCATCAGGCCGCGGCGACTATGAGGTCGCTGCGCAGAAGAAGTCGGAACGCCTGCGTTCGCAAAGTCAGCTTGATCAGAGGAAGGCGGCATGGCAGGAGGTGCACAAGGTCTCGGACGAAGTGACCGCTGAGACGATCGCGGAAATCATCGCCCAGAGGACGGGCATCCCTGTGGCCCGCCTTGTAGAGGGCGAGGGCGAACGCCTGCTGCACCTTGAAGAGCGGCTGCACGAGCGCGTCATAGGCCAGGACCAGGCTGTGGCGGCGTTGGCGGACTCCATCCGCCGCGCCCGCGCCGGGCTCAAAGACCCCAAGCGCCCCATAGGTAGCTTCATCTTTCTCGGCCCGACTGGCGTGGGCAAGACGGAGCTCGCCCGCGCGCTCTCTGAATACCTCTTCGACGATGAGGAGAACATGGTCCGCATAGACATGTCCGAATACCAGGAGCGGCACACAGTGTCCCGCCTGATCGGCGCTCCGCCGGGCTATGTCGGCTACGACGAGGGTGGACAACTCACAGAGGCCGTCCGCCGCCGTCCGTATAGGGTCGTGCTATTCGACGAGATTGAAAAGGCGCACCCTGAAGTCTTCAATGTGCTGCTCCAGGTGCTGGACGATGGAAGGCTGACCGACGGCCAGGGCCGCACGGTTGATTTCCGCAATTCGGTCATCATCTTGACAAGCAACCTCGGCACAGACGGTGTGGCGAAGGAGGCCTTCGGCTTCCAGTCCGTGCCAAAGACGGTGTCGGAACGGGAGCGGGTGCGGAGCGGCGTGGATGAGGCATTGAAGAGCGCCTTCAGGCCTGAGTTCCTGAACCGCATCGACGAGATCATCATCTTCGACTCCCTGACTCAGGCGGACATCCTGAAGATAGTGGACAAGCTGGCACGCGAAGTCAGCCAGCGGCTGAGCGAGATGGGGGTCAAAATAGAGTTGTCGCAACCTGCCAGGGAGTGGCTGGCGAAAGAGGGGTTCGACCGCATGTACGGTGCACGGCCCCTCAAGCGCGCCATCCAGCGTCACCTGGAGAACCCGCTCTCGAAACGCATCCTGAAGGGTGAGTTCAAAGACGGTGTGACTGTGAAGGTGGACGCCGGTCCCGCGGGGCTCACATTCGCCAGTCCGTAGACTCCGGAACAGTTAGGCTCGCCCCTTACAGCGTAGACTTGAGACTTGAAATTACGAATCAGGGCTCTCTTCCACATTGGGACCCCTGTGTTTGACCGCGGCCCGACAGGCTGCATGCAGACGTTCCACTGGCTGGCCGCCACACTGGTTCCACTGTGACAAACGCCCCAGGAACACACGCGCCCAAAGACGGGCCGCCTCCGGCGGACGCGGCGTCTCCGCGCCCTGAAATACGCCCGGTTCAAAACGGTGAGCCGGACATCTTCGTCCGCTTTCTGATGGCACACCCGGTAATTGTCCGGACGGTGATCTACTCGGTCGTCCTCGGATCAATCGCCATCGGCCTGTTCACATGGATCTCGGGCAGGCTTGAGTTCACTGAGGTTGGCTATTCCGGAGCGTTCCTCGTAAATCTCATCGGCTCTGCGTCAATCGTCGTACCGATACCCGGCGTGGCGGCGATATGCGGCGGTGCAGCAGCCTCTTTGGGGCTGAACCTGTGGGCTCTTGGGTCTGTGGGAGCGGCGGGGGCGGCGCTCGGCGAGATCACTGGATACCTGGCCGGGTTCGGGGGGCAGCCAATAGTAGCCCGCTGGCGCTTCTATTCCCGCATCCACAACTGGGCCGTGCGGAGGGGAGGGGTCGGCCTGTTCATCCTTGCACTGATCCCAAACCCGTTTTTTGACATCGCTGGCATCGCCGCGGGTGGCCTGGGCTACCCACTGCACAAATTCCTCCTTTATGTTTTTGCCGGCAAGGTAATCAGATACATCGGGATTGCCTTCGCCTGCCGGTTGGGTATTGACTGGTTCACCCGCTTTACTTGATCACGTCTCCCGTGTGGAGACAGGTCCCAGCAAACTTGGTGAGAATCAGAGACAACACCGACGGGTCACTGGGCAGGTTCTGCAGTCTCAACAACAATTTGCTTTCCGGCTGACGAAAATGGCTCCCATGTGACCGGAAACGGCAGCGTCCCTGTGTATGAAATGAACATATGGAGCAACCCGCACCGACCCAACCCGGCGAAGTGATCCCCGACGGCCCGCCCCACGCGTGGCTTGTCAGAAATCGCGGCCTCTTGGCGCGGGTGGCCATACTCGGCGCAGTGGCCATCATCATTAGCGCGGGCGTATTCATGTGGGCGACCGGGTCATTCGAGACGAGCGCCATCGGCTACCCCACCGTCTGGCTCTTCAGTTTCATCGGCGCCGCCTCGATCTTCATCCCTTTCCCTGCGCCGGCCGGTGTGTGCCTGGGTGCGACTCCCGTCTTTGGGCTAAACCCATGGCTCATCGGCGTCATATCTGGTTCTGCGGAGGCGTTGGGTGAGCTGACCGGGTACATGGCCGGCCTGACCGGGCGGTCAATTGTGCAGAAGCACCGGTTTTATCCCAGGGTCCACAGCTGGATGCAGAAGCGCGGCGGGGTCGTGCTCTTTTTCATGGCGGTCATCCCGAACCCTCTGTTCGACATAGTCGGCATCGCGGCAGGGAGTATCGGCTATCCTCTCCGTAAATTCATCCCGATCGTATTTGTATCGAAGTCAATCAAGTCCACAGGCATAGCGTTTGCCTGCTATTACGGCATAGGCTTGATCCAGAGCTTCTTCGGGTAAGGACAGCCTAGGAGATTGAAAAGCCCGCAAGGCATCAGGCCAGACAGGCAACGGAACGTTTTCGGGAATTGCCATTGCACGGGCAGGTCCGACCCTCTCCCCAAACTTCCCTCAGCGAAGGGGAACGGACTCCGGAGACGTCGCCATTGGCGGCTCATGAAGCAAGCAGGTTGGCATATGGAGCTGGGTTCATCGGCCCAATCCGGGCCCAAGAATGACAGGCTGGCGAAACTCGGTGTCGTGATCGTGGCAGCGGGTGAGAGCGCGCGAATGGGCGGCGTGGACAAGGTCTTCACAGACCTGCACGGCCGGCCCCTGCTCACATGGAGCATGGACGTCTTCGAGGCCATGCCTGAGGTCGCGGTCATCGCCCTCGTCCTTTCAGCCCCGAGCCTTGAAAAGGGCCGGGCGCTTGTGGCGGGAACCGGACTCAGGAAGGTCGCTGTTACGCTGCCGGGCGGCGCACGGCGTCAGGACTCGGTCAGAGCGGGGATCGACGCGCTTGCGGCGTCAGGTGCAACCTTCAGCCTGATAGCGATACATGACGCAGCGCGCCCATTCGTGGATGACCTGATGGTCCGGCGCGGCCTCGCCGCCCTCCGTGCCACGGGAGCCGCCGTAGCCGCCGTGCCGGTGAAGGACACGATCAAGTCCGCAGGCCCAGACCACATCGTCACAGGCACGCCCGACCGCAAAACTCTCTGGGCCGTGCAGACGCCGCAACTCTTCGAAGCCCGATTGATCCAGGACGCCCACCGTCGGGTCAGCCATGACGTGACTGACGACGCATCAATGGTCGAGATCATTGGCGGCAGTGTCGAGGTGTTTGACGGCCATCCAGAAAACATCAAAGTCACCACGCCTGATGACCTCCTGCTCGCTGGACTCATTGCCGCCCGGCGGGCCGGAGAACCGGGGACGCTCGGGCCGGGCAGCGTCATGGCCACGGCTCCTATGTCCCAGTCACATGGACGCCCAACGCCGGTTTCCGGTGGCGCTGTCCGCTTCGGCACGGGGTTCGACGGCCATAAACTCGCCAGTCCCGGCCCGTTGCGCCTTGGCGGAGTTGATGTTCCCTTCGAGATGCGCCTGGCCGGCCATTCCGATGGAGACGTCCTCCTCCACGCCGTCGCCAGCGCGCTCCTTGGCGCGGCCGGACTGGGCGACCTGGGCCGACACTTTCCGTCTTCCGACCAAACCATCAGAGGCATTGATAGCCGCATCCTGTTGGGGCGCGTCACCGGGATGGTCAGGGCCAGCGGGTGGCTCCCCGAGTACGTGGACGCTACAATCATCGCCCAACGGCCAAGGCTTGCGGACTACCTTGACAGGATGGCCTCGGCCATAGGGGAAAGCACCGGCCTCGGCACGGATAGCATCAACGTCAAAGTCACATCGACGGATGGCGTGGGCGCAATTGGCGAGGGTCAGGGCATAGCCGCCCAGGCCGTCGCTACGGTCCGCAAGGCAGGCTCCTGAGAGGAACCTGCCTCCTGCACGCCCAGCCCTATCCCGCGCAATTTCTTAATGAGGGAACCCTTGCCACTCCGCCTTTACAACACCCTC
The DNA here is from genome assembly GCA_009693115.1 of Dehalococcoidia bacterium. Lineage (GTDB taxonomy): Bacteria > Chloroflexota > Dehalococcoidia > Lucifugimonadales > Lucifugimonadaceae > SHXW01. The sequence continues at coordinate 8,271 of SHXW01000011.1, read as the reverse complement.
TCCCGCGAGAAGTCAGACTTCAAGCCCGCCGGGAGCGAGGTCAAACTCTACGTCTGCGGCGTGACGGTGTACGACTATTCCCATCTCGGCCACGCCATGAGCAGCATCATCTTCGAAGTGCTGCACCGTTACCTCGAATACCGGGGCTTCAAGGTCAGGCGCGTCCAGAACTTCACGGACGTTGACGACAAGATCATCCGCAAGGCGGTCCAGGAGGGCACGTCCGCGGACGCCGTCTCTGACAAGTACGTGCAGTCATTCTTTGACGATATGGACGCTCTGAAGATCCGCAGGGCGGATCTCTACCCGCGCGTCACACGGGAAATCCCTCAGATCATTGACATCATCAGGCAGATCGAAGCTCGCGGTGGCGCCTATGACTTGAACGGCTCCGTTTACTTCCGCGTCCTGGCCGATGCCGATTACGGCAAGCTCTCCCACCGCTCGTTGGACGAGATGCTTCAGGGGACACGGTTCGAGGCCGAGCAGGGCAAGGAACACCCGGCGGACTTCGCCCTGTGGAAGGCATCAAAACCGGGCGAACCGGCTTGGGACTCACCCTGGGGATCCGGCAGGCCGGGGTGGCACATCGAATGTTCAGCGATGGTCCTGCACCACCTTGGGGCTTCCATAGACATCCACGGTGGCGGCAACGACCTGATCTTTCCGCACCACGAAAACGAGATGGCGCAGTCCGAGACCGCAACAGGCGCCGAACCCTTCACCCGCTGGTGGCTGCACAACGGCATGCTCCGCCTCGAAGGCGAGAAGATGAGCAAGTCCCTGGGCAACATCGTGCAGGTGCGCGAGGCCATCAAGCGCCATTCGCCAGAAGCGGTCCGCCTCTGGGTGCTGTCAGGCCAGTACCGCTCGCCCCTGCTTTACGACCCGGAGAGCATCGAGGCGCAGGAACGCGCGCTACGCCGCCTGCGAGGCGCGGTAGAGTTCCAGTCTCCGGCCGGTGAGAGCGCGGTTGACGGCGCGCCATATAAGCAGCGTTTCATCGATGCGATGGACGATGATTTAAACACGCCGCAAGGTATCGCGGCGGTTTTTGATCTGGCGTCTGCGATTTACAAGGGACGCGACTCGGGCGCCAACGTGCAGGCGGCACAGGGTACGTTGCGTGAGATCACAGGGGCACTCGGACTTTCGCTCGATACGCGGCGCGTGGCGATCGGGGCCATCTCTGATGCCGAAGTTGATGGCATGGTCAGGCAGCGGACAGATTTCCGCACGCAAAAGCGCTTTGCTGACGCGGACGGAGTTCGTAAGCAGTTGGAAGAGGCGGGCATCGTAATCAAGGACGGACCAACTGGCACTACGTGGACGCGGTTATAAGCAGTGTCCTGAGACAGTCCGTAGGGAATGTGCCAGGCATGAAGGGGCGCATGGATGTGCGCCCCTTCGCGTTTTGAACACGACGAACACCAGCGCATGTCACGGCGTCTCCCGGGACAGGAGCTTCTCCAGGCTGCGACCGGAGCGGGATGTATTTGGAGCGAGACATGCATGACCTGATGCCAGGCCTGCGGTCCCTTTTCACGTAGGGTCGCTGGCCCGGAGTCGTGTAACGTTTAGCCCTCGCCGCATTCAGGAGAGCCGTTGTGCCAAAGGACTACAGAGGAGAACGCGCCCTGCTGCTGGCAGCGGTGAAGGAGATGGCCCTGCTCGGCCTGGTGACCGGGTCGTCTGGCAACGCCAGCATGAGGCTGCCTCTAGAACACGGCCTTGAACGTTTTCTGATCACTCCGGCGAGCAAGGACTATTCGAAGCTAGCAGCCGACGGCCTCGTGGCGGTGAACAGTGAAATAGAACCTGTGGACGGCGACGGCGTCCCCTCAACAGAATCTCTTCTGCACCTTGCGATTTACCGTGCCCGGCCCGATGTCGGGGCAGTCATGCACACGCATTCGGTCTATGCGACGGCGCTCGCTGTGGCGGGCAGGCCCATCCCTCCGGTCATGGACGAAATGGTTGTCTATCTGGGTGGAGGGGTGGAAGTGGCCAGCTACGGCTTCCCGGGATCAGAAGAACTGGCAACGGAAGCGGTGAAGGCGTTGGGCAACAGGCGCGCCGTTCTACTGCGCAACCACGGCTTGTGCGGGGCAGGCGCGTCGCCTGATGATGCGCTGCAGGCGTGCGTGCTCGCTGAGCGGGCGGCGCATGTCTTCCTGCTCGCAGAAGCCGCCGGGGGGGCGACGCTTTTGCCCGCCGATGCGGTCGAGGCTGAACGAGGGGCTTACTTGATGCGTTCGGGCTTGAAGGACTGATCGAAGAAGGGGATTCTGATGCCCGGAGTACCTGCATTCATCCTCAGGCGTCTGTACGTTAAAGCCAGCCTGGAAAACTTTGAGGGCGGTTGGCGGTTCAAACTGAAGAATTCCCTCGGCTCCGGGTACGCCAGGGTGATGGTGCCGCTCTCCCTCGATGGTCGGGACATCCCTCTGGCCGATTCATCGTTTGAGATTGATGGCAGGCAGACCCGGTTTGACCAGGTGGATGAGAAGAACACCTTCACCCTTGCCATGAACAGGGACATTGTCATTTCGGTCCACGGCGAAACTCTATCCTCCGGAGTGCACAAGGTTTGGATGGCCTTCGTCGTGCCGGGATTCGGCAAGATCGGATTTGACTTCACTGACGAGGTGAAGAGTGGTTGACGAAACCCGGCCCGGAAACACGTTGGCCCCATCAGCACAGGACGGTCGTCCCCTGCCGCGGCGCATAGCCATCACAGGTTCCGCCGGGTTCCTGGGACAGGCCGCGCTGCGGCGACTCGCAGCACTTCCTTCCACGGAACTGATCGCGGCCATAGACCTGCTCCCAAGCGTGCATGGGAACGGCACACAGCGCGTCGTCTCCGTTATGCGGGACGTCCGGGAGCCGCTTGGCGATGTCCTGGCCGGGTATGGCATCGAAGCGGTCATCCACCTCGCCTACCTGCTCAAGAGCAGCCGCGACGGTGCATTTGCCTGGCAGGTGAACGTGGGAGCGACAGAGTCGCTTCTTAAAGCCTGCGCCGCGGCTGGCGTCCGTCAGGTCATTTACCTGAGCAGCACTACCACATATGGCGCACACAAAGGGTTTGTGCGCCCGTTCGGCGAGACCACCCCCGTCAACCCGGTCAAAGGGTTCCAGTATTCGGAACAGAAGGTGGCGGCGGAGAAGCTGCTGTTCAGGTTCTCGGAAGAGAACCCGGGCTGCGCGGTCTCCGTGCTGCGTGGCTGCGTGGTAATGGCTGCGGGAGCGGATAATTTCATCGCCCAGGCGCTCGGCAGACGGCTCCTGCCCGCCCCGCTGGGCTTCAACCCGGAGATGCAGTTCCTCCACGTTGATGATTACGTAAGTGCCGTTGAAGCTGCGCTGGCGAGCCGGGCGCGTGGGGTTTACAACATCGCCGGGGATGGCACTGTCAGGTGGCGCGATGTGGCGAAGGCGTCCGGCGCCCGGTTGCTGCCGGTGCCGGGGCCGCTTTTGACAGGCGCGGTCAACATGACATGGCGTGCAAGGCTCCAGAGTCAGTCGCCTGCGTGCGGGCTGGACTTCATCAAGCACCCATGGCTGGCCTCCACAGATAAGGCCAAGGCAGAATTGGGGTGGAGGCCGCTTTACTCTTCGCGCCAGGCGTTGCAGGCCTGGGTGGACGGGCGCAAGGTCAACGCTCCCCGATCCGTTTGCTGAACCAACCGCCCGAACCTGGAGGTCAAATGCCTCGCTATTACCCGGTGTACCTCGACGTTCAGGGCCGTCGGTGTGCCGTCTTTGGCGGCAACAGCGAAGCCGAACGCAAGGTCAATTACCTGCTCGAATGCGGCGCAGACGTAATGTTCCACGCTCCGGCGTCGCATGCGACAGACGGCCTGAAGGCCCTGGCAGCAGCAGGGAAAGTCGTCTGGAGGAAGCGGGCCTACCGCAAAGGCGATCTCGAAGGTGTGTGGCTCGCCATAGTGGCCGACACGACAGACCCCGACAGGAACGAACTCGTCTTCAGCGAAGCGCGTGAACGCAACGTCGTCCTGAACGTCATGGACGTGCCGCACCTCTGCACCTTCATCGCCCCGGCGGTTGTACAGCGCAAAGATGTGACGGTGGCGGTCTCGACGGGAGGCGCCAGCCCGGCGCTGGCCCGCAGACTGCGCGAGGAAATGTCCTCTCCGGCCTGCCGGTGCATGAGGTGGGCGGGCGTTGGCCCGGTGCTGGCGGCAGCGCGCCGGGACATCAGGTCGCAGAAGGTTGTCGTATGTCCAGATGTGTGGCAGGAACTAATGACGGAACAATGGCTGACCCTTGCTGAGACGAAGCCCGTGCAGGCGCAGAAGGAGGTGGCCGCTGCCCTCACGGCGCGCCACTGCCAGGACTGCGCCCCGTTCGGACGGTGCCAGAAGCACGTATGACGAATGCGCCGGGCGCAAACGTCATTCACCCGAAAATGGCACGTTGATCTGGTTTGGGCATCTCACGGGCAGTTCATCCACTGTTCGCAGCATGACCTCGAATTCCTTCCTCTGACCGGGCGGTTGCGCCCCTCATCCCATTCACCCGCCTACCCGGTGCATTAGACTCCATATATGAAATCGTTTCGCAATTTGGTCAGGGTCGGCACGCGATCGAGCAGGCTCGCCCTCGCTCAGACCCAAATCGTCCTCGGTGCACTCAAGGCCGCGCACCCGGTAATAGAGTTCGAAGTGGTGCCCATCACCACAAAGGGAGACAAAGACCGCTCCTCACCGGTGGCCGCGATAGGCGTCGGGGTCTGGGTCAAGGAACTGGAGGCCGCTCTAGGCGCAGGGCGCATCGACATGGCTGTCCACAGCGCGAAGGACCTGCCCACCGCGCTCGCAGGCCAGTTCAAGATCGCAGCTGTCCTCGAGCGCGAAGACCCGCGCGACGCCCTGGTCAGCCGGCACTCCCGCGGGCTGAACGGGCTGGCCCATGCAGCGCGCGTCGCAACCGGGAGCGCCCGCCGCAAGGCCATGCTGCTCTCTCATCGTTCCGACCTTATCGTGGAGCCGCTCCGCGGCAACGTGGATACGCGTCTGGTGACACTGCGGGCGGCAGGCGGGCCGGATGCGATCATCCTCGCCGCGGCGGGACTGGCGCGCCTCGGGCTGTCGGCTGATATCAGCGAGATGCTAGACCCGGCTGTGTTCGTGCCTGCAGTGGGTCAGGGCGCTCTGGCAATAGAGATCCGGGAAGACGACACGGCCACTTCACGGCTGACCCGTGCGCTCGAGCACAGATCTTCGCGTCAGGCCGTGGAAGCAGAGCGGGCATTCCTGCACGCCATGGGTGGCGGGTGCTCGGCTCCCATCGCCGCCCACGCCACGGTCGAGGGCCGGCGTCTGACCCTCAACGCCTATGCGTCCGGCCCCGACGGCACGCACGTGCTGCGCCACACGGCAGAGGGTGACGCGTCGCAGGCGGCGGCGATCGGCCGCAACGCAGCAAGGGCACTCCTGCGACAAGGCGCGGCGGCGCTCCTCTCTGGCGGCGAACCACCGGTTGATGGAGAACGCGATGACTGAACCTGGACTCGTCTCTCTAGTGGGGGCGGGACCAGGCGACCCCGGACTGATCACGCTCAAGGGCCTCGCCCGCCTGAAAGAGGCGGACGTGATCATCCATGACCGATTGGCAAACTCCAAACTGCTCGGACATGCGAAACCCGGCGCAGAGCTTGTGGACGCAGGCAAGGGCCGCGCCACGTACAGGTTCTCTCAGGAAGAGTTGAACGCCCTCCTCGTGGAATACGCGCGGCAGGGCAAACGTGTGTGCAGGCTGAAGGGCGGCGATCCGTTCGTCTTCGGCAGGGGCGGCGAAGAGGCTCTCGCCTGCGCCGAGGCCGGAGTGCCATGGGAAGTCGTACCGGGCGTGACATCAGCCATCGCTGCCCCTGCCTACGCCGGCATCCCCGTGACGCACCGCGGAAAGGCCGCGGCCGTCACCTTCGTCACAGGCAGCGAGGAGGCGTCGCACCACGAGGCCGGTGTTGAATGGAAAGCGGTGGCGAATACACCGGGCACGCTCGTCATCCTCATGGGGTGGGAAACGCTGGAGAAGATCACCGGCGCTCTAATTTCACACGGCGTCCCCGGAGACAGACCGGCTGCGGTAGTCCAGTGGGGCACCGTCCCCGGCCAGAAGGTCGTGACGGGCACCATTTCAGACATCGCCGCGGTCGCACAGAAGGCCGGGCTCGGCTCCCCCGCGGTGGTCATCGTCGGTGAAGTCGCCAGCCTGCGCGACCAGCTCGCGTGGTTCGACAGACGCCCCCTCTCCGGCAAGCGCGTGCTTGTGACCAGGGCTCGTTCGCAGCCCAGCAGACTCGCGGCGATGCTGGAGGAGGCAGGCGCAGAGTGCGTTGAGTTCCCCGCCATCTCCGTCGTCCCGCTGTCAGACACTGCTCCCATTGATGCCGTCATCTGGCGGCTAGTCCGGCATAACTCTGCGTCAGGAATGGGTTACGACTGGGCCACGTTCACGAGCCCCAACGGTGTTACCGGTTTTCAGGTCAGGTTGAACGCGCTCGGACTGGACGCGCGGTCATTGGGCGGCGTGAAGTTCGCCGCCGTGGGCCCGGCGACCGCGCAGGCGCTGGCAGGCATGGGCATCCGGACCGACATCGTGCCCGATGATTATCTGGCAGAGGCCGTCGTCGACTCTTTTCGGAAACGAGGGTTCAACGGCGGGCGCGTCGCACATTTCAAATCGAGCATCGGCAGGGACACGCTGCCTGACGGGCTGCGCGGCATGGGAGCGGACGTGGACGAAATTGTCGCCTATGAGACCCGCGTGCCGGATGCCTCCCCTGACGAGGCGCGGGCAGTGTTCATGCCGCAAAACGGCGGCATAGATGTGACCACGTTTTCAAGTTCGTCCGCAGTGAACAACCTCGCCGGACTGCTCGGCGCCGACGCGGCCCGCCTGATAAATGGGACGCTGGTCGCGTGCATGGGGCCGGTAACGGCTGAGACGGCGCGCGAACTGGGGATCAGAGTTGATGCGGTGGCAGGCGAGCAGAGCATCGAAGGGCTCGTCGGTTCGGTCGTGGAAATGGTGAAGGAAGGGCCAAAGACATGAACGCGCAACGAGCGGGCGAAGGCGATGCAAAAACACTTGGAGATCCTCCGGGGCCTCCCGGTTTCACCCGCCTCCGCCGGCTGCGGTCTTCCGCTGGTTTGCGCCGGATGATGGCGGAGACGCGCCTTTCTCCCGCTGATTTCATTTACCCGCTCTTTATCACTGGCGGACGGCGCATACGCAGGCCCATCGCGCCCATGCCGGGTTGCTTCCAACTGTCCGTTGACGAGTCCGTGAAGGAGGCGAAAGAGGTCGCCGCGCTCGGTATACCGTCCGTGTTGCTCTTCGGCCTTCCGGAGCGCAAGGACGCGCTCGGCAGGGGCGCGTATGACGGCGGCGAGGCCGTGCAGCGCGCCGTGGCCGCGATAAAGCGCGCCGTCCCGGCGATGGTCGTCATCACCGATGTCTGCCTGTGCGAATACACGGACCACGGGCACTGCGGCATAGTCCGGAGCGACGGCACCGTGGACAACGACGCCACGCTGCCCCTGCTCGCGGCCACCGCCATATCGCACGCGCAGGCAGGAGCGGACATCGTCGCACCGTCAGCCATGATGGACGGCCAGGTCGCAGCCATCCGTTCCGGACTCGATCAGTCCGGGCACCACAACGTCCCGGTCATGGGCTATTCGGCCAAGTACGCGTCCGGGTTCTTCGGGCCATTCCGGGTGGCGGCCGACTCTGCGCCCCAGTTCGGTGACCGCCGCGCCTACCAGATGGACCCGCCGAACATGCGCGAGGCCATGCGTGAGATCGAGGCGGACCTGGCAGAAGGCGCGGACATGATCATGGTGAAGCCTGCCCTAGCCTATCTGGACGTGATAGCACATGCCCGCAGGCGCTTTGACACTCCCCTCGCCGCCTACAACGTGAGTGGGGAATATTCGATGCTCAAGGCTGCGGCTGCGAACGGGTGGCTGGACGAACGCCGCGTTGCGATGGAGGTCCTGACCGGCATCAAGCGCGCCGGCGCGGACCTGATCATCACGTACCACGCGAAGGACGCGGCAAGGTGGCTGCAAGAGGGGTAGCAGCCCTTCGACGAAGCCGCCGCTTCACGGTACACACCCGGCCAGGTGCGCCGGACAGGGTCGCCGCACGACCTCGGCCACGCTTTCGCATCGGGGCAAACCTCCGGCAAACGGGGGGGGGCATGGTAAAGCCCCCCGTTTTGTGCAAGAATCCCCA
>SHXW01000010.1 GCA_009693115.1 Dehalococcoidia bacterium | reverse complement strand
CGCACCGCCCGGCATGGCCCTTCCCATAGATCGCCCGGTGTTCCGTTGATGCCCGGACGTGTCGCCCGCTGTTCGTTTGGGAGAGGTTTTCCAGGCGCGCACGCGAATGGCCTGAAAACAGGCACGGCCTCGCTGCAAAGCCTTACTGTGGACGGTGCGTCGCGCGCACGGGTGATCCGGCTGGAAAGGTCCATGAACGGAAGCAGCGCCACCCTGTCAGCGTGCAACGCGAAATTGAGCGGAGCGGTGGTGCAGAAGTTCCTGTCAGATGATCAGATGAGCGGTGTGAAGATATGACACGGCTGATGAAGCTCGTTGCCACGAGGGGAATGTTCCCTCTGGCCGGCGTACCTGCAAATAGCGGCGCTCCTGCCGGTCTGCGACGGGCGCCTCCGGCCGGTGTTCCGGCAAGTATCGGCGCCACTGCCGGTCTGCGACAGGCGGTGGAGTGGTGACAGCGGACGTTGGGGCCCTCATGGACCGCCTGTTCCCGCGCCGGAAACCTGCAGATGAGACGGTGGGAGAAGGGTCGGGAGTCGGTCCGTGGGTCATCGTCGGCCTGGGCAACCCTGGCCCGGAATACGAAAGCACCCGCCACAACGTAGGCATCTGGTGTGTCGAGGAGCTTGCGCGCCGCGCCAGGACGAAGCTGGAGCGCACCGACCGGCGCGCCCGAACTGCTGAGGCGCACATGGAGGGGCAGTCCGTGGGGATCGTGGCCCCGCGTACATATGTGAACGACAGCGGGTCGGCTGTCCGTTGGGCCATCGAAAAGTTCCGCTCCTCGCCTGGAAGGCTGATCGTCATACTGGACGAGATCAATTTGGAGCCGGGCGAAGTACGCATCCGCAGGAGGGGCAGCCCCGGCGGCCACAACGGCATGAAGTCCATAGTCGCGGCGGTCGGGACGGAAGAGTTTGTCCGCGTCCGCATCGGCGTCGGGCGTCCACCGTCGCGCGAAAAACAAGTAGACCACGTCCTGGGTGAGCTTTCGAAGTCAGACCGCGCCCTTGTTGACCAGGCGGTGAAGCGGGCCGCAGACGCCGCGGCCGCGATAGTCCGGGATGGCATCGAATCTGCCATGAACGAATTCAACTGACACGGGCGCGCCGTGTTGCCGCCGGGGACGGGCAGTATGCAGCCATGGACGCCTTGATTCCTTCCCATCTCCATTTCCTTGTCAGATGCAGTCTGAAACGCTGGCTCCTTGCTGCGTATGTCGCGGTGGCATTCCTCATTACCGGGGCCTGCACAGGCGACAGGCTTGCGCCCGCGCCGCTCGTTACTCCCTCTCCGGGGGAGACCGTCCAGGTCACCACGGCTACTCCTGAACCGGTGGCGACCGCGGCATCCGCCGTCGGCGGTCCCGTCCCTTCACAGGTCCCCTTTCCGACATCGCGGCCTCCCACCGCCACGCCGACCCCGCGGCCAGCGGGCCAGCCTGCGATCGAGGCGCCCAGAGACCCTGTCGTCCGGCGGCAGGAAATCCCCCTCCCACCCGCCAGGGACGTCTATGAACTTGGGCGCCGCCTGATCCTGAAGACGGAGACGACGCCGTCAAGGTTCACTGACCCTCCACCGCCGCGGCTCAAGGTTGGTGACGCCATGCGGATGTGGATCAACCAGGACAACGGCAGCACGCAGGTGACCGAGGTCGTCGTTCGCGTCAGCGACAACGCCTACTGGTTATTCGGAGAGGGCATTGAAGTTGCCCAGAAAGACCTTGACGACGTTGTGCTGGCGTTCGAGAGCGTCATCTGGCCGAGGGTCACCGGGACATTCGGTCCAATCTGGACCCCGGGCATAGATGGGGACCCGCACCTGCTGATCGTCCACGCGCGTGTCCGTTCCGGGGTCGCCGGGTATTTCAGCGGCGCAGATTCGTACCCGCGCGCGATTCAGAAACAGTCGAACGAACGCGAGGTCATCTACATGTCCAGCAACGTGCCGTTCGGTACGCGGAACTACCTCGCCACTCTGGCGCACGAGCTGCAGCACGCCTCGCACTGGAACGCAGACCATGGCGAGGACACATGGATTAATGAGGGGATGGCCGAACTGGCGGCGGAGATCGCGGGCTACAGGATCTCGACCCCGGCCGCCTTTCTGCGTTACCCGGCCACCTCGCTGACGGAGTGGGCAGGGAACATTGCAGACACCGGCCCGAACTACGGCGCGGCCGTCCTTTTCCTTGAATATCTGACCGACCACTACGGCGGAGAGGCCGCGGCGGGAGCGATAGTCGCTGAGCAGGCGGACGGCCTGGACTCAGTCAACCGTTACCTGGAGCGGGCCGGCTATGCAGAGCGCGCCCTGGATATCTTCCGGGACTGGCTCGTTGCCAACTATCTGGATGATGCCTCCGGCCGCTACAGCTACCTGCGCCGTGACCTGCACTCCGGCGTGCGCCTCGCAACCAAATTTGTGCTCACGCCCACGGTCATCGAGGAGTCACTGCCCCCCCTCGGAGCGAACTACTTTGCGGTGTCATTGGGGTCGCAGGAGGTCCGGCTTGAGTTCCAGGGTGACCCGGTGGCCGTGCTGTTCCCTGTCCGGCCTGCGAGCGGCAGTTCCTGCTGGTGGGGCAACGCAGGCGACTCGATAGACACGACCCTCACGCGCAAAGTGGACCTGCGCTCGCTCAAGGCGGGTTCGCCGGCGTCGCTAAAGTTCTCGGTCTGGCACGACATCGAGGAGGATTGGGACTACGGGTATGTGGAGGTCTCGACCGACGGCGGCTCGACGTGGACGCCGCTTCCAGGCAGCACTACGACAGAGGACAACCCGAACGGGAACTCCTACGGCCCTGGCTATACCGGGGTGAGCAGGCCGTCCGCAAACAGCGGCCTCGGCGATTGGGTGCGCGAGGCCGTTGACCTTTCGGCATACGTCGGCAGGGAGGCGCTGGTCAGGTTCGAATACATCACGGACGACGCAGTGCATGGGCGGGGCATGTGCCTGGATGATTTCGCCGTCCCCGAAACCGGTTGGGCGGACGATGCCGAGACACCCGGCGATTGGACAGCCGAGGGATTTGCGCGGGTCAACGACCGCATACCGCAGGACTATCTGGTCCAGATCATCCGTATCCCTGGGAACGGGCCAGCGTCGGTGTCCCAGATGCCAGTCAAAGTCGATGGGTCAGGGGCGTTCACGGTCTCGGGACTGGCCCCGGATGAAAAGCTGGCCGTCATCGTCAGCCCAATCACGGCGGGAGTAGCGGGGTCAGCGAAGTACACGTTGAAGGTGGACAAGGGCGGGTAGGCCCCGGGGTGGCAGAGCAGTGCCGGTTTCACGGGTTCTGCATGGTCCGGCATTTCCGGCAGCACATGCCTCGGCCAGTGTTTTGTGTCCGTGCGGGGGGCCGGAGCAAACGCCGGAGTGACGGCCCCGGACGCCGTCGGGATGTCCGAGCGCGCTACGCCGCCGGGCTGCGGTCCTGATTTTCTAAACGAGTTCACCGCGGCCTGCGTCACTCCCCCTCCCGCCGGGAGAACGGAGTTGGGACCGTTTCTAGGTCAGCGCGTCCGCGAGTTCGGAAAAGTCCCGCACGGTAATGTCAGGCTGGTAGCGGGTGTCCTCGAATGGCAGATCCTCGCGGTTCACGAACGCGCCGCGCATGGCGCATGCACGCGCTCCCATGACGTCGAACGAGTTCGACGACACCATCATCACCTCGTGCGGCTCCAGTGCCATGACGGCAGCGGCGCGCCGGTACACGGCAGGGTGGGGTTTGAACACTCCCACACTGTCAACCGAAATCACGGTGTCGAAGTCGAACCTGATCCTGTTGTGGACAAGGTGGTCCAGGAACCACGCGTCCCCGTTCGAAAGGGCGACGATCCTATAGCGGCCCTTCAGGCGGTTGAGGCCTTCGGTTACATCCGCGTACGGCAGCAGGTCCTTCCAGGACTCCATCAGCTGGTGCACCTCGGCTGGCGAAGCCTCCACCCTGTTCATCCTTAGCGTGTACACGAGGGCGCGCCGCGCCGCCTCAAGGTATCCGCTGTGTCCGAGCATGAGCAGCGTGTCCTGGTACTGCTCCAGACGCTGGCGGTGGCGCCACTGCGCCCAAAGTTGCGTGGCGGATTTGCGAGTCCCCTTCTCTTGAAGGAACCGGGCGAGAGGGGGAGTGAGGCCCGCGCCCAGATCCAGAACGGTGCCAAAGACATCGAACGCGAGCGCCTTCACTGATTCAAACTGCGCCAGGGTGTGATTCCTTTATCCGCTCTGAGGCCGGGTCTTGCCTCAGAAGTCCAACTGAATTACCTGTTGCCGTCCAAGACATCGCCAGCCCGGTTTGTGCTGTGCCCCTCTCCCGCGTCCGGCTATACCGGGCGCCCATATGTGCCACCAGTGGATCTTAAAGTCGCGGCCCGGCGAATAGCAGCACTCTAACCCACCGCGGCCCGGTCGCGGGAACAAATCGCCCGTCAAAGCCGTCTGGAAGGAATAAGGGTCACAAATCAGACACACGCCAGAACACAGAAAAGGTATTGGAGGCCGCGATGAGATGCATGGCACTGGCCCTGTTTGCGGGGCTGTCACTTACCGCTGCGGTTGTCGTGGGGTGCGCGGGAGCGGAGAAAGGTTCCCATCTGAACACGAGGCCGGATGAGCACAGGTCTGGCTCTGGGGCCGTTCCCCGTCCGACAAACGCGCCCGCGCTTGCCGCAACGGCGGTCGCACGGACAGAAAAGTTCATATCGCCAATCAGCGGCTCCCTGGGCAAGAACCTGTTCACTCCCGCATTGCCAGGCGCCGTGACAAGCGACGGGAAGATCGGAGCAGCGTCAGCCCTGGATCAGGCGATAGCCGGAGCGGCACAGGACCGCGTAATAATCCGCACGGTTGACATGCGCCTCACAGTCTCGGGCGTTCAGGCTGCGGTGGAGTCCATCTCCAGGCTTGCCGGGGCGTCAGGCGGCTGGGTTGTCTCTTCTGCCGTGACCTCGCCCCGCAACGGCGCCATTTCGGTTCGCGTCCCGGCGGGGCGGGTGGACAGTGTGGCCGAAGAGTTGCGGCGCATGTCTGTGGAACCAGCGTTTGAAAGCTCTACAAGCCGTGACTTCACCGAGGAGTTCGTTGACAACCAGTCTGCGCTGAAGAACCTGCGCGCCCAGGAGGGTGCGCTGCGGGCGCTCTTCCTCAAGGCGGAGAAGATCGAGGACGCCATCAGGGTCCAGGCCGAGATCAGCAAAGTGACCGGCCAGATCGAGAACCTCGAGGGCAGGACGAACTTCCTGTCGCAGAGCGCGGCCTTCTCCCTCATCAACATCACGCTCACCGCCGCGTCCCGTCCCATCGCGGTAGACGCCGGGCAGGACGTGGCCGTGGGTGTGGGCGACCGGGTCCAGTTCAAGGCAGTCTTCCCGGACGTGCCGGAGATTGACTCCTGGCAGGTCACGTGGGACTTCGGAGATGGCTCGGGCCCGGTCACCGTGACGCGCACCGCACCGAGGGCCGGGAGCGGCGACAGGGTCTCGGCTCCTGTCAGCTACAACTATTACGACGATGCCAATTCCCCATACATCGTGACCGTAAAGGTCACAGGCACAGGCGGCGCAGGGGTAATCGAGGGCACGGACACGCTCATTGCCACGGTGGGGCGCATCCCGGTCATCGAGCTCTTCGTCAGTTCGCCGCTGGTGACAGAAGAGGGAAAGATCGTCGAGCTTGAGGCGGCCTTCACCCGCCCGGAGGCCCTCGACAGCCTGGAGTACACATGGGAATTCGGCGATGGGTCTGCGTCTGAGACAGGCGTGCTCGCAGCGGGCGTGACGGCTGTCAAGACGGCGCACGTGTACCCGAACCACCGGCCAGCGCCTTACACCGCGGTGCTCACCCTCAAGGGAAAGAGCCATGCCGGCACAGCAGGGGCGCAGGGCAGGGTGCAGGTGAGCGTGATTGAGGGAGAGGCGTGGGTGATAGGCGGCTGGAGCGCATCGGACACCGGCCGCGACGCCGTGCGCACGCTCTCTGCAGCAGGTCAGGGGCTTCTGGTGGCTGGCATCTGGCTGGCCGTGTTGAGTCCGTTGTGGCTTGCCGCGGTGGGCATCGGGTGGGTGCTGTTGCGAAGGGAACGCAGGGCGCGTGCAGCGCGTGCGCTCCGGGCGTTAACGCCGTCGGCCGACGCGAACACAGCTCCGCCTGCCAGCCGGTAGAGCGCGACACCAGATCCAGCCCATCCCATCTCCCAATAGGAGATGGGATGGGCTGTGTGTGCGAGACTCGTGCGTCCCGGCCCTTGTGCGCCGGGCGGCGTACCGCCATCATTGCAACCGCTCCCGCGGTGCGCCGGTCTGTTCCATGCAGGCGGATGTCACCGTCTGATAGAGGGCGAAGATGGCTATAACACGCGAACCCTTCTCACGTCCGTTGCACGGGCCGGCGCTCGACCACCTTCAGGCGGTGCGTCAGAGCGTCAGTGACCGCGTCCTGTGGCTGTCGGCTGCGATGGTTCACTGGGCCAACAACGTCAGGCCCAACCCGGACGGGGGCAAGGTCGGAGGCCATCAAGCGTCCTCGGCCTCTTCTGCGGCGCTGTTGAGCGCGCTCTACTTCGAGACGCTCCAGCCCGGCGACCGCGTGGCCGTCAAGCCGCACGCGTCGCCAGTGTTCCACGCCATCCAGTACCTGCTCGGCAACCTGCCCGAGGCGTACATGGAGAAGTTCCGGGCGTTCGGTGGCCTGCAGGCATATCCGAGCCGGACGAAGGATCCCGAAAGCGTTGATTTTTCGACCGGGTCGGTCGGCATGGCGGGGCCTTCTGCGGCCTTTGCTGCGCTTGTGCGGGACTATCTGGGGACGCATAACCTGAACCCCACGTCGGGCCGGTTCTTCGCGCACATCGGTGATGCCGAGCTTGACCAGGGTTCGGTCTGGGAGGCGGTGGCCGAGCCTGCGCTGGACGGGCTATCGCGCTGCGTGTGGATCGTTGACCTGAACCGGCAGAGCCTGGACCGGGTCGTCCCTGGCATCCGCGTCCAGCGGTTCAAGGAGATGTTCGAGGTCAACGGCTGGTCCATCCATGTCGTTAAGTACGGCGACTCCCTGACCGAGCTCATGGAGCGCCCCGGCGGCCATGCCCTGCGCCGCCGCATAGATGACATGCCCAACGAGGAGTATCAGAGCATCCTCGTTGCTCCCACGGACACGGTGCGGCAGAAGCTGCTGGACGGCGCCGGGTCCCTGCGGCGTGACCTGGCGCGCTGCATCGATGAGGTGGATGACGCCGGCCTTCACAACCGCATCGCCAACCTTGGCGGACACGACGTGGGAGCGCTTGTCCGGCACTATCGCGAGGCTGCCAGTTCACCCGGCCCCGCGGTCGTGTTCGCATATACGGTCAAGGGATGGGGCCTGCAGAGCGCAGCCGACCCGCGGAACCACGCCGCGCTCCTGACAAACGAGCAGTTCCAGCAACTGGCGTCGGCAATGGGCATGGACGCCGGGCACCCCTGGACCTTGTTCAAGCAGGGGTCGCCGGAGGCCGAATATATCCATGCGGCGGCGGAACGGCTGAAATCTGCTGTCCCGCCTGGAGATGTCAACGGCGGAGGCGCCGGCAAGCGCAGCGGCTCGCACCCCGGCGCTTCGGGGCGGGCAGCCATGGAACCCGCGCTTACCTTCGCAGATACGAACCTCAACTTCCCGGCGCACTGCTCTTCGCAGGACGCCTTCGGGCGCATGCTTGTCGAACTCGACCGCACATCGCCTGAGCCTTCGCAACGCATCGTCACGGTCTCGGCGGATGTTGCCACGTCCACGGGCCTGGCGACGTGGATCAACCGCGCCGGCGTCTGGTCGTACAACGATCTGCCGGACTTCCTGGGCTTCGCCCTTCGCACGCTGAAGTGGGTTTACAGCCCAGGCGGGAGGCACATCGAACTTGGCCTGACCGAGGGCAACATGCTGCTTCTCCTGGGGCAGATGGGCCTGGCCGAGGAGCATTCGGGCCGCCGCCTCATACCCTTCGGCACCGTTTATGACCCGTTCGTCGCCCGCGGGCTTGACCAGTTGAACAGCGGCTTGTACATGGGGTCCAGGTTCATCCTTGTCGCCACGCCGTCTGGTGTCACGCTGTCCTCGGAGGGAGGCATGCACCAGGGCGTGATCACGCCGGAACTGGGCATCAGCCTGCCGGGGATCACGTACTACGAGCCGTGCTTTGCGCGGGAGATCGAATGGATCATGCTCGACGCGGTGCGGAAGATCGGCCGCGGCGAAGGCGAGTCGTATCTGCTGCGCCTGAGCACCAAGCCCGTTGACCAGAGCCTCTTTCCGCAGGCATTGCCCTCTCCCCGGCAGGGAGAGAGCCAGCCTGTAATGCCCTCTACCCGGCAGGGGGCAGGCCAGCACGAAATGCCCTCTCCCTGGGAGGGAGAGGGTCAGGGTGCGGGTCGCGGCAAAACCGCAGACCCGGTCCCTGATGATCTGCGTCAGGCGGTCCTCGGCGGGTGCTGGCGTTACCGCTCTGCGGCGCCCGGCCTGCCCTCTGGGATCAACCTGTTTGCCGTGGGGTGGATGCTTCCCGAAGCCCTGAACGCCGTGCCGATGCTCGAAAAAGAGGGCATCGGCGTCAACCTGTTCTGCGTGACAAGTCCCGATCTGCTCTACCGCAAAGTGCGCGCTGCGGAAGCTGATGAGGGAGCCGCGCAGGGCACGGGCAGGTTTGACCCGACCGGGCTGCTCGCTGACAACGAGGTTGGCCTGCCTGTGGTGACAGTGCAGGACGGCCATCCGCACGCCATGTCGTTCCTGGGCGCTGCGCTCGACTGCCCATCGGTCAACCTGGGAGTGGATCACTACGGCCAGTCGGGGTCGCGTGCCGACCTGTACCGGCACTTCGACATCGACGCCGAGGCGGTGTACGCGGCCGCGCTGGGCCTCGTGGACAGGCAGAGGCGGAGGAGAAGCTGACAGGCTTCTCACTGTGAACAGCCACCGCTGCTAGAATCCGGGTTCCAGACATCCCTTGTCATTCTGCGTTCAGCGCGAGAAGAGTCCCGCGTGATCGCCGGTGGGCGTCATCGTCCTGATCTGGGCCTGCACTCAGAGTGGCAAAGAGCCATCATGTAGTCAGAGGATTGGGTCCGGGTAAGTGCCTCGCCCCATCCCGGCGGGACAGGGACGCTGATGACGTGGTTCTTCGTCCAGGCGACCCGCCGGGGCGGACGTCGGTGGACTCAGGATGACGGACATTCGCACCATTGCATCAGCCCCTCCTGACGGGGGCGGCACCTTGTTCAGCCACCCTCTTGGACGTACCTCCCCTCCGCCATGCCAGAATCCTTCATCAGCGTCGTCGGCGCACGCGAACATAACCTCAAGAACGTCAGCGTGGACATCCCGCGCGACAGGCTCGTCGTTATCACCGGTGTGTCCGGCTCCGGCAAGTCGAGCCTGGCCTTTGACACGATCTACGCCGAGGGCCAGCGCCGCTACGTAGAGTCCCTCTCTGCCTACGCCCGGCAGTTTCTGGGGCTGATGGAAAAGCCGGACGTTGACCACATAGACGGCCTTTCACCGGCAATCTCGATTGACCAGAAGGGCGTGTCCAGAAACCCGCGCTCAACCGTCGGTACCGTCACGGAGATCTACGACTACCTCCGGCTGCTCTTCTCCCGCGCCGGCAGGCCCCACTGTCCGAAGTGCGGCCGCCCGGTGCAGCGTCAGACCGTCCAGCAGATCGTGGACTCCATCATGAAGCTGCCGCACGGCACCAGGCTCTTGGTTCTGGCGCCTGTGGTGACTCACATGAAGGGCGAGCACGCCGGGATCTTGGAAAATGCCCAGCGCGACGGCTTTGTGCGTGTGCGCGTGGACGGCGATGTGAAAGACCTGTCCGAGCAGATCAAGTTGGACAAGCAGAAATGGCACGACATCGAAATAGTCGTTGATCGCGTCGTCATCCGCTCCGATACAGACCGCAACCGGCTCACGGAGTCGGTAGAAACGGCTTTGAAACAGGCGGGTGGGACGGTGGTCGCCTCGATAGTCCCGCAGGCCGATTCGGGAGCGGTGTCACGCAGCAGCAGGGCCATGGCCGCGGTGCCTTCGACCACCGCCTCTGGTGGTGGAAAGAGTGTCAGAAAGCCTGTCACGGGAAAGAGGAATGTCGCAGATGCCGCAGCGGCGAATGACGACGAGGTTGGCCCTCTGAAAGACACGGGGGCAAGGGCGGGAAAGGCGAAGAAGACAGGGGCGAAGACCCTTAACCCGAACGACATCCTCTACTCGGAGAAGTTCGCCTGCATCCATTGCGACCTCTCGATCGCAGAGCTGGAACCGCGCAACTTTTCGTTTAACACACCCTATGGCGCCTGCCCCACCTGCACCGGGCTGGGCTTCCGGCTGGAGGTGGACCCGGACCTTGCGGTGCCTGACCGGGAACGCTCGCTATCCGGTGGCGCCATCGCCCCATGGTCAGATGCCGGCGCAATGTCGCCCTGGTACGCCTCGACGCTGGAAGGCCTGGCGCGCTCCCGTGGCTTCTCCATGGATGAGCCTGTGAAGGACATGGACCCTGCCGACCTGGAAGCCGTCCTGTATGGCACCAGGGGCAGCTCCGTCGAGGTGGTGCACACCACGCAGAAGGGCAAGGTTTACCGCTGGGACACCAGGTTCGACGGCGTGATCCCCTCCCTGGAAAAACGCTACTCGGAGACAGAGTCCGAGTCTGTCCGCGAGGACCTTGAGCGGTACATGGCCCAGCGTCCGTGCGCCACATGCAAAGGGTTGCGGCTTAAGCCGGAGGCCCTGGCTGCCACCGTCGTGGGCATGAGCATCATGGATGTGACCGGCCAGTCCGTCGAAAGGGCGGTCCAGTGGGTGGTCGCCTGCCGCATGGGCAAGTGGCCGGGCGGCGAGGCGGCAAGTGAGCCCCTCACCGACCGGGAGCAGGCCATAGCCGCTCAGATATTCAAGGAGATTGACTCGCGGCTTGGCTTCCTGTCCCGCGTCGGCCTCGACTACCTGACCCTCGACCGCGCGGCGTCGACGCTTTCAGGCGGCGAGGGCCAGCGCATCCGGCTCGCGACGCAGATCGGTTCCGGCCTCATGGGCGTGCTCTACGTCTGCGACGAGCCTTCTGTGGGCCTTCACCCCGCCGACAACTCACGCCTGATAGACACTCTGAAGTCGCTCCGGGACGTCGGCAACACGGTGTTGATCGTCGAGCATGACGAGGCCGTGATGCGGGCCGCGGACCACATCATTGACATGGGGCCCGGCGCTGGTGAGCACGGCGGCAGGATAGTGGCTGAAGGCCCCATTGAGACGATCCTTGCGTCTGCTGAATCGGTCACAGGCGCATACCTCTCAGGCCGCAAAGAGATCCCACTGCCCAGCGAACGCCGGTCCGGCAACGGGAGTGAAATCGTCATCCGGGGTGCGCGCGCCAACAACTTGAACGATGTTGACATCCGCTTCCCGCTGGGACGTCTGGTCTGCGTCACGGGCGTATCCGGCTCCGGCAAGAGCACGCTCGTGACCGAGGTCCTTCAGAAGAAGCTGGCGCAGGTCTTCTACCACGCCAAAGACCGGCCGGGTGAGCATGACGCCGTTGAGGGACTGCACCAGATAGACAAGGTCATCAACATAGACCAGTCGCCCATCGGGCGGACGCCGCGCTCGAATCCGGCCACGTACACGGCGGCGTTCACCCATATACGGGACCTCTTCGCCACCATGCCCGAGTCAAAGGCGCGCGGCTACGGGCCGGGACGCTTCTCCTTCAACGTGAAGGGCGGCAGGTGCGAGTCCTGCGCAGGGGCAGGCTACGTCCAGATAGAGATGCAGTTCCTGCCGGATGTGACGGTGCCGTGCGAGGTTTGCCGCGGCGCACGTTATAACCGCGAGGCGATGGAGATCAAGTTCAAGGGGAAGTCCATCTCCGAAGTGCTGGACATGACCGTGTCGGAAGCGGCGGAGATATTCGAGAACATCCCGTCGCTGCGCAACAAGCTGAGCACGCTGCAGGACGTGGGCCTGGGCTATATCCGCCTCGGTCAGCCGGCCACCACGCTCTCAGGAGGCGAGGCGCAACGCATCAAGCTGGCCTCGGAACTATCGCGCCGGTCAACCGGGCGCACGCTCTACATACTTGACGAACCCACGACCGGACTGTCGTTCGAGGACTGCGCAAAGCTCATGCAGGTGCTGCACAAGCTCGTGGACGCAGGCAACACCGTCGTGCTGATCGAGCACCACCTGGACCTCATCAAGAATGCTGACTGGATAGTGGACCTCGGCCCCGGTGCGGGCGAGCGCGGCGGCAACCTTGTCGCAGAAGGCACGCCGGAATTCATAGCGTCCGTAGAGGGTTCGGCCACCGGCATGTATCTCAAGGAAGTGCCGGGCATCCGCCCTGACCCGCACGCCGACGGCCAGACCGGCGAGATAAAACCCCGCAAACCGGCCACGCGGGGCAAGGAAGAAGGGGGCGGGTGGGCGCTGCCCGAACGTCCTGATGACCTCGCAGGGGCCCGCGCTCCCGGCGCCCCCACTAACGGCAAGTCACCAAAGGACCGCCGCTCCCGCTGGCGGCGCCGCTCCAAACGCTGAGGAGGCTGGGCACTCCTGTCCACGCCACGGAACCCGATCCCGGCAAGCTATGATCAGGATGAGGGACTGCGGGAGGCAGCGTCAGATCCCTCCGCTGCGGCCCGCACCCGCTCCGCGGGTACCCGCTGACCCCCGGTCGGCCTGAGGGAGGTTGAAGGCACGCTGCGCTATATGGGGGATCGAATGACGGCTACAGGTGACCGGCTCTACTTTCAGGACAGGCTCCGCGGCAACCACTGCTTCGGCTGCGGGGCAGAGAACGACAAGGGCCTCCGCATCCACAGCTACTGGGACGGCGAAGAAGCCGTCTGCCGCTTCGAGCCGCAGCCGCACCATTCAGCCATGCCGTTGGACATTGTGAATGGCGGCATCCTGGCGGCGTTAATAGACTGCCACAGCGTCTGCACCGCGATTGCCGACGCCTACCGCCGGGAGGGCAGGGAGGTGGGCGAGGGTGAGGTGATCTGGTACGCCACAGGGTCATTGCAGGTGAATTACCGCAAGCCGACTCCGCTCAAAGGCCCGGTCACCGTCCGGGCCAGGGTCACACTCGTCTCCAGCCGCAAGACCTTTCTCGATGCCTCTCTCTATTCAAGTGAAGGCGACCTCACGGTTGACGGCAAGGTCCTTGCCGTCCGCGTCCCGAAGGAATGGGCCGACCCTGCCGGGCTGTTGATACACATGCGGAAATGAACTCAGACCCGGGCGGGGCGGGTGGCGTTTCAATCTTCAACCGACCCACCGGCATGTCCCCACGTTTCGTTGACCTGACCTGCCTCTGTCTCTACCATGTGAAGTTGCACGGCGCGCAACGCCGGGCGGCCAGGCAGGCGGGGGCGGCGTAGCTCAGCGGTAAGAGCGGGCGCTTCATAAGCGCTAGGTCACTGGTTCGAATCCAGTCGTCGCCACCAGCAGCCGCACACCAATCTGCCGGGACAGGCAGGCGCCAGGGCCTGCAAGAAATATGAGGGGCGGTTAGCTCAGCTGGTTAGAGCGCGTCGTTCACACCGACGAGGTCACAGGTTCGAGCCCTGTACCGCCCACCACCCAATCGCGGGGCGTCAGGCCGGGCAGGCGACGAACCCGCAACCTCGCTCCTCGAGGCCGCACTGGGGGCGATGTAAACTGATTTGCGGCGAGGATCCCGATGCCGAGGTGGCGAAACGGTAGACGCGCTACGTTCAGGGCGTAGTACCCATTACGGGTATGAGAGTTCGAGTCTCTCCCTCGGCACCACCACAGAAAACACCCCATTCAGTCACCCTCGTCCCGCCAGGTGCGTTCGCAGCGCACTGAGAAACAGGAAAGTCAGAGCGGACGGGGAGGTCAACAACGGTGCGCTTGTAGCTCAACGGATAGAGCGCAGCCCTGCGAAGGCTGAGGCTGAGGGTTCGATTCCCTCCAAGCGCGCCACCCCACCATCTGATCCGCAGATGAACATGGACGCCGAGTCTGGCCTGCTGATGGGCAGACATGGATCGGGGCGTTCATCTCCCATGCCCTCGGTTTTCTCCAGCACTTCTCGCCGGCCTTGCGCCATCCCCTGCCGTCCTCGGTAAATCGCTCCCACTTCCCGAAGGCGCTGCGGGCAGATAGGATAAGGCCCGGATGCCGCCGGACCATGGCTGGGCCTGACTTGTGAGGCGCGGCGTGATCCTGTGCGCAACTAAACCCTGAGGAAGATACGACGGACGGGGCCACGGGGACCGGAGACTGCATCGGGCGATTAGCTCAGCTGGTTAGAGCGTCTGTTTTACACACAGAAGGTCAGAGGTTCGATCCCTCTATCGCCCACCAACATCAGGCGCCCACCAATATCAGACGCTGGCAACAGGCGCTGGCGCATGCACTGTATTCCGGGCCAGACATCATGCTGACACGATTGGCGGTCAGCCTGTGGGGAGATGGGGATCAAGACACCTTTTCGGTAATGGCGGGGCCTTCTTCCTCATCGCTTTCCACGCTCGGATGGCGCCTGCAGGCAGAGGTGGGACTGTGACAGGCCAATTCACTGGAGCAGGACATGACGCAGGCATCTGACCCCAGAGCCCTTACCCAGAGCCTTGTGGGCAACATCTCCACGGTCATTGTCGGCAAGCGCAGAGTCATCGAACTTTCTCTCGTCGCCCTCATAAGCAAGGGCCACATCCTCATCGAGGACGTGCCAGGCGTTGGCAAAACGATGCTCGCGCGGTCCATCGCAGTGACCACAGGGTGTGAGTTTCGGCGCCTCCAGTTCACACCTGACCTGCTTCCCTCAGATGTGACGGGCGTTTCCATATACAACCAGAAGACAGAGAACTTTGAGTTCAGGGCCGGCCCCGTAATCGCCCAGGTAGTGCTGGCCGACGAGATCAACCGGGCCACGCCCAAGACACAGTCAGCGCTCCTGGAAGCGATGGGCGAGCGACAGGTCACTGTCGAGGGCATCACGTACAAGCTGCCGGAGCCATTCATGGTCCTGGCGACGCAGAATCCCATCGAGTACGAGGGCACCTTCCCTTTGCCCGAGGCCCAGCTTGACCGTTTCTTCATGCGCATCTCGCTCGGATACCCGACGCGCGATGAGGAGATCGCCATCCTGGATCGCCGCGAGCAGACCGACCCCATAGACCAGATACGGGCTGCCTGCAAACCCGCCGACATCATCCACCTCCAGGACCTGGCCGACCGCGTCTACATAGACCCGCTGGTCAAGCAGTACATAGTGGACATGGCGAACGCCACGCGCACTCACCGTGAGGCAGCCCTGGGTGTGTCTCCTCGCGCTTCGCTGAGCCTGATGAAGGGCGCCAAGGCATTCGCTCTGCTGCAAGGCCGGGACTATGTTGTCCCTGATGACATCAAGGGCATCGCCGTCTCCGTCATGGCCCACCGCGTGCTCCTCTCGCCCTCCGCCCGGATGAGGGGGGTGAGCCAGGAGTCGGTCGTCGAAGAGGTGCTGGCGGAGACGCCCGTGCCCGGTGGCGGCGGGGGGCGGCAGCCCGCAACGGCAACTGCCTGAGAGCAGAGCAGCCCTCGAACACCTGGCCAGACGGCATGACAGCAAGCCCGCATTGATTGTGTCCAGCCACATGCCAGCCATTTGACGGAGTGCGCAACCGCGTGGCAATGCAGGAACCCCGGTCCAAATCAAGCCCGGCAGGCGGGCAGTCCGGCCCGGCCACGGCATCTGGCGGGCAGGGTGTGCGTGTGGTCCGGGCCCTTCGCAGGCACCCCGTCCTGTACGCCGTGATCTTCATCATGGTTGTCGCATTCATATCGGGCGCGGCGACGGGCTTTGACCTCATGGTCAAGCTCAACTATGTCCTGGCGATGATCCTTGTCATCTCCTACATCTGGTCGAAGGTGGGCGCGAGCCAGATATCTGCGAAGGTCAACCGGCCTCGCGGCCCGTTTTCCGTGGGCGACATGATGGAGGAGGAGATAGTCCTCGAAAACACGGGACGGGCGCCCAAGGCCTTCGTAGAGGTGGAAGACAAGACCGACATCCCGGGACTCACCATCCGCCACGTCACATCGCTCGGGGTGATGGTGGGCTTCAGCCGCATGCGAGCCTCCGTGCAGCTTGGTCGCCGCGGCGAGTTCAACATTGGGCCGCTTGTAGTGCGGGCGTCGGATCCGTTCGCCCTCTTCCCCCGCGAGATCGAATTCAAGGGAGTGGAAAAACTCCTGGTCTACCCGCGGGTGATCCACGTCCCTGACTTTGCCGCGCCTGCCATCCACCAGGCAGGTGACAGCTCACGTCAGCTGCGGGCCAATATCCTGAGCACAGATGTGTCCTCTGTGCGCGAGTACGTTCCGGGAGACTCCGTCAGCCGCATCCACTGGCCCTCCACCGCCCGCGCTGGCAAACTGATTGTCAAGCAGTTCGACCGCGGCGCAGCTTCGCATGTGTGGGTCGTCTTCGACCAGCACCGGGACTCGCAGGCGGGGGACGGGCAGGAGTCCGTTGACGAGTACGGCGCAACCATCGCCGCCTCCGTCATTGACCGCTACGCCCGCACCATCCTCCCAATTGGCTACGCGGCCCACGGCAGCCGGTCGCTGATCGCCCCTCCCGACAGGTCCGCCGCGCACCGGGAGGCGATCATGCGCCACATCGCAGCGAGCCGCCCGTCAGGCGACATCCCGCTCCTCGACATACTGGCCGAACTTGAGCGCGAGTTCAGCCAGAGTTCTTCTCTGGTTGTCATCACCGGCTCCGGCGACGAGGAGTGGACGAAGGCGGCCGCCGGTCTGCAGCGCCGCGGCGTCCGGGTGACTGCGGTCGCCCTGAACCGGGCCTCCTTTGGCGGCACCCAGAATGAAAACACCGTGCATTCCCTGCTCATGGGTGGGGTCACGACGTACCGGGTCCGCAAGGGAGACTCGATAGCCGCCGTGCTATCCGCGCCGATCAGAGGAGGTGGACGTTCGGCCCGCCCTGACCTCACCGCCATCAGGCACGAGATGGAACGCACCAAGACGCCCGTGGCGGGAGCAGCCACCATATGAGCGACATGGTCGCCCGGAGGGGCACGGACCAAATTGCCGGGGCGGAGCAGCGCCAGAATACTTCCGCTCTGTGGCGGAGGCCCGCCGCATGGCTCAAGGGCACGAGCCTTGATGACTGGATAACCGCCGGTCTGCTTGGCGCAATGCTCATTGCGGTCTCGTGGGCTGTGCATCTGTCCGGCTGGGGAGACCTTCCGTCACTGGTCCCCACCGCCCTCATGGCGGGAGGAATCGCCTACTGGGTATCCCGCACGCGGGTCCCTTGGTACATCTCTCAGCCTTTCGCATTTCTGGTGATCGGGTTTGCCATCATCATGTGGCAGGGGTCCATCCCCGCCGTCGGCGGCGACCCCGCGACGCGTGCACGGGACGCCTGGGAGCGCATGTTCCTGTGGGTCAACGCGGCGAAAACCGGCGGCATCAGCACGGACTCTGTCCCGTTCGCCCTGATGATGATCGCGGTGACATGGGTATCCGCCTATACCGTCTCGTGGGTCACGTTCGAATTCCGCAACCCATGGGTGCCGGCGGTCCTGCTCGGGATGGGCCTGCTGACAGACCTCAGCTACCGTCAGGGCAGGCACGAGCAGACGTTCTTCCTGTTCATCCTTGCGGCCGTGGCGCTCTTTGCCCACCTGATGGCCGTCCGCAAGGCGAGGCTGTGGCAGAAGGCAGGCACGTCGTTCCCGGCGAGTATCCGCTTGCAGTCGGCGCGTGACGGCCTGATCCTCGGCGGCATCGTCGTGGCGGTCGCCGCGCTGATACCGGTCTTCGAAGTGCGCTCCGGGCAACTCACGGAGCAATGGAAGGTCCTCCGCAAGCCGATAGACGGCCTGCGTGAGCCGGCGACGAGGCTCCTTTCGGGGGTGCACAACAGGGACAAGAGGCTGCCGCTCACCGCGCCGGGGGACGTTCTGGCGTTTCATGGCCCCATCAACCTGACCGACGACCCCATCATGTGGGTCACGTCCCGCTATTCGACGCTTTACCCGGCGCGCGTCTATCAGTACTACGCGCCGCAGGGCTGGCTCGCAGGCCCGCGCACTGTGAACACCGTCCCTGCGCACGCGCCGTCAGGTCTGATCCCCTCTGACAGGTCTCGCGAGCGTGTTGAGCAGCGCTTTCAGCCACTTTTCAAGACAACGACCGTCCTGCCCGTGGGATCGGTCGTATCCATGGACAGGGATGTCTCGGTCGAGGTGCTGGAGCCGCCGCGTTATGTCATTTCGCTCGCCGGGCCGGCTACGGGTATCCAGGCGCTGCCTGCCGACGTGAGGCAGGTGGCGCGGCAGATACGGCTGGAATACCGGGACCGGACCGCCAGCCCGAATGTCCCGCAGGACATCGCCCAGCAGCTTGACCGGGTGCTCGCCGCCATCACGCCGGATGGACTGCACGCCACCCTGCTCGTCAACGCTGACACGGAGGCTCCGTCCTCGGTCGTCCTCGAGCGCGACGCGCCATTCGAGCAGGTGGGTGTGAAGTTATCTGAAGACATCGACCCCAATGATTCGTACAACGTGACGATCAACATTTCGCTGGCTGACGACGAGGACCTTGCCGCAGCCGGGTCCAACTACCCGGCGTGGGTGACTGACCGCTACCTTCAGCTCCCTGCGACTCTTGCGCCGAGGGTGCGGGCGATGGCCCAGGAAATAACCGCCAACGCCCAGACGCCCTACGAAAAGGCGCTCGCGATAGCGGGGTTCCTGCGTTCACAGGTTTACAGCCAGGATATTGCAGGCCCGGCCCCGGACGCTGACGGTGTTGACTACTTTCTGTTCGGGACCCGCTCTGAACCCTGTCCTGCCAGAATCCCTGAATGCAACGCTGGCGCCATCAAGGGTTACTCGCAGTACTACGGCTCCGCCGCCACTGTGTTGCTCAGGGCAGTGGGAGTCCCGTCACGCATGGTTGCCGGGTGGGCATCTGGCGAGTACGTGCCGGATCAGGGGGCGTTCATCGTTCGTGACCGCGACAGGCATGGGTGGAGCCAAGTTTACTTTCCGGAATACGGCTGGATAGACATCGAGGTCACCCCGGGCCGCCGCATAGACCCGCGTGGCGTGGAGGTGTCAACGTCGCCCGGCTTGGACCTGACCCGCCTCATAGGCGGCGGGGCCTTCGATGAAGACATGCTGCTCAGACAGCAGGACATTGATGAAGCCCAGAGCGCGGCGCTCGCTGCCATGGGCCTGCCGGGGGCCGGAGGGGCAGCGTCCCGGTTCCGTATTCCGCCCGGAGTTTGGTACGGTCTGGCAGCCTTCGGCGCTCTTTTGCTTGCCGCTTACGCTGCCTGGTGGGGAGCCCACCGCGGCATGGATCCCGCGACCCGTTCCTACACACAGATGGTCAGGGCGGGGTGGCTCTTTGGAATCCGGCGCTCCAAAGACCAGACGCCAGGCGAGTTCGCCCTGGCTGTGGGTGCAGCGGCTCCGCGCGCCGCTGAGCAGGCCCTGCACATATCGTCCGAATACGCGCGGCTTGTCTATGCCCGGAGGCAGACGGACCGCGACAATGCCTCCGCCCTCGGCTGGGCATGGAACAGGGTCCTGCGCTCCATGATCATTTACAGGCTGGGGAGCCTGGCCAGTCGGGCGGGGCGGCGCAGGCGCGCTCGCTGAAACGCCGGGTCCGGAGCGCATGCAGGAAGTGCCTTGCCTGACCAGTACCAGCAATGCCTGAGGCTGTGACGGGTGGTGGGCCATGAAGTGTCTGCGACGATAGAATCTCTGGTGTGTCCGGCGGATTTCAGTCGCCGTACGAGGCACCGGAGGCACCCATGCTCGCTGCAACCGCACATCTCGCGGACTTGAAGTACGACGTTTTTGAGACCGCCCTCGGGTGGGTGGCCGTCGTCGCTTCGAAGCAGGGTGTCAGGCAGACGAGTCTGCCTGAGCCGTCGCCGGAAGAGGCAAGATCCGCAGCAGGCCTGTCTGGCGGCTCATCTCCCGCTTTGCATGAACCAGCCGCCCTGAAAAGTGTGCGGGACTTGATCATTCGTTACTGCGCCGGTGAACCGGTTGACCTTTCGAGTGTGCCGGTGGACATGTCAGGCTGGCCGGAGTTCTTCCAGCGTGCGAGACGGGCCTGCCGGGGGATCCCTCCGGGCGAGACGCGCACATATGCATGGCTGGCCGGTGAAGCGGGGAGCCCGAGAGCGGCGCGCGGCGCAGGGCAGGCAATGGCCCGAAACCCTGTGCCGCTGCTGGTGCCTTGTCACCGGGTCGTCGGTTCGGACGGCGGGCTGCACGGTTTTGGCGGGTCGGTGGGCCTGCCACTGAAGCAGCGCCTGCTTAACATGGAGTCCGCGGCGTGGTCCAGTCGCCAGATTGTCCACGCGTAGCGCCTCGACTTGGCGGCGCGCAGTGCTTTTACGGAAGAGATCTGCGGTCATTCGCCGGAATCATCAGCGCCAGTGTTTTGCAACAGCAGGTCAAGCGCCGTTTTAGCCGTGGCCGCCTGGTCTTCTGGAGCGACGAGCCTCACCGGCAGAGTCCCGACACCCATGAAGCGGCTGGTGTCGCCCGGCCTGATTTCGCACCGTATCCCGTCATGGCGCAGGAGTTCGACCCACATCTCCGCCGTCATCTGGTCCGGCGCAGTGGCGAACACGGTCCACTTCAAGAGCGACTCCTCTCGCGGTATTCACCCATGTCCGGCCTCGCGGGGCATGCCGGGGAGCGGCGTGATGCGCGGAGAACGCCGAGTTCCTCGCGGTCGTTCCTGGCCTGATGCCCCGGACGCCGCCCGATGCGCGGAGAGTGGAAGGGCCCTCGTCCGGGGCGTCGTCGCGTCACAGGACAGTGCCTTCCGGCAAGATCACGTCCATCAGAACAAGACGCACAACCGCCGTCAGTACAGCCTGTGCGCGTATGACTCCTTCACTTGAGCGTCAAGCTCCTCGACCGTGCAGTCCGTCCGCCGTGTCTGGTCGAGCAGCATCTGCCCGAGCGTCGGGAAGTCACCAACTGGCTGCCACGTTTCCGGTTGCCAGAGCGATGACCTGATGATCGCCTTCGCGCAGTGGATGTAGGCCTCGTGCACTTCAACGGCTATTCCCAGGATAGGGCGTTTGCCATTGACCGCCATGCGTTCGAGGAGATCGGAGTCCCGCACAATCTTCGCAGTGCCGTTCACCCGCAACGTCTCGCCCATGCCCGGGACCATGAACAGCACGCCCACGTTAGGGTTTTCCAGAATGTTTGTCAGAGAGTCAACCCTGCGGTTGCCGGGGCGATCAGGGATTACCAGCGTCCGGTCGTCACACACCATCGTGAAGCCTGGCCTGTCGCCTTTCGGCGAAACATCGCCGCGTCCCCCTGCTCCCGTAGTGCCGAGGAGGAGGAAGGGCGACCGCGAGATGAAGTCCCGGCAGTGTTTGTCCAGCGCCGGTAGTTGTTTCTTGACGGCGTTTTCGGAAGGGGACCCGATGATCGTTCGCAGTTCGTCGGGGTCGCTCAAGATGTCCTGGAACTGGTACTGCGGCATGGGTTAACTCCTCCGGGTCATTTCACTGCGACGGATCAGCAGGGTCCGGGGCTCCCAACCCGGCCGGATGTTCCATGGGCGCGGGTCCGGGTGAGGGAGAAGCCTGAATTCACACGGCGTCCTGGATTGCCAGCAGGGCGAATCATATCGCGACGCACGCCCTGCGACACGCTTTCGCGGGTACCCGTCCCCTGAATGGAGAGGGGAGTGACAGGGCCCCTCGACTTCGTCGGGGCGAAAGGCGGTGGCTGGCTATGATGCGCTGGCCGCGGACACGGCCCCGCCGCCCGTACCCAGCAGGTCGGCCAGGCGCGCGTGCAATTCAGGGATCGGGTTCACAGAGACGAAGGGCAGATCCAGCTTTACGATGCGGCCCTTCGTAGACACCTCAAGCCTGACAGGCTGGGTCCCGCGGAACTCGAGCAGGAGGCGTATGAGGTCTTCGAACCTGTGTCGGTCCTCGGTGGCCTGGCCCGTCTCGCGTACGCGCACGACGATGCCGCCCGCAGGGAGAAACTCGACTACTGATGCGTGGTCGGAGGAGTGGACCGGCGTGGAGTGTTGCGCAGTGGCAGGATATGTATTCAAAGATAATTCCAAAGGGTCATCGCCGGCGACGGGCGCAGGCGGGTGAAAAACGTGTGGGACAGGAACCGAAGAGTGGCCGTTCCCAGCAGACTTGTCGAGGCTTACCAATGGCCCTTCCGCCGGGTGGTTGTTGATGCGCGGGGCAGTGGAGGCTGCCGTGGGAGATGGAACGTGCGGGGTGGGTTGTTTTGTTGACGCGCTGACGGGCGCCTTCGTTGTCGGATTAGACGGGCGAACTGCAGGCGGCGCGGCAGGGGCAGTGGTTTCCATGGCGTGAGCATCCGGCAGGACGTACTCGCGTGCCGTTTCAACAGAGATTGAGACGCGGCCGTCACGCTCTCTGACCTGTCCTGTAAGCGTAACGTAACGGCCCGCCGTCCACAGGTCGGCCGTCGTCTCCAGGACGCCCGGCCAGACGACGAGTTCTATCTGGCTGTCCAGCAGGGCAAGGTTCACAGAGATGAACCTGTCACCTTTGCGTGTTGAGAGTTCCCGGATGGCGGCCACCTGTCCGAGAGCGGAAACCCGCTCACCGGCGCGCTCTGGAGTCAGGAGCGAACCGAAGACGATCACGCCCTCTGGCTGGGCGTACATGTCTCGGGTGAAGGCGCTCTGAGTAAGTTCGACGCCGAGCAGTTCCTTTTCCCAGATGGACCGTTCGTGCTCCGGCTCTTTGATGGAAGCATCCACCCTGATCTCAGGCGCGGGCGACTGAACGGACTGGCCGAAGAGGTCAAACATGGTCGTCTGGCCAGAGTCGCGCAGTCTGGCCTGTCGCTGGCCTGCGGTGATGATGCGTTCTGCTGCGTCCAGCAGGGCTCCACGCGGCAGTTCAAAGCAGTCCAGCGCGCCGACCTTTATGAGGCTCTCGATGGTCCGGCGGTTCATGCCCTTGAAATCCATGCGGGCGCAGAAGTCTTCGAGCGATGCGAACCTGCCGCCGGACTCCCGTGTTGCGATGACCGGCCCTACAGCTGGCACGCCGACGTTCTTGATGGCGCCGAGGCCGAACCTGATCGCCGCGCCTCCGGACCCATCTGTCTCGATTGTGAACTCGGTGCTGCTGTAGTTGAGGTCGGGGGGCAGTACGTCTATCTTCTGCCGCCGCGCATCGACCACAGCCTCGCCCACCTTCTCTATCTCGTCCTGGAAGGTGTTCAAGACTGCGGTGAAGTATTCGACCGGGTAGTTCGCTTTGAAATAGGCAGTCCAGTAGGCGATCATGGCGTAGCTCATGCTGTGCGCCTTGTTGAACGCGTACCCTGCGAACGGCTCTATCAGGTTGAACATCGTCGTGGCGAGTTCTTGCGAGTACCCCTTGGCCACTGCGCCTGATGTGAACTTCTCCCGCTGCGCCGCCATGATCTCCGGGACCTTCTTCCCCATCGCCTTCCGAAGGATGTCCGCCTCGCCGAGCGTGTAACCACCAAATTCGCGGGCGATGAGGAGCACCTGGTCCTGATAGACGATGATCCCGTATGTCTCATCAAGGATGTCCTTGAGAGCGGGATGCGGGTATGTGACGGGACGCCGGCCGTGTTTGGAGTCTATGAAGCTGCTGATGTGGTCCATGGGCCCGGGGCGGAAGAGTGCGATCATGGCCGCGATGTCATTGACGGACGATGGCTTCAGTTCCTTGATGTACCGCCGCATCCCGGCGCTTTCAAGCTGGAAGACGCCAAACGTTTCGGCGGCTGACAGCACGTCGTAAGCGGCGCGGGCCTGCGGGTCCATTTCGTCGGTGGGGACATCAGTCAGCGAGAGTTTTTCTCCGCGCCGATGCTCGATGAGCTTGAGTACCCGGTCCAGGATCGTCAGGTTCTTCAGGCCCAGAAAGTCCATCTTCAGCAGGCCCACGTCAGCGACAGGGCCCATTGCGAACTGAGTGGTGGGTGGAGCGTCCTCATTCTCACTGGTGGAACGCTGGAGCGCGACATGGTTGGTCAGGGGTTGGTCGGAAATGACCACCCCCGCGGCGTGCGTGCTGGCGTGCCTCACAGCGCCTTCCAACTTACGGGCGATCTCCATCACCTGTCGGCTCTTGTCGTCCGTGTTGACGAGCCCCGCCAGGTCAGTGCTTTCCAGCAGCGCCTGTTCCAGCGTCATGTGGAGGCGTGGGGGGATGCGCCGCGCCAGTCTGTCGCCGACAGTCGTGTCAAAGTTAAGCGCGCGCGCCACGTCGCGCACCGCGGCCTTGGCGCCGAGCGTGCCGAATGTGATTATCTGGGCGACGTGCTCACGGGTGTAACGCTCCACGCAGTAGCGTATGACCTCCTCGCGTCGGTCGTCCTGGAAGTCCATGTCTATGTCCGGCATCTCCTTGCGCTCCACGTTCAGGAAGCGTTCGAAGACGAGCTTGGTGGCGACCGGATCTATCTGGGTCACGTCCAGGCAGTAGAGGACCAGGCTGGCGGCTGCGCTCCCGCGCACGGCGGAGAGGATGCCCTTGCGGTTGACGAACCTGAAGATGTCCCAGACGACGAGGAAGTAGTCTGCGAAGTTGGTCTTCTCTATGACCTCAAGTTCATATGCGAGCCGGTCCGCGTACTTCTTTTCCGGCCTGGTTCCGAAACGCCGCAGCGCCCCTTCGGCGCAAATCTTGCGGAGGTACGCCATGCTGGTCAGCCCGTCAGGCGAGGGGTAGCGCGGGACGTAAGTCTTGCCGAGTTCGGGGCCGGCGTTGCACTGCTCGGCAATGACGAGTGTGTTCTTCAGCGCCTGCGGCAGTTCCGGCCACAGCGCGGCCATCTCCGCGGGCGTCTTGAGATAGAAAGAGTCGTCGTCGAACTTCAGACGTTTCGGGTCGTTTATGTTCGTGTTGGTCTGGATGCAGGTGAGGATGTCCTGCAGTGGGGCGTCCTCACGGCGGACGTAGTGGGTGTCATGGGTGACAGCGAGCGGGACGCCGGTCTCCTTGCTGAGTTGCACCAGCGTCTTGTTGACCTCTGTCAGTCCCGGCACCTTGTCGTGGGCCATCAGTTCCAGGTAGTAGCGGTCCTTAAAGACGTCTCTGTACCAGCCGATAGCTTCGCGGGCGTCCTGCATCCGGCCGTCCTGGATGCGGCGGGATACCTCTGCCGACGGGCAGCCGGAAAGGACGATGATCCCTTCGCTGTACTTTTCCAGGGTCTCCCGGTCCACCCTTGGCCGATAGTAGAAGCCCTCCAGGTGTCCGATTGTGACGAGCTTCAGCAGGTTGCGGTATCCGGCCTGCGTCTGGGCGAGCATGGTGATGTGGTAGGGCTGTCGCTCGCTCGGGTCTTTTGTCTGCCGGCTCCCGCTGGCGACGTACCCTTCGACGCCGACTATGCCCTTTATCCCGGCGGCCTTTGCCGCCTTGTAGAAGTCCACCGCGCCGTGCACGTTTCCGTGGTCTGTCAGGCCTATCGCGGGCATCGTCAGTTCGGCGGCGCGCCCAACCATGTCCGGGATGCGGCTTAAGCCATCCAGGAGGCTGTATTCGGAGTGGTTGTGGAGGTGGACGAACACGGCAGGGCCACTGACCCATCCCGTCCGGAGAAGGGACGGGGCGAAAAAGAGACTGGAACGGGCGGAGCCGTAAGATAGACACTGCTCCGGTGAAACGATGCGGGACAGTCCGCAATATAGCGCGCACCACATCCCCAGTCGAGCCTCAAGGTGGGAATTGGGCCGGGTGTGTGTGTGGATAGTCCGCCCGCGCCATGGTCATCCAGATATCCCCTCTGGTGGCACGGAGGCTTTGGCCTCACAACTCCTCTCCCACGGGGAGAAGCGTGCCCGAAAGAGTGGGGGCGGGTGAGAAATGAGGGGGGAGCCCGGTTTCAACAGATGTTCTTCAGACGTTCATCGTACGCGTGGCGGGACAGGTCCTACCGTTTCCTTTCCCTGAGACGGATTTCAGGACGAGTTCGTCCGCGGCGCCCGGCATTGGAGACGCCATGTGTCTGCTGCCAGCCTGGCCTGTCGCGCATATCATCGTGCTGCCGCGTGCGGGGAGAAACCCCATCCATCCATCGGGCAGATAGTCATCGTTGATGATTGTGCTGCCGTATGCGGGGAGAACCCCCTCCCCCTGCCCGGAGGGAGTTCACCCGCGAAAGAGACAGACATCACCATGCAACCCTTTTTTACAGAACAGCAGGAAATGCTCCGCCAGACCGCACGCGACTTTGCCCGCAGGGAACTCGCGCCGAAGGCCGCGGAAGTGGACGAGCGCGAAGAGTTCCCGCGCGCCCAGTTCAAGGGCATGGCCGCGCTCGGTTTCACCGGGATGGCGCTTGATGAGGAGTTCGGTGGCTCAGGCGGCGGATACCGGGACCAGATGGTCGTCATCGAAGAGGTCGCAGCCGCCTGCGGCTCGTCCAGCACC
Source organism: Dehalococcoidia bacterium (assembly GCA_009693115.1). Taxonomy (GTDB): domain Bacteria; phylum Chloroflexota; class Dehalococcoidia; order Lucifugimonadales; family Lucifugimonadaceae; genus SHXW01. Next base: position 39,914 of record SHXW01000010.1, on the reverse strand, counting down.
GTCCTCATCACGCACGTCTCCCTCGGCGGGTCCGCCATCTCCCGGCACGGCAGCCCTGAACAAAAACGCCGCTGGGTGCCTGATATCGCAGATGGGAAGAAAATCGCGGCGTTTGCTCTGACGGAGCCGGGGACAGGTTCCGATGCTCTGGGCCTTGAAACGACGGCCCGGCCAGATGGCGAAAACTACATCCTGAACGGGACAAAGCTTTTCTGCACCAACGGCGCCGCGGCGGACATATTCGTCGTTTTCGTCACTCATGGGCGCGGCCTGGGTCACAAGGGCATCAGCGCGATAGTCGTCGAGCGCGGCACGCCGGGGTTCACCGTCAACCCGCAGCACGGCAAGATGGGGATGAAGGGCTGCGCCACGGCTGAATTGGTCTTCCAGGACAGCCGGGTGCCCAGGGCCAACCGGCTCGGCGGGGAAGGACAGGGCTACCGCATTGCTCTCAATATCCTCGACTCCAGCCGCATCTCGATAGCCGCGCAGTGCGTGGGGCTCGCCCGCGGCGCGCTCGATGCCGCTCTTGACTACTCCCGCAAGCGCAAGGCGTTTGGCGGGCCGATCGCCGGGCACCAGGCGGTGCAGTTCATGCTCGCCGATATGGCGATGGACGTGGATGCGGCGCGCCTGATGACGTGGCGGGCGGCTTCGCTTTACGACGCCCATATGCCGCACACCGCCGAGGCTGCGATGGCGAAGGTATTCGCGTCTGAGGCTGCGCACCGGGTGGCGCACAAGGCGCTTCAGGTCCACGGGGGCGTGGGCTACTTCAGGCCCAGCGCCGTCGAACGCATCTACCGGGACCAGCGCGTCACCGAGATATACGAGGGCACCTCCGAAATCCAGCGCCTCGTCATCGCCCGCAGCCTCATCGGCAAGCTGGAGGGGTAGTGGGAGGTGTGCCCTCTCCCTGCAAGGGAGTGGGTTTAGGGTGGTGGGTCCCGAATCCCCGGTACTGCACGCCCTGCGCCTGTCTAAGGGCCCCGCTATGTCATTCTGGGCGCAGCGAAGAGTCTCGTTCCCGCACCTTCTCCTGAGTCCTGTCCCATCGAGGGAGAGGGTTTTTGGAATGACTTTTTATTCGTCGGGACGAAGTTTTGACGCGAAGGCATTGACCCGGTCCACGAGGTCAAGGACGAACTCGCGGTCAGCAGGCGACAGGCTGAAGATGTCAACGTTTACCGATAGAGTGACTACCCCGCCGTTAGTTAGAGCCACCGTTTTGGCGTGCGGGTTTGCATGTAATGCGCCTTGAATCGGCGTCGTTAACGACGGTTTGCTATCAACGTTAACACTCTTCTTCCGGGCAACAGGAGGCCGGGCCGGGGTGGCACGCGTCGTCCCGTTTGGACCTCGCCCTGCCCGGAAGTGCGGGCTGACCGGGAGGCCAGAGTAGGCCGCAGCGTGGAGGAAAAACATCGTTGCCTTGCGGAGTGTGTCACCCGACAGACCGTGTATACGAAATACGTCCTCTAAACGGCTATGTGTGGCGTTAACAGAAGCTAATTCGACCTGCACTGGATAGAACCGGCTCAGGAGATTTCGCATAATGCCAGGCCGGTCGCCTGGGCGGGATACCAGATCGTGCAGCCGTGGCATCGGGGTTCCGGTATCGTCTGCCAGACCAAGGAACTGCAGGGCGTTCAATACCTGGGATTGGTATGCGGGCGAAAGCCCAGCCAGGAAGGAGCGGTTAACCTTCTCTGGCATACCGCTCGATTCCATCTTCTCGATCTGGCCCATGAGTGTGCCAAAGGAGACGTATGGGGGGACGCCAGCGGGCCGTGGATCGGTAGTCATATGGGTACGGCCTCGGAGTCAGGCGGTGTCTGGTATGAGATGGCATGGATGCCAGAAATGCCGTGGGGCTCATGGAATATTATGCCAGAATGGATTGGCACCGGGGAAATCACCGTACGGTCGCTGCGACGAATAACGTTGCCAGTTAAGGCGGTTGTGGCTAGTTAAAGCGGGACGTGGCAGGTTGGTTCGGCGAGGGCCGGGGTCCTCAGTTATGACCTTCCTGTTACGGTTACCCGCCCTCTTCCGGTCGGCAGGCCAGGGGCAAAGTGCCATGGGAAGGAGGGCGGCGTCTAGCGATGCGCTTCAGTGATACTTGACACAAGCGCTCCCTCGCGAATAGCCTCGTTTGTTGGCGCGATCTGCGATGACCTCGCAGTGGGACTCTTGGCGTCCGACCGGCCCTGAGCCTTCTTTAAAAGAGGGAAGGTTCTGATAATGAAAGCGCTTGTTTGGTGAGGGAAGCCTGCATGAGGCGGTTTCGACTGCCAGCGGGCGAACGGGCCGGAGTGGAGGGTCAAAAATGATCTTCAACGTAGCCGGGCTATTAAAAGGGACATCAGGGGGCGCCAAGAAATACAGCCTGGAAGGCGAGGAACTGAGTTCGGAGGAGCAAGGCAGCTTCGAGCTCATCTCCGGCATGATCACCTTGATGCGCACAGATCGCACCATCATGGTGACGGGCAGGCTTGCAGCGGTGACGCACCGCACATGCAGCCGGTGCCTTGAGCCGGCGGTCCTCAATCTCGAGGCCGAAATAGAAGAGGAGTACCACCCGGCCAACACGGATCTCGGCGGGACCCAGCGGGACAGCCGCTTCGAAGAGGACTCGCTCGATCCCGTGCTTCTAATAGATGACCGGAACGACCTCGACCTATCACAGGTTGTCCTGGAGTTACTGGCGGGTGCGATGCCCATAGCGCCGCTATGCCAGCCTGAATGCCGGGGCCTGTGTCCGGTGTGTTGGAAGGACCGGAACAAGACGCCGTGCCACTGCCGGCAAAACACTTCAGACCCGCGGCTTGCGGGTCTTGCCGAACTGGGGTCACTTAAGGCACACTCTGCCGACAACTAGCCGGGAGTGCCAGAAGAGCCTGCACGCCGGGTAGACACCCGGAGATTCGTACCGCAGGCAAATCCGGAGATAACATATGCCACCGCTACCCAAAAAGAAGCACACGCGCGCACGCAAAGGCGGACGCTCGGCCCACCACTTCCTCACACCGGCCAGCATTTCCTCCTGCCCGGCGTGCAAAGCACCGGCGATGCCCCATCGCGCCTGTCCCGATTGCGGCTACTACCAGGGCCGTTACTATCGCGGAGCTGGTGCCCAGGGCGAACAGCCCGCGGGTAAGCCCGAGGGCCAGGCCGGCCAGCAGGCCTGATTGGCGCCAGCTAATAGCAGGGAGGAGAAGACGTTCGTGTCTCCCAGTTCACTCGCGCGTGCGGCGTTTGTCTTTCCAGGACAGGGCTCACAGATCGTCGGAATGGGCAAGGACCTTTACGAAAAGTCGCCCGCCGCCCGCCTGGTGTTTGAAGAAATTGACGATACCCTCGGACGCAAACTCAGCGGCATGATCTTTGATGGCCCCTGTGATGAGTTGACCCGTACCGAGAACGCCCAGCCGGCCATTACGGCCGTTTCACTGGCCGCGTGGAAGGCCATGGGCGAGGCGGTGGGAGCACCGCAGGTGCCGGGCTTCGTAGCCGGTCACAGCCTCGGCGAGTACTCTGCGTTGGCCGTGGCTGGCGTGCTGTCCATTGCCGACAGCGCGCGTCTCGTTGTTGAGCGCGGGCGCGTCATGCAACGCGCCTGTGACGAGCGGCCCGGAGGAATGGCGGCGCTCATCGGTATTGACGAGGCGGCTGCCGAGGACGTCTGCCGTCAGACGGGCGCATACATTTCGAACATTAATAGCGGCGAGCAGATCATCATCAGCGGTGACCACATGAGCCTAGCCAGGGCCATGGACCTCGCAGCCGCCCGTGGCGCCCGCAAGGCGATCCCTCTTTCCGTGGGAGGTGCCTTTCACTCCGGCCTGATGGAACCGGCGCAGCACGGCCTGAACGTGGTCATGGAGTCCATCAGGTTCAACGACCCCATCGCCAAGATCGTCGGGAACGTAGACGCCATGCCTCTCACGACAGCTGCTGAAGTCAAGGAAGAGTTGCGCCTCCAACTCATGTCATGTGTGCAGTGGAAGCGGTCGGTGGACACCATGGTCAGGGGTGGGGTGCAGCGGTTCGTCGAAGTTGGCCCCGGCCGGGTGCTCTCTGGCCTGATCAAGCGCATCGAACGCAACGCCGAGGTGGCGTGTGTAAGTGACTATGGGGCGGTGCTGGAGTACGCAGCGGCGTAGGCGGTGCCCCCGACCCTCTCCGATCGGGAGAGGAGTTCCCGCGAACCCCGCCCGGCTTTCAAGGGGGACGGGGTTGACCATTGGAAACCGCACCCGGCGGGTTCTATGACGGAAGTACTGAGTCATGCCATTGGAAATTGAATCGCGCCCGGAAAATGCGAAGCGCGACAAGCTCGCAGAGATCGCAGGCGGCGAGCCCGCTGGCGAACGCGTGCCGCGGTTGCCGGGCGGCAGGCGCGGAGCCAGAGCCGTGGCTGTGCAGGCGCTGTACGAAGCCGACCTGACCGGCCACCCGGTCCGGGTGTCTGTGGGTCGGCTGGCTGCGGACGCGGACCTGTCACAAGAGAACATCGAAATCGCCAGCGCGATAATCGATCACGTCGAAAAGCACCGTGCGGAGCTCGATGCCCGTATCGCAACGGCTGCGACGGCCTATCCTGTGGCGCACATCGCTGCTGTTGAGAGGAACGTCCTGCGGGCCGCGCTGGCCGAGGCTGAGGCCCGCCCCGGAACGCCCAAAGGCGTTATCGTGAGCGAAGCGGTGGAAATTGCACGGCTTTTCGGGGGCGAATCCTCACCGTCGTTCATCAACGCTGTGCTGGCGGCTTTGCTAGGATATTGTGTCGTTACGCGCCGGACGGCTGCAAAGCATTCGGCGGAAGTCCAGAGTAGGCAGGGCCGCAAGGCCGAAAGAGTCTTTCCCGAGGCGGGACGCGTGGAGGTAACAGGGAATGGCAACCGTTCTGGAACGGGTACAGAAGATCGCGGCGGAGAAGCTCAGCGTGGACCTGGTGAAGGTCACGCCAGCGGCTTCTTTCACCGAGGACCTTAATGCAGACTCGCTGGACGTGGTCGAGTTGATCATGGCGATCGAGGAAGAGTTTGGCACGGGCGACAAACCTCTCGAAATCTCAGACGAGGACGCTGAAAAGATCAAGACGGTCACGGATGCGGTGACGTATATCAAAGGCCGCGGCATCACGGATTAGATGGCGCCAGCGCCTTACGGGCCGCAAGCAAAATGGTGAATACGGCCCCGCCTACGAGGCGGGGCCTTCAGTTTAAGCAGTGGTGGGGCGGTCTCGATATCGACTGAAACTCCTCCCGTACCCTGATCCCTCTCCCTTTGGGAGTTGGGATTTCGCCCTTTGTGATACTGGTACGACAGCGCCATGCGTCGGGCGGACGACCTTCGGGAGTTGGGATTTCGTGCTGTCGCGCTGTGTGGTACCGTGGCGCCGAGCCAGGCTGCCAGCCCAGCCTCCTCAGAGAGGGCCGATTCTTGTCAATGACGACCCACTCCGGCGCCTCTGAATGGCCAAGCCTTGAAGCTGTGGAAGCAGTCGTGCGCACATGCAGGAAATGCCGCCTGTGCGAAGGCCGCACCAATGCTGTGCCGGGCGAAGGGCCGTCAGCGGCGGCGATCATGTTCATTGGCGAAGGCCCGGGGTTCAATGAGGACCAGCAGGGCAGGCCGTTCGTGGGTCGCGCCGGAAAACTCCTGGGCGAAATGCTGGAGACTGTGCCTCTGAAACGGGCTGACGTCTATATCACCAATGTCGTGAAATGCCGCCCGCCTGATAACCGCGACCCTGAACCCGATGAAGTAGCCGCCTGCCGGCCGTACCTTGAGGCGCAGATAGCGCTGATACGGCCGCGGGTCATAGCCACGCTCGGAAGACACTCGATGGAGAGGTTCTTCCCGGATGGGAAGATTTCAAGAGACCACGGCCGCATCTTGAAATGGCGGGACATGGTGGTTTTTCCGCTCTATCACCCCGCAGCGGCGTTGAGGTCTCGGGCCGTGATGGAGGCCCTGGCGGCCGATTTCAAGAGGCTGCCAGAGGCGGTAGTGGAGTCACTCAGGAACGAGCCCGTGCAGCCCGGGCCCGGAGCACCTGCCGTCGTCTCAGCGACGGGCGCCCCTGTCGGAGGTGCAAGGCCGCAAGCTGATCAACCGCCAGAGGAAACACGCCAGATCTCCTTGTTCTGAATAATGACCATGCCGCAGGCCTGCCCGAGCGACGGCGCTCTCCTTCTGGTGCGGGGCGAATCGAGCCGTCTCGCTGTGGTCTGATGGCGGGTCTGTCCGGAACATTCTGATCTGCAGGAACCATCTCTGGACCAGGACACCGGACCTCTCAAGTTTGCTGTTTGAGATAGTGCCTCGCTGACACTTACGTGTCCCGCCGGGAGAGGGTTCCCTGGGGAACGTTTCCGTTGTCCTGCGTTGCTGTCTGGCCCCGTGGCGGTCTGGAAGCGCATAAACTCTGTTCCTATGCCATCACGAAGAGCCCCCTCCAACAAGAACTCGATACGGATCCTTCCCCTCGGCGGCCTCGGCGAGATTGGGAAGAACATGCTCGTCCTTGAGACAGAGGACGACATGGTGGTGATAGACGCCGGTGTCCTGTTCCCGGAAGTGGACATGCCCGGGATCGAAGTTGTCATACCCAACTTCGACTACATAGTCGAACGCAAGGACAAGTTCCGCGGTCTACTCATCACGCACGGGCATGAGGACCACATTGGCGCGGTGCCACACCTGCTCAAGCGGATACAGGTGCCGGTGTATGCGCCGCCGATGGCGGTTGAGATCATGCGACTGAAGTTGAGGGAGCACAAGCTTCTCGACCAGACAGACATGACCTCGGTGAAGCCGGGCAGCAGTCTGCGCCTGGGCAAGTTGGAGGTCGAGTGGTTCCCGGTGTGCCACAGCATCCCTGACGCCTGCGGAATTGCGATAAAGACGCCTCTTGGAGTCGTCATCCACTCCGGCGACTTCAAGTTCGACCAGGACCCGATCATCGGCTACCCAACGGACTATGGACGCCTCGCCGCCATCTGCGGCAAGGGCGTTTTCCTGCTTCTTTCCGACTCGACATATGCCGAGGAAGAGGGCTTTTCTGGCTCAGACCGCACGGTGGCGGAGAGCCTCTTCCGGCTGGTGCAAGAGGCAGAAGGCCGCGTCTTCATAGTGAGTTTTGCTTCGCAGATCGCCCGCGTGCAGATCGCTGCGGACGCCGCCAGAGCTGCGGGGCGCAAGCTGGCGTTGATGGGGCGGAGCATGCAGAACAACGTCAAAATAGCCCGTGAGCTAAAGCACCTTGATCTGCCGGAGGGCCTTGTAATCTCCGCCGGCGAAGCGGCCAGCCTGCCTGACCGCAAGGTCGCCTACATGACGACGGGCAGCCAGGGCGAGCCGTCGTCCGCGCTCGTGCGCATGTCCCGCAATGAGCACCCGGAGTTGGACATCCGCGAGGGCGATACGGTAATCCTGTCCTCGAACATCATCCCCGGCAACGAGACAGCGGTGTTCGAGTCCATAGACGACCTTGTCCGGCTGGGAGCGAAGGTCATCACGAACCGCCACCAGCACACGCACGTCTCAGGCCACGCCCGGCGCGAAGAGATGCGCATACTTTTCAACATCGCCCGGCCCCAATACTTCGTGCCGGTGCACGGCGAGTACCGGATGCTCAGGGCACATGCGGACTTGGCAGCGGACTCGGGAGTGCACCCTGAAAACGTTTTCCTGATCGAAAACGGCGACCAGCTGGAGCTTTCTGCCAACAGCGGCAAGATTGTGGACAAGCTTCCCGCCGGCCATATCTTCGTCCACGGGTATGGAGTGTGGGACGAATCTGGCAACGTTGTGGTAGAGCGCAAGGCGCTTGCGCGGGACGGCATCGTCACCATCGCACTCGCCAGGGACGACAAGACGGGGAGGGTGGTTGGGAAGCCGCGCATCATCTCGACGGGCTTTGTTCACACCGAGGACGCGCCCAGACTTTTCAAAGACACGCTGGAAGACCTCGAAACAAAGCTAGAAGACGCGAGGCGCAAAGCCATAAAGTGGGAGGAACTGGAGGAGCTGGTTCGGAACACAGTGGCCCGCTTCCTGTCGAAGCGGACACGCCGTAAACCACTCATATACACCGTTTCTATTGAAATCTAGGCTTCGCGCCGCCCACACATCCCCCGAGCCGCGGCCTTTGCCGCCGCCACTGCGAAATAATCCCAGCGCACCAGGTGAGCGCGATGGCGTCGTCATGCGCTGGGTGGTTGCGGGCCTGCAAAGGCTTAAGCCGCTCTATACGACCCCAAAGGGCAGGGCGTCGGTCGTCATCGTGCTGTCGGCGGTGGTGTTCGGATTTGTGTTGCGCGACGTGACGGAGCGAGCCGCTGGTTGGGGCGCACCCCTCTTCTTCGTTTGGGCGGCGCTGGCTGTCTGGTTCCTTAGCACCAGGCCTGAGGTTCTGGCTTCCCGGTGGCGCGTCTTCGCCGGGACGCTGGGGCTGAGCTTTGCCACCACTGGACTGTTGGGCATGATCGGCGCGCCAGTGGGCAGCCCGACAGGACATTCGCTGGGCGGCAACCTGGGGACTCTCATAGCGAGCGCGCCGGACGAGTGGGACTGGTTCAACGTGACGGCAGGGCAGTACACACTCGCAGCCCTCCGTGTGGGGGTCGTGGGTGCGATCGGGTTGTCCCTCTTCTCGCCGCCGACCGCGTACAAGGCGTCCATCCTGGCGGGCAATGCAGCGATGGGCGTATACGGCTGGCTTGCCGCCACCGCTGTGAAGCTCTGGAACCGCTACGACACGTTCAGGTTCCGGCGCGCCCAGAAGATCGAGAAGAGTGCCGGAGCGACAGGCCCTCGACACACGGGCGCAGGGGTTGGCGTAGAAGGTGGACCGGACGAGGGGGTGAAGACATCCGCTCAGACGGTTGTTACTGGCAGACCAGCACCCGCCGCGTCCGAGGGACAGAACGCTCCAGCGGCGACCAGCATTAACGTCGTCGGGGCGGTTCAGGCTCCCCGGGCCGGGACGATTCCTGTCCCTGCACAGCCCGCGAGGCCGCTGCCGGTTGCCACGAGCATCGCTCATGGACAAATACCGACTGCCCATCCTGGTGTGCTTGCCGGTTCCGCGAAGCCTGTCCCTGCGGCCATGCCAGAGCCGCCGCAGAATTTCGTATGGAAGATGCCCAGAGTCGACACTCTCAAGGTTGCGCCCCCTGGCGGAGTCAAGCCAGCGGAGATACAGGCAACGAGCCAGCTCATAGTCGAGACGTTGTCACAGCACGGCATAGACGTCTCAGTGGCTATGGTGAAAAGCGGGCCGACGGTCACCATGTATGGCCTGAACCCCGGTTGGCAAGGCAACACCTCCGACCCCAATGCCGCCAAGCGCGTGCGCGTGGATACGATCCTCAACCGCGAAAAGGACCTTGCCCTCGCCCTGAAGTCGCCCAGCCTGCGCTTCGAGGCGCCTGTGCCGGGCGAGGCGGTGGTCGGTATAGAAGTCCCGAACCAGAGGCCGGCGATGGTGACGATGCGGTCAGTGATGGACACGGATGAGTTTAAGAGGTTCGCCTCCACCGCCGCTCTGCCCATCCCGCTCGGCCTTTCGACAGGGGGTGAACCTGTCTTCACGGACCTGGCAAAGATGCCGCATCTACTAGTGGCGGGCGCGACGGGCTCAGGCAAGAGCGTCTGCATGAACGCCATCATCACCGGGCTGCTGCTCACGCGCACGCCTTATCAGGTGCGCCTGATCATGATCGACCCCAAGCGCGTTGAACTCACGCCCTATTCGGGCATCCCTCACTTGTACACGCCGGTGGTTGTGGAGCCTACACGCGCAGTGCCCATCCTGAAGGGCCTGATCAACGTGATGATGGAGCGTTACCGAAAAATGGAGCAGTCGGGAACCAAGAACATCGCCGCCTTCAACCAGAAGTCAGTCAACAAGATGCCGTATATCGTCACTCTTGTGGATGAACTGGCGGACCTGATGATGACCGGCTCCGCTGAAATCGAGCGCGTCCTGGTGCGTCTGGCGCAGATGGGCCGCGCGACGGGAATACATCTCATCGTGGCGACTCAACGGCCTTCGGTGGATGTGGTGACGGGCTTGATCAAGGCCAACTTCCCGAGCCGGATCAGCTTCTCGGTTTCATCGCAGGTGGACTCCCGCACGATCATCGACCACGTGGGCGCTGAAAAGCTGCTCGGACGGGGGGACATGCTGTACCTGCCGGTGGAAAAACCCATGCCGCAACGCGTTCAGGGAGCGTTCCTGTCCGACGGCGAAACCGAGTCTGTGATTGCGCACTGGAGGGCGGCCGGGGGGCCAGCCCTGCAGCAACTGGAAGTGAAGCTTGACGAAGAGGGCGGCATGGACGGCGATGTGAGCGGGGATGGCGGCAATGACGATGAGGGGCTTGTGATCAAGGCCTCCAACCTGGCTAAGACGCAACGGACGCTTTCCACATCACTTCTACAGCGCCGCTTGCGGATCGGTTACCCCCGCGCCGCCCGGCTCATGGATGAGCTCGAAGAAATGGGTGTGGTGGGCCCGGGAGAGCCGGGCAAGCCGCGCCATGTGCTGGCGAACCAGTAGCAGCTTCGGATTCCCATGCTCTGGCCCTCGCGCCAGGAGACCGGCGGGCCGCACTCTTTGTATCCCAGTGAACCAGGCAGCATTCTGCATGCCGGCTATCAAGCGCGAAACGGCCCGCCGGGCCACCCTCCAGTGCAGGCCGTAATGTGGATTTGGCTCACCCGCAACCCGAATCAATGCCAGCGGGTCACACCGCCGTAATAGACCTGTGCCAAACTAAAGAATGTTCAGGTCAGATGTGTTACTGGTCCGGGGGCGCTGGACGAGTCGGTAGCTGAGCCTGGGGCCCTGTACCAGGAATTGAAGTGTTTGTTCGGCCTCCAGAGAGGGCCGTGCCGTGAGCGACGACGCAGACGTAACAAAATCAGAGGAGCAGCCGGAGCAACCGGCGCTGCCCGTCCGCGAAAACCCTGCAATTGATCTCGAGGGCGCGCGGCTGAACTGCTTCGCGTGCGGCGCAAAACTCGTCGGTTCGGAACTTTACCGCCGCCAGCGCGTCTGCCCGCGGTGCCGGTTCCACTACAACATGCCTGCCCGGTCCCGTATAGATGTCCTCGCCGATGAGGGGACCTTCGAAGAGACTTCGACGCATATCGAATCGCTCGACCCGCTCGAATTTTCAGCCAGTGTCCCTTACAAGTCCCGTGTTGCGCAGGACCAGAGCCGTACAGGCCTGCAGGAAGCGGCGGTCACGGGCACATGCCTGATCGGCGGCACGTCGGCGGTAGTCATAGTCCTGGACTTCGGGTTTCTTGGCGGCAGCATGGGCCTCGTCGTGGGCGAGAAAGTCGCTCTGGCCCTTGAACTCGCGGCCAAGAAGCACCTGCCAGCCATTGCCATCATCACCAGTGGTGGAGCGCGCATCCAGGAGGGAGTGCTCTCTCTGATGCAAATGGCGAAGACTGTGCTTGCTGTCAACGCCCTGCATGAAGAGGGCGTGCCCCTGATTTCCGTGCTCGGCAACCCGGCGACGGGCCAGGTGCTGGCGAGCTTTGGGTCGCTGGCCGACATCATCCTTGCGGAACCGGGCGCGCACATTGGCTTCGCGCCCTACCGGGCGATCCAGGAAACCTCAAGGGCGACAGAAGGCAAGCCTGACCAGGAATACGCGTCGGAGAACTTCTTTGAGCACGGCCAGGTGGACCGCATAGTTGACCGCGACCGCCTGAAACACGAGCTGGCCTCGCTGCTGGAGGTGCTTGCCCCAGAGTTCAAGCAGGAGGCGGCGCGAAAGGTGCGCGTCACCCGGCCAAGGCTGAACTCGCGCGAGCCGTGGGAAATGGTGCAACTCGCACGGAGGTCCGACCGCCCCAGAGCCGCCGACTATATCGACAAGGTCTTCTCATCGTTCATAGAACTGCACGGAGATCGCCTGTTCGGCGATGACTCGTCGGTGATCATGGGCCTTGGCAGGCTTGGTGCAGAATCAGTTGTCGTGATAGGCCAGCAGAAGTCGCGCCCTGTTCAAGGTGCGGACGGGCATGAAGGGGCAGAACGGGGACTGCCCGCGGAGCTGCGCGGCGAGATTACGCCAGAAGGGTTCCGCAAAGCAGCCCGCGCCGTGCACATGGCGGCGCGGTTCAAACTCCCCGTCATCTCACTTGTGGACACGCCCGGCCCAATGCTCGGCCTAAGGATGGAGCAGCGCGGCCTCGCGAATGCCATTGCGGGCATGATCACGTCGATGATGCAGGCCGAAACCCCGACCATCTCAGTGCTCATAGGCGAAGGTGGCTCGGAGGCAGCGCTGGCTTTTGGCGTGGCCGACCGCGTGCTGATGCTCCAGAACGCCATCTACACGCCAATCTCGCCCGAGGGCGGAGCAGCGTCCGAGCACACAGGCGGCCAAGAGCGCGCGGCCAGGGACATGGCAAGGGCCCTCAGGCTGACCTCTGCTGACTGTCTTGAGATGCAGGTCATAGATGCCGTCGTGCCGGAGCCTCCCGAGGGGGCGCACGGGTCGCCTGAGGAGGCGGCGCGGATGCTCCGCCGTACTCTAATGCGGGAGCTGATTGAATTACACGAAGTGAAGGTGTCTGGCCTCGTCAAGCGGCGTCGGAACAAGTACCGGACCATGGGCGAGTTGAGCCACCGCTCCCGCGATGAGGCGCGTAATGAAATGAGGACCTGGCGTTCGGCCATGTTCCACAGGCCCAAGCGGCCAAAAGACATCAAGACTGCGTCCGGCGCGGCAGAAGCTGGAAAACCGGTCGAGCCCGCTGTGTCCGGCAAGACAGAAACCTCGGCGAAGCCGGTCTCGACAGCCCTGCCGGTGAATGGCGCCCCGCCAGCGGTAGCAAAGAAGGATGAGGGCGCGGCGCGGCCTCAGACGCGCAGGAGAGGCCTGCGGTCAGTGTTCAGGCGCGGGGCAAGGCGCTCAGAACGCAAGTCCACCGAGGTAAAGCAAACCATAGACGAGACGAAAGCCTCAAAAAGCAAAGCGGCGCCAGGTGGGGACGGCTAAGGGTTCGCCGGCTCCGTTCGCAAACTGCGCATGTATGTTGTTCCGACACTGTGCGGATCACGAAGGTGGATCTGGGGCGGCGTAGTCTGTGAGCCATCTTTCCGCGATCCGCTTTCGGGGGCAGTTCGTTCCGCAACGGGTGAAGGCATCGCTTCCAGGATGGCGCTGGCTCGCCATCATGCCACGCCGAGCGGTCCCAGCACGAACCGCTCCACAGCCTCCGCGGCGCCGTCCTCGCCAACGCTGCCAACCACATTCTTGGCCGCCGCCTTGACCTCGTCCCGCGCATGGCCCATCGCCACAGGCATGCCGACTTCGGAGAACATCGGCAGGTCGTTAGGGCTGTCGCCGACCGCGACGATCCCTCCGAGATCCGCCCCTGTGACCTGTGCGAAGTACCGCGTTCCGGAGCCCTTCGAGACTCCAGCGCGGGTGAAGTTGGCGTACCAGTAGCTACCGGTGGCGTCGGTGGACGGGACAGCCTGTACGGCGGCGTCACTGAGGCCCGAGATCAGCCGGTGGCAAAACTCGCGGTTCACGGCGTGCGCGGCGATTACGGTCACCTTCCACGTCGTGAACTCCACCCAGGAGCGGGCCACTTTGCCGTCATCAACTGCGTAGTACTTCACCATGCCTTCTTCCAGGCCGCGCACCACGCGCTGCGAATCGGCACGCCGCATGGGCAGATCATGCAGGGTGCGGCCTGTCTGAGGGTCAACGAAGCGTGCGCCATTATCGGCTATTTGCGGGTGAGTAAGGCCGAGCATCCGCGCGAAGAGGGCCACATCGTCCGGTTCGCGGCCTGATGCGATGGCGACTGGTATGTGTTGCGCGGCCAGTCGCACGGCCCTTGCCACACGCGGGGACATCCTTGACTCGTGGTCAATGAGGGTTCCGTCCAGGTCTAGCAGCAGGCCTGTAGGCCTGAACGGATGTGCCGTTTTTGAGGGAGGTGTTGGCATGGATGTCAATCTGAGCGGAGCAAAGCATCCCGGTCCCGGCTCAAGTGTCATTCATCTCCGCACCGCCTCGGCGCGCCGTAGCCATGGTCGGGACGACTGGGTCTCAGGGAGTACTCGTCTCCTGGCACAGAATCGTACATGTCTGCTGTCCTCGAATGAGCGCGACTGTCACCGGGCGCGATCTGGCGGAGGCAGACCCAATTGACGCCCAATTCGGCGCGGCTACAATGGCTGAAGAGGCCCGTTTGGGGCCGCGGGGGAGCCTGGGTTGCCAGGCTGAGAGGCCTCACTGTGGGGCGACCCCTTATACCTGATCTGGGTAATGCCAGCGAAGGGAGTGCGCCGGGAGCTTCAAAGCATCGCCCTGACTGGCGGTGCTTTTTCTTTTGGCGTAGGGAGCGAAACATGGCCGACGAACTCGTAATCGCAGGGAAGTCCTTCAAGTCCCGCCTGATGACCGGCACGGGCAAGCACAGGTCGGTGGAAGATCTGCAGGCTGCCATCAAGATGTCCGGTACGCAGATCATCACGGTGGCAATAGGGAGGCTCAATCTCGGCAACCCTGACGAGAAGACGATTCTGGACCACATCGACTGGTCGAAGTTCCAAATACTGCCCAACACGGCAGGGTCCAAGACCGTCGAGCAGTGCCTGTTCACGGCGCGCCTCGCCCGGCAGGTGACAGGGTCGAATTGGATAAAGGTGGAGGTCATACCTGATGCCAAGTACCTGCTGCCGGACCCGATCGGCACCTATGAGGCGTCGAAGCAGCTAGTCAAAGAGGGTTTTGTTGTGCTGCCGTACATCGGCGCGGACGCGGTGCTGGCGAAGAGGCTGGAAGAGATCGGGTGCGCCACGGTCATGCCGCTAGGGTCGCCGATCGGTTCGGGGCAGGGTGTGCTCACCCGCGAAGAGATCTCCATCATCATTGAGCAGGCCAGGGTGCCTGTCGTCGTTGATGCCGGCCTCGGTGTGCCATCTGACGCATCATCCGTGATGGAACTCGGCGCGGACGCGGTGCTTGTGAACACGGCCATCGCCCAGGCGGGGGACCCCGGCCTGATGGGCGAGGCATTCAAGTTGGGCGTCGAGGCGGGGCGCAAGGCATACCTCGCTGGCCGCATGACTAAGAAGCAGTACGCGCAGGCCTCCAGCCCACAGGAAGGCATCCCGGTCTCCACGGGCACAGCGCGGTGAGGTCGGCCGCAGATGCTGACAGGGCATCGCTGCGAAAGCGTGATCGAAGAAGGGCGGGCATCGGTGAATGACGAGGTCCAGACAACCCGCCTGATTCTGCGGCTCATGTCTGTGCAGTTCTTGGAAGCGTATGTGTCCGGGAACCTCGCGAGGGCCGAGGAGTTGATCGGCCTCAGACTTTCGGAGGAGTTGCGGTACCAAACAAAATGGATGGCTATCCGGCTGGACGACCTAAGGACAGACCCGGAATACCGGCCGTGGTCATTGCGCGCTGTCGGCCTCGCAACGTCGAAGACGGTGATCGGCACCGTCGGGTTCCATTCGCGGCCGAACCCTGAATACTTGTTGCCCTACGTGCCAGATGGTATCGAGCTCGGCTACGGGATCTTCACCGCGTACCGGCGGCAAGGGTTCGCTGAGGAAGCCGTCCGTGGGCTGATTGGCTGGGCCTCGCAGGAGCACCGCATCCGCAACTTCGCCGTGTCGATCTCCCCTGCAAACATCCCGTCGATCAGATTGGCCGCCAAGCTGGGGTTCTTGAAGGTCGGCGAGCGCATGGACGACGAAGACGGACTGGAATAGGTATACGCGATGAAAGTCGCGCCGCCGTTGCCGGCGTGCGCCGCTTCCCTGGTCGCCTGCCCAGCACCACCTGAAGGCACTCAAACCGACTTTCCCTCACCCCTACCCCGATAAATCGTGGGTCTCGACGGCCTTGCCGTCGGACCTGACCAGCGCCCAAAAGGCACCCGGGCGGGAGAGGGCCTTTCTGCTGCCAGTAAGCGGAGCCGTATGTCCCCAAAACTCCCTGCAAAAATCCTCTGCCTCGTCACAGATCGGTCGCTGACCGGCGGCGAGGACGGCCTCGTGATAGCCGTCCAGCGCGCAGTCGAGGGCGGAGTCAACATGGTCCAGTTACGCGAAAAGGATCTTGCTCACGCTGACCTGACGCGGCTCGCTCGGCGGCTAAGGGTTGCGATAGGGGGAAAGGCACTCATCATCGTCAATGGCGATGCCCGGGCCGCGCTTGTCGGGGGCGCAGACGGGGTACAACTGCCTGAAGGTGGCCAGAGCGTAACCGAAGCGCGGGCGATAATGGGTTACGATGCCCTCATCGGCTGCTCGGTTCACTCTCTGACGGGCGCGCTGAAGGCGCAGCGGGCAGGAGCGGACTTTCTGATTCTGGGCACCGTATTTCCATCGAAGACCCACCCCGCCGGAGAGACGATAGGCGTTGATGGCGTGCGGATCGTCACAAGCGCAGTGCGTGATCCCATCATCGCCATCGGTGGGATCGCGGTTCAGAACGCCAGGGATGTCATCAAGGCGGGAGCATGTGGAGTCGCTGTGATCAGCGCAGTGTTGGGCGCGGTGGACAGGCAGCAGGCGGCAAAGAGTCTCGCGCATGAAATCAGGACCGTTAACCCATGACAGTGGGGGAGTTGCCCAACCTTGCGCTCAGCCCGTCCCTGCGGTCTTGGGGAAGACTAGGACCTTCGCTCCGGGCCGCGTCCTGACCGTTACCCGTGCTCCGTCGGGCAGCCTCGCTACGGACCGCCCTTGCACTCTTAGCGTCATCCCGGAGGGCAGACGCACCCCGTATTGCGTGAACTCGCCACGGAACTCCCTGTAAACGACGAATGCTCCGGCTTCAGCCGTCTCCGGGTCAGCCAGTCCCAGCTCCAGGTCCGCCGCTCTCATCAGCACCTGCACGCTCGATTCTGAAACTGCCAACTGGCCTTGCACCACGGGGAACTCCCCGGCCTCGGTGATGACAACGCTGCCGCGCATTGTGCCTGGGATGACCTCACAGGGGCCGGTCATGCGGGCCACTTCCGGAGAAACAGGCCGCTCATACACGTCTTCCGGCGTGCCGAACTGCTCTACACGACCGTTGCCCATCACCGCCACCCGATCAGCGAGGGCCAGTGCCTCCTCCCTGTCGTGGGTGACAAGCACCGTCGTCGCCCCGGCGCGTTTTACTATGTCACGCACCTCCCTCCGTAGAGTGGAGCGCAAGTTACGGTCCAGGTTGCTGAACGGCTCGTCGAGGAGGAGGGCGACGGGCCGGGGCGCGAGAGCGCGGGCGAGAGCGACGCGCTGTTGCTGGCCTCCTGACATTTCATGTGGGTAGCGCCGCTCCAGCCCGGTGAGGCCGGTCATGTCAATAACTGGGCGTACCCGCGCCTCGCGCTCCCGCCTGTCAATGCCCTGCAGGCCGAAGGCAACGTTTTCGGCCACGGTCAGGTGCGGGAACAGAGCGTAGTCCTGAAACACGATGCCAACGCGCCTGCGGTCTGGCGGCACGTGGATGAATGAGGAGCCAACAAGCAGGCCGCCGAGCCGCACGTAACCGGCGTTCACATGTTCGAACCCCGCAATCACGCGCAGCGCGGTCGTCTTGCCCACGCCGCTCCTGCCCAGGACACTGACAAACTCTCCAGCCCTCACTAGGAGAGAGAACCCATTCAGGACAGGGGCGCCACCGTAGTCGACGCTCACTTCTTGCACGTGGATGACGCCGGTCTCCGTGCTGGCGGGAGGCCGTGGCGTACTCGTAAATGGCCGTGGGAAGCGCATGTGAAAAGGTGGGCCTAGCCCGCTCCGGTCCGCTCAGGCCGGATGGGGCCAGCTTCGGGCATGCTGCGTCTGGCCGGGTCGCGCAGGACGAAGAACGCTGTGGGCACCCCGGCCACTGTGACGAGCAGTATGGCCGGCAGGGCGGCGCGGGCAAATAGAGCCTCGGATGCTGATGACCAGACCGACGTTGCGAGAGTTTCGGACCCGATCGGGCTCAGGACCAGTGTCGCCGGCAACTCCTTCATTGTCATGAGGAACACCATTGCTGCACCTGAGAGGATGCCGGGCGCGACAAGAGGCAAAGTGACAGATGTCATGATCTTTACGGGCGTCCTGCCCAGCGCCTGTGCCGCCTCTTCAATACGGGGGCTGACTTGGACAAGGGAGGAACGCAGAGCGCCCACAGCTGCCGGGAGAAAGAGGACAACATACGCGAAAAGCAGTAACCAGACTGTCTGGTAAAGCGGCGTGGCGATGTTAATGCCAAAGAATACAAGAGACAGGGCGACAGCGATCCCGGGCAGCCCGAAGCCAATGTACGTGAGCCGTTCAATGGTCCTGCTCAAGATGTTTCGGTGCCTGACCGCCAGTACAGCCACCGGCGCCGCAGCGACGAGAGTCGCCAGCGCTGCAAGGAGTGATATGAAAACGGAGTGGCGCACAGGTTCCCAGACCGGGCCGGCCCCCCGACCGTGTGCCAGCCCCTGCGCCAGCCAGTAGCCCAGTACCGTGAGAGGGATGAGTAGCCCCACGATGATCGGCAGCAGAACGAACATGAAAGCAGGCCACCGCCACGCGCCCAATTTGACGTTCTTTGCTGGCCGCGCCGCTCCCGCCGAACTCCGGTGGTAGGCAGCGTGGCCGCGCGAAAAATCCTCCGCGATCAGGATGACGACGGCCACCACCGCGAGTACGAGAGCGAGCGAAGCAGCGACTGACCTGTCGAGCGCCGATGAGTACTGCGCGTATACGGCCGCAGTGAACGTCTCGTACCGCAACAGGGCCACAGCGCCGAATTCACTGAGCGTATACAACGCCGCCAGCAGCACGCCTGCCGTAATGGCTGGCCTCAGGGCGGGCAACGTCACACGCCGGAATGTGGCCACTGGCCCGTACCCCATGCTGCGCGCCGCCTCCTCAAGGGCAGGATCCACACGGCGCAGCGCCCCTCGGGCGGTCAGCAGTACGTAGGGGTAGGTGACGAGTACGACCGCCAGTGTCGCCCCTCCCAATCCATAGATGTCGTGGAGGCGGTGCAGGCCGATTGGGCCTTCCAGAAGCTGCTGCAATATGCCCCGCGGCCCGAAGGCCTCTATGAGCGTCATCGCCATGACGTAGCTCGGCACGACCAAAGGCAACGCGGCACCGACGGCGAGGGTCCGCTTGAAGGGAAGATCTGTACGCAAGGTCAGCCACGCCACAGGGACAGCTACCAACGTTGAAAAGAACGTGACGGTGGCGATGAGCAGTGCGGTGCGACCCAAGACAGCCGCTGTCCGAGCCCTGAAAACCAGATCCCACGCCTCCTGTCCCGCGCCTGCTGTGCGGATCACGAGGTAGATGACAGGGAGTACGGCCGCGGTGCCTACGATGCCTCCCGCCACCCATAACGCGATATGCGGGCGCTGTTTCTTGACAGCCACGCCCGTCTGTATACGCCCTAGTTCTGCCAGGTTTGCCAATGCCAAAGCCTCATTGACCCCGCGCCGCCCCTCTCCCTGCCGCCGACCGGGCCAGGTGCGGTCACTATCGAGCGTCGGGAGCAGGCTACGGTATCGCGCCTGCCTGTCTGAGAAGGGCCTGGGTGCCTTTCACGTCATCCAGTCGTGCCAGATCTATATCCGGCTTCTGCAGTTTGTCCAACTCTGGCAGCAGCCTGTCCTTCGCCACGCCGACAACCAGGGGATACTCGTGCGTCTGGCTGACGAAATACTGTTGTGCCGGTGCCGAAAGCATGAACCGCAGGAACATTTCCGCCGACTCTTTGCTCTGGGACGTGGCTAGCACACCGGCGCCGGCGACGAGCACTATGGACCCTGGGTCGGCGTCCCGAGTGAAGTAATTGCGGGCCTTGATATCTTCCCCTTGTTGGGCCATCAGTTGATGTAGGTAGTAGTGATTGGCGAACCCCACCTCGATCTCGCCTCTGGCAACCGCCTGGACGATGCTGGTGTTATTGGGCAAGACTTTGGGCTGGTTGGCCTGTATGCCTTTTACCCAGGCCAGTGTTTTCTGTTCACCCCAGGCGATGCGCATGGCACTGATCATGGCCTGAAATGAAGCATTGGTTGGCGCCCAGCCGATTTTGTCCTTCCACCTGGGTTCGGTGAATCCTGCAACCGAGTCGGGCAAGTCTGCCTCGGTCAGCCTGTCGGTGTTATAGACAACAACGCGGGCCCGGCCTGATATGCCCACCCATCTGCCTTCAGGTGACCGCGCCCATGCAGGGACGGCATTGAGCACGTCAATCGGCAGGGCGGTGAGCATACCCTTCACAACCCCCAGGTCGCCCGGATCCTGAGCGAAATAGATATCCGCAGGGCTTTTCGCTCCCTCTTCGAGGAGCGTGGCAGCCAGCGCGCTTGTCGCGCCATATTTGACCTGAACTTCTATGCCCGTGGCCTCGGAAAACTGTTTGATGACCGGTGCGATGAGGCTCTCACTCCGCCCCGAATAGACGACAAGGGTCCGTTTTTGCGCTGAGACCGGTGTCGCGGAGGGAGCGGATGTCGGGGCCGCGACATCCGTGGGCTGGGCCTTTGGTTTGCCTTCATCGCCGCACGCGCTGCCAATGACTGTCAAGAACAAGGCGGCTAGCGCGATGCCGATCGTTTTTCTGTGGATTAGGAATTGCCTCACGCCTGATGGTCTCCTGATGTGGATATCTCGCAAACGGTGGTTTCGTGCGGACACAGACACTGATTCGTATGGACGCAAGAAAAGTTAGGCGGAGCAGATCCTGACCAACCTGATCAGGAATTATAGCCCCGGTCGAGCCGTGGTCAACCGCAAGAGATCTGAGTTTATTCTCGGTGTTCCATCTCAGGCATGATCGAATTCGAATATACGAATATTCTGATTCGTAATCACGTCGGCGCCAGCCTTGTGAGTGATGGGGCGGTTCGAAACTTCAGCCCTGACCCTGATCCTTCTCGCCCCGAGTGCTCCCAGAATGAGGGAATTCACATTTAACCAATGCCATGCTGTGGCTTCGGGCACCGTGGGTACTGGGTGGGTACTAGAATCGTCTGGACAGGAACTGTCGGCCGTGGCAACTGTGGAGGCATGGCAACCTGCCAGGAGTGGACGTGATCAGACTCTTCAGACGCCCTTTGTTTGCGGCCGCTGTCTTGGGCGCGGTTCTGACGCTCGCATGCCGGGGCCCAAACGAAGCCGCTGCCACGCCCGTCGCGACCCCGCCGTCCGCAACTGCTGCTCCTGCATCTCCTGCCGTTTCGACCGCCTCGCCCACCCCGGAAGTGACAGCGACGCGCCTGCCTGCATCGCCTGCCCCTGCAACAGCCACACCCGTCCCTGTGACCATGCCGATACCAGTGCCTCCCGACGCAGCGGCGATGGTTATGGCCATCCTCGCCAGCGAAATGGGCGTCCCTGTCGCCGAGTTCAAGCTGCTGTCCTATGCCCTCGTGGATTGGCCCGACGCCTCGCTCGGTTGCCCGGTACCGGGCACGTCCTACGCCCAGGTCATTACGCCGGGTTGGAAGATCTTGGTAGGCCGGCGGGCGGAAGTGTACGAGTTCCATACGGATTGGCACGGACGGCTCTTCATTAACTGCACCGCGCTGAAGGTGAAGGCAGGCGACACGGTGAACGTGGCCGAGAAGGCTGGCCTGAAGGGCGCGACCGAGGTGGCCCTGCTCAGGAGGGACGCAACCACGGGGCTCTTCAATGAGATCGAGCAACTTTCAGCAGCAGCAGAAGTAGCCCTGTTCACGCGAGCGCTGGATCAGCCAGTTCCCCTCGTCCCAAGGAAAGACTGTCAGGCCATCTTCAAGGTTCTGTTTAAGACGCCGGGGGGGGCGCAAGAGTTCGAATTCATTTGTGCGGAAGACTTCCAGATGCTCCGCGGCGTTCAGAATTACTGGGGAGGCAAACAGGGGCGGGCACCTGCCGAGTTCGGGGACCTGATCGGCAAATACGCCGGCCGTGTGCCATTCCCCGGTCTGCCAGGGCAATAAAAAACCATCTCCATGAAGGCGTAGGCTTCTCCCTCACCCTGCGCCATCTCCCGTCGACAGCGAGGCTTCGGGCGGGGCTCTTGGATAGCCCCTCGTTCAGGTGCGTGTCACACATGCAAGAACATGGTTACTCCGTCCCGGGTAGGCTCAAGGCTGGCAAGCTGCCTGCGCCCCTGCTCGCCAGACTCCTTTCGCGTATCCAACGGCGGGACCCACGCGTCCTCACCGGTCCCGGAATAGGCGAAGACGCTGCGCTGATCTCATTTGGCGCAAGCACGCTTATCGCCAAGACCGATCCTGTCACCTTCGCCACCGACCTGGCGGGTTGGTACGCCGTGCAGGTCAACGCCAACGACATCGCTGTTTGCGGCGGTGTCCCAAAGTGGTTCCTCGCCACAGTGCTGCTGCCTGAAGGCGCCTCTCCTGAACTGGCCGAGGGAATCTTTGAGCAAATCAAGAACGCGGCGGGGAATCTGGGAGTCGAGTTGGTAGGTGGCCATACTGAGGTCACGATCGGACTGCCCAGGCCCATAGTCGTGGGCTTCATGCTCGGCGAGGCGCCCGCAAGCAGAGCCATCTCAACTTCAGAAGCGAGCGTCGGCGACGTGCTGGTCCTGACGAAGGGCATCGCAATTGAAGGCACGGCGCTTCTGGCGAGGGAGGCCGCTGACAGGCTCGCGAAGGCCGGCGTCGGGGCCGACCGTATAGAGGCGGCCAGGGAGTTCCTGTTCGAACCTGGCATCTCCGTGGTGGCGGACGCCCGCGCCGCTCTGGCCGCTGGCGGGGTGAATGCCATGCACGACCCGACGGAGGGCGGCCTTGCCACGGCGCTGGCAGAGGTGGCGGCCGCGGCGAAGTGCGGGCTTGAGGTGGATGCAGACGCCGTGCCAGTATTCCCGGAGACGCTGGCCTTTTGCGCCGCGCTGGGGGCCGACCCGTGGGGCCTGATCTCATCGGGTGCACTACTTATTTCCGTGACACCAGGGGATGAAAGTGGAGTGCTCGCAAGCCTTGAGTCGGTGGGTATTTCCGGGGCTGTGATAGGCCGACTCACGCCTCTGGCAGAGGGTCTTGTGCTCGTAAAGGGTGGGAAGCGGGGAGTTCTGCCACGTTTTGAGAGGGATGAGATGGCCCGCCTGCTGGAACAGGGGTGAAACGGTGACAGATCACAATCCGGATGCCCGTGGCACAGCGCGTTAAAATCGAAGGGCATCTAACGCACAATATCTAGAGGGCGCATACTCGCAACAAGTGCCAGTCATACCTCTTCTTACCACCATCAAGACATACCTTCCGCCTGACCGGGCAAGGTTCGTGGAAGACGCGCTCGAATTCGCCAAAGCCGCCCACGCCAACCAGCGCAGGGAGTCCGGCGAGCCTTACATAGAGCACCCCATCGCCACGGCGCAGCACCTCGCCGAGATGCGCCTGGATGCCACGACCCTTGCCGCGGCTCTCCTGCACGACACGATGGAGGACTGTGGAGTCACATTCGGCGAGTTGTCGAGCAAGTTCGGGGCGGAAGTGGCGCGTCTGGTTGACGGTGTGACAAAGCTGAAGAAGCTGGACGAAATCAAGGATGACGGTGATAACGGTGCGGCGGCGGCCATTGAGAACGGGCGCAGGCCCCTTTCCAATACAGAGGCTGCCCGCGTTGCCACTCTGCGCAAAATGCTTGTCGCCACGGCAGAGGATATCCGGGTAGTCCTCATCAAACTGTCAGACCGGCTGCACAACATGCGGACACTTTCGCACCTGCCCCCTGACCGGCAGCAGCGGATAGCCCGAGAGACGCTCGAAATATACGCGCCTCTGGCGCACAGGCTGGGCATGGCGGACATGAGGTGGCAGCTTGAAGACGCCGCCTTCCGGTACCTGATGCCGAAGGAGTACAAGGCGGTATCGCGCCTGGTCAACCGCAAGCGGCAGGAGCGGGAGGAGTACGCCGCGCACGTCTCGCAAGTGCTGGACGGAGCGCTCAAGGAACAGGGCGTCAACGCGCTCGTCACCGGCCGACCCAAGCACCTGTACAGCACTTACAACAAGATGCTGCGCTATGGGGAGCAGGGCCGCAAGTTTGACGAAATATATGACCTGACCGGGTTGCGCGTCATGACAGACACCGTCGCCAGTTGCTACGCCGCTCTGGGTGTCGTCCACACACTGTGGAAGCCGGTGCAGGGCCAGGTAGACGACTATATCGCCAACCCCAAAAACAACTTTTACCAGTCGCTCCACACCTCAGTCATCTGCGAGGGCGGCTACCCGGTGGAGGTGCAGATACGCACAAAGGAGATGCACCGCGTGGCCGAGGAGGGCGTGGCCGCGCACTGGGCGTACAAGGAGGGTGATGAAGAGCTGGACGCCCGCTTCGAGCAGAAGATGTCATGGCTGAAGCAACTCCTGGACTGGCAGCGGGAGATGAGCGGGGACGAAGAGTACCTGGACTCCGTCAAGACGGACATCCTGCGCGATCAGGTCTTCGTGAACACACCCAAGGGGGACGTCATCGACCTGCCTGCGGGCGCCACGCCCCTTGACTTCGCTTTCCGCATCCACACGGACCTCGGCTACAACTGCTCCGGCGCAGTAGTCAACGGCAAGTTGGTGTCTCTGAACACGCAACTCCGCAACGGCGACACTGTGGAGATCAAGAAGTCCAAGTCCCCACGCGGGCCGAGCCTTGACTGGCTGAACTCCAATCTGGGTTATGTCGTGACGGGCAGCGCCAAGGCGAAGGTGCGGGCCTGGTTCCGCCGCCAGGAGCGCGCTGCGAACATAGAGCGCGGCCGGGAGCAACTCCGTAAAGACACACGCCGCCTGAACGTGTCTGTTACAGACGAGGCAGTCGCCCTGATGTTCGGCTTCAAGGCCGTGGATGACCTCGTGGCGGCGATCGGTTCGGGGGATCTTGGCACGGAACAGATCATCGAAATGCTCGCGGCGCACCCGCAGGCCCCGGACAAGGAGGCGGAGGCACTCCCACCAAAGCCTCTGCCGCCTCCTGACAGGGGTTCCGGTACGGGAGTCGTCGTGATGGGCACGGCGAATATGCTGACGCGTGTAGCGCTGTGCTGCAGCCCTGTGTACGGGGACGAGATCGCCGGATACATAACACGGGGCCGCGGCGTGACCGTGCACCGCCGTAACTGCCCGACGATCCTCGCAAGTTCAGATACGGACCGTTTGATCCAGACGGCCTGGGGCCATTCGGAGGCCGCCCACCCGACGCGCATCGTCGTGGAGGGCTATGACCGCGTGGGCCTGCTGAAAGACATAACGAACGTCATAGCAGCGGAAAACGTGAACATCCACTCAATGGCGACGGCGGAAAACCTGAACGCCAGCGTGAGCATAGTGTCGTTCACCGTTTATACTACTGGTGTTGAGCAGTTGAGCCGCCTCTTTTCCAAGATAGGGGCGATACCCGGTGTGCGCAGTGTGCAGAGGACTGCTGTGACTGTGAAAACGCCGGGGAGTTGATCGGGACGTCAGCGCCGAATTCTGGCGTTGAGTCTTGGGAACCATCTCAATGGTGACGGAGGATCCTCCCGGATCACCCGCCCCCTCCCGCTTGGAGAGGGAAGCTTGAGATAGTCACTTACAGGGCGCACTGAGCGCTGCACCGGAGTACGCAATGCCTGCTGAGAAGACCCGCCGCCGCCAGGAAAAGCTGGCTGAATACAACAAGTCCATCCGCACTACGACGCGTTCCCGCGTGGCGAAAGCGCGCGCTGCCGTAGAGTCAAACGCGAAGGCGCCCGAGACTGCTGACGCCGTTAAGCAGGCGATACGCGAGCTTGACCGCGCTGCATCGAAGGGTGTGATCCACCCGAATAACGCCGCCCGGCGCAAGTCCCGGCTGGCGCTGCGACTTAACAAAGCGGCGGCTTCTTAGCAAGTCCCGGGTTATTCTCTGTGCCCGGTCAGGATCTCCAAGACTCGTACCCGGTTGAACCGGGAGGTCGAGCCGCGGTTCCAAGCGGTCACGGGCAGGGCAGCAGGCGTGGTGGACATCAAGGTCCGGGCGGTGTGGAGCATGTGGAAGAAGGACATGGCCGCCACTCACACGAGCACGTCCCACACACGACGGACGAGACGCCGTCTGCTTATGACTGGAAGGTTTACCACCCGTTTGAAGATGTGCCGCAGCGCGCCGCTGTGGAAGTCTCCCCTCGCCGCGGCCTGATAGCCCGCTGGCGGTTCGTCGTCCCTCAAGGCTACGAGGGCGTCAAGGCCTGGGGCGTAGGCGCGCCAGGCGGCGGGCCGCTGAACGTTGAAGTGAAGCGCCCCGTCGAAAGCGGTCCGACACAATTGGTCAACGGGCCGGCTGTGGTATGGTTCGGCGGCCACGAGACGCTATCGTCACGGCTGAGCGCGTACCTCGTGTTTGAGGGGGACCCCCCCCACTACCTTGCTTTCGGAGAGGCTGACGAACCCGGCGGGCCGCCTCTCAGGCTTGAAGGGATCACCTTCTCAGCCCATGACCACCCACCGCTTCATCAGGGCCACCAGGGACACGGAGAAGGTCACCAGGCCGGTAGGTAGGCGGCCTCTGGTGTGCGCTCTGGTGTTCTTGAATGTACTGCTGCCCCTGATGGCTTGCGGGAACGATCTGAGGGCACAGGCACCTCCTTCCGGATCCGCCGTCGCTGTCACAACTGACACATCTGCGCCTCAGGCAACCTATTCGGCGACTCCCGCCTCGGTGATTCCTCCGTCGGAGGTTGCGACCACGGTTCCCTCTCCGGCAGCGTCTTCCACTGTGCAGCCCGCCACCGCTTCGGTCATGACTCCTGCACCGACGCTGCTTCCAGAGACTGACTCGCCGTCGCCAACCCTGACCCCGTCTCCTTCTCCCGTTACCGCCGCCTTCGCCACCGCAACATTGACTCCATCGCGTTCGCCTACGCTTTCGCCCACTGCCACCCTAATACCATCACAGATGGCGACTGCAACTGTGACGCCCTCGCCGTCTGGCACACCTGTCGGTGCGCCAACAGCCACTCCTGTCCCTGCGCCGACTATGACACCGGCACCTGCGCCTACTGCCACGCCATCTCCGACGGCGATTGCAACTGTGACGTTCTCGCCGCCCGCCACACCTGTCGTTGCGCCGACAGCCACTCTGGCCCCGACAGCGACTGCTTCACCTACCCCCACTTGGTTCCCTACGGCCACCCGTACAGCTACTCCATCGCCCACCTCTACCCCTACCAGCACCACGGCTCCGACATCATCGCCCACACCTGTGCCTACTTCGACGCCGTACCCGATGGCGACTGCAACTGTGACGCCCTCGCCGACAGCCACCCCTGTCCCCACGCCGACTATGACGCCTACGCCTACCTCGATGCCCGCGCCGGCAGGTCTGGTCATCACGTTCATATTTGCTGACGGCATCGTGAGTTCCCAAGAGCCAGACGAGTACGTTGTGATCAAAAACAACTCGGCGACCGCAATCAACCTTGTAGGTTGGAAGCTCAGGGACACATCGGACAACACGCCATCATTCACATTCCCGGCCGGGATGGTACAGCCCGGGCAGGAAATCAGGGTCTATACGAAACAGGTCAACCTTGAATCTGGTGGGTATTCGTTCAATAGCGGGACCGCGATCTGGAACAACTGCGTGCCTGATACAGCTGGTCTGTTTGACCCCGCGGGAAACCTGGTCAGCCAGCTGAGCTACGCGAAATCGCCGGGATGCTAGAAGCGGATAGTGTCTGGTGAAAATCCAGTCTGTGCGCGGAGAGTGACACGCTCTCATTGACATCAGCACATGCGGTCTGCTAGCGTCCAGAACATTAGTGCGAACACCCGTGATCCATGGACAGAAGCGGGTCTGGGGCGTCAGGCTAACCAGACCACTAGAGTGGAGTGTCGCGCGATCTTCAGGAGGAGATAGCAGAGTGAAGAAGCTCTCTGACAGGCAGCAGGAGATCCTTGACTTCATAGGCAGCTTCCACGAGGAAAACGGTTACCCGCCGACAGTGCGCGACATCCAGCAAGGGTGCGGGGTCAGTTCGACTTCGGTCGTGGCCTACAACCTGGAGGTGCTGAAGAAAGAGGGCTACCTCGACCGGATTGTGGGAGTCTCTCGTGGCCTTCGGCTGGCAGGGCCGTCCGCTCGCAGGCGGGACACGGTGTCCGTGCCTCTTTTGGGTGCCATTGCCGCAGGCGCGCCCTTCCCGCTGCCGGTCGCAGAGTCGTGGTCGGATGTGCAGGACAAGGACATGGTGGACCTGCCGCAGGCAATTGTCGGCCCGTCCGAGAAGGTTTATGCGTTGCGGGTCAAGGGTGACTCGATGATCGACGCGTTGATCGGCGACGGCGACCTGGTGATCATGGAGCAGACCGACCATGTCGGTAACGGGCAGATGGCGGCTGTGCGGATCACTCCTGACGAGGAAACCACGCTCAAATTTTTCTTTGCAGAAGGCGCGATCGTCAGGCTCCAGCCCGCCAACAGCCAGATGCAGCCGATCTTCGTGCCTGCCGGACGGGTACAGGTGCTTAGCCGACTTGTGGCCGTCTGGCGGTACCTAGGCTAAAAGCGATCGCGAAATCACAGGCCTGAATATATTCTTGCTCTGAACCGCGCCAGCCCGGAGCATGGAGGCGCAGCGGCGCGCTCGCAGTTTGACACCCGCCGTTCTGCGCTCGTATTCTGAACTTCGGTGCAGTTCGCGCCATCACTGGACTGGAGCGCACACATGGGGTTTCTTAAGAGCTTTGGCCCGCTCGAACTGTTCCTTGTCCTATTGATCGTGCTCGTAATCTTCGGTGCTGGACGCCTTCCTGAGATCGGTAAGGGACTGGGTTCGTCCATCCGTGGATTCAAGGACGCAATGACGGGCAAAGACGACAACAAAAAGGATTCTGTGAAGACCGCCATATCTGCCAGCACCACGGCGCCCGTTCAGCCTGAAGAGACCAAGAAATCTGCCTGACCTCAGCCGGGAACAGCATCTGTTCTGACATGAGAAGCGGCCACCGATCGTTCGGTGGCCGCTTTGGTTTTGCGCGATAGAGCAGCAATCCGGAACAGATCAGGGATTATCCGGTTTTAACGACAACCTTCTGGAGACCATTCCTTGGGCTCAAGTTCCCGTCGGTTGTGAGGCAGCGAACTTGCGTGCCTGCTTGCGTTTTCGTATCCACTCAGCGAGTTTGGAGAGCCAGAGCCCCAGTTCAAACATCACTAGCAAGGGGCCAGCGACCAGTGTCTGGTTAACCGGGTCTGCGGTAGGCGTGATCACCGCTCCCAGCACCAAGGCCAGTATTACCGCCCATTTTCTTTGTTTGGCAAGCCAGCGGGGCTTCAATATGCCGAGCATTGAAAGTAGGAACATGACCAGCGGGAGCTCGAATATGACTCCCATGACGAGCATGAGCATGGTTACGAGGTTCACATAGCTGCTGATGCTGATCAATGGCACTGCGATGTCGAAGCCAAGAAGGAACTTCATCGCAGGCGGGATCAGCACGAAGTAGCCGAAGGCAGCGCCCAGCCCGAACGACAACAGCGCTGCCGGTATGAGGGCGTATAGCCAGCGGCGTTCGTGCGGCTTGAGGCCCGGACTGATGAAAGCTACGAACTGGTAGAGGATGAACGGCAACGCGGCCATGATGCCGACCATGAAGCCGACCTTGGCTATGGCGGCCCATGTTTCCGTCACATTGAATTGAGCGAACTCCCCACCGAGCGTGGGGTTCAGCTTGTCACCGGCCGGGCGTTTCAGGATGTCGAATATCTGCCGGTAAAAGAAGAGCGATGCGACCGTCGTCCCGATGGTGAACAGAACTGCCCATGTCGCGCGCCGCCTGATCTCCCGGATATGGCTCAGGATCGGCTGAGGCCGATCTCTGTTCACGCCGGGCGCCCATCTGCCGGCGACGAGCCAGTGGCAGCGCCAGCCAGGCCGGACGATGCCGGGGATGAGCCAGTTTCGGGGACGGTAACGGCTGTAGCGGGAGAAGGAGCGTCTGACTTTGGCTCTACTGGCCGTGCGCCGGTGGGACGCGCCACCGCTCCGTCAGGCGGTACTGCGCTAATGCTATTCGCCTCGGCATCCGCCGCATCCACCGCTTCCTGAACGATCTTCTTGAATTCGTTGCCCTGGCCCTTCAGGTCCCGGACGGCCTTCCCGACGGTCTTTACGCCGTCCTGCATGCCTTTCGCCCCGAACAGGAGGAAAGCGATCAGGCCGATCACTATCAGTTCGGGTGCGCCCATGCCCATGAAATTCATGTCATTGCCTCTGTCGAGGGATCCAGCTTCCATCAGCGCCTGAGTGCGTCATCCGGCTCGTGGTACTGAATGCCCAGGACACGCAACTTCAACATCAAGATCGGCTGGCGCACAAGCGCTTCGCAGCAAATTTGCAACCAGGCACAGCGGCAGGCCTACCACATTCAGATAACAGCCATCGTAACGCCGCGCTGGTGAAAACGGGCGGTCCTGAATACCGTAGGCCCCTGCCTTGTCCAAAGGAGAACCGGTCGCGATATACGCTGCGATCTCTTCTTCCGAATAGCGCCGAAATGTGACCATGGTTTTCTCGGTTCCCGAGACCATTCCGCCCGGCCAGCACACAGCCACCCCCGTAACAACCACATGCTCTCGCCCGCGGAGGGCCCGGAGCATTTCCAGCGCCTGCTCTGGCCCGGCGGGCTTTCCGAGGGCCCTGCCGTCCAGCACTACGATCGTGTCCGCCCCGATGACGACCGCGGCAGGGCGCACATTTGCCACAGACCGGGCCTTGCCTTCTGCGAGCGAGGTCGCTGCCGTCTGCGCGTCACGGCTTTTCAGGGCGGATGACTCATCAATGTCGGCCGGGAATGATTCGAATCTGAACCCGGCAGATGTCAGGATATTGGCGCGCCTCGGCGAAGCGGACGCCAGCACTAAGGGCGCCGCACCGCCCTCTTGACCGGAGCGAGGGGAGGAGTGTGGAGGGCGAGAGGTCTTGCTCAAGAGGAGAGCCTCAGGAAAGCCACGGCTTCAACATGGCGCGTCTGCGGGAACATGTCCACGGGCTGAACTGACGCGAGGGAAAACGGGCCTTTCAGCAAGCCGTCCAAGTCCCTTGCCATGGCAGACGGCTCACAGGAGACGAGCGCAACCTGTGCCGGCCTGAGCCGCTTCACTGCTTCGATGGCCCCCGGGTGGCAACCGGCCCGTGGCGGGTCCAGCACGACGGCATCGACTCCCCCTTCGATTCTCCCCATCGCGTCTTCTGAGCGTCCGGAAACGAACTCCACGTTTGACAACCCTTTCGCATTCGCACGGGCGTCCTCGACAGCTGTGACGGAGTCCTCAATCCCGATCACCCGCCGCGCGTACGGCGCGAGCAGGACAGCAAATGTGCCGACGCCGCAGTAGGCGTCAACGACCGTCTCCGCGCCTGTCAGCCCCAGTCGGTTCTTGAGCAGCCCGACCACATTTTCCAGTTGCTGTGTGTTGACCTGGAAGAACGAAGATCCGGCGACCCGGAACCGCCGCCCAAGCGCCTCTTCCTGATAGTGGGTCTGGCCGGACGGGAAAGGGACATCAGGGGAGACGAGTTCTGGCTGGATGAGGTAGCTTCCAAAGGGGTGTTCAGATTCCGTCCCTGCTTGCGCTCCATCCTCGACGGCAGAGCCCACGCGCACAGACAGCTGGCTCATTCCGGCGAGACGGCCCTGCATGGCGGCGAGAGCGGCATTTACCCTGTCATCCATGAGCAGGCAACGGTCAACTCGGACCAACCGTCGTGTGACGGCATTTACATAGCCAACATCGCCGCGGCCTGTGCCGGAAGCGACATCGTTGCCCTTGCCCACGGAGAAGCGGGCGTGGTTGCGGTACCCCAACTGGCGGGGGCTGGCGAGTGTAGGCAATACTGTTGCGCCTGCGAGAGCGGGCCACTTTGCGAGTTCAGCGGCGAGCCGGCCGCGTTTGAACTCAAGCTGTGCCTCATACCGCATATGCTGGAGCTGGCAGCCGGTGCACTGGAGGTAGTACGGGCAGGGCGGCGCGACACGGTCTGGAGAAGGGGAGGCGGCCAAGGCTACCTTTGCCGCGACGCGCTCTGGGAAGGCGCGGATGACTTCTGCAATGACATCCTCGCCTGGGAGGCCGCCCGCGACCTCCACGGGCGCTCCGTCTAGATGCGCTGTGGCATCACCCGCGTCGTTCAGCGGCCCGAGCCTCAATGTGATCCGGTCGCCCGGCTTGAGGTCAAGGTGCTCCGTCAGGGACGGCCCTCTTGACCGGCGCTTTCTGTTTGCCCTGCTGCTCAATCAAACTCCAATCCTCTCTCCATGCGGGAGAGAACGAGGGCGCCAACCGGATCCTGACGAGGTGATGGCGGGCGGCCTCAAGTCTGCGTACCTTCGTCTGCTATTCTGCAGCGAAGATCAGGTTCCCAGTGGCCCGAGTTGCTATGTCATATCCCTCATCCCAGATTCCCTATGCACCGCCCCCCGTGGAGCGCAGGCTCCCCGAGTGGTTCAAGGTGCCTGCTCCAGGCAATGAGGGCTATCTGGATCTCAAGCGTCGCTTCCGGGACTCGAAACTCCACACAGTCTGTGAGGAAGCCGCCTGTCCGAACATAGGCGAGTGCTGGGGCCGCAAGACTGCCACGTTCATGATCCTGGGCGACACCTGCACGCGGGCCTGCTCCTACTGCAACGTAAAAACCGGCTGGCCGGGCACGCTGGACGTGGGCGAGCCGATGCGTCTGGCACAGACGGTGCAGGAAATGGGGCTGAAGTACGCGGTAATCACCTCGGTTGACCGGGATGACCTGCCGGACGGCGGAGCAGGCATTTTCGCGCAGAGCATCCGGCTCATCCACAGATTTGCCCCAGACTGCAAAGTGGAGGTTCTCATCGGCGACTTCGCAGGCAGCCGTGATTCGCTCAAACTCGTGATGGACGCCATGCCTGAAGTGCTGAACCACAATATCGAGACAGTGCGGCGGGTCTTCGTGAAGGTCAGGGCGAAGGGCGACTATGGCCGCTCGCTCGAACTCCTGCGGCTCGCGCGAGAGATGCGGCCTGACGTGCCAACGAAGTCAGGCATGATGGTGGGGCTCGGCGAGACGCGAGATGAGTTGCTGGAGACGATGGGGGACCTGCGATCCGCCGGTGTTGATCTACTGACCATTGGCCAGTACCTGAGGCCGACGAAGAACCACCACCCGCTGATCAGGTTCTATCATCCGGACGACTTCAAAAAACTTGCGGACGAAGGCCTGAAGATGGGCTTTAAGCACGTGGCCTCGGGGCCGCTTGTCCGCTCGTCCTATCACGCAGATGAGCAGCACGAGGCGGCGACTGGTCCGGAGGTACGCCGGATGTCGAACGCCGCGGCCAGCCCGGTGGCAGAGGACTAGGAGCCAACTCCGAAAGTCCCTTCCCAGGTCAGGAGGAGGGGTGAGTCACTGAGCCCGCTTCGCCGGTATTTCGATAGTCTTGAAGCGATTTAAGAGTGGGCAAGAAGGTGCTGGTCTGCGCCCCCGCTCTGCCCCGCGCCGAATAAGGCGCCCAGGCGGGAGAGGGGATTTGGTGGCCGGATCTTATGAGTACGCTCTACGTCATCGCCACGCCCATAGGCAACCTTTCCGATATGACGACGCGTGCTGCCGAGACCCTGCGCGCGGTCGCCGTCGTCTTTGCCGAGGACACGCGCGTCACACAGAAGCTATTGGTGCATATCGGGGCCAGGCCGAGGCTCATCGGCTACCACGAAGACAGCCCGAAGCGGCGCCTTGAAGAGGCACTGGCAGTTTTGGACGAAGGCGATGCTGCGCTCGTTACTGACGCCGGTACGCCCGGACTCAGCGACCCCGGGGCTGAAATTGTCAGAGAAGCAGCGGCCCGCGGTCACACGGTCGTGCCTGTACCCGGACCTTCAGCCGCCGCCGCGCTGCTCTCGGTCTCGGGGCTACCGGGAGGGAGGTTCCTCTTTCTGGGTTTCCTCCCGCGCACACAGTCTGAACGGACGAAGCTGCTGCGCTCCGCTGCGCAGGAGACCGGGACAGTCGTCTGCTTCGAAGCACCCCACCGGCTACGGGACGCGCTTGAGGATCTTGGTCAGGTCTTCGGCGGACGCCGGATAGTCATAGGCCGCGAGTTGACGAAGCTGTACGAGGAGATTTTTCGCGGTACGGCTGAACAAGCCCTACTACATTTCGCAGAGCCACGCGGGGAGTTCGTCATTGCCATCGAGGGCGCTCCCGAGCGCACGGCGGAGGCGGGCGACGAAGAGGTGTCGGCCACGCTCATACGGCTAAGGGGGGAAGGCCTGTCCGGACGCACTCTCGTGGAGCAGGCGGCTGCGGAAACTGGCGCGGCGCGCAGCCGTGTTTACCGCCTGTCTTTGAAGCCGGCAGACCAAAAGCCCACTGACGGGCGCACCGGGTAGTGCCTGGCCGCAGATATAATTCCCGAACCAGCTTCCTGAAGACAGTCTCGTTATAGTCGGAAGGTTCTCCTTCGTCACCAGCTTGTGGCGGGTGCCCGCCATCTCCCGTCGGGAGAGCGGGTTCTGCCCGGACAGTCAGGACACACTCGTGGCCCGAAAGATCCTTGTCTGCGTGGCGTGGCCGTACGTCAATAACGAACCGCACCTGGGCCACATAGCAGGCGCGTCCCTGCCGCCGGACATCTTCGCGCGGTATCACAGGCTTGCCGGGCATCAGGTCGCAATGGTTTCAGGGAGTGACATGCACGGCACTCCAACGGCCCTCCGCGCCCGTGACGAGGGCGTGGAGCCGCTCGTAGTCGCCAGCCGCTATCACGAGATCCACAAGGACACGTACGAGAAGATGGGCATCTCGTATGACATTTACACGTCCACGCATACGGCGAACCACGAAACGGTCGTCCATGACCTCTTCAGCGCTCTCCTGGGCAGGGGCTACCTGCACGAGGGCACACAGAAGATGCCTTATTCCCTCACTGAGCAGCGGTTTCTGTCCGACCGTTTCGTAGAGGGCACGTGCCCGCACTGCGGGAACAAGTCTGCCCGTGGTGACCAGTGTGACTCTTGCGGACGGACTCTTGACCCGATCGACCTCATAGACATCAGGTCCAAGAGCGACGGGTCGAAGCCGGAGTTTAGGGACACCGTCCACCAGATGTTTCGTTTGCCAGCCTTCCAGGACCGGCTCAAGGCATGGATGGAGGCGAAGACGGACTGGCGGCCAAACGTGAAAAACGTGACGCTGGGCATGCTGGCAGAGGGCCTGCACGATCGTGCCGTCACTCGCGATATGGAATGGGGAGTGCCCGTGCCGCTCACCGGCTTCGAGGGCAAGCGGGTCTATGTGTGGTTCGAGGCAGTGATGGGATACCTTTCCGCCGCTGTTGAACTGGGCCAGCGGCAGGGCAATCCCGACCTATGGAAGGAGTACTGGCTGGATCCGGAAGCCGAGTCGTACTACTTCTTGGGCAAGGACAACATTCCGTTCCACACCATCATCTGGCCAGCCATGATCATGGGCTTTAATGACGCCACTGCCGGGAAGAAACGCGCAGGATACATAGGCGGGGAAGGGCCGCTGAACCTGCCCACGGACGTGGTCTCGGCGGAGTTCCTGAACCTTGGTGGTGGAAAATTCTCCAAGTCAAAGGGCAACGCTGTCTGGCTGCCGGACTTTCTAAAGCGCTACGATCCGGAGCCGCTGCGCTACTACCTGACGTCAGTGTCTCCTGAGACTTCCGACACGGAGTTTTCATGGCAGGGTTTCCTCGCCGCCAATAACAATGAACTGGTCGCCACACTGGGCAACTTCATCCACCGCGTGCTGACGATCACGTACCGCGATTTCAATGGTGAAACGCCTCAGCCGGGCCAGCTTGAAGACGCCGAAACCACCGCGCTGGCGGCGTGCGACGCTGCGCTCAGGGATGTGTCCGTCGCCATAGAAGCACGCAAGCTGCGCGACGGCCTGCGAGCTGTCATGGCCCTGGCTCAGCACGGCAATCGCTACGTGGACGGCAAGGCACCATGGGTCGCGGTCAAATCTGACCGCGCTGGCGCAGCGACGACGCTCTGGACCGCCCTCAACATAGCCGCCACTCTCCGCACCGTCATGTGCCCGTACCTCCCGTTTTCAGCGCAGAAGACGCACACCATGCTTGGGTTCAGTGGCGCCGTAGGTGACGCCGGGTGGAAACGAGTTGAGATCAGGCCTGGCACAAAGTTGGGCGAACCGGTGCCGCTCTTCAAGAAACTGGACGATTTGATAGTGGAAGAAGAGAACGCCCGGCTGGGCATCGTGCCTTCCGGCCCTGCACAGGGCACACTGGCAGACGGTGGTCGTTCCGCGTCGACGCGAAAGAAGGGTTAGCCTTTTCGGATGATCACTCGCGACGGACTCCCGGAATCTGTAGAGGATGCAAGAGAGCGCATTTACGCGCCGGTTGCGGGCGAGCTGGATCAGGTCATCCTGAATATCGGGTCAGTCGCGGCAGGCCGTGATGAAACGCAGCAGCATCCTGAAATAGAGAAACGATTGGAGCACGTCCTGTCGGCTCCGGGCAAGCGCGTGCGTCCCGCGATCACACTCCTGGCACAGCGTCTGTGGGGCCGACCTTCCGACGCACGCTCGGTCAACATGGCGACGGCCGTAGAGCTCTTGCACATCGCCACGCTTGTTCACGATGACACAGTGGACAGGGCGGCGACCCGCAGGGGCAGGGCTACGGCGAGCAAATTATGGGGCGGGACAGTGGCCGTGCTGCTCGGGGATTATGTGTTCGCGTCCTCCGCCATATTCGTCTGTGAGACAAACAGCGTCCGCCTCATCAGGCGTTTCGCGGAGACGATCGCAGAGTTGGCGCGGGGCGAGCTAAAGGAACTGGCCGGGGCATGGCAGCCATCCGCGACCCGCGACGCCTATTACGAGCGCATCTTCGACAAGACGGCGTCGCTATTCGCGACAGCCGCCGAGAGCGGTGCGATCCTTGGCGAAGCGGACGAGGAGGATGTGCAGCGTCTCCGCAGCTTTGGGCATAGCCTGGGTATGGCCTACCAGGTGTACGACGATCTGCTGGATTTGGAATCCACATCGCAGACGCTGGGCAAGCCAGCGGGACATGACCTGCCCTCAGGCATCCTAACCCTCCCGGCGATCATCGCTCTGGAAGGCGGATCGGGCCGCCAGCCGTTGTTCGACTATCTGGGAGCCGAGCCAGCGCAGCGCCCCGCTCTCCTTGCCGGGACGGTGGGTGCGATCAGATCGTGTGGAGCACTGCCTGAAGCGCGGTCTATAGCTGAGGACTTTTCCCACAAGGCCATGATCGCCCTCTCGGCGCAGCGGCCATCGCAGGAGCTTGAGTGCCTCAAGGAATTGACAGCCTACCTGTTGGGGCGCCGGAACTAGAGGCCTTCTGGGATCGCCTCTGCCGGAGCGGGCTTGAGCCGTTGGTGAGAATCACATGACGAACGCCAGACGGCCCTCTCGCCTACGCCCTACCCCTGATGCGCGGGTCGAGTTTCGGATATAGCACGTCCATTAAGAACGTCGCGGCGGACAGGGACACGATGACGGTGTATACCAGTCCGGTGATGACGAAGTAGTCACTCCGCCGTATGGCGAGGCGCAGGACGTACCCCAGGCCGGGGTAGTTGAACACAATCTCGACGAGCATGACGCCTGTCAGGACCGTCCCCAGTGAGATGGCGAGCCCGGTGGTCTGCGGCAGCAGCGCATTGCGGACGGCGTACCTGAAGAAGAGCCTCGTCCTGGTCAGACCCTTCGACTGCGCGAGGGTCATGAAGTCCTCACCCATGACTGTAACCACCATGCCGCGCATCTGAAGCGCCCAGAATCCCGTGGAAGCCAGGACTACGGTGAGGGCCGGCAGGATGGAGTGGTGGATGACGTCGAAGGCAAACTTGAGGCTGTGCTCAGGGAATGTGCCGATCGAATAGCCGCCGAATAGCGGGAACCAGCCCAGGCGGAAGCCGAAGAGAAAGACCAGGATGAGCCCCAAAAGGTAGTAAGGCACCGCCGCCAGCGCAAAGACCAGCAGGCCGGCGAGCCTGACCCACGCGCCCGTCCCCTGCCACCCGAGCAGCCCCCCTATGACGGTCCCGGCTGCGAACGCGACAACGATCGCCACTCCAAGGAGTCCTATGGTCCACAGGATGGAGTCCGCCACGATCTTGTTGACTGTGACCGGGTAGTAGCTCATCGAGTAGCCGAGGTTGAACCGGGCGAGCTTCCCGATGTAGACCACGTACTGCCGCCACACCGGCTTCTCGAAGCCGAAGGCGTCGCGGAACTGCTCGTAAGCCAGGCGGCGGTCCGCAGGCATCCGGCTGACACGATCCTCATCCGACTTGAAGCGTTGCTGGATAGCGTCCTCCCCCGTGAGCCGCGGAAGGAAGAAGATGAGGCTGCTCGCTGCCCAGATGATGACCACCATGAGCAGGAAGCGCCTGACGATGTAGCTGCCCGCGAAAAAACCTGACACGGCCAACGCATATCGGGCGACAGGCCCGAGCCGCCCATCAGAGCAGCTTGCGGGGGGGCTTTCAATAGGAGTTTTCGAACTGGTTGGATCCACCGGTCTGGTGGCATCACAGACATCGCGCTGCGGGGGCCTATTGCGCACGGAGTTGTATTACGAGGGTGCGGCACGCGTCCAAGTCACCCGCGTTCTTTGGCTCGCACATGAACACAAGGTTGCCTTCGATCACGAAGTCTGCGTATACAGGTATGCGTTGGGGGCATTCTCTCTGGAAGTGGATATCTTCAGCGCCTCCCCCATCAGCCAGTCCTTCGATCAAGGTTGGCGCCAGAGCCTCAGCCCCGGCCTGTCGGCTACCGTCCGTCAAGCTGCCGATTGAGCCAGCATGACCGAAGAACAGAGTGCACTTCGACCCGGTCGCATGGCGACCGGGTCGGGCAGGCGATCCACAGCCGGTGCCCGGCTCAGGCATTGCTAGTTTGTAGGGAGTGCGGTAGTTGCCGAACCCTCCGCACTTTGTGCGTTCCACACCAGGTTCGAAGCGACCTTCGGCTGTCAATGCTGTTTGGCTCTTTCCAGCGGACGGGCCGTGCAGCCGCGCCTGCTCCGGGGAGGCATAGAGGATGGCTGCCACCTCTCTGGCCTCGTGGAAGCCCCATGCAGTTTCGGACGCGGCTTCGAATTGTCTTTCGAAGCCGCCCTTGCGCTTCCAGCCAAGCGAAGCGAGGCTGTCCATTGTGTAGACGCGGGTGCTTGTCTCGGGCACAGGAGCTTGATCGATCGCGGACGCCGGGGCGTCGCCGTCGGACTCGCATGATGCCAGAGTCAAGAGAGACGGGGTTGCCGCGACGCCCGCGACTAGCGCCCTGATGTGTGTGGACTGGTTGGGCAGCTTCAATTGGACGGCCTCGTATGCAAGGGAGTCCAATGGCGCCCCAAATTCCGGCAAGGGCCGGGTGAAGGCGTGGGCGCGGTCACATCATTCCCTCTCCGCCGGTGCCTAATGGGATGCGGCTCAGCGTGTGGGATCCGGAGTTGACGACTGCCAGTGTGTCCCCGAAAACGGCCAACGCCGCAGGCCTATCGCCCGTGCGGGCCACAGCGAGGCGGTGTCCGTCCAAGGTCAGTTTCATGACTGTGTTGTCCGCAAGATTGGCCACCCACATGTGGCCTGTATGGCCCTCTGCCATGGTGCCAGTGGCATTGAAGTCTGAGAAGACTATCGCCACGGGAGTATCCCCGACGCGGTAGGTGCCTATCTCCTTCCCGTCCTCCCGTCTGAGCTTCGTGACGGTGTTGTCGCCCGAATTGGTCACCCAGATGTTCTCGTGCTCGAGGGCGAGGGACACCGGTGCCTTGCCGACGTTGAACACCCCTGCGATTGAGCCGTCCTTCCTGATCTTGGTCACTGTGTTCGCGAGAGGGCTCGCCGTCCAGATGTATTCACCGTCAAAGGTCAGGGC
>SHXW01000033.1 GCA_009693115.1 Dehalococcoidia bacterium | reverse complement strand
CATAGGACAGACGGGGCGCGACGCGCTGGCGGGGGCGGACATGCTGAAGGTGGCGCCGCAGAAGTACAAGTCAAATGTCGAATACGCCAGCGACCCGCTCTCGCAGAGCCTGAAGGGTATCGCGCAGGTACACATGGCGGACATAGGCACACGCATCTTCTACGCGCAGCACGGCGGGTATGACGTACACGGCAGCCAGCTTCAGAGTCAGCCAAAGCTGTGGGGCGAGGTGTCGCGTGCCGTCGAGTCCTTTTTCGCCGACCTGCGTGCGCACTGCTCTTCGGACAACGTTGTGATGATGATTTTCACCGAATTCGGGCGGCGGGTTCGTGACAACGGCAACGGTACGGACCACGGCTCTGGTGGTGGGGCGTTCCTCCTCGGCGACCGCGTCAAGGGCGGGATGTACGCCGAGTACCCGTCGCTTGACCCGGCGAAGCAGGCGAGCGGCGATCTGGCGTTCAACAACGACTTCCGTGTGCTGTATTCGACGGTGCTGGAGAAGTGGCTCGGCCTGGACGCCACGCCCATCGTGAACGGCACGTTCGAAAAGTTCGAGGGGCTGATCAAGCCCGCGGCGTAGCTGTCTGCCATGCCGGCACGGCGGCTATCGCCGGCTGACCGTCGCCCGCTTTCCGGAGGACCATCCATGACCAGCGTTCTGGACAGGCCGGGTGCCCCGGTCCCGCGCGCCCCGGTCCCGCTCGCCGCGGCGGTGCCGCTGCCGCGCGCTCCCCATCAGGCCGGCTACCCGACGCTGTTCCGGCGCGGGCACCAGTTCGAAATCGCGCTGGGGCAGCGCCTGGCCCTCGGCGGCTTCAAGGGCCCCACGGACATGGCCCTCGCCCCCGACGGCCTGCTTTATGTGATGAACCGCTACCCGCA
The DNA here is from genome assembly GCA_009693115.1 of Dehalococcoidia bacterium. Taxonomy (GTDB): domain Bacteria; phylum Chloroflexota; class Dehalococcoidia; order Lucifugimonadales; family Lucifugimonadaceae; genus SHXW01. Next base: position 20,525 of record SHXW01000033.1, on the reverse strand, counting down.
GTCCGGCCTGCTGCCCGGCGTGCGCTGGGTGATCGTGGACCTGAAGGACGACGGCTACGAGAGGGAGATAGTGCCGCTCGGCCCGGACGGCAAACCGATGGAGCTCGGCCGCGAATGGGCAGGGTCGCTCCAGATGACGGTCTGCGACAGCAAGGGCGTGCTCTACTCCGCTGACGAGCATGTGAACACGGTGGTGCGGTGCAGGACGTCGGGCGAGACGATCGGCTACTGGGGCGAAGGCGGGACGAAGCCGGGCCAGTTGAACGGCCCGACCGGGATGTGCCTCGACCTTGACGAGACGCTGTGGATTGTCAACACGCTTAACCACAGAGTTGACCACTACACCGGCGAAGGGAAGTGGCTGGGCGGGTTCGGCTCGTTCGGGACGGAGCCCGGCCAGTTGAACTACCCGTGGGGCGTGGCCGTTGACCCGGTGAACAAGACGATTGTCGTGTCCGACTGGCGGAATGACCGCGTGCAGAGGTTCTCCCGCGAAGGCAAGCTCCTCCAGGTGATCGGTCGGCCCGGCCACGGTGTGGGCGAACTGCACAGGCCGGCAGGCGTCGCTGTGGACAGCCACGGCGACATCTATGTCTGCGACCGCGGCAACGACCGCGTCCTCATGTACAACTACCGCGGCATGTTCATCGAATCGTTCATCGGTGACGCCGTGATCAACGACCGCGGCATGAAAAAGGTGTTGACCAACCTGGACATGGTGCGCATGCGGGACAACATCGAGGACCTGGACCGGGAGAAGCGGCTGAAGGCGCCGGTGTCTGTCCGCGTGGACAACAAGGGACGCGTCTTCATTGCCGACACTGGCCGCTACCGCATCCAGATCTACAAGAAGTGGTGCAAGGTGCTGAAACCCGATGAGGTTGACCCGCCCACGCTCCACACAGACCCGGTCCTGACATAGCCCGCTGTTCATCCGTCCACCAACTCGCCTAATCCATCCGGGTGTAGGGTGAAGCAACTCTTATTCAGACCAGCCGCAGATACGGAAAACAAAGAGGGGCACGATGAATCGTGCCCCTCCGTCTGTGTGATCTGTTTTCGGGCCATTGCGCCGAACGGGCTTTACGCCCGGCTCAGGGGTCGCGGCCTATCTGTCGAGTAGGCCTGGCCGCTGTTCATGTGAACGAGGGCGTACCTGAGCCTGCTGTCCAAGATGCGGAGGCTGGAGATCAGCTTCAGGCGCCGGTACTCAGGGATGGCCTGAAGCCGGAGCGAGTCAAGCTCGCCCGCCAATCTCAGCACCGTGGTCTCGATGTTGTCTGTGTCCGGCCTGAACACAGGCTGCGGCGGCGGAACGGGGTTGAGGTCATCGTCCTTCGGCGCGGTCTGGATGCGCGTGCCGTTGAGGACCTCTTCAACCAGCTGGCCAATGGTCAATTCCGGGGCGGACTTCGCCCTGCCGACGACGCGTTCGACGTGCACCGATGACAGGCGGCCGTCGAGGAAGGGCGCCGCGATCTCCCGCTGGCGCTTGTGGTCGAGGATGTCAGCGATCGAACGGGCCTCTTTGAAGGTAAGCTCGCCGGTGTTCACCTTTTTGCCGAGGTCGGGGTCGAGGGTGCGTATCAGGCTTTCGTAGTGGTGGATGGTGCCCGGGGTTATGCCCGTCCTGCGGGCCAGTTCCTGCTGTGTGACGTGGTGGTTGTCCCGGTAGCCCATAAATGCCCTGCCGAGATCCATTGGCGGCACGGCGCCGCTGGCGTACATCTCCGCCAGGCGGAACTCCTCCTCTTCCTGGTCTGTGATGTCACTGCGGACCGTGCAGTCCAGGTCCGGCGCGCCTGCGTCCATCGCTGACTTGTACTGCCGCCCGCCCGAAACGAGCATGAACCGCCCGCGCCCGTCGGGTCTGACCACCGGCCCCTTCTTTGGACCGAACCTGCTAAGTTCGCGGCCCTCGGTGTGGCCGGCTCGGCCCTGCACGGGCAGGAGGTCGGGGTCGGGAAGGATCTGCTCTATCGGGATCTTCATCTTGTTGGACCCTTTCGGCGTCTTGAGCCGGACCGGCGTGAAGGTCCGCCACGGCGATGGCGGGGCACTCGGATCCGTTCTGAACGCTGAGATGGCATTCAATCTCGTTCCAACAAGCATCGGCAAAAACTGTCCCTCAATCATTCCAAGTCTGGGAAAGGGGATTCGGGATTGACATTGACTTTGGAATGATGACGGGCTACCGTGGGCCATCATCTAGTTTTTCCCGCTTTCCCCGAACGTGGAGCCACGATGCAGGAGCCTGTCCGGGCCATACCCCCGTATGTGCCTTACCGAACATTCCGAAATCTACTCGACATCCTCCACGAGGGAATGCCTTCGCGAATAGACCGCTCCGTGTGGAGCCAGCGGTTTTCAGGTAGTTCTGGAATCCAGCTAATGACCGCACTGCGCGTGCTGGGCCTGATCGCCCCGGATGGCCGTCCGGACACGCTGCTGGAGAGAATCGTCAATGCGGACGGGGACGAACGGAAGGCCGCGCTCCGTCTCGTTCTGGAACGCTTCTATGAGCCGGTGTTCAGGCTTGATCTTGCCCGTTCCACCCGCGCCCAGTTCCACGAGGCCTTCCGTACTTTCGGCACCCGTGAGGGCGTGACCGCCAAGTGCGAGGCATTCTTCATCCAGGCGGCACAGGACGCTGATGTGGAACTTTCGCCTTATATCCTGGCCCGCCGCCATGGTGCGCGCAGATCAGGCAATTCCTCTTCCCGGCCCCGTTCGCCCGCGGCGCGCTCTCCCGCCCCCGAGCGCCAACCCCTCGTACAGCCGTTCACACAGCCTGCGCCGGCGCGGATCTCGGTAGCCGAGATGGTGCTGAACAAATACCCGGACTTCGATCCCACATGGAGCGCCGAGGTACAGCACAAATGGCTGGAAGGCATGGGGAAGCTCTACGAAAGCCTGAGCCGCGCAGAGTCTCAGGAAGAGGAGTAGGCGCGCCATGCGTCACGTCCGGCTGCAGAGCGGAGGCCTCTAGGCGCCGCGGGCGCTCTAGGGCAGCTCCAGCACCGACATTGACCGTCCGGCAGAGTCCGCCCCGGCCATGGGGACCATGTCCTGGAAGTACGCCACCGTCTGCGGGTGGCAGGTCAGGAATATGACCTGGAACTTCGATGACAATTCCAGCACGGCGGCGCAGGCGGCGCGGGCGCGGGTGGGGTCGAAGTTCACCAGCACGTCGTCCATCAACACGGGCAGGGGCTCGGCGTTTTGCGCGTACTCCTGGATGAGCGCGAAGCGCATCGCCAGATAAAGCTGCTCCGCTGTGCCGCGCGAAAGGTCTGCTACGGCCTTGCGGCGGCTGGCCCCTTCGACAACTTCGAAGCGGTTCCCGCCCACAACCGTCTCCACTCTCGTGTAGCGGCCCAGCGTCAGCGCCTGGAAATAGCGGCTTGCAGACAGGAGCAGGGCTGGCTGGCGTTCCCGCTGGAACTGCTCGCGGGTCTTCTCCAGCATGTCCCTTGCGATGGTCAGCACCGCCCAGCGTCGGGCATCTTCCTTCTGGCGCTCTTCAAGCGGGCCCAGGCGCAGGTGCAATTCATCTGTTGGATTGGACTCTTCGATCTTCCGTTTCTGTTCGGCCACCTGGCCAAGCTCCGTATCCACGCTGCGCAGTTGTTCTTCCTGCTTCCGCTCCTCTTCTTCGAGTGTTTCCAGCCTGGGCTGCATCTCCTCAAAAGTGAGCTTTGCCAGCTCTTCCATGTACGGCCTGCCGGTTTCGTTGACAAGCATGGAGTGAGCGACCTTCAGGTCATCCAGCTTCCCGGTCAGAACCCTGTGGCGGGCGACGCTGGCGCCTGCGGCCCGGAACTCCTGTTCGTCATTAGCGGAGGCGGCGGCGAGCAGGGCGGCGCGCTTCGCCTGGAAATGGCTCTGCTGCGTCTCAAGAAGATCACGCTCACTGACCCAGACCTTCATCTCCTCTTTGATCCGGCCGACGCTTTCGAGTGCGCGCTGGTGTTCCGTATAGCGCTGTTGGAGGTCCTGCATGGCGGCCAGGGCGAGGCCGGGCTGGAAGCCGGGGAGATGCGCTTCCGCCAGGACAGAGGCAAGGCGCGCTTCGATGTCCGAAATCGTCTCGCGCATCTTCTGGACGCGGTCGCGGAGTGACGCGATGTTCTTCTGCTGGCCCCTGGCGGACCCTATCGTCCCGAGCATGTCTGCGGCCCCGGAGGGATCAAGCTCAGGCCTGAGCCCGCCGGACAAGAGCACCCCCTGCCATCCTTTCTGGGCGGACGCATGGGCGGAATGTGCCTCTGCCTGCTTCGCCGCGGCGGAGTTCTTGTTCTGCTCTGCGACTTTCGCCCGCGCCTCCGCCTCTCTCGCCTGAGTGGCGAGAGTCTCAAAGGTGCGGCGGCGGTCAAGCCACCTGCCGAGGATGGCAAGCTGCTCCTCGACCTGACGTCCGGTCGGGGTGTCCGGCAGCTGTGTTTCGCTGGCCAGAGTGGCGACCTCTTTGGCGATGGCTTCGATCTTGGCCTTCAGGTCCTCGAACTGTTTCTTCAGCACATCGTTGGGACTGCCGGTCTCCTGGGGCGTCAACACGGTCTTCGTGCCCTTGCTGGTGATGATCGCCCGGCCCAGTGTCAAAGCGCCCGCCAGCACGGCCAGTCCGCCCGGTATTGCGCCTGCCAGTTCCATCTTCCAGATGGCGTAGCCCACCGCCGCGAGGCCCAGAACGATGATGATGACGCCCGTCCATACCGCGCCGGACAGGGTGTTCACCGCCTGAGGCTGGACGCGGGCGAGGGCCTCTGACAGACGGCGCTCTACCTCCCGTTTCTCCCACTCGATGGCGGTGGCGTCTGAGATTGCTGTCTTGATGCGGCGCAGCCTGTCTGAACGGGCCTCCAGCGCCTCTATCCCTTCCGCCGGAGCGTCCTTTATGGCGTCTCGAGACGCCACGGCGCGCAGGTGGGCCTCGGCAGCCTGCTGGTGTTCGTCCGTGTGGAGGCGTACACCAGAGTTGGCCTCGTGGAGGGCGTCCCGGGCCGCCGACAGGGCGCGTGCGGCCTGGTCCATCCGGACTTTGAAATCCGCGGGCCCCTTGAATTCGACGACGAGTTGCTCAGTCCAGTCCGGCCCAAGCAGCGCGATGTCGCGTGTGAGCTTCGTCTGCCCGTCTTCCAACTCATGCTCGCGTAGCGGGAGGTCTTCCACTGCTTTGCGGTAATGCTCCGGCTCGCCGAGGAGGCGCTGGACCTCGTTATCGCTGCGGGAAAAGGCTTCCACCATAGGCGCCGCCATGAGTTGGCTGGCCCTGGCCTTCTGCTTGAGGTCGCCTTCCTGCACCAGTTTTACTAAGTCCGCAAGCTGGCGCAGTGCTTCATCAAGCTGCTTCTCGCCGCTGGCGGGGAAGGAGGGCATGTCAGGGGCCCCGGCAAGCAAGCGTTCCAGTTCCTGCATGCTCTTCCAGTTCGGGTACAGTTCTATGAGCTTTAGCTGGCGGGCCAGGCATTTGCGTATTTCAACGCGGGCATCGCGGCATTGGGCGGCTTCGTGATCTAGCTGAGACTTGCGGGCGACGATGAACGCGTACTCGCCCGTCTCGGCGCGGGCGCGCTCGATCTGGGCGCGGAGGTCGGCGATCTCCTTCTCCGCGGCCCTGATGCGCCCGCCGCGGTCCGAGCGTAGCTTCGTCAACTCTGCGTCAAGCGTTTTAAGCGCATCGGGCAGGCTGACCTTACCCAGACCAAGGCCCACGGAATCGATGAGGTCGCGGATCTTGGGCGCGTTCAGAGATTTGAGTGACTGAAGCTCGCTCAGACTGATGCTGAATACGTTCTGGTAATACTCCGGACTGATGCGGCCCAAGAGTTCGCCAAGCATCTCCGCTCCACCGCGGGCAGCCGCTGAATTGACCGGGTTGCCCTGCCGCCCGCCGTTTGTCCCATTGGTCGAGTCAGGCGTGACAAGGATGGGTCCGCGGTTCGGGCCTTGCTTGCGGTGCACCGTGTATGCGGCTCCGTTGGACATCATGACGCCGACGCTGCCCGAGGCCATGCCGCCGCGCACTGGAGCGTAGTGATAAAAACCGTAATCCGTTTCGTTTTTCCACATGTAACCGAAGAAGACTGCCCGGACGAAGGCGCGCAGCGCGGACTTGCCGGCCTCGTTCGGGCCGTGAATCAGCGTCAGTCCGGGCGAAAACGCGGTCAGCGGCAGGCCGTCGAACGGCCCGAAGTTCTCTATGTCCAGTCGCGTGATGTGCATGGGTTTCACTGCCCCGGAGGGGAACGGTCACAGCCTGGCGGCCGGTCTCATGTCATTCTGAGTGAAGTGAAGAATCCCGCCTTGATGGCCTTCGTCCGCTTGATGGGACTCCTCGTCCAGGGCTTCGCCCGGACTCCGGATGACGCCAAAGTTCACGCCTCCGGTTCAGGGGGTTCGGCAAGGAGTTCAGCCAGGTACCAGCGGGACTCCTCCGCCAGTTCAGCCACCTGCTCGGGCGTGAGCGCTTCAAGGCCGCCCCGCCGCCCGCTGTAAACCTCCGCCAGCAGGCCCGACAGGCTCGCTATGCCCTCCGGGCCCCCGGCCACCAGTGCGGTTTGCTTCAGGACTGCGCCCAGAAAGTCCTCGCTACGGCTGCGGACGCTCAGATCCAGGTCGGGCCGCGTCTGGTCAGTGATGCGCTCGGCCCACACCCACGGCGAGGATGCCGCGCCGTCCTCCCTGACGGTCTCAAGCAGCCCAATCAGCGCGCCGGGCTTCCTGAGTTCGGAGTACATCTGCCCGCGGCCGTGGATGCGTAATCGACAAACAACGTCGCGTCCTTCGGCCTGGGCGAGCAGGTCTTCCATCGCCTGCCGCACGGAAGCGATGAGGCCATCGAGCGTACTCACGTCGGCGATGTTTACGTCCGCCTGCTCCCACCTGACAACGTCCAGCGCGTGGAAGGTCGTGCGCGGGAGCCTGTCTGCGCCCACGTCAACGACGAGTGCGCCGCGCGGCCCCGACTCGTTCGGGTGACGGCCCTGGGTATTGCCCGGATAGACGATGGCCGGCCTGTCCTGTTGCAGTGTCTGCCTGGTGTGGACATGCCCGAGCGCCCAGTAGTCCAGCCCGGTCTGCGCCAGGTCATCCACTGTGCACGGGGCGTAATTGGCATGCTCCGTGTTGCCGCCCACGTTGCAGTGCAGCAGCCCTATGGTGAACAGGTCCCGGCCCTGCGGCGGGGTGAATTTGAGGGAGAGGTTCTCCGAGACTACACGTGTCGGGTAGCTCACTCCCTGCACAGCGGCGATGACGGCCCCGCGGCCCACGCCCGCCGACGCTCTTCTCATGTGGGCGGGTTTCCATTCCGGCTGCGGGCCGAATATGTGCACGCCCTCGGGCCATGTCATCTGTGACACCCAGCCGTCGAGAGGGTCGTGGTTGCCGTGGACGATGAACGTCTCTATGCCGTGGAGCGCCAGTTCGGCAAGGCCCTCGCGGAACCGCACCTGGGCTTGAACGCCGCGATCCTCGCCGTCGTATACGTCTCCCGCGATCAGGAGGAAGGAGGCCTGCTCGTCTATGCACAGGCGGACAAGGTTGCGGAAGGCCTCGTACGTTGCCGACTTCAGGCGCTTACCGACGCGCATGTCCACATCGCGCAGCCCGTGAAAGGGGCTGTCAATGTGCAGGTCTGCGGCGTGTACGAAGCGGAAAGCGTCCATGGCGGGCGTCTCCCCCTCTCTTGCCGGAGAGGGCGGGGGTGAGGGCATCTCCAGTGACTTTCGCCCTGAGGCGGGCGCGCACTCAGTCCCCGACAAACAGTCTCGATCCTCGCGGCCCGATTCTATTCTCCGCCCGGAGAAAAGATCAGCGCGCTGTCACGCAGGCGGCCTGGCGGCAGGGTTCCGGCCCGCGCGTCCCGCCGCCGCCGCAGCCATCTCCGCTCCCCCCTTTCCGGGCAGGCCGGGACAAGAGGGAGACGGGTGAACAGGGGTGCGCGGCGCCCCTACTTGGAGGACAGCCCGCGCCGTTCAAGGACCCAGTGTTCCAGCCTGCCGAAAATAAGCTGGTCCATGACCAGGCCGACCGAGATGATGACCAGCATCGTCGCGATCACCAGGCTCATGTCATTGAGGTCGCGCCCGCGCTCCAGCATCTGGCCGAGGCCCAGTCCGGCGAAAAGCAGTTCGCCCGCCATGAGAGAACGCCATGCAAAGGACCAGCCCAGTTTCAGGCCGCCAGCCAGCGATGGCATCATCCCCGGCACGATGATGTGCCGGTACATCTGCCACCGTGATGCCCCGTAGGTCAGGCCGACCTGCCTCAACAATGGCGGGATGCTCTTCACTCCGGAGTTGGTCGAGATCGCCACGGAGAACAGCGACCCCATGAACGCAACGAAGATGATCGCCTGCTCGTTAAGCCCGAACCACAGCACCGCCAGCGGCAGCCACGCCACGCTCGGCAGCGACTGCATCCCGAGGACAACCTTCCCCACGGTGCTGTCCGCCAGGCGGGAGGTGGCCGTGAAACTACCTATCGTGATGCCCGCGCCAACCGATAGCGCATATCCGATCGCAAGCCGCCTGATGCTTACCCCGACAGCGCGCGGGATGCGTCCGTTTTCGGTATTGCGCCATAGCGTCTCGCCCACGGATCCAGGGGAAGGCAGCGTGTACGGCGGCCAGACCTGGAGCGAATAGAGGGCCTGCCAGATGGCGACCAGGAGAGCGAGGAACAGCACGAACACGCCGAGCTGTCCAGCCCTGGTCTCGGTCATGCGCCTGAAGACCTGATAAGGAGTCATGGCCTCGCGGTTAGCTGGGTGAAGCAATTGCTGGCTCCTTCCCGGCGGGCCCAGTGTGTTGCAGTTCGGCCCGTATCCACATCGCGACGCCCGTCACTGGGGGACTGTCCATCTGTCTCGGGCGGGGCAGCGGCACTGGGATCTCACACTTGACCCGTCCGGGCGAGGAGGTCATGACGATCACCCTGTCAGACAGTACAGCCGCCTCGCGCACGTTGTGCGTGACGAAGAGGACGGTAGAGCGGGTGCGCATCCAGATTTCCTGAAGCTCGTCCTGAAGCCGCTCACGCGTCTGGACGTCCAGCGCGGCGAACGGTTCATCCATGAGGAGCATGCGCGGCTCGACTGCCAGCGCGCGCGCGATCTGGACGCGTTGCCTCATTCCGCCGGAAAGCTCATGCGGGTGGAGTTTTTGATAGTCCTGCAGGTGGACGAGTTCCAGGCACCGTTCCGCCTTCGCCGCGATGTCGGCGAGGAGCGTGTGGCGGAGCTTCAGGCCGAACTCGACGTTCTCGCGTACGTTCAGCCACGGCAGCAGGGCCGCCTCCTGGAAGACCAGCACCCGGTCAGGCCCTGGCCCTTTCACGTGCTCGCCGTCGAACAACGTATGCCCGGCATCGGGTGCGTCCAGCCCGGCGACGATATTGAGCAGGGTGGACTTGCCGCCGCCCGAGGCGCCGACTATGCAGACGAACTCGCCCTCAAAGACATTGAACGAGACGTCTTCCAGTGCCGTGACCGCCTGGCGGTTGCCTTCGTACCGCCGCGTTACGCCCTGCACCGCAAGGAGCGGCTTGCGGGCCTCCGTCCCGGCGTGCCGGGGCCTGATGTCGGCTGTCATGGTGTCTCCCTTTCGTTCCCCGCCGTGGGCCATCTCCGCGCCAGTACGGGGCCTCTGGCGGGGCGGGGCGCTGGCTGCTATCTGCTGACGGGCGGCAGGCCCTTTTCAGCCAGCGCCTTGTTCAAGAGGTCCAGTGCATAAATGTCCTTCAGGTCAGGTTTCGTGGTGCCCAGAAACCCCAGCGCGAAGGCGTCGTCCGTAGACTTCCGCAGGCTGGGGGCGACCGGGTCGGAAGTCATCCGCAGGTTCTTCCATGAGGCCGTGACCAGTGCCACGGACAGCGCTGCGCCGGTGTCGGCCTCGATGCGTTTAGAGGCTATCTGTGCCGCCGCGTCCGGGTTGGCGTTGATCCACTGCGTCGTCTCGATGTGCGCCTTCAGCAGGCGCTCCACCACATCCGGGTGTTTATCCAGGAAGCCGGCGCTGACGATGAGGTTGGTCGTGACAAAGTCGCCGTTGGGCCAGAGGTCTCGTTCATCGAGGAACAGTTTGCCTCCGGCCTCCTGGATCAGCCTCGTGCCCCAGGGTTCAGGCACCCACGCAGCGTCTATGTCGCCCTTCTGGAACAGGGTCAGCGTATTCGCATTGGAAGTGGGGAGTACCGTGACGTTGCCGCCGTCCTCCCGGGACTTCAGGCCGTTTGCGGCCAGGTAGGCGCGGAGGGCCACGTCCTGCGTGTTGCCGATCTGTGGCGTGGTGACCTTCTTTTTCGCCAGGTCTGCCGGTGCGTTGATGTTTGCGCCCGGACGGACTACGAACAGCGCTCCGCCGCTGGCCGCTCCGGAGATGATCCGGAGCGCCTTTCCGCCTGACTGCACGTAGCCCGTGATCGCCGGGTTCGGCCCGATGTACGCAGCGTCTATCGCCCCTGCGAACAGGGCTTCGATGACTGAAGGGCCGGAGTTGAACGTCTTTGTCTCGAGCTTTGCGCCGTCTCCGAGGACCCTGGCGTATGTCCCGTCTTCGAGGCCCACGAGCGGCTGTGCGTGCGTTACGTTCGGGAAATAGCCCAGTCGCAGAGTGACGGCCTGCTGCCGCCCGGATACCGCTTGGCCGGATGCCGCGCCTTCGCCTCCGCATGAGATTGCGGCGGCCGTGACGAGCAGCAGTGACACATACGCAAGTGCCTTGACGCGCCGGTTTTGAAGCCTGGACACTATTTCACTGATGGTGGAGACTCCTCCCTCACATGGCCTCTCCTGCTGGGAGCAGGGATTTCGCACAAACAAAAACCCCTCGGCAGTCGTTCCGAGGGGCTTCGCAGTTCCTGTCAGTTCCGGTTCAGTCGCTCACGCCTTCAACTGCACGCAAGCGCGCACAGCCGGGCGGAGCGCAAGTAGCGCCCCTCTCTCCGGTGCAACGCAACAGAGGCATTTGGTGGAGAGCAGAAGGTGGTTCATCACAATCTGTTGAGGGTATCAACGGACTCTGCGGAGGTCAAAAACGCAGTTCAACGGCGGCGCGTGGGGGGTATGGCATCTTCAGCGAGAGTTGCAGTCAGCAGCCACCCTCATCCCGACCGAAGTCCCGGTGCAACCGGGACGGAGCGGAGGGACCTGACGCCCGCCGCTGACTATGTTCTTCTCTGGTCGGCACAGTCTGAAGGCCAGCATCAGATCCAATTAAAGAGTGCCGGTTCTCAGACGGTCGTTCTATTTTGACCGCAGCCGGACGCTTTGAGAGGTGCCGCCCTTTTTCCCTTTTGTCGTCTTGAGCTCGACGTGAGTTGGGTATTGCTTGATGAGTTTGAGGAGAGACTTTGCGGGCTGTTTATTTGAACCGCTCCGGGCACCTTGTGTCTTGAATTCAGTGCCAACTGCAGCGAGTGTCGCCCAACCCTCTATGTGAGGTGCGGCGCTTATGGCTGCCTCCAGCGCGACCAGGGTAGGGTCGGGCAACTGCGGTTGACTCGGAGGGATTGGTTCATCTAGTTGCTGCGGGGGTGGGGTCAAGACCTTCTTTTTCTTTGTGTCAGGTGGCCGCGATTGACTGAGAGCCTCGATTTTGACGAATGAGGAACAAGCCGCAGCGAAGGGAGACTCGGGTCTGCCTATGCCAATCACGAGGTGCCCCGCCTCACGAAGACGGACAGCCAGCCGGGTAAAGTCGCTATCTCCGGAAACGATGCAATAGGCGGTGGCGAGACCCTCGTGATGGATGTCCATTGCATCAATGACCAAAGATATGTCAGCCGCGTTCTTTCCATTTGCTACAGGAAACTGATGGACTGGCTGGACAGACCATCGACGGAGCTCATCCGGCCAGTCCTTGCTCTTAGCGGCGGTCCAGTTGCCGTAAGCTCGTCTGATATTGAGACGTCCAAGTTTTTCGGCGATTTCGACAGCCTGTTTCAGGACGCTGAAGTCGACATTATCAGCGTCGACCAACAAAGCCACTATTCGGGTCGCCGCTGCCTAATTCGGGTGTGGGTGATGTCATTGGAGCCTGCAAATTCCATCCTTGTGCTTATCGTTTGCGGAGGGCGCATCCCAAGCCCCGGTTCGTGATCCAATCGGCGAATACCGTGCGATATTGCGCCTGACTTACAACTGCCTCGCGAAAGCGAACAGTACCACCTATTGCAGAGAAATCAGCGCATCTGTCTGTGCTGTTGACCAGCGGACCCGTGTGACGCGAGCAGGGGGCGGGATATGCTCCCGCCCCCTGCTTTGTTTCGCCTGTGTCCGACAGTGACCGTCATTCCGAACCCGGAGGGGGAGGAATCTGGGCTGGTGGTCGCTTTAGTCTTCACCGCCCCAGATCCCTCGGCCTTGCCGGCCCTCGGGATGACGTGGACCCCTCACCCTGACCTCTCCCGCTGGGAGAGGGGGATTTAGAAGTCCATCCCGCCGCCGGGGGGTCCGCCTGCGCCGCCCATGCCTGCGGCCGACTTCTCAGGCTGATCCGTGATGAGCGCCTCGGTCGTCATGATCATTCCGGCGACCGATACCGCGTTCTCCACGGCGGAGCGGGTGACCTTGGCCGGGTCAGCGATGCCGAACTCCAGCATGTCGCCGTACCTGCCCACCATGGCGTCAAAGCCGTAGTTGCCCTTGGACTTTTCGACCTCCGCCAGGATTACCGCGCCTTCGTGGCCGGAGTTCCGGGCGATGACCCTGATCGGCTCGGTCAGCGCTTTGCGGAGGATGTCCAGGCCGGTCTGTTCGTCCGGGTCAACCGCCTTGATCTTCTTCAGGTTGGCGGCTGCGCGGATCAGGATGGTGCCGCCGCCGGGGACGATGCCTTCTTCGACGGCTGCGCGCGTGGCGGACAGGGCGTCCTCGATGCGCTGCTTCTTTTCCTTCATTTCAATCTCGGTCGCCGCGCCAACCTTGATGATGGCGACGCCGCCCGCCAGCTTGGCCAGGCGCTCCTGGAGCTTCTCGCGGTCGTAGTCCGAGGTGGTCTCCTCGATCTGCGCCTTGATCTCGCTCATGCGGCCCTTGATGTCAGCCGCCTTGCCCGAGCCACCGATGAAGGTGGTGGTTTCCTTGGCGATGACGATGCGCTTGCAGCGGCCCATGTCCTCAAGCGTGGCGGACTCCAGCTTGCGGCCCACCTCTTCAGAGATGACCTGCCCGCCGGAAAGGATGGCTATGTCCTGAAGCATGGCCTTGCGGCGGTCGCCGAAGCCAGGAGCCTTCACGGCGACGCAGTTCAACGTGCCGCGCAGCTTGTTCACGACGAGCGTGGCGAGGGCCTCGCCCTCAACCTCTTCGGCGATGACGCAGATGTTCTTGCCGCGCTGGAGAACCTTCTCCAGAATGGGCAGGATGTCAGCTACGGCTGCCACCTTCTTGTCCGTGATCAGGATGTAGGCGTCCTCAAGGACGGCCTCCATGCGGTCAGCGGAGGTGACGAAGTAGGGCGAGATGAACCCGCGGTCAATCTGCATGCCCTCTACGAACTCTGTTTCGTAGTCAAGGGCCTTGGACTCGTCAACCGTGATGACGCCGTCCTTGCCGACCTTCTCCATGACGTCAGCGAGGAGGTTGCCCATCCGCTCGTCGTGCGAAGACAGGATGGCGACGTTGGCGATCTGCTCGCGCCCCTCTACCTTTGTGGAAAGGTCCTTGATGGTCTTGCGGACGCTCTCCATGCCCTTTTCCAGGCCGCGCTTGAGGGCCATGGGGTCGGCGCCAGCGGCCACGTTCTTGAAGCCTTCGGTGATGATGGCCTGGGCCAGGACGGTGGACGTGGTCGTGCCGTCGCCAGCGTCGTCGTTGGTCTTCTTGGACGCTTCCTTCAGGAGCTGCGCGCCCATGTTCTGGAAGTGGTCCTCCAGCTCGATCTCCTTGGCGATGGTGACGCCGTCGGAGCAGACCTGGGGCGGGCCGAACTTCTTGTCCAGGATCACGTTGCGGCCGCGCGGGCCCAGTGTGACCTTGACCGTGTCGGCGAGGATGTCAATGCCTTCCTTGAGCCGGGTGCGGGCATCTGTCCCGAACCTGAGGTCTTTTGCTGCCATGTTTTGCATTCTCCGGTTTAACCCCCTCTCACTGTCAGGGAGAGGGCTTGATGTGAGGGTCGAAATCAGAGGTCCCCGTCAGGGGACTGGAGGAAGGCTGGAACATCGGCGCCGTCGCCCGGAATGCTCTCACCTTCGGCCTTCCCCCTGCGGTAGAAGGCCCGGCTGACCTACCCGACGATCGCCAGAACATCCGCCTCGCGGACGATGAGGTATTCCTTGCTGTCCTGCTTGTATTCGGTGCCGGCGTACTTGGAATAGAGAACCGTGTCGCCTACCTTGACCGGCATCGGGAGGACCTTGCCCTCGTCGGTGGTGCGGCCCGGGCCCGCGGCGATGATCTTGCCCTTCTGGGGCTTCTCCTTGGCCGTGTCCGGGATGAAGATGCCCCCTGAACTCTTCTCGGTATCGTCGGTCAGGGGCTCGATGACCACCCTGTCGCCGAGCGGCTTGAGTTTCGGGTTGACTGTTGTTGCGGCTGGCACTGCTTCCGTCTCCTTGGGTTGAACTGGCTCTGAATTGTTGTCCGGCCCCGTTGGACTGGCACCGTGGGGCCGCCAGACCATTGTTGCCCCGGCCGACGCCGGGAATTAGCAGTCGGGCGCACCGACTGCCAGACCGAATAGAGTAAGAACATAGCGCGGTTCTGTCAACGGGTTTCGTCAAACCTGTGGAAAATGAGATTGAGTTGCGCCCGGACAAGAGGCCCGGCCCGGACCAACGCATGGATGGAAACGGAGCCGGCCGGCGGCAAGCGCTAACGGGCGTCTTCCTTCAACTGCGCCTCGTATTCGACGGAACCCTGGATCTGCTGGGCCAGGACGTTTCTGGGCCAGAAGGTCTTGATGTACGCAATCACGGCCCGCGTGTCCTCTTCTGAAAGCTGGCCGCGCATTTAGGCATCGTCTTCGCCAGGGGCACTCCGTCGAGGACCCATTCCACAAGCAGCCTGTCCGGGTGGTGCCAGGTGTGGCCGTCCGCCTGGTGAGTGGGAGCAGAGGCCAGCGGCGGCCTTGTCCGGGCATCGCCGTGGCACGAGGAGCAATGGAGGTCATAGATCGGCTTCCCGCGGGCAACCAACTCTTGCGTCGGCCTTATCGGATAGGCGTCAGCGTCCCCGCCGCTGCACGCGGCAAGTGTTGTCACGAGCGCAGCAAACACAGCAGCCAGCTTGATGCACCCGGCCCTGTTCATGATCCCCCGCGCCTTGAAGCCCCTGTTTATCTCAGTCATGGCCGCCAGAATACCTCCAGAAGGTGCAGGCGCGGCAGGCGGCAGCCCGTCGCTTGCGCCTCACGCGCAGGAGCGGGAGTCATACGGGGGGCGTGCCGTGGGACTGCCTGCCGCTTGCGCCTTGCACGCGGGAGCGGGAACCCTGCTATTGGCGGGCGGGTCCTGTCTCACGCCTGAGGGCGCGTGCTAGCATCGGGGATGGGCCAGAGATTGGGTTTCTGGCCCTGCTTGATTTCTCAGGACAACACCATGAGATGCCCCGGACGTGCCAGTCCGGGGTTTTGCGCGCGAGGAACGGATGTCCCTTCAGGGCCTGCTGCCTCTCCTTGACCACACCGAAGAGTTCTCAGCGCTCCTTAATGAGCTGGCAGGGCGTGACTCGTCCGGGGGGGAGCCGGGCGCACGGCGCAGACGCATCCGCGTCGCCGCCCTTGTGCCGGACGCCGCCAACGCCTTTGTCCTGGCTGCGACGTGGCGGGCCATGGACGTCCCCGTCCTGGTGCTGACGCCAAACCCTGAATCGGCGCGCCGCATGTCAGATCAGCTCGCCGTGTGGTGCGACGACAATGCACCGTTCCACCAGTTCGTCGAGACGGAGAATATCCCGTTCGAGCGTTACGTCCCGGACGCTGGCAGCGCGCACCAGCGCCTGCGCGCATTGGCCGCTCTCTCGGAGCGACAACGCGGGGCTCAACCGCGAAGGGGCGAGGCGGTCAAGGGCCAGCGCAAGATCGACGTGAACCCTCTGAATGCAGCCCCGCTGGTCATCGCATCCATACAGGCCGCGGGGCAGACGACCGTGGACAGGGCGACTTTCGAGCGCGCCGTGCATACGGTCCGCGTCGGCGAACGCCACAAGCCTGATGGCCTCGTCAGGCGGTGGACGCAGATGGGCTACAAGATGGAACCCACCGTGGAGGTGCCGGGCACGGCATCTCGCCGGGGCGGCATCCTGGACATCTTTCCAGTGTCGCTTGACGGGCCGGTGCGCATCGAGTTCTTCGACGATGAGATCGAGAGCATACGCACATTCGACCCTGGGACGCAGCGGTCCCTGCCGCAGCAGGCCCAGGCCCAGCGCAAGATCGACAGTGTGACCGTAGTCCCTGCACACGAATCTCTGCCCGCGCTCGCAGATGAAGAGAGCGTGGAGAAGATGCTGGCCGGGCTGGATTTCACGCGCTGTGTGCCGGAGACGGCGGCGCGCCTGCCGTCCTTGCTCGCCGCTGTGCTCAAGGGCGAACAGCAGGATGACCTCACCTTTTTTGCAGGCTTCTTCAACTTCGGCAGCATCTTTGATTACCTGCCCGATGACGCCCTGACGATAGTGCTCAGGCCCGGTGCGGTGGAAGAGGCGGCGCGCAGTGTGGACTCGCGCCTTGAGGCGCTGCGCCTGACCAAGGAGGGCAGGGGGGACATCCCGACGCGGTTTCCGCAGCCCAACCTGGGTTGGGGCCTGCTGGCCGACGCGCTCAACGCCCGGCCCCGCAGGCTTGAGTTGACACCCTGGGGCGTGGACACGGATCTGCCAGGCGGCGCGGTGAAGCTCCCGTTCGGGTTCCATGCGTTGCTGGCAACCCCCCCGGCCGGCATGCCCGGCAAGGGCCCGGCCGCCGGCGTGGGTGGCGAGGCCGACCGTCTGGGCGACCTTCTGGCGAAAGCCCGCTCCCAGGGCCTCCGCACAGTTGTCCTGTCCAACCACGCGCAGAGACTTTCCGAGATGGCGGCTGAACGTGGCATAGACGCGAAGACCACGCTGGAACTCGACACCCCTCCGGCCCCCGGCGAGGTGGTGATGGTGCAGGGTCAGCTGCGCGAGGGGTTCATGCTCGCGTCCGCGGGCCCCGGCAGGCCGGGTCTGAGCCTGCTCACGGATAATGAAGTCTTCGGCATCTCGAAGGAACGCCGACGCGTCCGCAGGCGGCCCTTCAGACACGGCCCCGCCATTGAGCAGCTCAAGCCCGGCACATTCGTCGTTCACATTGAGCACGGCATCGCCCGCTTCGCCGGCACGACGGTGCTCGCCGGACAGGCAGGGGCGAACGGCAAGTCCGCCCCCGGTGGCGAAGCGACGAGCAGTGACAAGCGCGAGTTTCTGGTCCTCGAATACGCCGAGGGCGACAAACTATACGTTCCGACGGAGCACCTCGACCGCATCCAGCTTTATCACTCCCCGGATGACCAGCCGCCAAAGCTCACGCGCCTCGGCACCCAAGAGTGGCATCGCGCCCGCGCCCGCGCCAAGCGCGCCACCGAACAGCTTGCCGGCGAACTCATCGCCCTTTATGCAGCGCGTGCCGTGGTGGAAGGCTTCGCAGCTTCCGCAGATACGCCCTGGCAGGACGCTCTCGAAGCCAGTTTCCCCTACGAGGAGACACCCGACCAGCTCGTCACGCTTGAAGTGGTCAAGAAGGACCTGGAGTCTTCCACACCGATGGACCGGCTCATCTGCGGGGATGTGGGCTTCGGCAAGACCGAGATCGCGCTGCGCGCCGCCTTCAAGGTCGTCCAGTCCGGGCGGCAGGTGGGCGTGCTCGTGCCCACCACGGTGCTGGCCCAGCAGCACTACAACACCTTCCTGGAACGGCTGAAGCCCTTCCCGGCCAGGGTCGCCATGCTCTCTCGCTTCCTGTCAGATGCCGAGGAAAAGGCCACGATCAAAGGCATGGCTGCCGGGGAGGTGGACATCTGCATAGGCACACACCGCATGCTCCAGCGGGACGTCTCGTTCAAGAACCTGGGCCTTGTTGTCATAGACGAAGAGCACAAGTTCGGAGTGGCACACAAAGAACGCCTGAAACGGCTGCGGTCGCAGGTGGATGTGCTAACGCTGTCAGCCACACCAATCCCGCGCACGCTGCACATGTCGCTGGCGGGAGTGCGCGACATGAGCACGATAGAGACGCCGCCGGAAGAGCGCCTGCCGATCAAGACCTATGTCTCGGAGGACAGCAGCGAGCTGGTACGGGAGGCCATCCTGCGCGAGATTGACCGCGGCGGCCAGGCCTTTGTCCTGCACAACCGCGTCAAGGACATAGAGGAGTTCGCCGCGAAGATCCAGGCTCTGGTGCCGGAGTGCGCGGTGGACGTAGGCCACGGCCAGATGCCCGAATCCCGGCTGGAAGATGTGATGACCCGGTTCGCAAACCGCGACTTCGATGTGCTTGTCTGCACGACGATCATCGAATCCGGCCTGGACCTGCCGAACGTGAACACTCTGATAATTGATCGCGCAGACATGTTCGGACTGTCCCAGCTTTACCAGTTGCGCGGGCGCATAGGCCGCGGGGCCAACCGCGCATACGCCTACCTGCTCGTCCCGCCCGGCAAACAGCTCACCGAGACCGCAGAGCAGCGCCTCAACACGATACTGGCGGCGACTGAGCTGGGCGCAGGGTTCCAGATAGCGATGCGGGACCTTGAGATACGCGGCACGGGCAACCTTCTAGGCGCGGAACAGAGCGGACAGATAACAGCCGTCGGCTTCGACCTCTACACGAAACTGCTTGCGAGCGCCGTGGCGGAACTGAAGGCTGCCTCCGGGGGCGTACAGGACGGCAAGAAGGCCGCTGCTGCCCTCGAGTTCTCGACCGTGCGCGTTGACCTGGGCATGGACGCCCACATACCCGAAGTGTTCGTCGAGGACCTGGCGCAGCGGCTATCGGTCTACCAGCGCCTGGCACGCATCCACGAACCGGGCGAACTGGACGACCTGCGAGAGGAGATGCGCGACCGCTTCGGCCCTGTGCCGAAGAACGTTGACCTCCTCTTGTTGATGGCCAGGATGCGCATCCTGGCCGAGCGCACGAAAATAGACGCCGTCATGACGACGG
This sequence comes from Dehalococcoidia bacterium, assembly GCA_009693115.1. GTDB lineage: Bacteria > Chloroflexota > Dehalococcoidia > Lucifugimonadales > Lucifugimonadaceae > SHXW01. Next base: position 1,395 of record SHXW01000033.1, on the reverse strand, counting down.
AGGATAAGGCGCTCCTAACGCTGAAGGAGCCCACAGGCGGGGCGCGGGCCGCGCTTCAGAAGACGCTTGGGCGTGGTGTGGAGGTTGGCCACATGCAGGTCAGAGTTGACATTGACCGCGAGGATCCCGAGTGGACGGACGAGCTCCTGGCCGTCCTGAAACACATAGAGATATTTCGCGAGAAGATGATGAGGACCATGGCCGCGGCCGTCCCGGCCTGAGACCGTGACAGCGGGCGAGGCGACCCGGTCCACGGGCAGGGGCCATCAGGCGATGGCGGGGCGTACGAGCCTGCACGAGAGTTACTTCGGCGCACGCGCCGCCACCGCCTGCGGCACTCATCATGCGATGGCGGGGCGTACGAGCCTGCACGAGGGCGCCGGGACGTACCAGGGCAGAGGTTTCCTTGCGGCTGTTCGCCGTCCGGCGTAACGGGAGCCGGATGGTGTCACTTCACCTCGCCCGTGACCCACGCTTTGATCAGGTGGTGGGCGATGGCGATCGGGCCCGGCACCTTGAGATCAGGGTTCTTGTTTTCGAGCGCGGCCGCCACCTCCGCCCGCGTGTACCAGCGCACGTCAGACATCTCCTCGGTCTCGAAGTTGATCTTGTCCGTGACCGCAGTGGCGTGGCAGCCGATCATAAGCGACGACGGGAACGGCCACGGCTGCGAAGAGTGGTAACGGACGTCTTTGATCTCGAGGCCGGACTCTTCGCGCACTTCGCGGCGCACCGCCTCCTCAATTGACTCGCCCTGGTCCATGAATCCGGCGAGGCATGAATAGAACCCTGATGACATGCGGGCGCGCGTCTGGCCGAGCAGGGCGCGATCTCCGTTGTGCACAAGCATGATCACAACCGGGTCTGTGCGCGGGAAGTGTTCGGCCTTGCAGGCGGTGCAGCGCCGCTGCAGGCCGCCGCGTTCCGGCTGGGTGCGTTCGCCGCACACTGAGCAGAACCTGTGACGGTTGTGCCAGTCTGCCTGGGCGCGGCTCTGGGCGATGATACCGGTCTCGACTGTGGGCAGGTCCATCGCAGCGGCGCGGGCCTCTTCGAACTTCCAGCCGTCCGGCAGGCCGAGAGCCGCCGGGTCCTGCACGTTCGAAATGTCCACCGCGAAGTGCGCCACGCCGTCCCGCAGGCCGAGGAGGATGGGCGCAGGCACACCGGGCGGCAGGTGGCCGAGGAGTTCCGGCCCGACCCAGCCTAGCGCAGCATGTGGCGTCGAGCCTCCGGAATTTGCGCTCCCTCCGTCTGCGCGTCCTGAGCCTGTCGAAGGACCCCGTGCGGCATCTTGCGCAACAACGGCCCCGCGGTCCATGAGCACGTTCAGTTTCCAGAGCGGCAGGATGCGCGTGCCGTGCTTGCGCGCCGTGGCCTCGATCCACTTCGGGT
>SHXW01000009.1 GCA_009693115.1 Dehalococcoidia bacterium | reverse complement strand
CCGGCCCGGCGAGTACGAGTTCGGCGGCATGAGCGTGCGGGGCGTCGGTATACCGGCGGGGGACGCCGCAACTTCCAGGGCCGTGAACACGATGTTTCTCCTTGACGCCGAGGGCCTCACAGTAGGCGTGCTGGGCCTGGCAAGCATCCCGCCCGATGGGCCCACGCAACAGATGATGGGGCCTGTGGATGTACTTCTTATCAGGACTGACTCACGCGCCATGACGATGGATCAGATCGCGGCTGCTGTGCGGGCAATTGACCCGAAGATCGTTGTGCCGACAGGGTACGAATCTTCATCAGGTGCTCCGGGCCCGGCCCTGGCATCCTTCCTGAAACAGATGGGTGTCAAGACCTCCGAAGTGCAGCCCAAGCTGAGCATCTCCAAGGGGAATCTTCCCCAGGACTTGAAGGTCGCAGTGCTCAAGGCCTGACCGCCGGAGCCACTGGAAACTGCCTGAAAGCAAGAGAGGACCGTCTTCTGAAGACGGCCCTCTCTTGCTGTTGTTTCCTACTTTGCAGGTGAGGCCTTGTGTTTGGCTCGCCCTGCCTTCAACCTCCCACGGCTCGTTCTAGCCGAGCCTGTCGAGCGGCTGAGTCGGTTGCACGCTGAAGTTGTAGGCGCAGGGGTGTAGTTCGGGCCTCCCGTTGCTAGCTCTTGAGTGTCCGTTCCCTTTTCCAGCGCTGCCATGCAGCGAGTGTGAGCGGGATGGCGAAGAGGGCGAGCATCCCTGCGGATGCCTGACCGCCACTGCTGTTGCACATCCCGCCCTTGTTCTGTTCCTTCAGGATCAATGCCTCTGCCGTCGCGGTTGCTCCCAGGTCTGGCAGGGGCGTCGGAGTAGCAGTGGGCGTTGGGCTGGGGGTATTGGTGGCTGTTGGCGTGGGTGTGCGAGTAGGCTCAGGTGTCGGCGTTGGGGTTGGGGTTGGAGTCGGAATGGGGGTGGAGGTCGGAGTTTGCGTGGGCGTGGCAGTAGGAATCGGGGTATAGGTGGGAGTTGGTGTGGGAGTTGGTGTCGGCGTTGGCGTTGGTGTGGGCAGCGCAGGGAATCCCAGATTCAGGTCGCTGATGGTTTGCCCGCCGACGAATGTGGGCGTCTGCCGGGCCTTAAGGAGGCCTATGTAGAACTCAACCGGCTGTCCCTTGTACTTCTCCAGCACAGGGTCCACAAAGACTTCGAACCGGCCACCTTTGATCACAGATGCGCCAGAGGCGTAGTCGCCGATGCGGACGAAAATCTCGGTCCCGTCCGGGGGGGTTGCGTTGCCGGCGATGGCGCGGCCGCTGTAAAACGTGGGGGCGAGGACGACCGGCGTTGAGGTCGGGGTGAACGTTGCCGTCGGAGTGAATGTCGGCGTCGGAGTGGGCATGGGGGCAGTGTCAAACGTCAGGTTGAATGCACGGAGGATTGGCAGGCTCCAGGAGCAACCCGCGCATGGCCGTCCGTCTGGCTCAGGAGTCCGCGGGCCGAAATATTCGGTCTCCTTCGCCTTCACCTGACCATCAAGCCAGAACTCGATCGTGCCGCCTTCCTTTGAAGGTTGCGCACCGACCTGAAGGCCCACGTAGCGCCCGCTTGAAACTGATCCCGTGGTGACGGGCCTCGTCTCATAGTCGCCGATCCGCGCCGTCAATTTGAATCCGTCCGCGATTGGTTTCCCCCCGGCGGTGATGTTGCCCTGGAGGATAAGGATGCGGAATTCTGGCGGGCGCTCAGGCGTGCCAGACTGGGCCGATGTCCGCGTCGCAAGCAGGCTGACCGCTCCGGCTAACGCCAGCGTAGAGATCAGGATTGTGACCAATTTCAATTTCATCAATTACTCCTCAAACACCCAGTCTAAGAGGATCCCGTAAAGACTACGAAGGGTATTTCAGACAAGTTTGCCTCTCTCCCGGTTACCGGTGTGCTACCGGACAGGTAAAGAGTTGCCCTGCGGAAGCGGACGTTCCGTGGCGGGCGTATCAGGCGTGGGGCCATACGCGGCTGAGTGCTATTCTCGGAAGATGCAGAATTCAACAGTCCTCAAATTGAAGGCAATCGCTGAGCGCCGCATGGAAGTGGAGCGCCTGATGGCCGCGCCTGAGACCACGTCCAATCCTGGCGCCCTTAAGAAGTTTGGCCGTGAATACCGCGAGTTGGGCTCCATCGTGGAGCTGTGGAGCAAGTTCGAAAGGGCAGGGGACTCCCTCAATCAGGCGCAGGTAATGATCGGATCTGAAACCGACCCTGAGGTGCTTCAACTCGCCAAGACCGAAGCCCTTGAGCAGGAAAAGTTGCTGGCGGAGTTGGAAGCGCAGATCGCTGAAGCTCTGATCCCGAAGGATGTCACAGCTCAAGCAGACGCCGTCGTTGAACTCCGGGCCGGGGCAGGGGGAGAGGAGGCGGGCCTCTTCGCAGCCGAACTATTTCGCATGTACCAGCGTTATGCCGAGCGTCACGGGTGGAAGGCTGAAGCCATCAGCTTGAGCGATACCGGGATAGGCGGCATCAAGGAGGTCGTGTTCGAGGTCTCGGGGGAGGGCACATTCACCCGCCTCAAGCACGAAAGCGGAGTTCACCGCGTGCAGCGCGTGCCTTCCACCGAGTCTTCAGGCCGCATCCACACCTCAACTGCCACGGTGGCGGTCCTCCCCAAAGCGGAGGAAATCGACGTGGAGATCAAGGAACAGGATCTGAAGCTAGACATCTTCCACGCCTCCGGCCACGGTGGCCAGAACGTGCAGAAGGTGGCGACCGCCGTACGCATCACGCACCTGCCTAGTGGCATTATTGTGTCCTGTCAGAACGAGAGGTCACAGCTACAGAACAAAACTAAGGCGATGGATGTCCTCAGGGCCCGCCTCTGGGATGCGCAGCTGCGCAAACAGCAGGATGCCATCGCTGCAGACAGGCGCGCTCAGGTGGGCACGGGCGACAGGTCGGAGAAGATCAGGACTTACAATTTTCCGCAAAGCCGCGTCACAGATCACCGGATCAACCACACCAGCCACAATCTGTTCCGCATCCTTGACGGCGAAATTGACGAGTTCGTTGACGCGCTCCTCCGTGAGGAACAGGCCCGCAAACTGGCCGCGGCTACGGTCGGGCCGTGAACGGCGGAGTTTCTCCTCTGCATGGCCCCGGCGCCTCTCAATCCGGAGGAGAAGGACAGAGCAGGAGCACCGACAGGCGGATCCATGGCGGGGCATTGGGAGAGGTTGTCCGTGACGTGCGGCTGTTGCTGGCAGGTGTCGGAGTCCCGGAGCCTGAGATCGAGTCCCGTCTCATAGTGCAACATGCCCTTGGATTGAGTGTCGAACGCCTGCTGGTGTCCATGCGCGACCCTGCGCCGGAAGGAGCAGACGAACGCATCAGCAGCCTTCTGTCCCGCCGATTGAAACGGGAACCTCTGCCGTACATAACCGGAAGGCGCGACTTCTTCGGCCGGACCTTCCGCGTTGACAGGAACGTGCTGGTACCAAGGCCGGAGACGGAGTTGCTTGTCGAACGCGCTCTGGAATTCGCTGCAGATGTCGAAGGCCGGGACAGGCCCACAGGCGTTGGCCTCAGGATTGCTGACATTGGCGTGGGCAGTGGTGTGCTCGCCATCACGCTTGCGCTCGAGTTGCCGGAGGCCGAAGTCTTCGGGACGGACATCTCAGGTGACGCTCTCACAGTGGCCCGTAGGAACGGTGATGCTTTGGGCGCGGGCCGGATCGTCTGGTTGGAAGGCGATCTGGCATCGCCGCTAACCGGGCGGTTCGACATCGTCGTTTCCAACCCACCATACGTGCCGGCCGGAGATATTGACCTTGCCGAGCCCGAACTTCGCTACGAGCCACGGTTGGCCCTTGACGGTGGCCCTGACGGCCTCGCAGTAATACGGAGGCTGATCGCTGTCTTGCCGGGCCTGTTAAGGGCTGACGGGGCTACCGCATTGATAGAGGCAGACCCACGTAGCGCCGTTCCGGCCGCGAACTTGGCCATGAAGGCAATGCCGGGCGCCTATATAGCCGTATTGCAGGACCTGGCCGGGCAGGACAGGTGCATCGAGATCAGGATCCCCAATCACCCCACCTCTGGTTGATGTGTGCCCACCAGAAGTGGGCGGGGGCGTTTGAGACACGCGGGTAACACCGGTCTCAATTCATGATTGGGCGCCCAGAGCGCTCGGTCATAACCGAACTGTCTAAATAACCGCGGCGAATTCCCTGTCACCGTAGACTCTCTCCCGCCGGGAGAACGGACGTTGAACAAGAAGGCCCGCTCTGTAAAGAACGGGCCTTTGAATTGTCCATGTCCAGTGCGCCGTATTTCAGCGCTTGGTGTACTGGGGGGCCTTGCGTGCACGCTTGAGGCCGTAGTGCTTGCTTTCCTTGGTGCGCGGGTCGCGGGTGAGCAGGCCTGCATCCCTGAGGGTCTTCTTCAAATTTGGGTCGAAGATGAGCAGAGCGCGAGCGATCCCAAGCGAGACGGCGGTCGCCTGTCCGCCGGCACCGCCGCCAGCGGTCTTGGCGATGACGGTGACAGTCCCCTGCGTCTTCGTGACGACCAGGGGTTTCAAGGCTTCGCCTAGCCACTCGTCAACAGTGAACATTTCTGCTGCGGGCCTGCCGTTGACTGTTACAGCACCGGGAGTCGTCATTAAGCGCACACGCGCTACTGCAGACTTGCGGCGCCCGATTCCGTAGTAATAGCTCTGCTGGGTCAAGTCGTTCTCCTGTTCCCGATTATTTCGCCCTTGAGGCATCCACTATGGTGTAACAAGTCTGCGGGGGCGGTATGTTTTGCCGGGTTTGCGATCAGACAGACTGGCCGTATGTTCAGGACTTCGCTCCGGGGGAGCGCGGCCTGCGTTCTGGCTTCTTCTCTGCCGCTACGGTTGCTGCCTGCGGTGCCTTTGCTGTCTTGAGGGTAGGCGCTTTCGGCCTGCGGACCGGCGTTGTCTTCACTGCGGAGGCGGCAGCGGCGGTCGCTGCAATTGTGGAAGGGGCAGCCGCTTCGGGTGCACTGACAGCGGACTTGCGGAGGATCCTGGGCTCTGCGGCTTTGGCTACCGTTTCCTTCATGCGAGCGATCAGCTTAGGGGCGCCTGCAACCTGAGCCATGTGCGGGTGCTCTGCGCCAGGGTATATCTTCAGGCGGGTGAGTAACTGGTCTCCGAGCTTGTTCTTGGGGAGCATACCCTTCACGGCGTGTTGAATCACGCGGTCCGGATGAGAGGCGAACACCCTGGCGAATGGGACTTCCTTGCGATGTCCCGGCTGCTGGTTGTGCGAGACATAAATCTTGGATTCCGCCTTCTTGCCGGACACGTGCAACTTCGCAGCGTTTGTGATGACCACAAAGTCGCCGGTGAGCAAATGTGCGACATACGTGGGCTTGTTCTTGCCCATCAGGAGCATCGCGATCCTGGTGGAAAGGCGGCCAAGAATCTGGTCCGTGGCGTCAATGACATGCCAGTCCGCAACCAGTTCCGTTGCGCTCGGGTTATATGCTTTGAGTTTGGTTACCATTGGTTCACTCATAGTTTCTGCAGGTGGGCAACCTGAACAGTCTAACTCGCGGAGGCGTGTTCCGGCAGGCCACACGGCCCCGGACTTTCATAGTTCACCTTTGTCAGGCAGAGGCCCTGAGGCCCGGCAAGCCTCTTTGCGCCGTTCTTCCTGCCTGATCCCAATACCTTCTTGAATTGGTCCAGTGTCATCGCACCGCTGCCTGCATCGATCAGCGCGCCAGCCATGCGGCGTACTTGCTGGTGCAAGAAGGCGTTGCCGCGGACGGTGAAGATGACCCTGTCACCTTCGCGGCAAACTCCGGCAGCATCTATGCGTCGAACAGTCGAGGCGCCCTTCAACGTTGCGGGCCCGGCGAAGGCTGCGAAATCATGCTCCCCGGTCAGAGCTTGAGCGGCTGTGTGCATAGCCTTTTCATCTAACCGCTCTCGGACGTGGAACTCCGTCCGGCGGTGGAGCGCAGGCCGTGATGGGGCATCGTTAAGTGTGTAGACGTACTCGCGTGAGCGCGCCCGGCGGCGCGGGTCAAACCGCGGCGGCGCTTCCTGCGCGCAGCGGACACGGACATCTTCTGGCAGATAGTAGTTCAATGCGTTCCTGATAGAGACTGTCTCAAGGCGTATCTCTGCGTCAAATGCCGCCACCTGTCCGGTGGCGTGCACTCCTGAATCTGTCCTGCCGGCCAGCCGTACTCTCGTGCGCTGACCAGTGATCTTCGCCAGGGCCTGTTCCAATTCCCCCTGCACTGTGCGGGCGTTGGCCTGGAGCTGAGAGCCGAAGAGTTCCGTCCCGTCATATTCGACGATAAGGCCGAACGTCCTCGTCTGGATGGCGGAGTCTGCTGAAGTCACCCTGGTACCGGGATGCTCTCACTCATAAGAGCGGTTTAACACGCCCTCCCCCAAAGGCGGGGGAGGGCGTGTCCTTGTTGGATCGCTGCGCTGTGCTTACGGCGCCTGGTCGGTTTATTCGACGAGTTCCAAGGTCGCCATTTCGGCGGCATCACCCTTGCGGGGGCCGAGGCGCACGATGCGCGTGTAGCCACCGTTGCGGGTCTTGAATCTGGGCCCGAGTTCGGAGAATACAGTGCGCACCACCGAGGCGTCCGTAAGGAACGCTGCGGCCTGTCGCCTCTGGTGAAGGGATCCCCCGCGAGCGAGGGTGATGACCCTCTCAGCCATCGGCTTGATTTCCTTGGCTTTTTCCACGGTGGTTACCACCTTGCCGTGGCGCAGGAAGTCTGTCACCAGGTTGCGGAAGAGGGCTTGTCGAGTGTCTCCCTCCCGGCTAAGTTGCCGGCCCTTTACGCTATGCCTCAACCTCTTCCTCCCCAGCCTCGTCAGAGGCTGCCGCATCAGCGCCTTCCTTGGCCATGTAACCCTTTTCGGCAAGCTTGCCGTACAACTCTTCGAGAGACTTCTGACCGAAGTTGCGTATCTTCAGCAGTTCGCTCTTCGGCATGGACAGCACTTCACCCACGCGGTTGACGCCAGCGCGTTTCAGGCAGTTCATCGTGCGCGCTGACAGGTTGAGCGTCTCGACCAGGGTGTTGTAAATTTCGGGCGAGATGCCCAGTCCGGCTGCCGGGCTGGTTGCCTCGGAAGGCTCCTTGTCCAGCGATGAGAACTGATAGAACCTCTCCATCAACTGGTTGGCAGCGGTCTGCACCGCCTCCAGAGGGGAGATCGTGCGGTCGGTCCACACCTCTATCACCAGACGTTCAAGGTCGTTGCGCTGGCCGATGCGGGTGTTCTCGACGCGGAAGTTGACCTTCCGGACGGGCGTGTAGATGGCATCGACAGGCAGCACTCCGATTGGCAGGCCCTCGTCATGGGTGGCCGGCACATAGCCTGTACCTTGTTCGACGTTGAACTCGACCGATAGACGTGCGCGAGGCGAGTCTAGCGAAGCCAGGTGGTGCTCCGGGTTGACAACCTCGAAATCTGCGGTCGCCATGACGTCACCGGCGCGAACTTCGCCTTCGCCGTCCATCTCCAGCCGCAGGCGGCCGGGGCGGTTGGCGAGGGCCCGCAAGCGCATGCCCTTGACGTTCAGCAAGAATTCAGTGATCTCTTCCCGCATGTGCGGCAGAGTCGTGTATTCGTGCTGGATGCCGTCAATCTTGACCCATGTGATGGCCGTGCCCTGCAGCGATGACAGCAGCACACGGCGCAAGGGGTTAGCGATGGTCACGCCCCAACCGCGTGGCAGCGGTTCCGCGACAAAGCGGCCGTAGCTGTCCGTGGTTTCCTGGACTTTGATGGAGAACTTTGGGATTTCGGTTGTGGCCGCCGGGAGTTCTTCAGCGGGAGCCACCCCGTACATGCGTTCGAGCATTCTGGCGGTTACCTCTTCGAGTAGTACTCAGTGATCATGCGGGTGTCCACGGTGGTATCAATGTCCGTGGGCTCGGGGAGGGCTATCACCTCCCCCGATGCGCCGTCACTCGCCGCTTTGAGCCAGCGAGGGACGGGCCGTTTGCCTATGCTGCCTGCCTGGAGGTTTTTGAACATTTCGCCCTTGCGGGACTGTTCCTTCCAGCTGATCTTGTCGCCGATTTTGACTACGAATGACGGTATGGCCACGGACCGGCCGTTGACCAGTATGTGACCGTGCGTGACTATCTGGCGGGCCTTGGAGCGGGATTCGCCGAAGCCGAACCTGAAGGCGACGTTGTCCAGTCTGCGCTCCAAGAGTTGCATCAGGAGCGAACCGGTCACTCCGGGAGTCTTGCTCGCCGTGTCAAATGTGTTGCTGAACTGCTTTTCCAGCAAGCCATACACCCAGCGCACCTTCTGCTTTTCGCGCAGGTGGATGCCGAAGTCGGTCGGGCGGCGCCTTCGCGCTCCGGCGGCGGCGTGCGGGCCCGGGGGCGTCTTGCGGCGCTCAACGCCGCAGCGCGGCGTGAAGCAGCGCTCGCCCTTCAGGAAGAGTTTTACCCCCTGTGAACGGCACAGGCGGCAGACGGGTCCCGTATACCTTCCCATTTTCTGTCCTGATTCTTTCTTCGTTGCCGGTTTCGTGACTGGCGTTGTTTGAAACAGTTTTGCGTGGGCCGATGCGTGGTAGTTGGTTTCTCTGAGCCTTGCGATCTCCTACCTGAGACGGAGGTCGTTGCGGGCTAGACGCGCCGTTTCTTGGGCGGGCGGCAACCGTTGTGCGGCACAGGCGTTACATCACGGATGGTGATGACGCGGATGCCGGCTGCGCCTAGCGCCCGGATGGCCGCCTCCCGGCCGGTGCCGGGGCCCTTGACATATACGTCCACTGTGCGGAGCCCCTGGTCCATGGCCCGGCGGGCTGCCTCTTCACCTGCGCGCTGCGCAGCGAAGGCGGTGGACTTGCGCGACCCCTTGAACCCGAGGGCGCCCGCGCTGCTCGTTGAGAGCACGTTACCTTCCGGGTCGGTCAGGGTGACGATCGTGTTATTGAAAGACGCATTGACGAACGCACGTCCCTGAGGGACGAACTTCTTTTCGCGCTTTCTAGTCCGCGGCTTCCTTGGCATCTGATCCCTCTGGTCTCTGGAATCCTGGTTGGACGCCCCACTTCAGCGGGCGCATGGTCACATACTCCGGGAGCCTGTCACGGGGGCAGGGTGCCCGTTTGAAAGGGGGCCCCGCCTCTAACCCTTCGTCGGGGTCTTCTTCCTGCCGGCCACAGTCAGGCGCTTGTTGCCTCGCCTGGTGCGGGCGTTGGTCCTTGTGCGCTGGCCGCGTGTTGGCAGGGAGCGTCGGTGTCTCAGGCCACGGTAGGCCTGAATGTCGATCAGCCGGCGAATGTTCATCTGCACTTCGCGGCGCAGGTCGCCTTCGATGAGGATCCCAGCACGGTCGATTGCGCTGCGGATGCGTGCCAAGTCCTCTTCCTTGAGATCGCGCACACGCGGGTTGTGCTCCAGTCCGACCTCGCGCACGATGCGCTTGGAGTTGGTCGGGCCGATGCCGTAGAGCTTTGTGAGCGCGACTTCGAGGCGCTTGTTATCCGGTATGTTCACTCCGGCGATGATGGCCATGTGTTGTGCCTGTCTCCGGGTCCTGTTGACCCACCACACTTGCCTCTCCGCTCAGGTAGCAATTGGACGCTGCCTGATGTGGAAGGGCGATGTTGCTAACCCTGACGCTGCTTGTGCTTGGGGATGTCACAAAGAACGCGCACGACGCCGTGCCTGCGGATCACCTTGCACTTGGGGCAGCGGACTTTTACTGATGCTCGGACTTTCATTTCCCTACTGCTTTCGCGACCCGGCCCTTCCGGGTCGATGGGCCTAGGCGTCCTACTTGAACCGGTATGTGATCCGGCCTTTGGTCAGATCATATGGCGACAGCTCCACGAGAACTCGGTCGCCGGGTAGGATGCGTATGAAGTTTAGCCTGATCTTGCCCGAGGCGTGCGCGAGCACCTTGTGTCCGTTGGGCAGATCAACTCGGAACGTCGCGTTTGGCAACGCCTCAGAGACCGATCCTTCGACTTCAATTGCTTCTTTCTTTGGCATTCACGCTCCGGGCACGGCTTGCTAGCCGCCGTCTTTCAGGTCATGCAACTGTCAGGACTTCAGGTCCATCGTCCGTGACGGCCACCGTGTGTTCAAAGTGTGCTGACAGACTCCCGTCCATCGTCACGACTGTCCACTCGTCCGCCAATATCCTGGTCTTCCAGCCTCCCAGGTTCACCATCGGTTCTATCGCCAGGGTCATGCCTGTTACCAGGCGGGCGCCCTGACCTGCCGGGCCAATATTCGGTACCTGAGGCGGTTCGTGAAGTTTGCGGCCTATTCCGTGGCCCACGTACTCTTTGACCAACTCATAACCGTGGGGCCTTACGTGGCCCTCCACAGCGGCAGAGATGTCTCCGATCCTGTTGCCAGGCCGGACTGCCCTGATCCCGTTCTCCAGAGCCTCGCGAGTGACTTTCACCAGAGCTAGCATTTCGGTGGTGGCAGCGCCGACCACTACAGAGATTGCGTGATCTCCGTGGAAGCCGTCCACTATCGCCCCGGCGTCTATCTTCACGAGGTCCCCGTCACGGATTACCCGGTCTCCCGGGATGCCATGGACGATCTCTTCATTAAGCGATACACAGATCACAGCCGGGTAGGGATACGGTCCCGGATACCCGAGGAATGATGGTTTCGCTCCCAGTGCCTTGATCTCCCGGCGCGCTACCCGGTCCAGTTCCTTTGTGGTCACTCCCGGCCCCAGCGCCCCGAGGACGGCCTTCATGGTCAGGGCCACGACTTTGCCTGCTGCGCGCATAGAGTCCAACTCCCGCGGCGACTTGATAGTCGCCCCGAGAGCCGGGGAATGTTCTGCGATCAACCGGGGGGCAGCCTTACCGCTCAATCGGACCACAACCTCGTAATTATAACCAAAGTCTGACGGAAGTCTCGTACCGCTTTTTCGGCCCGTTCCCGCTCCCTTGTCCGGAAGCGAGTTGGGCTGCTCTATTTCACTGCTGCTGCAAGCCGCCCATACACTTCATCCAACGCGCCCACTGCATTGATTTCCTTGACCTTGCCCGTCTTGCGATAGTAGTCCAGCACGGGGGCGGTCTGTTCTTCATACACCATCAACCTGCGCCGCACCGCGTCGGGCTGGTCGTCGGGCCGCTGTGCAAGCTTGCCACCGCACCTGTCGCACACCCCTGGTTTCTTTGGAGGAGCGGTGCTCAGGTTGTACGGGGACTGGCAGCCGGAGCAGGTGGCCCGGCCGGAAAGACGTTTAACTAACTCTTCATTCTCCACTTTGAAATATACGACCCTGTCAACCCTCGTCCCGGCTACTGTGAGCGCCTTGTCAAGCGCCTGCGCCTGGGCGATGGTTCGTGGGAATCCGTCCAGGATCACTCCGGACCCGTCTTTGAGCCGGCCCTGGATCATGCCAATGATTACTTCGTCGGGTACCAGATCTCCGCGGTCCATGTAATTTTTGGCGAGTTTGCCAAGTTCGGTGCCGCCCGAGACTTCCGCTCGCAGCATATCGCCGGTGGAGATATGGGCCAGCTTCTGTCCCTGGGCAAGCCGTGCAGCCTGAGTGCCCTTACCCGCGCCGGGCGGGCCAAGGAGGATGATGCGCATGTTTGAAGGCTCCTGAAATTGTGCCGTCCCAGAGTCCCGGCCTTCCCCCGAAAGGGGTGAACAGAGCGGGCCACGGTCCGGGCGAGGCGCTAACGGACAAAGCCCTCGTAGTTTCGCATCAGGAGTTGAGCCTCCAGCTGGCGCATGGTGTCCAGCGCCACTCCCACCATGATGAGCAGGCTCGTGCTGCTGATGAGAGTTGTGGCGGCCTGCAAGTTGGTTGCCTTGCCGATTATGAAAGGCATGATGGCGATCAACGCCAGGAATATGGCGCCCGCCCATGTGATCCTGAATATGACCCGCATCAAGTAGTCGTGCGTCGGCTTGCCCGGGCGGATGCCGGGGACGAAGCCGCCGTTTTTCTGCAGGTTCTCGGCCAGGTTCTGCTGATTGAAAACGACAAGTGTGTAGAAGAAGGAGAAGCCCAACACCAGGACGAATGCCAGTCCCCAGTAGGCGTTGCCCTGCGGTCCGAGCGTGTTAGCGAAGAAGTCAGTCAGCTTGGACAGGAAACTGTCGCTCCCGGGGCTGCGGAGGTAGCTCGCTATCGTGGATGGCAGTATCAGGATTGAGAAGGCGAAGATTAGCGGGATCATACCGGCTGAATTAACCCGCAGCGGGATGTGTGTCGAGCCAGCCTGTCGGTACATGCGCCCGCCCCTGAAGACGGAGCGCCCATATTGGACGGGGATACGTCGTTGCGCCTCAGTGAACACCACAATCATGTAGATGATCAACAGGCCGAAGGCAATGAGCATCGAAACCTGGAAAACCTGGTCGCGCAAGAGCCATATCTGCCCGGCGATGTTGGGCATGTTGGCCACGATGCCACCGAAAATTATGATGGACACGCCGTTGCCGATGCCCTTTTCCGTGATCAACTCACCCATCCACACCAGCACAACGGTTCCCGCTGTCATCGTGAGCAGAATGGTGAGGGTGTTCAGGAAATTACTGCTGAACCCGAAGCCTTGAATGGCCTGGTCGCCTGTCCCAAATGCTCCCGAGAACAGGTTGAGCTGGGCCCATGCCTGCAAAAAGGCGATGGGTACGGTCAGGTAATGCGTGTACTGGTTCATCTTCTGCCGGCCGAACTCGCCCTCCTGACCCAATGCCTTGAGGTGCGGTACGACTGGCGTTAGAACCTGAACGATGATCGAGGCTGTGATGTATGGGTAGACGCCAAGTGCAACCACGCTGAGGTTACGGAGGGCGCCGCCAGAGAAGATGTCCAGAAAGCCGAGCACCGGGTTGGCATCGAAGGCGGCCTGAAGCGCTTCACGGTTTACTCCCGGCACAGGGACGTGCGCCATGAACCGGAAAACAATGAGGATGCCAAGCGTGAAGAGGATGCGGAACCGGAGATCCGGTATCCGCATGGCGTCAATGACGGCCTGCAGGAGAGCGGGCCGCGTTGACTCTACGCGCTGGGGCTCTACCCTCGTGGTCACTTCTTGTCAGCCTTCTTCGGAGCCAGTTTGGCCTCGGCCTTCGCAGCTGGTTTCGCCTCGGCCTTCGCAGCGGGCTTGGCTTCCGCACCGGCGTCGGGCTTCGCCTCGGCGACCGGGGCCGCCCGTGGCGCGGCCTTCTTTACCTTCAACTTGCGCGGAGTCTTCTCCGAATGGGGCTGGTCGAGGACAGTCACCGACCCTCCAGCGGCTTCCACCTTCTGGCGCGCAGACTTGCTCGCTGCGTGGACAGTGATCTTGAAGGCCCTGCTGACTTCGCCGTCGCCCAGGAGTTTGACACGGTCATCCCACTTAGCCACGAGACCAGCGGCGCGCAGTGTGTCCGGGGTGATCTCGACGCCTGTCGGGAAGTCGTTCAGGCTTTCCAGGTTCACGGCCGTGTAAGCGACACGGAAATGGTTAAAGAAGCCGCGCATGTAAGGCAGGCGCTTCACAAGCGGAAGCTGACCGCCTTCGAACTGGAGGCGGACGGAGCCGCGCTTGCGCTGGCCCTTGCCGCCGCGGCCGGAATAAGAGCCCTGGTTGGCGGCATCGCCGCGGCCGCGCCGACGGCGGTTCTTGCGGGAACCGGCAGCGGGTTTGAGTATGTGCAGTCCTGGCATGGTGTATCTATCCAGTTTCTATGCCTGATGACTTCGCGGTTGTCAGGCAGCCGCGGTGTTGATGTCATTCCGGTGGGAACGGAACCGCTGTCTTTCATCCAGCCGGGTCCCGGGTGCCGGACGGTTACTTGATCTCTTCTACTTTTACCAGGTGCAACACGGTTGTGATCATTCCGCGCACCGTCGCTGAGTCCTCGCGCTCGACGCTCTTGTGGATCCCGTGGAGGCCGAGTGTACGGAGGGTTGCGCGCTGGTTCTGCAGCGTGCTCACTTCGCTTTTTACCTGTGTTATACGGAGCTTTGCCATTTGAACGACCTCAAGTCAGGTTAGATTATGCGGTCGGGGCGCTTTCGCCGCGGCGTCGGGCAATCGAGGCTTTAGGGTCTCGAAGTTGCTCAAGGGCCTTCAGCGTGGCCTTCACAGAGTTGATCATGCTGCGTGCCCCGTGCGCCTTGGTCAGCACGTCACGCACTCCTGCCGCCTCTAGAACAGGGCGTATCCCGCCGCCGGCCTTGATGCCGGTGCCCGGCATTGCGGGACGGAGGAACACGATCGAGGCGCCGAACTTGGCTACAACTTCGTGGGGGATGGTTGTACCGCTCAATTGGAACGGCTTCATGGCTTTGCGCGCCTGAAGCGTGCCCTTGCGTACGGCATCCGGCACGGCGGTGGCCTTGCCCAGGCTCGCGCCGACCTTACCCTGCCCGTCGCCTACCACGACCATGGCATTGAATGTCAGGTGCCGTCCGCCCGATGTGACCTTGGACACACGGCGGATTTGTACGACGCGTTCGATCAGGCCGGACTCATCCGGGGATTCCTGCCGGTCGCGCCTTTCACGCCTCTGTGGCCGGTCTCCGCCTGTTGCCGGACCGCCACGATCCCCGCCGCGCCCGCGGCCTCCGCCGCGTCCGCCCCTCGGCTGTGCTGCGGACGAACCTGCGGAATCAGGCGCCATGGGTGTCCTGTCTGTCGTCATTTAGAAGCCCAGTCCTTCTTTACGCGCCGCCTCTGCAAGCGCCTTGACGCGGCCGTGATATTTATAGCCACCGCGGTCGAATACGACCTGTTTGATGCCTGCCTCGATGGCGCGCCTGGCTATAGCCTGGCCCACCGCCACAGCTTCTCCCGTCTTGCCCTTGGCCTCGCCTGCTGTCTTGCCCTTCAGGGCAAGTTCAGAGGATGAGGCAGCGGCGAGAGTGCGGCCCGCTGTGTCGTCTATGATCTGCGCGTAGATGTTATTGCTACTGCGGAAGACGGAGAGCCTTGGCCGCGACGGCACGCCGCTTACGTTCTTGCGCACGCGCTGGTGCCTCAATGTCCTGCCGCGAAGTGCGTTACTTGCGCTCATGCTGATGAACCTGTGCCTGGACCGGTCTTTCCAGCCTTGCGGCGGATGACTTCAGTCTCATACTTGATGCCCTTGCCTGTATAAACATTGGGCTTTTTGACCATTCGGATACGAGCTGCCTGCTGGCCCACCAGTTCCTTGTCAGGACCGCTGACGACCAGGCGAGTCTGCGTCTCTGCCTTGAGCAGGTTTGACCCGAGAGGATCCACAGGCACCGGGTGCGAGAACCCGACCTGCATCACCACACTCTTGCCCTTCTGTTCAACGCGGTAACCGGTCCCAATAAGGTCCAGGTTGACCGAGAAACCAGTCGAGACGCCCTTGACCATATTCGCCACAAGCGTCCGAGTTAGGCCGTGCAAGGCCTTGTCCGTGGCAAGTTCACTGGCGCGCTCAACCACGATCTGCTTTTTCGTCGCGTCCGGCACAATCTTGATAGACGGCGCGAAGGAACGCCTAATCTCCCCGAGTTTGCCCTTGACGGTCACGGTCACGCCGTCAACTTTCACTTCCACGCCCGCCGGGACAGGGACGGGCAGCTTGCCTATTCGAGACATTTCGTTGGCTCCCCGTCCTTGTTACCAGATGTAAAAGAGAAGTTCGCCGCCAGTGCCCTGCCTGCGGGCCTCGCTGCCGGTTAGGATGCCCTTCGGCGTGGACACGAATGCGACTCCGATGCCGCCGAAGTACCGCGGGACTTCGCCCTTGCCGATATACACCCTCAAGCCTGGCTTGCTGACGCGCTTCAGGCCATGTATGGCCGACTCACGGTCTGCATAGTACTTGAGGGTCACTTTGAAGGCGGCCCTGCCGTCTAGTGTAGTTTCCTCGTAGCCGGAGATGAAACCCTCGCCCTTCAGGATCTTGAGGAGGGGGGCTTTTACCTTTGAGGCTGGGATGTCCACTGTCTCATGCTTGACCTGCACCGCGTTGCGGATGCGGGTCAGCATGTCTGCTATTGGGTCGTTGACTGGCAATTGTCGTTCCCTCACCCTGCCGTATCCACAAGGACGCGCAGGGATGGTTCACCCCCCGGAAGTCCCGGGGACGTGTCTGTTCAGAGGCTGCCCTTGCGCACCCCAGGCAGTTCGCCACGGAGGGCTAGCTGCCGGAAGCAGATGCGGCAGATGCCGGCGAAGCGTATGTACGCCCTCGGTCTGCCGCAACGGTTGCAGCGATTGTGTTGCTGCACCTTGTACTTAGGCTCGCGCTTCCACTTTTCGATCTTGCACTTTTTCGCCAAGTTTGACCTAACCCTCACACTAGCCCTCTCTTTATGAGAGAGGGGACAGTGGCGCTTCCCGCTAGTTTTTTCTGCCTGCCAAGTTCTGGTCAGGCTTAACAAAGGGCATACCCAGAAGTTCCAGGAGCCGACGCCCTTCTTCATCCGTACGGGCGGAAGTGATCATGTTGATCTGCATCCCCCGCATCCGGTCAACCTTGTTGTAGTCAATCTCAGGGAACACGATCTGTTCCTTGATGCCGAGGGTGTAGTTGCCCCGGCCGTCAAACGCGCTTCTCGGCAGGCCCCGGAAGTCTCGCATGCGGGGCAGTGCCACACTGATCAGCCGGTCCAGGAACTGCCACATTCGGTCTCCGCGTAGCGTCACCATGACGCCGATCGCCTGACCTTCGCGCAAGTTGAAGTTGGCGATGGCCTTGCGGGCCTTCGTCACCACTGGCTTCTGACCAGTGATCAACGTCACGTCGCCCAGGGCGGCGTCAATCGCCCCTGACGACTTTAGAGCTTCGCCCATGCCGATGTTGACCGAGATTTTCTGGAGCTTTGGCACCTGCATGGGGTTCTTGTAGCCAAACTCGCGCTTCAACACCTGCGCCACCTGCGCCTTGTACATTGTCTCAAGTCTGGCTGGCTGGGCGGGCCTCGCCGGCCTTCCAACCGCCGCCGCCGCTTTGGCCGCTGGGGCGCGCGGGCCACCCTTGGCTCCGGCTGGCCGTGCCTGCTGGCGCGCGGGTTTCTCACCGCTGGCCGGGGCAGCAGCCTGGGCGTCTGCCTTGGCGCTTGTGGCCGCGGCGGGCGCGGCCTTGCCTTCCTTTGGTTCCGCGGGCTGTTTGGGCGCCCTGGGCGCCTTCGCCTGTTTTTCTTGAGCCCCGGACTTGGGGGCTTCGTTGTCAGCTGCGTTTGCCACTCTTCACCATTCGGACCTTCGTTCCGTCCTCAAGGACCTTCCAGCCCACCCGCCCTGGCTTGGTGGTGTCTGTGTCCACTAGCATCACCTTCGAAGCGTGTATTGCGCCTTCGGCCTGGATGCGTCCGGCCTGAGCTACACCGGGCCTCTGTTTGAGGTGGCGGGTGATCATATTCACGCCTGTGACAATGACCCGATCGTGCTTGGAGAGCACGCGGTCAACCGTGCCCTTCTTGCCCTTGTCGCGGCCGGAGAGCACGATGACGGAGTCTCCCTTTTTGATTCGTTCGGCCATGATGTCCTTGTCCTCGCTGGCCCGCTCCCGTGGGAAAGGGCCAGTGGTCTCCTAAAGTACTTCCGGGGCCAGGGAGACGATGCGCATGAAGTCACGCTCGCGCAGTTCCCTTGCCACTGGGCCAAAGATGCGTGTCCCGACGGGGTTCAGGTCCTCCCCGATCACCACACACGCGTTGTCATCAAACCTGATGTAAGAGCCGTCCGCTCGGCGCTGTTCACGCACGGTGCGGACGACGACGGCCTTCACAACCGAGTGCATCTTCACCGTGCCGCCGGGGGTGGCGTCCTTGACAGCGCAGGTGATTATGTCTCCCAGCCATGCGTACTTGCGTCCAGTTCCTCCGGCGATGTTCACACACATCACTTCGCGGGCACCGGAGTTGTCCGCGACGACGAGCCTTGTCTGGCGCGAGATCATCTCGTGGCAGCCTCCTGGGGCACGGCGGCGGCCGCGGCGTCTGGGCTCAGGTCAGACAGTTCGCCCTTCTGCACCACCTGTATGAGCCTCCAGCGCTTGGTTGCCGAAAGCGGGCGTGTTTCTTCAATGAGCACAGTGTCACCGAGCTTGGCCTCGCTCTTTTCGTCATGTGCGACGTATTTGGTGAGGCGACGGATGCTTTTCTTGTATAGAAGGTGGCGCAGCGACCACTCCACCCCGACGATGATTGTCTGGATGTTGCGTGCGCTCAGGACCTTCCCTGTCTGCTGCCGCCTGCGGCCAGTTTTCTCTTGATTAACCATTGCTCTTCTTCTTAATCTCCGCGGTTATCTGGCGTTCGCGGATTACTGTCCTGATCCGGGCAACCGTCTCCCGGGTTTTCCTGATTTCGCTGGGGTCCGAAAGCTGGAGCGTGGCCTTGCGGAAGCGCAGGTTCATGAGCGCCCGCTCCTGCTCCTTAAGTTCCTTGTGCAGCTGGCCGGTCTCCAGCTCGCGTATGTCCGTAATGCGCATTGTTGGCATAGATCGCCTACTTCATCATTTCAGCCCGGGTGACGATCCGGGACTTGCAGGGGAGCTTGTCCGCAGCGAGCTTGAGCGCGGCGCGCGCAGCTTCTTCCGGAATGTCCCCGACCTCAAAGAGTATCCGGCCGCGCCTGACTACTGCTACCCAGTGGTCAACGGCGCCCTTGCCACCGCCCATGCGGGTTTCGGCCGGGCGGGAAGACACGGGCTTGTCAGGGTAGACGCGGATCCAGATCTGGCCGCCTCTCTTAACGTAGCTCGTGATGGCGCGCCTGGCCGCCTCGATCTGGCGCGATGTGAGCCAGGTCGCATTCTCTGCTTTGAGGGCGAAGTCCCCGAAGGCTAGCGTGGAGCCTGCGACTCGCAGTCCCCCCCTCCGGCCTTTGTGATCCTTGCGGAATTTTGTTCTGGATGGCTGAAGCATGTTTCTTACTCGTTACTGGCCGGCGGAGCCTGCCGGGGCACTCTTGCCCGGCTGGCCGATGCTCAGACGGGACAGTGATCTGCTGCGTAGGTTTGCCGCCGTGGGCAATATGTTGCCCTTGTACACCCAGCACTTGACGCCTATCTTGCCGAAGGTGGTGTCTGCCTCAGCATGCGCGTAGTCAATATCGGCGCGGAGCGTGTGCAGGGGTATGCGCCCCTCCATCGCCTTGTCCTTGCGGGCTATTTCAGCGCCTCCCAGGCGGCCCGAGCAGATGATCTTCACCCCCAGCGCACCGGATTGCATCGTCCGCTGCACGGACAGACGCATTGCGCGCCTGAACGCCACACGGCGCACGATCTGCTCGGCCACGCTGCGGGCCACGAGCAGGGCGTCCAGCTCCGGCTGGCGGATCTCCTGGATGTTCAGGCGGGAACGTTTGCCTGTGAGCTTGTCCAACTCTCCGCGCAACTCGTCCACGCGCTGGCCGCCGCGGCCGATGATGATCCCCGGCCGGGCCGTGTTGATTGTCACGACCAAGTCCTGGGGGCCGCGCTCGATATCAATCCGCGACACCGACCCTGACTCGCCGTAGCGGCCGATTATCAGAGTGCGGATGGACTGGTCCTCAAGCGTCATGCGCTTGTAGTCCTTCGCCTTGGCCGCGAACCAATGAGCGCTCCAGTCATGGATCACGCCCAGGCGGAAGCCTATCGGGTGTGTCTTGTGGCCCAACTATGCGCCCCCTTCGGCCGCTGCTGATGCAGCGGAGTCATCTACGGTCACCTTGATGTGGCTGGTCGGCCTGTTGAAAGCGCCAGCCCTGCCACGCGCCTTGGGCCGCATTCGTTTGACCTTGGGCCCTTCGTCGGCCGTGACTTTGATCACCTTCAGCGTAGCGCGGTCCTTCAAGTCATTGTTCTGCGCGTTCGCAGTTGCCGACTCGATGAGTTTGCCCATCGCGACCGCAGCCGAGGATGGTATGAATTTCAGGGTCGTCACGGCCTCGTCCACCTGCTTGCCGCGCACCAGGTTAGCTATGCGGCGCAAGTTGATTGTGCTGATACCCACCAATCGGGAAGTTGCGGATGCCATTGCTATCTCCAGGTCCCTGTGTTGCGTCTGCTCTACCGGGCGCCGCCCGGGGCGGCGACGGCGGTGGTACGGTCGGTCCGTGTTGAGTGGCCGCGGAAGGTGCGAGTGGGTGAAAACTCACCCAGCCTGTGCCCGACCATGTTTTCAGTGATCAGGACGGGCACAAAGCGCCGTCCGTCGTGTACAGCGATGGTCATGCCCACCATCTCCGGCATGATCGTCGAAGCGCGCGAGTAAGTGCGGATGGGGCTGCGGGAAGACGCCTTCTGGGCCAGCGCGACCCGCTTGGACAGCTTGGCGTCTATGAATGGCCCTTTTCGTACGGAACGAGACATGTTTTGCTTTTCTCGCTGTCACCCGTGTCCTCTCCCGGCGGGAGCTGACAGGTGGACTGCCTGATTACTTCTGGTAACGGTGTCGCAGGATGAGCCGGTCAGTGCGGTTGTTATCGCGGGTCCGGGGGCCCAGGGCTGCCTTGCCCCACTTTGTCTTGCGGTGCGGCATGCCTGCTCCATTGCGGCCTTCTCCACCGCCGTGCGGGTGGTCGCGCGGGCTCATTACCGCACCACGCACTTCAGGCCGGAGGCCCATGTGGCGCGCTCGCCCCGCCTTGCCGAGCTTGATGTGCTTATGGTCAATGTTCCCGACCTGGCCGATGGTCGCGCGGCAGGTCGAAAGCAGCCGGCGCACCTCGCCCGATGGCAGGCGGATCAGGGTGTACCTGCCCTCCTGTGCCATGATCTGGGCGATCGCACCAGCTGACCGCACCAGTTTCGCCCCGTTACCCGGTGAAACCTCCAGGTTGTGGATGTATGTACCTACCGGGATGCCGTTGAGGAAGAGCGAGTTGCCGTTCACGAGTTCAACGCCTTCGCCCGCGCTCACCGTCTGACCGACCTTGATCCCCTCAAAGGCAACCATGTAGCGCTTCTCGCCGTCCGGGTACTGGATGAGGGAGATGCGCGCGTTGCGGTTCGGGTCGTACTCGATGGTCATGACCTTCCCGGGCCGCTTGTGGTCCCGCTTGAAGTCAATGATCCGGTACTGACGTTTTGCCCCGGAACCCCGGTGACGTGTGGTGACGCGGCCGTTGTTGTTGCGGCCAGCGCGCTCACGCTTGTCAGACAGGAGCGTCTTTTCGGGCCGGTCACCGGTAAGTTCCGAAAAGTCAGGCAGCACCGTATTGCGGCGGCTGTTAGACGTAGGTTTTATTGTTCGCATGCCCATGAGGTTAGGCTCCCTCGAAGAGCTGGATCTTGTCGCCCGGCTTCAGAGCGACTATGGCTTTACGCGTGTCCGGCTGCTTTGTCACCTTACGGCCAAAGCGCTTCATTTTGCCGCGGACATTCATGGTGTTCACGGAGGTTACAGTCACGTTGAACGCCTTCGAGACGGCCAGTGCCACGTCAGCCTTGGTGGCGCCGATGGCGATCTCAAAGACATACCTGCCCTGTTCGTTCAGGAGGGTGCTTTTCTCTGTAATCATGGGGCGAACCAGCACTCTGGACAAGTTCATGACTTCTCCCCCCAGATGCTGTCCACAACCCTGACGGCGTCCTCGGTAATGACCAGGTTACGCGCCTTCACCGCCTGAAGTGGGTTCAGAAGGGGCGCAGCCAGCACTTCCACGTCAGGGACGTTGGAGGCAGACTTGATTACTATCTGATCGGTCGCAGATGTGATGATCAGGGTCGTCCCCTTCAGGCCCAGCCCCTTGATGATCTCCGTAACCTGTTTGGTCTGAGGCTTGTCCATCTTCAGGCCGTCAAGGACGATGATGGAGTTCTCACGGAGCTTGTCAGAAAGGGCCACACGGAGGGCAAGCCTCCGCATCTTCTTCGGCAAGTCCTGTCGGTAACTGCGCGGGTGCGGCCCGTGCGCGACAGAGCCGCCCATTGAAGGCGAGCCACGGCTGCCCAGGCGGGCACGCCCCGTGTGTTTTTGCGCACGCAGCTTGACTGTGGAATATTCGACATCCATGCGGCGGAGCGTCGAATGCGTGCCTTGACGGCGGTTGGCCTGTTGGGCCACAACTGCCTGGTGCAGCACTGCGTTGTTGGGATCCGCCCCCCATACGGCGTCGCTGGCCTGTATGGAATGGACGACTTCGCCTTTGTTGTTTTTAACCTGGAGTTCCACCGGAGACCTCGGTCTGACTATGGTCTGACTATCACTCCCCACCTTCATGGCCTAGCCACAGAGACGGGATTAGAGATGCGTTACTTCTTCGGTTTGGCCGCGGCCGCTGCAGGCCTGGCTGCGGCTGCCCCGCCGCCTGCTGTCTTGGCCTGACCGGGCTTCCGATCATCCTTCTTCTGCACGATGGGCTTCTTTTTCATCCTGCCAAGCTTCTCTATGCTCACGATCCCGTTCGCAGACCCGGGTACGGCCCCGCTGATTAGCAGGATGTTCTTTTCCGGGTCCGTCTTTACGATCTCCAGACTGCGGATAGTCACCTGGGCATTGCCCATGTGGCTGGCCATCTTGGTGCCCTTCCAAACGTGGCCCGGAGACGTCGTGGAGCCGATAGAACCGGGCGCTCGCTGGCGGTCCGACTGGCCATGGGTCTTGGGCCCGCCGTGGAAGTTGTGGCGTTTCACTCCGCCCTGGAAACCCATGCCGCGCGAACGGCCCGTGACCCGGACGATCTCTCCGGCCTGGAAGACGTCCACCTTCAGCGTCTTTCCAACCTCGAACTCGCCGAGATCCTTCACCTTATATTCCTGCAGGTGCATGAACCGCCCGCCGGAGCGCTCAAGGTGGCCGGCCTCGGGCTTGGAAAGGTTCTTGGCCTTGCCGAAACCAATCTGCACAGCCTCATAACCATCGCGCGCCTTCGTCTTCACCTGCGTGATCACGCAGGGGCCGACCTCGATGGCGGTTACAGCCTGTGTGCTGCCGTCTTCGCGGTAGTACGTTGTCATCCCGATTTTCCTGCCAAGCAGGCCTGAAATTGTCATGTCTGTTACCTGGGAGGCGAGTTGTCCTCGCCCTCATCGGTGCCCCCTCCCGGCGGGAGAGGGTGTGTCCTACAACTTTATGGCTATGTCCACTCCCGCCGGAACGTTCAGGCGGGTCAGAGAGTCAACCGTCTTTGAGGTCGGCTCGACGATGTCGATCACTCGCTTGTGCACCCGCAGTTCAAAGTGCTCGCGCGAGTCCTTGTCAATGTGCGGCGACCGGATCACGCAGAAGCGGCGGATGGAGGTAGGCATGGGCACTGGCCCGGCCACCTGCGCGCCTGTGCGCTCCGCGGCTTCCATTATCTGCTGAGCAGACATGTCCAGCACACGGTGGTCAAAGGACTTCAGGACTATGCGAATCTTCTGTCCGGGCATTTGGGCGTACCTCTAGGTCTTCTTCTCGAGCAGGCTCTTCGGCGCCGGCGCGTAGTGGTGCAGCTCCTGAACGAAGCTCGCGCGCCCGGTGGTCAGAGACCGCAGCTTGGTCGCGTACTGGAACGTCTCGGCGAGGGGGATGTACGCCAGAACGATCTGCGTCCCGGCGGTCCCTTCCATTGAGATGATCTGCGCCCGACGGGAGCTGAGGTCCCCCAGCACTTCGCCGAGGAAATCGGACGGCGATATCACTTCCATCTTCATGACGGGTTCGAGGATGATCGGGGTTGCCTTGGCTGCTGCCGCCTTGAAGGCCATTGACGCCGCCACCTTGAAGGCCATCTCCGAAGAGTCAACCTCATGGTAGGAACCGTCTGTCAGCACAGCCTTCAGGTCCACACACTGGAAGCCAGCCACGATACCGCCATGGGCGGCCTCTCTGAATCCGGCTTCGATCGGTCCGTAATACTCTTTCGGTAGAACCGCTCCGGATATTTCGTTTTCGAATTGTATCCCGCCGCCGCGCTCCAGCGGTTCCAGGCGCAACGTGACGTCGCCGAACTGGCCGTGGCCGCCCGTCTGCCGGATGAACCGTCCCTGCGCCTCGGCGACGCGCGCGATCGTCTCCCGGTAGGCGACTCGCGGCGCACCCACCGTCGCTTCGACCTTGAACTCGCGCCTCATGCGCTCGACTATGACATCCAGGTGGAGTTCGCCCATTCCTGACAGGATGATCTGGGCGCTCTCGGGGTCCGTCGCGACTTTGAGTGTCGGGTCCTCGTCAGCGAAGCGGACGAGGGCGGCGGTCATCTTGTCCTGGTCGCTGCGTGTCTTTGGCTCTACTGCGACCGAGAGGACAGGCTCAGGGAACTTGATGGCCTCTAGCAGGACTGGTTGGTCGATTGAGCAAAGGGTATGTCCGGTGAAGACGTTCTTCAACCCGATGGCAGCGACAATCTCACCGGCGCCCGCCGACTTGATGTCCTCACGTCGGTCTGCGTACATCCGCAACAGGCGGCCTACTCGCTCCCGGTCTCTGGTTGACGGGTCATAAACCGCAGCGCCAGCTTCGAGCGTGCCGGAATATACGCGGATATAAACAAGGCGCCCTACGTGCTGGTCCGTGACGACCTTGAATGCCAGAGCGGAAAGAGGGGCCGTAACGTCAGCCCGCCGCTCGACCTTCTTCTCTTCATTCTTGGTGTCGGACGCCATTACCGGAGGTTTGTCGAGGGGGGATGGGAGGTACGCGATTACCGCGTCCAGCAGCGGGTGGATGCCGCGGTGGCGCAGCGCGGACCCACAGACGACAGGGAATATTTTCATGTTGATCACGGCGCGGCGAAGGGCGGCTCGGAGCTCTTCGCCGGAAAGCTCTTTGCCGTCCAGATAGCGCACCAGCAGATCATCGTCCGTCTCTGCGATCTTTTCGATCAGGTGCTTGCGGTGGACTTCCACCGTGTCCTTGAGGGCATCCGGAACCGGTGCCTCCCTGTGGATGACCGGGTCCGGGTTGTCATAGATAAAGGCCGTCTTGGAGATGAGATCAATCATCCCCTGGAATTTGCCCTCTGCGCCGATGGGGATCTGGATCGGTACTGCGTTGGCTTCCATGCGGCGGTGGATGGACTGTACAGCAGCCTCGAAATCTGCCCCGAGGCGGTCCATCTTGTTCACGAAGACGAGGCGCGGCACCTTGTGGCGGTCTGCCTGGCGCCATACTGTCTCAGACTGGGGCTGAACGCCGGCCACAGCATCCAGAACGACGACTCCGCCGTCCAGGACGCGGAGCGAGCGCTCGACCTCTGCAGTGAAGTCAACGTGCCCGGGGGTGTCGATCAGGTTGAGCGTATAACCCGCCCACTCTGTGGTCGTGGCGGCAGAGCCAATCGTGATGCCACGCTCGCGCTCGAGCTCCATGAAGTCCATGACAGTCGTGCCTTCATCAATGTTGCCGATCTTGTAAGTACGGCCAGTGAAGAAGAGCACCTGCTCGGACGTCGTGGTTTTGCCGGCGTCTATGTGGGCAATGATGCCCATGTTGCGGACCTTGTTCAGGTCCACTTTTGCCGGTTTGGTAGTCATAGTCGTCGACATTTCTCAACTGCTTCAGGGTTCGATAGGGTTGGGGCACGGCCGCCACTGGTCAGTGAATGGCTTACCAGCGGAAGTGCACGAATGCCCGGTTGGCCTCTGCCATGCGGTGAAGTTCTTCCCGGCGCCGGGCTGCGTTGCCCTGGCCCCGCGAAGCATCCAACAGTTCTGCGTACAGTTTTTCTGCCATGGGCTTGCCGCCGCGACCCCGGGCGGCCTCGATCAGCCACCGCTGGGCCAGTGCGAGTCTGCGCTCCAGCCGGACTTCTACAGGCACCTGGTACGTCGCAC
Organism: Dehalococcoidia bacterium; assembly: GCA_009693115.1. Classification (GTDB taxonomy): domain Bacteria; phylum Chloroflexota; class Dehalococcoidia; order Lucifugimonadales; family Lucifugimonadaceae; genus SHXW01. The sequence goes on along the minus strand of SHXW01000009.1, from coordinate 43,630 downwards.
CGCCAACGCGGCGCGGCTTGACCTCCAGCATGGGCATGCTGTTGCGTAGAGCCAGCTCGAGCACCTCCACGGCGGGCCGGTTGGTTTCCTTCTCCAGCATGGTGAGCGCCGAGTACATGATCTCTCGCGCGGTCGATTTCTTACCGTGCTTCATCATGCGGTTAATGAACTTTGAGACGTCCGGGTTCCCGTACTTGGGATCCGGAGGCGCCACTCTTGGGTCAGCCCTGCGGCGACGTGCCATTTCTTAATGCCTCTTTTACACGCCGAACCGCCTGCCCGGGCACTTTCCAGCCCGAAGCAGGCGGCTAAACGGTTAGGTTGCTAGGAAGCCTGCTTGTGCGCAGTCCCGTATTTGCTACGGCCCTGCTTGCGGTTTTCGACTCCGCCTGTGTCCAGTGTGCCACGGACAATGTGGTAGCGCACACCTGGGAGGTCAGGGACTCGGCCGCCGCGGAGGAGCACAACAGAGTGCTCCTGCAGGTTGTGGCCCTCGCCTGGGATGTACGCCGTGACTTCCATGCCGTTTGACAGGCGCACACGCGCAATCTTCCGCAGAGCCGAATTCGGCTTCTTCGGAGTCATTGTACGCACCTGAAGGCAGACCCCCCTCTTCTGGGGGCTGCCCTTGCGTCCGAACGTGGATTTGTTGTTCAAGGAGTTATAGGAAAGCCGTAGCGCGGGTGTCCGAGACTTCATCCGCAGCGGCTTGCGTGGCTTCTTGATCAACTGGCTGATCGTCGGCATGTATTCTCCGGCTGATCTCTGGCGAAAGGCCAAAGAAAATAGTAGCCCCGGCCGGATCGAACCGAGGCACAATCCGTGATTATATGAACGATTGATCCCGCACGTCAACGGAATTCGTACCCTTGCTCGGCGGGACAAGGGTCTTTGCAAGCCCAGAATACGGTTGGGAGCCTGGTCAGACCTCCACAATTCCATGTGGGCGGCGGCCGCGGGCGCGTCCCCAACAACTGGGCGAGCACTCTTATATTGTGCGCCTCCGTTCCAACGCGTACCCTTCCCAAGTAGACCATGCTGACCATCGCTCTCATAGGTTTTGGCCCTCCGGAATCACTCCGGCTCCTCGCCGCGCTCAAATCAAAGGACCTCCGCTTCACGGAGTCTGGTCTGGGGCAGCTCGCCGAAGCTCGGCGCAGTGGCGCCACTGCGACCTTGATATGGGGTGCCGCGGCTGATGGCGCGGGAACGGCGCAAGCAATTGTTGAAGGCGTCGAGGCTGGGCTGACCACCGTCGCCGTCCTTCTCCACGGGTTCGACTTTCAAAAGATTGACCTGTCCCGGGGCACGGTGGAGTTTTGCTTTCTGCCGGTCATGCCTGAAGAGATTCTGGTTCGGTTAATGCTCGCCCGCGTGCGCGGCAGTAAAGGTCTAGAAGGATCCAACGTCCTCGTCCACGGCGGGCTCGCGATCGACGTTGACCGTTATGAAGTGACACTCGACGGCGGCAAGGTTGACCTCACGTTTAAGGAATATGAACTCCTGAAGTTCCTCGCCCAGAACCCCGGCAGAGTGTTCAGCAGGGAGGCGCTCCTGCGCAGCGTGTGGGAGTACGACTACTTCGGAGGGACACGGACGGTTGATGTCCACATCCGGCGGTTGCGTAGCAAGATTGACCACCTCGAGCACCGGTTCGTGGACACGGTGTGGAACGTGGGGTACAGATTCAGGTCGCCTGATGAGAGCGGGCCTGAAAAGGGTGGCGCGCCCGGTCAATGACCGCCTCGCTGTCCGTTCTGTCCATGTCGCCAGATGTAACAGATTTGTTTCACGTTCGGCCGCTCTCGCCGGTTGCACAGGAGTGGCCGGAGTCGGGAATTGAGATGCTGTGCGGCGTGGTTTGAACTCGTTTGACAAAACTTTCACAATCTTGAATACTCGGAGTTCACCCTGATCTCGCCCGCGTTGATGTGGGCAGGTCGTTTAATAGCCCTTTGCGCGTCAACGGGCATGCGGAAATCGCCACCATGGCGCAGCCAGCAGGCACGACCGGCACAGATCTTCCTTTGTCCAGCGACGAAGCGGTCAACTACGTCCTGCGGTCCGCGCACGAACATGACGTCAAGTTCATACGTCTCTGGTTCACAGATATCCTCGGCACCCTGAAGGGTTTCGCCATCACCGTGGACGACCTCGAAGAGGTGCTAGTAAACGGCGCGAGCTTCGACGGCGCTTCCATAGAAGGTCTGGCTCGAGCGGATGAGGCAGACATGGTGGCTGTGCCAGATCCCACCACCTGGCAGATCCTCCCCTGGCGCCCGAAGGCTAATGCCGTCGCGCGCATGTTCTGCGATGTGCGCACCCCGGACGGGCGCGCCGCCGCAGCCTGCAGCCGCGAAGTTCTGCGTCGGAACATGCGCCACGCAGCGGACATGGGGTTCACGTTCTATGTCGCCCCGGAGATCGAATACTTCTATCTCAACGGCCCGGATTCGCCGGAGACTTTCGACAGGGGCGGCTACTTTGACCAGACTGCGGCTGATGGCGCCGGTCCGGACCTGAGGCGGGATACGGTTCTAGCCCTCGAAGAGATGAGCATCCCAGTCAAACACAGCCATCATGAAGTGGCGCGCGGCCAGCACGAGATCGTGCTGCGCCATACAGGTGCGCTCACCATGGCGGACTCGGTCATCACTTTTCGGGTCGTTGCCAAGGAGATCGCTGCTCAACGCGGGGTTTACGCCAGCTTCATGCCCAAACCGTTCAATGACCGCCACGGTTCAGGCATGCACACTCATATGTCGCTCTTCCGCGGCGATGCCAATGCCTTCCACGACCCTGCTGACGAAATGAAGCTCTCTCAGACAGGCAAACAGTTCATTGCCGGGCTGATACGCCACGCTGCCGAGATCACGGCCATCACCAATCCATGGGTGAACTCATATAAGCGGCTCGTGCCCGGGTTTGAAGCTCCGGTCCTGGCTTCATGGACAAGCCGTAGCTGGGGGGACCTCATCCGCGTCCCCGCGTACCGGACAGGAAGAGAGGCGGGCGTGAGGGTGGAATACCGCTCTCCGGACGCCTCATGCAACCCTTACCTGGCCTTCAGTGTGATGCTGGCGGCTGGACTTGAGGGAATCGAACAGGGGTACCCGCTACCGGAGCGGATAGAGGGCAACCTGGAAGCGATGTCAGAAGAGGAACTTGCCAAGCGCGGCGTGAGCCGCCTTCCCTCGACTTTGGACGAGGCGGTTCGTGTCGCGGAGAAGAGCGCCCTTTTGAAAAGGGCCCTCGGCCCGGCGGTTCTTGAGAGCTATCTAAATAACAAGCGTATCGAATGGCGGGACTATTCCCGCGCCGTGACGGATTACGAGATCGCCCGTTATCTCCCGCAACTCTAGTCCGTACGGTTTCTCATCCAGTTCAGGGTGTGTTGATGTCTAAGCAATTTGGCCATATGCGTGAAATTGATTCCGTCGTTGCCGCAGAGTTAGCGGCGCGAGACCGGTTCGAAGGCTTCCGCGATCTCGAAGAGAAGGGACTCTACAGGCCGGAGCATGAGCACGACGCCTGCGGGGTGGGAGTCGTCGCAAATGTCCGGGGCGAGAAGTCCCATTCCATTGTCAAAGATGCCCTTCAGGTACTCATGAATCTGGGCCACCGCGGCGCGTGTGGTTGCGACCCGGATACTGGCGACGGCGCAGGCATCCTGATCCAGATGCCGGACGAGTTCTTCCGGAAAGTCGCTGCCAGGCAGGGAATGAATCTACCGGCACAAGGACGCTACGCCGTGGGCATGTGCTTCCTGCCCAGCGATGCCAGTCTGCGGCACGCCTGCGAAAAGGCCATCGAAGACCCGGTTATCGAGCGCGGCATGAAAATTCTTGGGTGGCGGGACGTGCCGGTCAACCCCGGCGCGGCAGGCAGGGACGCGCGTTCGGTGATGCCCGTATTCAGGCAGGTCTTCGTCCAGGCGCCCGACGGGCTTGACAGCGAGCGTTTTGAACGGCGCCTGTATGCAGCCCGCAAGGTGGCGGAGCAGACAGTCACCAGGATGGCCCCTGCGGGCTCAAAAGAGGCTCTCTCTCTCTTCCGGGAGTTCTATCTCTGTTCCTTTTCCGGCCGGACTGTCGTCTACAAGGGCCTGCTCATGGCCCACCAGATCGAGAGTTTCTATCCCGACCTGGCAGATCCGGATATGGTCTCCGCCTTCGGGCTGGTCCACTCACGGTTCAGCACGAATACACTCGGCAGCTGGAAGCTCGCACACCCGTACCGGTTCGCCGCCCATAACGGCGAGATCAACACCGTGCGCGGCAACCGCAATTGGATGGCGGCGCGAGAGCGCACCCTGCAGTCCTGGCTCCTTGGCGATGATGTGACGCATATCGCCCCCGCCTGTGAGCCTGACTCGTCCGATACGGCATCGTTGGACAACGCCCTGGAACTGCTATGGATGGGCGGCCGGCCGCTAGAGCACGCCATGGCCATGCTCATCCCGGCGGCCTGGTATGGCCACGAGTCCATGCCTGAGGATGTTAAAGCGTTCTACGAGTATCACGGCGGCCTGATGGAGCCGTGGGATGGTCCGGCTCTCGTGGCATTCACCGACGGACTCAGCCTGGGCGCGGTGTTGGACCGCAATGGCCTGCGTCCGTTCCGTTACACGGTCACAAAGGACGGCCTGCTGGTCATGGCGTCCGAGACCGGTGTGCTGGACATAGACCCGGATAGGGTCGCTTACAAGGCGCGCCTGCAGCCCGGGCGCATGTTCCTGGTGAACTTCGAGGAAGGCCGCATCGTTGAGCATGAAGAGGTCATAGGCAAACTCGCGGGACGCCAGCCCTATCAACAGTGGTTGAATAAGCACCGGCTGACCGTCCAAGACCTGCCCCTGCCGGTATCAGTGCCCGGAACAGACCTGGAGACCCTCCTCACGCGGCAGGCGGCCTTTGGATACTCGGGTGAGGATCTGCGCCTCCTGATCACGCCCATGGCGGCATCAGGGCACGAACCGATCGGGTCGATGGGGCATGACGCGCCCATCGCCGTCTTGTCTGACAGGCCCCACCCGCTGTTCACGTACTTCAAACAACTCTTCGCGCAGGTCTCAAACCCGCCGCTCGACGCCATACGCGAAGAGCTGGTCACCCAAATGTCTGTCCCTGTCGGACGTAGGGGCGGGTTATTTGACGAGACGCCGGAACACGCAAGGCTCCTGCGCATAGACCACCCGGTGCTTGGGAATGCGGACATGGCGCGCATCAAGGCGGCGGACATGCCGGGCATCAGGGCGCGGGTCATCTCCACGTTATTCCCCGCGGCAGAGGGGCCGGATGGCATGAGGCGCGCCCTTGACCGAATCAGGCGAGAAGCGTCGGAGGCGGTGCGCGACGGCTGTACGATCGCCGTCCTGTCCGACCGCGGCGTAGACGCCGGCAACGCCTTCGTGCCGAGCCTGCTCGCCACCGGAGCCGTGCACCACCACCTGATCCGGCAACAGACTCGCACCCAGTTGGACATCATCGTCGAGTCGGGCGAGCCGCGCGAATCGCACCACTTCGCCTGTCTGTTCGGCTACGGCGCGAGCGCGGTGAACCCGTACCTCGCGCTAGAGTCTCTCGCAGGGCTGCGCGCGATGCCTGTCGCCCACGGCGAGCCGCACGTGCCTGAACAGGCAAAGGCGGAGTCCAACTATTGCAAGGCAGTGGAAAAGAGCGTGTTGAAGGTGATGTCCAAGATGGGCATCTCCACGCTGCAGGGCTATCTGGGGGCGCAGATATTCGAGGCGCTTGGCCTTGACCAGAAACTGGTGGACGAATTCTTCACATGGACTCCGTCCCGCATCGGGGGCATCGGGCTTGAAGAGATCTGCCAGGACGTGCTTGCCGCCCACTCCCGCGCCTACCCGGCCATCAACATCCCCGGGAGCCTGTCACTCGAACTCGGCGGCCTGTATCTGTACCGCGGAACGGGCGAAAGGCACATGTGGGATCCGGAGACGATCTCCTTCCTCCAGGACGCCGTGCGCCGTAATGACGCTGGGATGTACGAGCAGTTCGAGCAGACTGCGAACGCAGAGGGAGGCGGCCACACCACTATCCGCGGCCTGTTGGACTTTGTGCATGACCCGAAACAGGAGATCCCGCTCAGCGAAGTGGAGCCTGCCACGGAGATCGTGAAGCGCTTCGCCACCGGCGCCATTTCGCTCGGGTCCATTTCAAGAGAAGCCCACGAAACGCTCGCCATCGCCATGAACCGCATCGGCGCGCGGTCCAACACCGGCGAGGGTGGTGAGGACGCCGCCCGTTTCACGAAGGACCCGAACGGCGATTCCCGATCGTCGCGCATGAAACAGGTCGCCTCGGGCCGCTTCGGAGTGACGGCGAACTACCTGATGAACGCGACTGACCTGCAGATCAAGATGGCGCAGGGTTCCAAGCCCGGAGAAGGCGGACAGATACCCGGCCACAAGATCAGTGACTACATCGCCTACATTCGCAAGACCACCCCAGGTGTGGAGCTTATCTCCCCGCCACCGCACCATGACATCTACTCCATCGAGGACCTTGCGCAGCTCATCCATGACCTGAAGAACGTGAACCCTGACGCCCGCATCCACGTCAAACTGGTGTCGGAAGTCGGTGTGGGCATCATTGCGGCGGGCGTCGCCAAGGGCAAGGCTGACGTAGTTCTGATCTCCGGTGACTCCGGCGGCACCGGTGCCTCACCTCTCTCATCGATCAAGCACGGAGGCCTGCCCTGGGAGTTGGGCCTGGCCGAGACGCATCAGGTGCTTGTCGCAAACGGCCTCCGCGGGCGGATCGTCGTCCAGACTGACGGCCAGATCAAGACGAGCCGGGACGTTGCCATCGCCGTTCTCCTGGGCGCGGAAGAGTGGGGAGTTGCCACGGGCGCTCTCGTCACACTGGGCTGCATCATGCTCCGCAAGTGCCACCTGAACACCTGCTCTGTTGGCGTGGCCACTCAGGACCCGGAACTGCGAAAGAAATTTACCGGGACGCCCGATGCCACCGTGAACTACTTCATGTTTTTGGCAGAGGGCCTGCGGAAGCAGATGGCAAAGCTTGGCTTCCGCACGGTCAATGAGATGGTTGGCCGGACGGACAAACTCAAGGCTCGGGAAGGCGTGACGCACTGGAAGGCGCAGAAGCTGGACCTTGCGCGCCTGTTGGCCGTCCCACACATGGTGCCCGGTGACACCACGTACCAGAGCACATGGCAGGACCACGGTCTGGCGGCTGCGCTCGACCACGACCTGATCCGGGCCGCCGCCCCAGCGACTGAGCGCAAGGTCCGAGTTAAGCAGACGTTCGCAATACGGAATTCAAACCGCGCTGTGGGCGCGATGCTGAGCGGGAAGATCGCGAAGATGTATGGCGAAGCGTATCTGCCCGAGGATACGGTCAACTTCACGTTCAAGGGCTCGGCAGGCCAGAGTTTTGGGGCGTTCCTGGCAAAGGGAGTGACGTTCCGCCTTGAAGGGGACGCCAATGACTACTTCGCCAAGGGCCTCTCAGGTGGGAAGATCGCCCTTGTGCCTTCTGCAGGCGCCACCTTCCTCCCCGAGAAGAACATCATCGTGGGCAACGTGGCCCTGTACGGCGCCACTGGTGGTGAGGCGTACATACGCGGCGTAGCGGGAGAACGCTTCTGCGTGCGCAATTCCGCCGCCGTAGCGGTGGTGGAAGGCGTTGGCGACCATTGTTGCGAATACATGACCGGAGGGCGAGTGGCGGTCATCGGCAATACCGGACGCAACTTCGCTGCCGGGATGAGCGGCGGCATCGCATACATCCTTGACGAAGACGGCACGTTCAAGCATCGCTTCAATTCTGGGATGGCTGGTCTGCATGACGTTGAACTAGGGTCTGAAGACGAGGCCTATTTGAAGAAGATGATTTCTGATCATCACCGCTATACAGGAAGTACGGTCGCAAAGCGCCTCCTGGACGATTGGGTGTCGGCCCTGCCCGCTTTCAGGAAGGTGTTGCCGTACGACTATGCCCACGCGATCCGGGTGCAGGCGCCGAATGTGAAGGTGCCGTCCGGCGCTCAGGATGACCTCCCCGGCCGTGGCGCTGAAGGTCAGGACACAAAGGATGCTCATGGGTAAGGTGACAGGGTTCAGGGAAATAGCTCGCATCACGCCGCACAGACGCCCGGCTCCTGAACGCGTCCTCGATTGGGCCGAGGTCTACAAGGAATGGCCGGAAAAGGATGCCCGCGCACAGGCAGGCCGCTGCATGGACTGTGGCGTGCCGTTTTGTAATAACGGCTGTCCCCTCGGCAACCTCATCCCTGACTGGAACGACCTCGTGTATCAGGGCAACTGGCGAGAGGCGATCAACCGCCTGCACGAGACAAACAACTTCCCGGAATTCACAGGCCGCATCTGTCCCGCTCCATGCGAGCCTGCCTGCACCCTTGCCATCAACATGGACGCCGTCACCATCGAGATGATCGAGAAGGCCATAGTAGAGAGGGCATGGAAAGAGGGCTGGATCAAGCCGGAACCCCCCTCCTCCCGGACTGGCAAAAAGGTCGCGGTCATCGGCTCCGGACCGGCGGGCATGGCCGCCGCGCAGCAGCTTAACCGCGCAGGCCATACAGTCACGCTCTTCGAACGGGACGAATATATCGGTGGGCTGCTCTCGCTCGGCATTCCGGACTTCAAGCTGGAAAAGCACGTCGTCACTCGGCGTGTGGGCCAGATTGCCGCCGAAGGCGTGGTGATACGGACGGGTGTCAATGTGGGCGTTGACATCTCAACCGAAGAGCTCCGGAAGAGTTTTGACGCCGTCTGTCTGGCCGTCGGTTCAACCGTCCCGCGTGACATGGGGGCGCAGGGGCGCAACCTGAAGGGCGTCCACTTCGCCATGGACTACCTGGCCCAGCAAAACAGGCGGGGCCAGGGTCAGGAGTTTTCTCCAGGGGAGACGATCACCGCCGCTGGAAAGCGCGTCGTCATCCTGGGCGGGGGAGACACCGGAACAGACTGCCTCGGCACAGCACATCGTCATGGCGCGAAGGATGTCCTCCAGTTCGAGATCATGCCCCGACCCTCGGCAGAGCGCGTGAGCGGGAACCCGTGGCCGCTATGGCCCACCATATATCGCAGCTCTTCTGCGCACGAAGAGGGCGGCGTACGCGACTACAACATCACCACTGTCCGTTTTGAAGGCGAACACGGAAACGTTAAACGCCTGCACTGCGCCCGCGTCGAGTGGGCCCCCGATTCGAAAACGGGCCGCATGGCAATGGTGAACGTGCCTGGCGGTGAATTCGAGGTCGAGGCCGACCTCGTCCTTCTGGCGATGGGCTTCCTGCACCCGCAGCACAAGGGCCTGCTGGACGGCCTTGGTGTGCAGTACGATGCCCGCGGCAACGTGAAGACGGACGTGCTCATGATGTCCAGCGTGCCCGGCGTCTTCGCCTGCGGCGACGCGCAGCAGGGCCAGTCGCTCGTCGTGCGGGCCATCGCCTCGGGCCGGACGTGCGCCCGCGGCGTGGACCTGTGGCTCATGGGTAAATCCAGCCTGCCCGCCGTGCGGGGCTACGTGCGCCCACCCGTCTCCAACGGAGCGAAGACCTCTCGCTAGGCCCTTTCCGTGGGTGAGGGTTCGGGTGTGGGTGAAACCCGTGGATCATCTGGCTGTGCCTACGTCCTGCGCCAACATCACACCCTCTTGCAGGAGAGGGTGTGGGGTGAGTGGAACAAGTCAAAACGCAAAGGCGCCTGATGAAGACGACCATCGGCCATGCCATTCTCAACGGAGGGCGCCTCTACTATGAGGTCGCAGGTTCCGGATCCGCGGTCGTCCTCATCCACGGCTTTTCGCTCGACACTCGTATGTGGGATGCACAGTTCGAGACGTTCGCCCGCAAACACACCGTCGTCCGGTATGACGTCCGTGGGTTCGGGCGGTCGGACAAGCCCGGCGCCCATTACTCCAACGCTGATGACTTGAAGGCCCTCCTTGACCACCTGAATGTCGAGCGCGCCGCCGCCTGCGGCCTCTCGATGGGCGGCACAATCGCCACTGAATTCACGCTGCGCTATCCGGAGCGGGTGTCGGCCTTTATCCCTGTTGATGCCGCTGGCGGTTCTCTTATCAAGAAGGACGACTCGATCGGTCACTCCCGGTGGGCAGAGTTCGTGGTGATGATGGGCGTTGTCAGGAAGACAGCCCTGAAGGACGGTGTGGATGCGGCGAGAGATGAATGGCTGAACTGCGACCTCTTCGCGCCGGAACGGGAGTTGCCTGAAGTGAAACGAGGCCTGGAGGCGATTGTGGGCGACTACTCGGGATGGCATTGGGTGAACCCCGGGCCTTATCTGCCCTTCAAGCCAGACCCGTCCGAGCGATACGGTGAAATCAGAGCGCCTTCCCTGATCGTGGTAGGTGAACGCGACCTGCCTCCCTTCCACTCCATCGCCAGAGGGATGGCAGCGGACATCCCTGGAGCGGAACTGGCAGTACTCCCCGGAGCCGGGCACATGGTTAACATGGACGCACCTGAGTTGTTCAACCGCACCGTTCTGGATTTTCTCGCTGGGGTTCTTGGTTAGTCCGGGATTCTCAATGACGCACACCAGCGCCAGTACTACCAGCACCACTTTGACAGGGCAGCCAAATCGCATGTCATCCGTCATTCGCATAGCCCTTGCTCAGATCAACACTACAGTCGGCGACCTGGAAGGCAACGCGCGTCTCGTCAGAGAGTGGACAACGAAGGCTAAAGCTGCGGGCGCGGACATAGTCGCCTTTCCGGAACTGACGCTCACGGGTTATCCTCCTGAAGACCTGCTGCTTTACCAGCCGTTCGTCGCACAGAACGAGGCGTTGATTCGAGATCTGGCGAAAGAGGCGGAGGGCATCGTCGTCATAGTCGGCTTCGCCGAGCGCGATGCGGGTCCTTCGCCGGATGTGCCAGCGTCATCGCCCGGCACTCCGGCTCGGATGAAGCTCTACAACTCGGCCGCTGTGCTGGCTGGCGGCAGTGTCGCCCACGTTTACCGCAAGATATATCTGCCGAATTACGGCGTCTTTGACGAGAAGCGCTACTTCACGCCGGGAGATGAGTGCAGCGTTCTCGACCTTAACGGCGTTAAGGTCGCCGTGAACGTTTGTGAGGATGTGTGGTTCCCCGCCGGGCCGTCTGAAGTGCAGTGCGCTGCCGGAGCGGAACTGGTGATAACCATTAACGGCTCCCCGTATGAGATGGGCAAAGAGCGCACGCGAGTCAACCTGGTACGCGGCGTGGCGCGCCGGAACAGGGCGTACGCCGCTTTTGTGAACATGGTGGGTGGGCAGGACGAACTCGTATTCGACGGCGGCAGCATGGTCGCAGGCCCGGACGGAGAAGTGACTGCCGCATCGCCCATGTTCGAGGAGGACCTGCTCGTCATTGACCTGGACATGGAACTGGTGCGGAGGGCCCGGTCAAAAGCGCTTCCCATGGCGGTGCCGGACGAAGATCTGAGGAAGATCGGCAGGGCAGGCCACTACTCGCTGCCGCCACTGACACACCGCGCAAAACCGTCCATCCCGGCACCGCAGGTTCGTGCCATGGGCCGGGCCGAGTCCGTCTACCGGGCTCTTGTGCTGGGTACGCGCGATTACATGCGCAAGACAGGGTTCCAGAAGGTCCTGATAGGCATGTCCGGCGGCATGGACTCGACAATCGTGTGCGCCATCGCGGCTGACGCCCTCGGCCCGGAGAATGTCACCGGCGTGGCGATGCCATCCCGCTTCAACGCCGAGTCCAGCTTCCTTGACGCCGCCGAGACGTGCCGCCGTCTGGGAGTCAGGCTGTGGACCGTGCCGATAGAACAGGCGCACAGCGCCTTCGAGCAGATGCTCGCAGAGCCGTACAGGGGCGCGGAGCCTAACGTGGCGGAGGAGAACGTGCAGGCGCGTATCCGCGGCAACGTGTTGATGTCCCTCTCAAACAAATTTGGCTGGCTGGTTCTCACGACAGGTAACAAATCGGAGATGGCCACCGGTTATGCGACCCTGTACGGCGATATGGCCGGTGGGTACGCCGTTATCAAAGACGTGCCAAAGACGCTCGTGTATGAGATCTCTCGCTGGCGCAACAGCGCCGGGCCGGGGTCGCCCATCCCGCAGGCAGTCATCGACAAGGCGCCTACTGCGGAGTTGAAGCCCAACCAGAAGGACCAGGACACACTGCCGCCGTACTCGGTCCTCGATCGGGTGTTGGAGATGTACATAGAAAAACGCATGTCGCCGGCCGGGATAGCCGATGCGGAGTCCCGGGCGAATGGCGAGCATGCAGACGAGGAGACGGTGCGACGGGTCGTCAAGATGGTCGACAGGTCGGAGTACAAACGCCGTCAGGCCCCCCCCGGCGTCAAGATCACAGGTCTGGCCTTTGGCCGGGACCGGCGTCTGCCGATCGCATCTCGCTGGAAGTCCTGGGAGCAGTAGGCATTCATGATCGAGTAGGCGCCCCGACGCCCCCTCTCCGGCCGGGAGATGGATGCCCACGTCAAGGGAATACTCGGTGCCGCGTCCGTTCTGCCCCGCCTGCTGGCAGGCCAACACAGACCATGAAGTATTCCTTCATTACACCCTGATAATCCATCGGTAAGGTTTCCTCAGTGACCATCCACACCTGCCCACTGCCTGCGGCGCACGTTGACCCTGGGAAGACAAACATGAACAGCAACAAGAAACTCCAAGCCCTGGCGCTTGGCGCACTATTTGCTTCGGTGGCGCTCTTCGCCATTGCCTGCACCGGAGCGAAGGATGCCGCCCCCGCAACCTCCACCAGCCAGGCGCAGACCGCAGGCGCGGTCCAGACAATTCCCGTCGTGAGCACCAGCGTGGCCGTCCAGCAGACCAAGGGCGATGCCGCCGTCGCAACGGGTGCGGCCCCGGCCCCTCTCACGGCAGCCGTCCAGCCTTCTGCGGGTGACATTGTGGCTGCCCAGGAGCAGGCGTTCACAGATATCTACGAACAGACCGTGCCATCAGTTGTCCACATCCTGATCAAACAAGATGGAATCTACGTTGGAGAGGGTTCCGGTTTCGTCTGGGACAAGGACGGCCACATCTTGACGAACTACCACGTCGTACAGGGCTCCTCCGGCCTCCGCGTGCTGTTCCATGACGGCAGCGATTACGACGCCACGGTCGTGGGAACAGACCCCGACGCCGACCTGGCAGTCATCAAGATTGACTCCCCGGCAGGCGGGTTGATACCGGCAGTGCTTGGCAAAAGCGCAAACGTCCGACCCGGCCAGACGGCCATCGCCATCGGCAACCCCTTTGGCAAGGACTTCACCATGACCACCGGCATAGTCAGCGCAGTCGGGCGGGTCATAGACAGTGGTTTCAGCAACTACAAGATCCCAGCCGTCATCCAGACGGACGCGGCGATCAATCCTGGCAATTCCGGTGGGCCCCTGCTTGACCGTGAAGGCCGTGTGATCGGGATAAATACACAGATCCAGAGCAACAACCAGCAGAACTCCGGCGTGGGCTTCGCTGTGCCCATAGACCTGGCCAGGCGCGTGGCGGCATCCCTCATCAACAAGGGTCGGCACGACTACTCATACCTGGGCATCAGCGGCCAGGATGTGAACCGTGATATCCGGGAGGCCGGGAGGCTGCCCGCGGATATCAAGGGCGCAATCATGCTCAGCGTTGCCCCCGGCTCAGCCGCAGAGAAGGCCGGCCTCAAGGGTGACTCCGCGCTGACCACGGCAGGGGCGCGCCAGCCGCGGTATGACGGGGATGTGATCGTGACGATCGGGGACACGTCCGTGAAGAGCATTGACGATGTGATCGCCTACCTCGCGCTGAACACATCACCTGGAGATATGGTCAGGATGGTGGTGGTCCGCGCCGGCCGGGAGATGGTATTGAACGTGACCATGGGCAACCGGCCGCGATAGGCCATCACGTTGCCGCTCCTTGAGGTTGGTTGCGTGTCCCAGAGCTCCCGATCAGGGCGGCTGGCGCCTTTGTCCTGCCAGGACTCCACGCGTCCTGTTACTGACATGCCCTTCATGTGCCCGGCAGGGGGCCTCTTCGCGTCCCGCCAGATCTTGTTTCCTCGCCCTGCAAGGGAGAGGGCCTAGGTGTGGGTCGCGTCCCCTCTCTTATCGAGAGAGGGGTTTATTCAGGCCGCAACCCGTGTCATGCGCCGCGCTTGTGATCGGCGAGGACTGCGTCGATTGCGTATCGGTTTATCCCGGCAAGTACGGGGTTGGTGTCCTTGTAGTAGGGGAGGGCGATCAACCCGACGGACAGCGCCCAGCCGCGACCGCGCGCCCAGGTCGCGTCATCGACAGGCAACGCTGCGCGGAATACGTCCCGGGATTCGGGGGAGAAGAGATTCCACGCGACAATCAAGTCGCATGCGGGATCGCCCACGCCCAGACACCCGAAGTCAATTACGGCGCTGAGCCGGCCCTTCACAGACAGCAGGTTCCCGGATTGCAGGTCTCCGTGGGTCCAGACGGGCGCGCCATGCCATCGGGGTGCCTGGAGGGCTGCTTCCCACGCCGCGGTCGCGGCGCCCGTATCAAGCATGCCGTGCAGGCGTGCAATTGCGTCGCGGGTGTAGGCGTCTCGCATTGCCAGCGGCACGCCGCGTTCTTGCGGCCCGGGGAGCGGCCCGCCCGTGGTATCTATCCGCTGAAGGGCGGATATGAATTGCGCCAGATCCGTCGCCGCCTGCCGCGGATCGGAGATGCGCTCGATGGTCGCATTCTCGCCTTCGAGCCACCGGCAGATGGACCAATGCCAGGGGTAGCCTTCGCTGGGTTTCCCCATCGCGAGCGGGACAGGGATGGCGAGCGGCAGGTGCGGGGCGAGTCGTGGCAGCCACCGGTGCTCCTTGTCCACTTGCCCGGCGGCCCAGTGGATCCGGGGCAGTCGCACGGCCATGTCATCGCCGAGCCGATAGATCGCGTTGTCGGTCCCGGCGGAGCGGACCGGCTCAATGGAAAGATCTGCCCACTGCGGAAACTGCGCCGCGAGCAACCGGCCCACAAGAGATGCGTCGGTGTCCACCTCGTCAACATGCATTTTGTCAGCGGGCATGAGCACCTTCTCGGACTGGCGTGGATCCGCGGTGGGACACGGGCGACGCGAATGTGGGAGGCGCGGTCACGGGGCACATATTGCCGGTGCGAATGCCGTGATGTAAACCGTTTGGCGGCGAAGCGGCGCCGCATGTGCCCATGAGAACGAGATTGGAGTAGAGTTTGCGTGCCGGATGATCTGGCTGCGCCTTTGTGACATGCACACTTGCGCTGACGAACATCTGTGCTATTCTCCCTCACATGAAATCGCGAAAGATTCACAAGGAGAAGGACATGGCGCAGGCCGTTCATAACGTTGCAGAACACAGGAACGGGACAATGAGCGATCGCGAAAAGACACTTGAACTGGCCTTGGCTCAGATTGAGAAGGCGTTTGGCCGTGGCGCTGTCATGCGCCTCAGCGACACAGCGGCAGCGTCCGGAAAGATCGATGCCATACCGACCGGCTCGATAGCCCTGGACATGGCCCTCGGGGTCGGCGGCGTTCCGCGCGGTCGGGTGGTGGAGATCTTTGGCGCTGAGTCGGCAGGCAAGTCCACGCTCGCCATGACGATCATCGCTCAGGCGCAGAAAAAGGGCGGCACCGCGGCCTACGTTGATGTTGAGCACGCCATGGACCCCGGCTACGCGAAAATCTGCGGGGTGGATACTGAAAAGCTGCTCATCTCCCAGCCGGACTCCGCAGAGCAGGCGCTGGAGATCATGGACTACCTCGTGCGCAGCGGCGCGCTTGACGTTGTGGTCATAGACAGCGTCGCCGCGCTCGTGCCATCCGCTGAGCTTGAGGGCGAGATGGGGGACACGCACATCGGCCTGCAGGCGCGCCTGATGTCTCAGGCCCTTCGGAAGCTCACGGGATCCATCAGCAAGACGAACACCGTCGCCATCTTCATCAACCAGTTGCGGGAGAAGGTGGGCATAGTCTTCGGTAACCCGGAGGTGACGCCGGGGGGCCGCGCGCTCAAGTTCTACAGCTCAGTCCGTATCGATCTCCGCAGGATGGAGTCGATCAAGTCCGGCAACGAGATCATCGGTAACCGCGTCAGGGCGCGCGTCGTGAAGAACAAGGTCGCACCGCCGTTCCGCACCGCCGAGATTGAGATCATGTTCAACGAGGGCATTTCGAAGGAAGGCGCCATCCTGGATATGGGCGTCGATCGCGGCGTCCTCAAGAAAAACGGATCCTTCTTCTCGTTCGGGGACACCCGCCTTGGCCAGGGCCGCGAGGCCTCACGCGAGTTCTTGAAGAAGAACACCGATATCCGGGATGCTATCGAGAAGGATCTGCGCGCCCTTGCCCCCTCCGGCGCCGCCAAGTCAGAAGAAGGCGATGGCGCCAAGGAAGACAATTAGGGGGTTCCCCTCCCCCTCTCAGGGAGAGGGACGTTCAACTGCGGGGGCGGGTGAAGGTCGAAGACGCAGTCCCGACGCACCTGCAGGGTATCCATGAAACGCCCTTTGCTAGGTACGCAGAGTCGCTGGAACGCAACGGACAGGTCTTGGTGCAGGCTAGTTCGGCACGACTGCTTCTGGACGACCTCTAATTTACGGTGAGCTTCACCGCCCGCAGCGCCATGAACAGCGGGAACTCCTCCCGCGCCCGGTTCTCCGCCCGCGCCTTAGGCCCTTGCTGCGAGACCTTGTGCGAAGGCCATTCTTCAAGGGCCGTCACCGCCAACCCTGCCCGCGCGAACCCGTTCACGTATGCGCTTACAGGGCGGTGGTGGGTCGTCGTGGTCGCCTCGCCGGGCCGGTTGAATGGTTTCATGTCGATTGGGATCGACAGCGGGGATAGATACCTGTCCACCTCGCGCGTCTGCATCTTGCGGCCTTCATCCCACCGCCAGCGGCTCTGGCGCGGGATTCTGAAGGCTGGGTGCAGGACGACGATCACAGACCTGCCGCCGGGCCGAAGGAGCCTCGACATCTCAGTGAACAATGGCGCGACTGGGTCTATGTTCATCGCGGCGAGCACGCACGTAATAGCGTCAAACGAATCGGACTTCAGATCGGGCACGCTGCGGGCGTCGCCTAAGACATAGCGGATGCCCTTCGACGGCCGGTGGCGGGCCAGTTCAATGAGGCGGGGTGACAGGTCCACGCCCGTAACTTGCGCTCCCGCACGTGCGAGCGCCTGCGTCACTGCACCCTGCCCGCAAGCAAGGTCGCACACCTTCTCACCGGGTTTCAGGTCGAGCAAACTCAGCAGGCCGGGGATGACTACGTGCTGGTGAAACTCCGTCCCGCGCTCTGAAGCCAGCGCGTCATACCAGTCGGCGACCTTTTCCCACGATTCGTCCGCCCTCCGGGACGGGAGGTCCCCGTTCTCTTGAATATCGTCAGGGCGCGACGGGGCAGCCGGGACGGCGGGCCGTCGGGTCTGGTTTACGCCCCCTTTCCCGGCTGGATGCGCTTCGGGAGCGGACTGAGGGGCATTCCCAATCATGATGGGTGGCGCTGACGACCGGCTCTGACGTCTCGTTTGGACCTTTGGAGCAGAGCCGCCACGCGCGGAGTCCCGGGGGGAGGTGTTCTTGTGTGAAGGAAGGCGTTGAGGAGCCATGGGTGTGTCAGTGAGCATATCCTGTCGAGTGGGCCGTAACACCGTCATTCTGGGCGAAGCGAAGTTTATTGAGATGAGGCGGCTTGAAATCACTTGAAGGTCCACGCCATATCTCTCGACCTTCGCCCTCGGGTTGACGGATCATGGTGTGGCTGAGGCAAAGGGCACCGGCCTCCGGCTCGGCTGAGTGCGAACGGAGAGACACGGAATCATGGCAGTCACACTCACATTCCTCGGCGCGGCCGGCAGTGTCACCGGCTCACGTTTCCTCCTCGAAGCCGGCCCTACGCGCATCCTCGTGGACTGTGGTCTGTGCCAGGAGCGGGACAACGCCTACCGCAACTGGGACACCTTCCCCGTCCCGCCGTCCTCCATATCCGCCGTCCTCCTCACGCACGCCCACCTTGATCATTCGGGCTGGCTGCCGCGGCTCGTCGCACAGGGCTTTTCCGGCCGCATCCTCTGCACGGAACCCACGATTGACATCACCCGGCTGCTCCTGATGGATTCCGCCCGCATCATGCAGGAGGACGTCGAGGTCAAAAAGCGGCGTCACGTTCGAGAAGGCAGACGCGGCGCATATCCCGAAGTCCCGCTCTATACGCCAGCCGACGCCGAGCGCGCCTCAGCGCTATTCACACCCGTGCGCTACGGCGGGCAGGTAAAAGTAGACGGGCACATCACCGCAGAATTCAGGGACGCAGGCCACATCTTGGGGTCCGCCACAATCAGGGTAACGGCCCGAGATGGCGGCAGAGACGTGAGCATCCTCTTCTCCGGCGACATTGGCCGTCCGGCGCGGCCCATCCTGCATGACCCCGACACCCAGCGCGGCGCGGACTACGTCCTGATTGAGACCACATATGGTGACCGCTCGCACCCCAATCATGACATCGCAGCCGAGCTAGAGCGCGTCATCAACGAGACCGCAGCCGCTGGCGGCAACGTAGTCATCCCCGCCTTCGCTGTCGAGCGTGCGCAGGAGCTTCTCTACCACCTAGGCCGGCTAGGGCTGGCGGGGCGCATACCCGCCATTCCCGTCGTCTTTGACAGCCCGATGGCCCAGAGCGTGACCAGAGTCTTCGGAAAATACCCGGACCTGCTTGATGCAGACCTGGCTCACGAGATCAGGGAGGGGCGAGCGCCATTCGACTTCCCCGGCCTGCGTTTCGTGCGTTCTCCAAAGGAATCCGAGGGTGTGGCGCGCATACCGGGACCGACGGTCATCATTGCCGGTTCAGGCATGGCGACGGGCGGGCGCATCAAGCAGCATCTGATCAACAACATTGGGCGCCCCGAAAGCACCATCCTGTTCGTGGGTTATCAGGCAAACGGGACGCTGGGCCGTCAGATACTCAACGGCCAGAACCCTGTTCGCATCTACGGCGTGATGCACCCGGTACGCGCCCGTATAGAGCGTATTGACGGCTTTTCGGCGCATGTTGACCGTGAAGGGCTGCTTGAATGGCTGGCGGCTCTCCAACCTCAGCCGAAGCAGGTGTTCCTCGTACACGGCGAAGGGAGCGGAGCGGCAGCGTTCGCAGACCTGTTGCGCCAGCGCCACGGTCAGGTCGACGTCCAGCGCACCAGCGAGCGTGGCGGCCCTGTCAACGGGTGGAAGGTAACCATCCCGGCCTACGGTGAATCGGTCCAACTCTGACCGCTGCCATGGTCACCATCACGGGATCACATCTCCACGTTGGAGATGATTGCGGGATCCCTCAATGCGTTGAAGACAGGCCGGGACGTCAACCTCTAGGGCCGTCCACATCTCAGAGGTATGGGATCGGGCGCCTCACTTTTTGTGGGCGGCAAAGACCTCGTGCAGACGTTTGCCAATGGCGTCGAGTTCCCAGTCTTCGCACAAGCGCACGTCCATGCGGACGGTCTGCGGGTCAGAGCCGCCCATCACGCCGATCGAAGGGTCGCCGTTCTTCAGCGCGTCGATGATTTGCGCCGCGTCCAGGCCGCTCGCGGGCAGCGTTGTCAGGTGGACGGTCGGGAATGGCCGCTGCCATTGATCCGGGAAGACTACCTCCGTCTTCGCGCCGGGGAGGCCTTTGATAAGCGACGCCAGCTTGTTCGAGCGGCGGTGGTGCTCGGTCATGCGCGCCTCATCATCCTGCTCTGCCCACCATGTCAGCGCGGCGATCATGCCCACGACCTCCTCCTTGCTCACCTTCGCCACGCGGCCTATGCCCTGCGTTGGCGCGGCCTGCATCGCCACAGCCTCGATGATCTCCTTCCTTCCTGCCAGGACACCCGCGCCCTGTGGTCCCTGGAGGCCCTTGCCGCCTGAGTACGCGACAAGGTCCGCGCCCATGTCCACGAAGCGGTGCAGGTTCTCGCGCGGCGGGAGTGAGTTCGAGGCGTCAACAAGCACAGGCACGCCGTGGCGGTGTGATATTGCGATGACATCTGGTAGCGGGAGATCGTCCTTTGCCCAGTAGCCGGTCCAGTAGGTGAGCGCGACGTTGGGCGCGTTTTTTCGCAGTGCCTCGTCAAGCCCCTCCGCCGTGGTGCGTCTGCCGTCCCCAACCTCGACGAACTTCACGCCCGCGGTCTTCACCGCGTGAGCGTAACCGTAGTGGACGTACTCCCTGCCTGTGGGATTCTTGCGCCGTTCGAACCTTGCCGCCACGCACAGGTCCTTCATCCCAGCCGTGTCCGGGAGCTGCATCATCTTCGCCGGGTCCTTGCCCGTGAGGATGGCGGCTGTGCCGACGAGTATGGCGGCGGCGCACCCGGAGACGATGTAGCCGTCCTCGGCGTGAGTGTGCTTCGAGATGGCCCGTCCTGCGGCCTTCTGGAGATCGCGGATATCAACGTGCCACTTCGCTGATTCGCGCATCGTGTCCAACACTTCGTCGGGGATCAATGTGCCGCCGTAAACCGTCCAGTGACAGGTGGCGTTGATGATCTTTTTGACCCCGAGGAAGGCGTAGGGATCTTTTTTCATCTGCGAAAGGGCGTCCATGCGGGCCTCCGTGGTTCAAGAGTAAGCGGGACGGCGAAAGGTTACGCCACGGGCACGCGGCGATCAAGGTGTGGGCGGTCAGGCTATAGGCTCCTCACCTTCATCCTCTCCCGCCCTTCGGCACCCTCCACATCAATGGGGGAGGGTGCGGCTGCGCTTCTTGTCGCGGACGAGGTGCCAGAAAGCGAAGAGCAGGCCCCCGATTACGACGACGCTGACCCAGGAGATTGTCCTGTCAACCAGGGCGAGGCTAAAGGCGGTGGTGTGGTCAAGTCCGACGAAGATGAGCAACCCGGTGAGCCCGCTCTCGACGAACCCAAAACCGCCCGGAGTCGGGATGGTCGTCAACATGGCATTCACAAGCGCAACAAGCATGATGACGCCGAAACTGATCTCCACTCCCAGACCGTGCGCGACGAAATAGAACCGAGCGATCTCAAGCAGCCAGCCGACGATCCCTAGCGCAAGCTGTGGCGGCAGGCCGCGCGGGTTCAAGCTCTGCAACGTCCCCTTCTGGAAGCTGCAGTACATCTTCTCGAACCGCTGCGGCAGCCTTTTCGCCAGCCGCAGGCCGAAGAATCGCATCACGACCAGCATCACAACGACCAGCCCAATGAGCGCGAATGCGACTACGACCACGACAACAGGCACGTCTGCCCCTGTCGATGTCATCCAAATTGCGGCGACAAGGATGAGGATGAGGACGGCGAACATATCCTGCACACGCTCAGCCAGCACCGTGCCCAGGCTCTCGCCTGCGCCGGCTCCTGACTCTTTGGCGAGCGCCCAGCCCCGGTAGACGTCACCGATGCGCAGGAAGGCGACAGAGTTCGCAAACCAGCCCATGAGGATGATGCCCCCGAGCGTGGTAGAGCCGGGGACCCTGGGCCCTTTTGCGGGCGGGACATCAGCCGGTGCGTTGCCTGTTCCGGTGGCTGCAGGCGGTTGCCGGAACGCCTGTTTCGCGATCAGACGCCAGCGCCAGCCGCGGAACCAGAAGCTCGCGTAGTAGGAGACAACGGCGAGCAGGTACGAAACTGGGCTTATCTTGCGGGCGTTTTCCCAGAACTGGCTCCAGTCAATATCAAAAGCGCGCCAGAGCACAAGAGCGAGAACCGTGCCGGCGACAACCGTGGCGATGAGCGTCGCGGGTGAAAACACGCGCTTCCTGAACTGCTCGACAGGCGCGATGGTGCCGGCGTCCTGTCCGGGAGTTGTAGCCTCGTTCACCGGCTTGCCCCCGCATGTTTGCCAGCTTGCCGCGGAGCGGTCTGCATCAGGAGCGGATGCTTGTGGGGCATACCCACCCGCCTCGGATAGCGCGCCGGTGTCTTGCTGATCTTGAACCAGTAGACGATTGTGTCGGCAGGCGCGCTGCCAGGGGATGAGATGGTCTGCGTGATTGCGGGCGCGACGCCCATCTGCTCCGCCGCATATGCAGCCTCCTCCACCTCTCCCACGATGTCCGCACCCTTGGGCGCGATCACCGCTCCGCCCACCTTTGCGAATGGGAGAGTAAGTTCGGCGAGCTCGGCCAGCCGGGCGACGGCGCGGGCCAGAACGAGGTCATATTGCTCACGGTGTGCCGGGTTGTGCGCCGCCTCCTCCGCCCTGGCCTGCAAGACTGTGACGCCGGTCAGGCCCAGTTCCTGCACGGCTCGTCGCAGGAAGTCGCACTTCTTCTGATTGGAGTCGAGCAGGGTCAGTTCCATTGCCGGTAGAGCGATCTTGAGCACCAATCCCGGTATCCCAGCTCCTGTGCCGATATCAATGACGCGCCGAGCCCGTTTGTCCCCGCCTGCATGAGGGCCGTTGTCACGGCCCGCCGGGGCTGAAGGGCCCGGCCCGAATCCGGCCTCGGCGTCGAACCATCCAGCCATCGACACGTAACCGCCAGGCGCAGGTGTGAGCAGGCGCAGAGACCTGATGAACAGTTCTTCCCGGACGCGCTCCCAGCCGCGCGCCCCTGTCAGGTTGGCAACCTCGGCCCCCTTTTCCAGGACTTCAAAGTACCTGCGGAAAAGGGCCTCCTGTCCGGCGTCCAGTTTGACGCCAAGCCTCTCTGCGGCCAAAACCAGGGTTTGCAAACGGTGCTCCATGTGGACGGCGTGAGCGCGATCTCGACAGATTACCCCAGATAACGCCCGCTCCGCCCTTCGACAGCCTGTCCGGTTAACATGTGAAAGCGGTCACAGGTCAACCTTCTCCCCGCAAGGGATGGGGTCTCGGTGTGGGCCGCGCAATCTCCCCTCTCCCAGTTGCAGAGGGATTGGAGACACACACTTGCGGATAGCCATCTGCGCCAGGCAGGTGCTCGACCCTGAAGTCCCGCCGTCCCAGTTCAAGGTGGATGAGGCGGCCCGCAGGGTCGTCCCTCCCCCGGGAGCGGCGCCCGTCGTCAATGGCTTCGATCTCAACGCCGTTGAGGCAGGGCTGCGCATACGGGATGCAGCGGGCGGACAGGGCGTCGAGGTCAACGTATTTTCTGCGGGAAGCGGCTTCGTGATGGATGTGATGAAGAAGCCGCTTTCGATGGGCGCGGACCGTCTCGTGCTCGTTGATGACCCTGCCCTTGCATCGGCGGACGCTACAGCGACGGCGCGTGTCCTTGCCGGAGCGGTCAAGCTCGACGGCACCTACGACCTCATTCTCTGCGGACGGCAGGCGTCGGACTGGGACCAGGCGCTTGTGCCTATCGGCGTCGCTGAGTTTCTGGGCCTGCCGTGTGTCACGCTCGCGCGGCTAATCACCGTGAAGGACGGCAAGGCCCGCATTGAGCGGACGCTGCCGGGGCTGGTGCAGACGGTCGAAGTTCCGCTGCCTGTCGTAATCACAGTCAGCAATGAACTGGGCGAGCCCCGTTATCCGACTCTGCGCGGCATCATGGCCGCTGGGCGCAAACAGCCCGTCATGGTCAAACTGGCAGACCTGGGTATTGACGCCGCGGACCTCGTGCCGAAGATGACATTGACTCGGCTGTCTGTGCCCGAAAAACGGCGGACTGTTGAGATCATTCAGGGTCAGGATGATGCCGACTCAGGCCGTCTTCTGGCCCGTCGTCTGAGAGAGGAGAAGTTGATTTAGATGCCCGGTGTCCTGATAGCAGGTGAACTTGCAGGCGGTAGACCGGCGGGCGTCACAGCGCAGCTCATCACTGCCGCGGGCAGGGCCTTCCCGGGCCATGCCGTGTCCGTCGCGTTTTGCGGGGACAGTCTGGTTGATGTCGGGCCGTTTCTTAAAACCCTGCCCTTGTCCAGGGTCTGGCTCCTCCAACACCCCGCCCTGGCCGACGGCGGCTCAGGAGGTTATGAGGCGCCTGCTGAAGCCTTCGCCGCTCTGGCGGAACATGCCACACCGGACGTCATGCTGTTCGCCAGGACTGACTTCGGCGCGAACGTGGGACCGAGGCTCGGGTTCAGGCTGGGAGCGTCAATCGCGCAGGATTGCACTTCTGTCACGGCAGGCGTGCAAGGCGGCACCCCCACAGTCACGCGCCCTGTCTATGGGGGCAGCGCTCTCGCTGAGTTTGAGATGGGTGGCACCGGGCTGAAGGTCATCATCATCCGTCCGGGCGCATATTCGCCTGCTGCGCTGGAGGGCGGTTCCCCGGAAGTCGTGAGCTTCGACGTGACAGCGGTGGTGCGCGAGTCGCGTGTGAAGCTCATAAGCACGGTAAAAGAGGCGCAGGCGGGCGTGAGGCTGGAAGATGCGAAGATAGTAATCAGCGGCGGTCGGGGACTGGGCGGGCCGGAGCCTTTCAAGCAACTGGCGGAACTGGCGGGGCTCCTTGGAGGCGCAGTCGGGGCGTCGCGCGCCGCCTGTGACGCAGGGTGGATAGACCACTCGCACCAGGTTGGGCTAACGGGAAAGACCGTCAGCCCGCGGCTTTACGTGGCGGTTGGCATCTCGGGGGCCAGCCAGCATATGGCAGGCTGCTCAGGTTCGGGTACGATAGTTGTAGTAAATAGAGACCGAGAGGCCAACATCTTCAAGGAGGCAAGGTTCGGAGTAGTCGGGGACTGGCAGAAGGTTCTGCCCGCTTTCGCCGCCACGGTCCGGGACCTTGGCAAGGCCGCGGGATAGTAACTTCTCCGGAAGATCCGGAGATTGAATTGAGGTGTCAAGTGGACGGTAACTTCAGGCTTGACCTGGATGCGGTGTTTCACCACATGGAGTCTGCGCAGACCCTCTCGATTTTCTTTCCCCTGCTCCGCCGGGCGCTGGTCATAGACATGCGTCACGGGCCCCAGGAAGGCCCGCTGGTGCGCGTCATGCCCATGGCCCGTTCCGCTGCAGACCGCCTGCGTTCCCTCAAACGGCTCCGCCCGCACATGCCCCGAGCGACGGAGATCGTCGCCATTCCGTGGGCCGGGTACGTGGGCAACGTCATCTCATCCGGGGTGTGGGAAAGGCTAACGAAGCGCCTGGCCGCCGAGGGAGACGAGAAGACCGTCGCCGCTGCAAACACGGCTCTTGAAGAGTTGATGCGCATAGAGCGGCACGAACTGGCGCTCCTGATCAAGGGAGAGCAGTACGAGACCATGTGGGCGCGGAAGAAGTAGCCGCCTTTTCCCAGATGCCTTGAAAGACAGCAGCGGCCCCGGTTGCACCGGGGCCGTTTTTTTCATTCGAATCCGATGTGGCGCCGCGCTCCGGGTCTGGAACGATCTCAATAACGGCCGAGGCTTCTCCCTCAACACGGGCTGCTACGCCCCGACGGGGTGTTTGTGGGCCTCGATTACCTTCTGGGCCTCGATTATCTTCTGGGCCTCCTGTGACGGCACGACGTCATACCGGGCGAATGCCACCGCGAACGTGCCGCGGGCCTGCGTGATCGAGCGCAGGTCGGCTGCGTAACGTCGCATGGTGGATTGCGGCGCATCGGCCTTGATCTCGGTGAGCCCGCCTCCGCGCGGCTCCATCCCGTGGATGCGCGCCCGGCGCGTGTTCAGGTCGCTCATCACCGCTCCTGCGTTCTCCTCGGGCACGAGGACGGTGACGTGCACCACAGGCTCAAGGAGTTGCGGACGGGCTTCCTGTACGCACTTCTTGAGGGCCATGCTGCCCGCTATTTCAAAGGCCATGGCGGAGGAGTCCACCGGGTGCGATGAGCCGTCAGTGACAGTCACATGCACGTCAACGAGCGGGTACCCGGCGACGACGCCTTCCACAGCGGCGTGCCGGACGCCCTTTTCGATGGCCGGAAGGAATTCCTTGGGCACGCTGCCGCCGACGGCCTTGCTTGAGAACTGCACCCCGCCGCCCCTTGGCAGCGGCTCAAGCCGCAGGAACACATGCCCGTACTGCCCGTGGCCGCCGGACTGCTTCTTGTGCTTGTATTCGGCTGTCGCCGTGCCGCCTATGGTCTCCCGGTATGGGACCCGGGGCAGGGATGTGGCCAGGTGGCAGTCAAACTTGCGGCGGATGCGTTCGACCACCGTCTCGACGTGGATGTCACCGAGGCCCCAGATCACCGTCTCCTTCGTGTCCGGGTTGCGCTCGATGCGGATGGTCGGGTCCTCTTCCTCCATGCGGGACAAGGCGTGGGCCATCTTGTCAAGGTCAACCTGCGCCTTGGGCGTGACGGCAAGGCCGAAGATGGGGTCGGGCAGTTCGATGCCGGGCAGGACCACGGGGCGGGCCTTCTCGCACAGCGTGTCGAACGTCTGCGTCTTAGAGAGCCTGCTGACGATCCCGATGTCCCCTGTGGTTACGTCTGTGACGTGCGTCTGCTCCCTGCCCTTTGGTTGATAGACCTGACCTATGCGTTCAGGCTCGTTGCGTTTCGGGTTCCAGAGATGGGAGTCACCCTTCATTGGCGCGCCGTACACCCGAAAGTATGAGAGTTTGCCCACGAACGGGTCGGCCGCCGTCTTGAATACCAAGTTGGCCTGTGCGCCCGGCGGCACGCCCTCCGTCTTCTCAGCCGGCGCGGGGAAGAAGGTGACTATGGCGTCCAGGAGTTCCTTCGAGCCAATGTTCTTCAGTGCCGCGGCAGCGTATACAGGCACGACTGTGCGCTTTGCGATTGCAGCCCGCAGCCCGCCGGTCATCTCCGGCAGGTCGAGCTTCTCAGTCACTATGAACTTCTCCGCCAGCTTCTCATCGGACTCCGCCACTGCCTCCATCAGCCGGGCGCGCCACTTTGGGTGCTGGTCCCCGGCCGGGCCGAGGAGGTCCAGGACCTCGGTGAACGCGGCGTCCCTGCCGTCCACGTACTCCACCGGCACGTGGTGGCGGCCCCACGCCTCTGTGATCTCGCGGACAGTCACATCGAAGTCGGTGTTCTCGCGATCGAGCTTGTTGATGACGATCACACGTGGCAGGCCCAGCTTCTCGCAGTAGTCCCACGCTTGTCTTGTGCCTACCTCTATGCCGGAGGCGGCGGAAATGACGATGACTGCGATGTCCGCCACGCGCAGGCCGGAGAGCATCTCGCCCCGGAAGTCCGGGTATCCCGGGGTGTCGATGATGTTGATCCGGTGGCCCTTCCATTCACAGGGCAGGATGGCCGTCTGGATGGATGAGCCACGCTTCTGCTCTTCAGGCTCGAAGTCGGAAGCGGAAGACTTTTCGTTGACGCTGCCATGGCGGGTGGCGCCGCCTGCGGTGAAAAAGAGCGCGTCGGCCAGGGATGTCTTGCCCGCGCCGTTGTGAGCGACAAGGGCGACGTTGCGTATTTGCGCGGTGGCGTATCTGGCCAAGTCTGCCTCCCTCAGCCCGGGCCAACAGTCCACGTCCACTCAGCTGGACGCCAACTGTGGACTGGGACGTGACTAGATCACTTGTGCCGCTCCTCTTTCTGAATTGGGCCGGATGATAGCAGGAAATCTCCGCCGTTCTCCGGAAATATGAGAGAGAGTCATGAGACCGCTCGCTACATGGGCGGAAATCGTCGCGAATAAGGTCAGGAACGCAACATGTCGGCTATGAGTGATGCCGTGCCCATGTCCGCAGCCCTTGCCGCCTCGCTCAGGGTACGTCGAAGTTCAGACTCGAATTCCTGCTCGGTCTCGCCCCTGGCGGACGATGCCCGTACTATTACGATGGCTTCGGTGAACCCCGCCTGCAACCATGCTTTGCCGCGCAGCTTCGCCAGCTCAGCGACGAACCGGGCGTCCAGCGACGGGTCCGGGCCGATCCTCGCGCCTTTCGACTGCCAGTAGGCGTCGTAGGCCATCTCAAGCAGGGCGCCGCGCGCCGCGGCGTGTGCTCCCCCAGCCGTGGCGTCAATCGTAGGGGCCATCTCGGACAGGAGGGCGGCGGCAAGGTCCGGGTCAAGCGAAACCAGAGCGTGGACGACCCTTTGTGAGGAAGTCCGCGTGCTTTCCTGCCTGATGATCAGCTTAGCCGCCGCGGCGGGTTCACGCCTGAAGATGGAGAGCATCTCCGTTGAGCCACGGTCGAGCCATGGCTGCAGGCGCATGCCGCTTTCTGCGACCGCTCCCACCGCTGCAGCCGGATCCTTTTCACCGATGTCTTCGATAAGGTCGAACACGGCCAGCTCATACGGCCGGTCTATGACGAAGTTGCCCGACGAGTTTTCCGCCAGGGTCTTCGCTCCAGCGGTTATGGCTGACACCGATACACCCTGCACCAGTCCCACGGCGGCGAGCAACCGTGCCGAGCCGATCTCGTGTGAACGTGCGCTAGCAGGTTGGAGTTTCAGCAGGCGCAACAGCGCGGCGTCGCTCATCCCCGGCATGATCAGAGCGGTGAGCGCAGGGTGGCCCTCCCGGAGGAGGTCGAAGATCACATTGATATCCGACCGTATCTCATCGTCGCTCAGGGAACCCAGGTACTTTTCCAACTCCGCCGCGCCTTTGCCGGCATTCTCGCGTCCTGCGGCCAGCACGGCGTCAGCGCGCGCTGCTGTGACGGCCAGCTTGGCCGCGTAGTGGCCAATGACCGCCTCGACTCCATGATCCTGCTTCGTCCCCGCCGCGAACAGTTCAAGCACGGCGCGTTCCTTCAGGAGCACGGCGAGTTCCCGGATGACCGGGTCCGACGAGCGGGCACGGTAGGCCTCCGCCTGGCTCGCAGGACTGAGGCGTTCAATAGAGATGTACAAGTCCAGCCCGAACCCCAGGCTGCGCGCCCGTTCGGATACATTTCTGCCAAGCACCTCCGGGTGTTTCCGGTGCATCTCCTTCATTTCTGAAAGGTAGTTCCGCCAGAAGGAAAACCCGCGATTCACGCCGGCAGCGTCCACAAGGGCGAACTCGCGTGACTTGATCACAGCGAACTGGTCTGCGAAGTCGCGGAGCCGCTGCCGCTCTTCGCCCGCCAGCGTCGCCTGGACGCCGCTCGGAACCTTTGAACTGGTCGAAGGCAGCGTGTACTTGTCCAGCGGGAAATGTTGCAGGCCGAAGACCTCCCCTGCCGTGCGCTTCTGCTCCTCCGACAGCCCGCGCCACCAGACGAGAGCGGAGGCCCAGTCCCCGACAGACTCTCCTGCCGCTCCGTGCGCGGTCAGGAAGGACGAGTAGTACTTGCGGAGGATGGGAGGCACGAGGTCGATGTCTCCCCCTGTGAAGGACACCATGTCCGCCTCGCCGTGATGCCACAGGTCCGGGTAGTCGCCCTGGCCCAGATTCGGCATGTTGCGGAAGCGGTCTCGCAATGGCTCGTGGCGGTCCGGCGGCTGGCGCATGAATGTTTCAAGATCCCGGCGATATTGCGCCAGCGCAGGAGCGACCCCGTCCGGGCCGCGCACCCAGCTCAAGTCAGGCCTGCCCTCTACCGGGAACAGGCCCCAGTACGAGTGACTGACTTCATGCATGACAAGCCGGGGGATGGCTTCGCCCGCGCCGGCCCAGCTCTGGAAGCTGTACGAGCCGAACCACGCAGGCTGCCCGTACATCTGCCGGAAGTCGTAGGATTCCAGCCAGTGACGGCCCGCAACGGAAATGCCCCAAATGGACTCAACGGCGCTGAGCCGCGCCGTGACCCACGAGTTGCGTGAGATGCCATCGGCGGGGACATCTGCGTCCGGTTTGGCACCCGTGGCAGGCGTGGCAGAAGGAGCCGGTGTCTGGGATGGCTTCATGGCCGGTACGGGCGACGACGTCAGCGCGGGACTCCCGGTAGCGGGAACCTCAGGACTGTGTGCGGACCGCGGCGACGGGACAGGCGTCTGCGCCGGCGTTGTTGGCGTACACGCGACCATGAGGGTGGAAGTGACTATCAGCCACGCGGCCAGCCGCCGCAGCGGGGGGAATTTCAATACGTGAGGCACGGTCACGAGGTTATACGTTGAACGGGCGCGACGCCGCTTCGCCTGCGGCTCGCCCTGCTCCAGGGGCCATCTTGAACGCCCTGCGTGTAACGCGTTCGTCAGCGCGGTGCATCTCGCGGTTTGCAGTACGGGCAGCCGTTTTCCTCATGGTCGCCGCGGCCACACTGCTGGCGAAGGGCGACCGCGCTGAACAGACGGTCGCGCAGGAAGCGGCTGTGGGCCATGTGTACGCGCTCGTGTCATGGGAATTCTCGAACTTCCCGGATAAGTGGTTGCACCGTATCTACACTGCCTTGCCCTGGTCCAATACGAGTGGAGCGGCCCGAAAGGCGGACCTCGACCGCTATATCAAGCTGGTGGGGGAACTGCGGACAGCCCGCGGTGAATTGGAGCGCGTCTCTGCTGATTCCACTCGGGCAGGTCTGGACGCGGCCGCGAAACAGGCGGAAGTGGACAGGCTCGTCAAAGAGCGGGACCGCCTCAGAAACAGTGTCGAGGAGTATCTGGAGTCGTTGTTGGGCGGGGTGGTGGACAGACAGGGCCTCGGGGCTGGTTTTCTGACGTGGCCGCCCGTTGACTTCCGCCTGGACCAGCCGCCACATGTGCTCATCACGTCGCCCAGGCACAGGATCGAGCGGGAGGACACAGTCCTGATCAGGCCGGAAACGGCCGTCGCAAACATGGAGCGGATAGAGAACAGATTGATGGAGCAGCACAACCTTTCCGCCCTTGTCGAGGCCACAGGCGGCCTCTCCACCTATCCCACAGTGGTCCCGTCAAGCTACGACCTGCTATCGCTGCTGGAAGTGGCGGCGCACGAGTGGCTGCACTCGCATCTTTTCTTCCATCCACTTGGACAGCACTATTGGGACAGCGGCGACATGACGCGCCTGAATGAGACACTCGCCGATATGGCGGGACGCGAACTTGGCGGCATGGTTTATGAAGAAATCACAGGCAAACCGGCGCCGGAGGCCGGGCCGCCACGCGACGCGTCCGCGACATCCCCGGCAAAGGCCGGAGAGTTCGATTTCTTCTCGTTCATGCGAGAGACACGCCAGCGCGCAGACGAGTTGTTGAAAGCGGGAGATGTTGAGGGTGCAGAAGGTTACATGGAGGGGCGCCGCATCAGTCTGAACAGCCACGGCTATGCCGTTAGGAAGATCAACCAGGCCTACTTTGCCTTCCACGGTTCGTATGGAGAAAGCCCGTCGTCCGTGAGCCCCATCGCCAGGGAGATTTACGAGTTGAGGACGCTGTCCGAGGGACCGGGAGAATTGGTCCGGACCATGCGCGGGATATCAACGTATGTTCAATTCAGGGAGGTGCTTGCCTCCATGCGGGCGGCGGCTGGTGGATCCTGAGCCGGTTGGTCCCGCCGTTCCGGGTTTCTCCATACGATTGAGCGTTTCGCAGTTATACTTGCACGTTGTCACTGCGGCGAGTTGGTGTGGCCGCCACTTTTCTTGTAGCCTATTTGCTGCCGTTTTCGCGGTGTTTGACGCTGAGACGCGCATTGCAGGAGTCGCGATGGCAGAGTTTGAAGGACAGGCTGCGGGCATCAGGGACGAAAAGTTGTACCGTCCCCCGCAGCAACAAAGGCAGGACGAGCAGTCTCCCCAGTTAAGTGACATCTGGGACAAGTTTAAGAGCGGGTTGCCCCAGGGCTCTGGCGTGGGCCGCGGCGGAGGCGGGCTGTTGGCCCTCCTTGTCATCGTGGTCGGCATCGCCATCTGGCTCGGCACCGGGTTCTACACGGTCAGCCCTGACCAGGAAGCGGCCATTCGCACGTTCGGCAAATTCACAGGCACTTCGACGGAGGGCCTGCACTGGTACTGGCCAGCGCCCATAGGCACGCGAAACGTGGTCCGCGTCACCACCACGCGCCGTATGGAGCTAGGATTCCGCAGCGGTGCAGGCGGCCTCGAGCGAGCGGGGTCGCACCCGGAAGAGTCCCTGATGATCACCGGGGACATTAACATCGTGGACGTGCAGGCCGTCATCCAGTACCGCATCAGCAACCTGCCGAACTTCCTTTTCAAGGTAGATGACCCCGGCGAGTCTGACCGCGGAGTCTCCCCCGGCGAGCCGGATGGCAAGACGCTGCGAGATGTGGCCGAGACGGCGCTGCGCCAGGTCGTGGGGACCCGGCCCATTGACGACATCCTGACGACCCAGAAGGAACAGGTTCAGACCGAGGTGCTCCTGAAGATGCGGGAACTCCTGAACCGATACGAGACCGGAATAGAAGTACAGCAGGTCCTGCTTCAGAACGTAAACCCGCCCAGGGATGTGCAGGCGGCCTTTGAAGACGTTGTCCGGGCTCGAGAGGACAGAGAACGGGCGATCAACCTTGCAGAGGCGTACAAGGCAGATCAGCTCCCCAAGGCGACAGGGCAGGCAGCCAAGATCACCCAGGAGGCCCAGGGCTTCAGCCAGGGCCGCATAGCCAGGGCGAAGGGTGAAGCGGACGGCTTTAAGGCCATCCTGGAGGGTTACAACCGTTCCAAGGAAGTGACCCGCCAGCGCCTATACCTGGAGGCCATGGAGGAGATCCTCCCCGGCATCAAGAAATTCATCGTCTCAGACCAGAGCGTCCTGCCGCTTCTCCCGCTCAACCAGGGCCTCTCATCCAATTCGCCCACGCCGACGGCCGTGCCGTCGCGCATCCCCGAAGTGAGGCCCGCGCGATGACAGCAGCCCTAGTAGGAATCGTCGTCGCCATTGTCGGCGCGCTAATCGTCCTGCCGCAGACGTTTTTCACAGTTGACGAGACGCAACTCGCCATTGTGACCGAGTTCGGCAAGTTCAAAGAGGACTACACGTCGCCCGGCCTGTACGTGAAGCAACCGTTCACCCAGCAGGTCACCCGTTTCGACAAGCGCCTGCTCAGGGTTGACGCACCGTCAGCTTCGGTCCTGACTGCGGACAAGCGGAACCTGGTCATAGACGCATATGCGCGCTACAAGATCACGGACCCGCTGCTGTTCTTCCAGTCGCTCAGGGACGAGCGCGGGGCGGAGGCCCGGGTGGGAGACATCGTCGCATCTGAACTGCGCCGGGAAGTGGCACTCGACCAGCAGGACGACGTGATCGGACCGAACCGCGAAGAGATCATGCGCAGGATCACGTACGCATCGAACTCCCTGGAGATCGAGCGTCATGTGGCCATGGCCTTGCCCGGCAAGCTCAGGGACGCCACATTGTCGATATCAATCACGACCGACGCGCTCCAGTCTTCGGCCCGCGGCCGCAGGCCCACGGAGCAGGAGTTGATGGCTCTTGAGAGCGAACCCGCCCCTGCTGTTCTGGGCCAGAACAAGGTCACGTATCTGGTGCCCCTGAGCAAGAGGCAGGGAATAGAGATAGTTGATGTCCGCATCCAGGCGGCTGACTTCCCGCCGGACATCGCCAGCAGCATTTACGCACGCATGAAGGCCGAGCGCGAAAGGATCGCCAGCGGCCTGAGAGCCGAAGGCTCGCAGCGCGATGCGGAAATCCGGGCCGAGGTTGACCGCGACGTCAGCATCACGGTGCAGAACGCAGAAGGCACGTCCGCCCGCCTGCGCGGCGAAGCGGAGCGAGCGGCCATTGTCATCCTCGACTCGGCGCTTTCGCAGGACCCGGAGTTCTACGCCTTCCGGAGGTCGCTCGAAGCGTACAAGATAGCGCTCAAGACAGACACGACGGTGGTGCTTGACGCCAACAGCGAACTGTTCAAGTACCTTCAGGGCCCATCGCCTGCAAAGTAGCGGCGACAGCACGTTTCCGGATCGTCAGGGAGAACTCCGTCAATGGCAAAAGAAACCGCCGGTCACACGGTAAAGGACATAATGACGTCCCCGGTGCTGACAATCGGCAGGGACAAGTCGGTGGCCGATGCGGTCAAGATCCTGCTCGAACATCAGATCGGGGGGCTGCCGGTCGTCGGTGCGGACGGCAAGTACCTGGGGATGGTGACTGAGCGCACTCTCCTGCCGCATGAGGAGGGCTTGCCCTTCAAGAGGGGTACGCTGCTCGTCTTCCTGGGCCAGTTCGTGAAGGGCGATCAGGAAATAGAGAAGGTTCTGAGAGAGGCGCGTGACCGCAAGGTGGCTGACGTGATGGCCAGGCACGTGCCCACGGCCACAGAGGAGACTCCGGTTTCAGATGTCGCCGCCAGGATGATCCACCAGAACGTCCACCATATCCCCGTCTTGCGGGCGGGCAACGTTGTGGGGATCGTTTCCCGTCACGACCTGCTCCGGGTCATGGCGGGCCTGCCGGAGTAGCCCCTGCCCTGTTGTAGAGGCTGCCTTTCCCCGGGTGATCGACCTGTCACTGAGGGCCGTCATCCTGGTCCGCGGAGTTGGCGGACAAGGCCAGCGGAGCGCCATGGCGCTGACGGACTGCTTCGCTCCGACTGAACGGCGCATCACGGCTTTTCACTTGCAGGCCGGTCTATTGTGGTTGCATTTCCGCGCCCGAACTTCACAAGGCGTCCGCCGTGGCTGGACCTGCTGGCTGGCCGCGACTTCCGCTGGATGCTGCTCAATACGTTCGTGCTGGACATGGGGTACTACCTGCGCATCGCGGCGCAGTCGTGGGTTGTGCTGGAGCTCACCAACCAGCCGGTGTGGGTGGGCCTCGTAAACGGCGTGCGCATATTCCCGGTGCTTGCGCTTTCCCTTGTCGGAGGCGTGGTTACGGACCGCATGGACCGGCGTCACATACTGTTCTGGGTCAGGTCGGGGCTGGCCGGGCTCGCCCTGACTGCGGCGCTGCTCATATCTACCGGATCTGTCCGTCCCTGGCACCTGATCGGCGTATCGCTTGGCATAGGCGCAGTGATTTCATTTGGCAGTCCTGCGTACTACGCCTTCATATTTGACCTCGCTGGCAAATCCAGGCTCTGGGTGGCGAACTCGATGATGGCGGTGGTGTCAAACGCGGGCGCGATAGCGGGACCCGTCATGGCAGGCGCGTTGCTGGCCGGCACGGGCGCAGACGCTGTGTTCTACATCGCTGCCGCCCTCTACATGAGCGGCGCGATAGGCATCCTCTTCATCAGGGCGCAGAAGACAGAGGCTGCCCGGCCAGCGCCCATGGCCCGGGAACTCCGTGCCGGGCTCTCATATGTCCGTAACACCCCGCACATCGCCTGGCTCCTGGTCATAAGCCTGACGACCATCGCACATTCGGCCATACACCCGCTCCTGCCGTTTTATGCGAAGGACATCCTCAACAGGGGGGCGGCAGGTTACGGGCTGCTAACCGGGGCGTTTGGGCTTGGCCTGTTCTGCGGGTCGGTGCTCCTCGCACTCATGCCTGTCGTGAAGCGCAAGGGGATGGTGATACTGATCGCCACACTCGTATGGGACGTGGCGATGGCCGGGTTCGGGTTCAGCCGTACGTTCCCGCTCTCGATGTTTCTGGTATTCGTGATCGGGGTCGCCGGTGCGTACTACGGCAACGCCCTTGTCACCATGCTCCAAAGCATGTCCAGTGACCAGATGCGGGGCCGCGTGATGAGCATCTTTTCCATTACCGCCGAGTTCGCAGCTGTGGGCTGGTTCATAGGTGGTGCGCTGGCGCAGTGGATCGGAAACGAACATGCCCTCGTCATCGCAGCGGCGGCGGGAGCGGGGCTGACGCTGGTCGCATTCGCCGCATCTCCTGTGCTGAGGAGGTCGTGATGGCTGCGGGAATGAAGGCAAGGGCAGCGGCGGCGCTCATGCGCATCAGGCCCGGCGGATTGGACATTCTGGCTCTCCCTGCCTTTCGCAACCTTCTTGCCGCAGGGGTCATGTTTGACTTCAGCGGCAACCTGCGCCTCGCGGCCCAGTCCTGGGTTGTGCTGGATCTCACCGGCTCCGCCTTGTGGGTGGGCCTTTCGGCCGGAGCGCGCGGCGTGCCGGCTATTGTCTTCGGCCTGTTCGGGGGTGTCGCGGCCGACAGGTTCCCGCGCAAGGCGGTCCTCGCGGCAGGGTGGACGGTGCTTGCCATACTCGCCGTGGCAACGGGCCTTCTCATAGTGACCGGGGAGGTCGAGGCGTGGCACATCGTGGCCTTTTCGGCAGCGACAGGGACCGTCATAGCCTTCACACTGCCTGCGTCCTTGTCACTCGTCGCCAGCCTTGTGCCCGGTACAAGGATTTCCAACGCGCTCGGCCTCACCAGCCTGTCGTGGAGTTCCATGGAGATGGCCGGTCCAGCGATCGCAGGGGCCATGCTGGCCTGGGCTACGGCGGACGTTGTGTTCTGGGTCGTGGCGGGCGGGTATGCGGCGGCGGTCATCATCATCATGCGTGTCAGGGAACCGGAGCGCCAACGTGCTGTGGAAAAAAGGTCTGTCTTCGCGGATCTCAGGGAGGGTGTCTCCTTCGTAAGGCGCGCTCAACCGCTGGCTGTGCTTACCGTGCTGGCATTCCTGCAGAACCTCTTTGCGGTGGCCATCATGCCCCTGGTGCCTGTTTATGCGAGGGACGTGCTTCACGCCGGCGCGGCGGGATATGGGCTGCTGGCGGGAGCGATGGGGGCAGGGTTTCTGTGCGGCGCGCTTACCATCTCCGCCTTTGGCAACTTCCGGCGCAAGGGGTTGACGATGCTCCTCTCCGGCCTGGTCTGGGACAGCGGGGCCGCGGCTTTCGGCTTCTCCCGGTCCATGCCCCTTTCGATGACGCTGTTATTCATCGTGGGCTTTTCGGGGCCGTTCTGGCACAACGCCGCTGTCAGCGTCTTTCAGTCCCGTGCCGGCGACCAGATGCGCGGCAGGGTGATGAGTGTGTGGGGGATAGCGTCCGAGGCGTTCCCGATCGGGTGGATGGTGGGCGGCGCGTTGGCTGTGACGTTCGGCAATGAACAGGCTCTGATCATCAGCGCCCTGTGCGGTACGCCCGTCGCTCTCCTCTTTTTCCTGCTTTCTCCTTCGTTCAGGAAGGTATGAACGGGCCCCGGGATCGCCGTCGTGAGTCTTTCGAAGGATGTGGCAGTTGGCACAGACAAGAATGGCGAGCAGGCCAACTCGGACGACGGCTGGAAGCGCGATCATGGGCTCATATGCGATTCATGGCGTCGGGGCTGCAGGACCGAAGTGGATATCTGAAGCCTGACCAGCAACCGTGAGTAGGGGATATATGCCAGTTTCTACCAGCGGCCCCGAAGGGCCGAATGACCGGGTACAGCGGGAAGTGGAACAGATCTTGGAGAAGACTGGCGAGCGCCCGTCATCACTGCGGATGGCCCGTTCGCCTGGCCGGGCAAAACCGTCGTGGCTGCGCTTCAGCCCAGGGCTGTTGATGCTGGGCGCCCTCCTCTTCGTCCTGTTATCTCTGGTCATGAGTGACCAGGCCTTGCCATTCGTCCTTGGGGCGTTGTTCCTATTCACCGCGGGCTACATCTGGTCAATGCAGAAGCGAAACTTCAGCCGCCGGTCCAGGTCCGTCCGCACCGGCGGAAAGCCGGATGTGTACTGGCGCGGAGAGCGTGTGAGCCAGCGAAAGCCCATTGCCAGGAGTCCCGCCGCGCCGGGTTCGTTGAAAGAGGCCCCGGCGGCGAAGGGCAAGAAGAAGTTGGGACGGCGGTAGAGGCGCCCTCTAATCCCACCACACCGCCGAAGATCCCTCGGCTTCGCTCGGGATGAGGGCATTCCGCTGGGAGAGGGGTTTATCCCTTCAGGTCCGTCCGCTTTTTGGAAATGTAGTCTGCGGCCCAAAGTGCGACCGCCTGGATCGTGGGCGTAGGGTTCACGCCCGCGCTTGTAACGAACGTGCTGCCGTCCACAATGAACAGGTTGTCCACGCCGTGCGCCTGCCCGTGGCGGTCAACGACCGAGGCCATGGGGTCATCTCCCATGCGCGCCGTCCCCATCAGGTGCCACCCGCCCTGCTCGATGAGAGGCGTCGTGGAAACCTTTACCGCGCCCGCGGCCTTCAGGGCTTTGGTCGCCATCAAAGCCCCGTGTGCGAGCATCTGCTTCGAGTTCTCGCCAAGTGTGTAACTGACCCGCGGCGCAGGGATGCCGTTCGAGTCGGTCAGGTGCGGGTCAAGCTCAATCCGGTTGTGCAGTTCCGGCAGGTCTTCGCATATCGCGGCCATGCCCATGGTCCTGCCAAAGCGGCTCTTGAACTCGTCGTGGTGTTGCGGGCCCCATGCGCCGGGCCTGACCGCAGTGGAATTGGGCTGGCGGATGAGGCCCATGGCCGTCTGGCCTGGGCCGGTGCCGCGGCCTATCTGGAAGGTATAACCGCGCAGGAAGCCCCGGGACCTGTCCGTCTCATAAAACTCCTGTGACCAGATGATGTTCGCTCCTGCGCCGCGGTAGCTCTCAAGGTCATCTTGGAAGAAGCCCGTCGCGCTCGAATATGGGTGGAACATCATGTTCCTGCCCACCAGACCGTTGGAGTTGGCGAGGCCGTCCGGGTGTCGGGCTGACTTCGAAAGGAGGAGCGTGCGCGGCGTGCCGACACCGTTGCAGGCGAC
Organism: Dehalococcoidia bacterium; assembly: GCA_009693115.1. Taxonomy (GTDB): domain Bacteria; phylum Chloroflexota; class Dehalococcoidia; order Lucifugimonadales; family Lucifugimonadaceae; genus SHXW01. The sequence goes on along the minus strand of SHXW01000009.1, from coordinate 5,328 downwards.
GATGACGGCGCGGGCGGGCTGGAACTGCTTTTCCCCATCACGGTCAAAGTAGCGCGCTCCCGTCACGCGGCCGTCGGCGCCCGTCGCGACTTCATAGACGCGCGACCATGGCCGAACCTCTGCGCCCATCTTGATCGCCTCGGGCCAGTAGGTCAGGTCAGTGCTGCCCTTCGCTCCCAGGCGGCAGCCCAACCCGTTCACGCCGCAGTGGTTGCAGGCGTTGCGGCCCTTGTAGGGCACGGAGTTCATGAAGTTGTCCGAAGGCCACCAGTGCCAGCCGAGCTTTTCAAAGCCCTTGACCAGCACCTTCACGTCGTTGCCCACGGGCATCGGAGGCATGGGGCGCGGTGTTTGTGACGGGTTCGCAGGGTCACCTGCAATGCCGGAGCAGCCCATCATCCTGTCGTTGAGGTCGTAGTACGGTTCGAGGTCCCAGTATGAGATCGGCCAGTCGTCTGCCACGCCGTCGAGCGTTCTTACCCTGAAATCCGAGGGGTGGAAGCGCGGCGCATGCGCCGTCCAGTGGATTGTCGAGCCTCCGACGGCGTTGAACATGAGCGGCTTGATGGGCGATGCAGCGTCGTTGACCGGGTAGTCCTGGGGCAGGGCCCGCACGTTCGGGTTGAAGTGCCATGCGTCCCGGACCCGGACCTCCCAGTCTGGCTCGTCCGTCACGAACTCGGATGGCCTTACCCACGGCCCCTGCTCAAGGCACACGACCTTGAACCCGTTCCTTGCGAGGAGCCACCCGGCTGCCGCGCCGGAGGCACCCGAACCGATGATCAGGATGTCAGCGGTGTCGCCGCGTTCAACAGACGGCACGGCGCTACTTGTCCTTGCGCCAGAACGGCTCGCGCTTGCGGGCTGTTTCGAGAATTGCCTCGTCGAACGGCTCCATCTCGTAGCCTTCAGGCTGCGGCGGGCGGCCGTGCCACCCGATGCGCTTGTGGACGCGGCTGTCGCCGTAATAGGCCAGGAAGACGAGTTCCAAAAAGTTGCCGAACTCGCCCGGCAGCGCGCTTTCGATTGTCCGCAGCGCTTCGTCCTGCTGGTCGGTTGTGAGCGAGTTGAAGCCGCCTTTTGCATGCGAGTGCAGGTCGAGTGACAGGGCACCCACCATCTTGATCAGCGAGCCGTGCAGGCGCGGGACTCTGCCTGCGATGTTTTCTACCTGCGCGGCGAGGCCCATCGCCCCTGCACCGGGCAGGTCATCAACCGGCGGGATGACCCGGTCCAGGACAGTCTTGAGCATCATCCGGTCGGCATTTGTAAGTTGTTTTTCTTTAGTTGGCATCTTCTTGTCCCGCCTGTTTGCGCTGTTGTTAATCTCGGGTCCATGTGACCCCTCTCCCGCTGGGAGGGGAGATCGTTCGGCAATGTCATCGTGAACTCAGTAGACGATCAGTGTTCAGTTCGCTGAAGCCTTCAAATCACCTCGTGTTGTCGCGATGTGTTCGGATACCCAGAGCGCGAGCGCCTGGATGGTCGGCGTAGGGTTCACAGCCCCGGACGTGACGAAGAGAGACCCGTCCACTATGAAAAGGTTGTCGGCATCATGCGCCTGCCCGTATTTGTTCACCACTGAGGTCTCCGGATCGTCGCCCATGCGGGCGGTGCCCATCAGGTGCCAGCCGCCGGCGCGCAACAGCGGCGTCACGAGAGACTTGTGTGCGCCAGCGGCTTCGAAGACGCGGCGCGCGTTGCGGATGCCGTGGTCGAGCAGTTTGCGCGTATTGGTGGATGTCTTGTAGCGCACTCTGGGCGCGGGTATCCCGTTTGAGTCCTTGAGCCGGTCATCAAGGACAACCTCGTTGTGAAGTTCCGGCAGGTCTTCGGAGATCACAGCCAGTATCGCTGTCTTGCCGAAACGCTCGGCGAACTCCTCATGGTGCTTCCCGCCCCAGGCGACGGGCGGCAGCGAGAACCCTGCGGCTGTGATGCCTGGCCCTGTTGAGCGCACCATCTGGTAGGTGTAGCCGCGGACGAAGTCCCGACGGGGGTCAGTTTCGTAAAACTCCTGCGAGAGGATGATGTTCCCCACCGCTCCCTGGAAGCTCTTCATATCGTCCCAGAACGCCCCCGTGACCATGGCGTACGGGTGGAACATCAGGTTCTTTCCGACGAGCCCGCTGGAGTTGGCGATGCCACGCGGGTGTCCTTCCGGTTTGCTCAGGAGGAGCAGCCGCGGCGTGCCGACGCCGTTACAGGCGACGACAACCGCCCGCGCTGGTTGGTGCCGGCGTTCTCCGTCCGGCCCGAAGTAGCTCGCGCCCGTGGCCCTGCCATCTGTTCCGGTCGTAACTTCATAGACACGGCAGCCGGTGCGAACCTCCGCCCCCAACCTGACAGCCTCCGGCACATACGTCACGTCCGTGCTGCCCTTTGCCCGGCGCGTGCAGGCGACGCCGTTCAGGCCGCAGTTGTTGCAGGCGGGCCGGCCGTCGTACTCCACCGAATTGATGTACGAATCTGACGGCCACCAGTGCCAGCCTAGCTTCTCGAACCCATTTGCCATCCGCACGCCGTCCGGCCCGAGGGGCAGCGGCGGCATGGGCCGTGGCGAGCGCGGCGGGTTGGCAGGATCTCCGGCAATGCCTGAACAGCCCATCATGCGGTCATTCAGGTCGTAGTGCGGTTCCAAATCCCAGTAGGAGACCGGCCAGTCTGCGGCTACGCCGTCCTGGGACCTGACCCTGAAGTCAGAAGGGTGGAAGCGGGGTGTGTGCGCTGTCCAGTGGACTGTCGAGCCGCCAACGGCGTTGAACATGAGCGGCGTCACGTCGGAGTCGCGGTCGTTTACCGGGTAGTCCTCCGGTCTGCGCCGACTGTTCGGGTCATAGTTGAAATCACCGCGCCAGCGGATCTCCCAGTCGTCCGAGAGGCCGGGGTACTCACTCGGCTTCTGCCACTGGCCCTGTTCGAGGCAGACGACACTGAACCCTGCCTTCGCAAGCCGCCACGCCACTGCTCCGCCGGATGCGCCCGCGCCTATTATCAGGATGTCTGCCAGTTCATTTTGTGCCAAAAGGTCCCTCTCGTCCTATGTAGGTGTCCATGGGATCCGGCGGCTAACATAACACGGAAGAAGGATGCCATACCCGGTCCCGTCAAAGGAGACAATTACCGTGGCCACCGCCCATGTTAAGACCATCAAGGGCCTCCAGATCAGCATTACCACCGGCCACGGTCACACTCTCGTTGCGGATGAACCGGTGGCAGAGGGAGGCGACGGCGTTGGTCCCTCCCCGTATGAACTGCTCTTGTCTGCGCTGGGGTCCTGAACGGCCATCACGCTCCTGCTGTACGCACGGAGGAAGGGCTGGCCCATCGAGAGCCTGGACATGGACCTGGCGCACTCCCCTGTGCCCGTCACAGACGGCGAAGGCGCCAGCGCCGTCCAGCGGTTGGTGGACCGCTTCGAAGTGAAGATCAGGATCAGCGGCGACCTGAACGAGGAGCAGCGGCAGCGGCTTGCCTACGTTGCGGCGCGCTGCCCTTTGAAGCGCACACTCGAAGGGTCGCCGCAGTTCGTCGAAACGGTCGATATCGTGCCCGGGCGGGCCTCCTGAGGGAGAGGCTCACCGGCTTATGCCGGTCAGAGGGGCCTCCTGGATAACCCGCCTGATCCCCTCCGCTCGCTTCTTCGCCACCTCAGCCACTGGCACGACGAGCACCGGCCCGTGGCCGGACCTGAGCACACCGTCCGTAGTGCTGCCGAACACCGTGCGCATGACGCCCGCAGGCATCAGGGAAGACATCACGACCCACGATCCGGGGGACTCGTTCTGTCTCCCCACCACCGTCCATGCAGGGATGCCTGAGCGGATGTCGACCTGGACACGGATGCGATCTTCGCGCATGTATGACGCCACTTCCTGCATCTTCGGCAGGGAGCTGGCACCGCCAGTGCCGCCCTCGCCTGCCTGTACCTCCGCCTGGTGCCTCCGCTTCGTGGCGAGGGACGCGAGCAGGCTCACCCTCGCCCCGGAAGCCGCTGCCAGCGCGGCGGCGAAGGGCGCCGCCTCCGTGGAAGACACTGCGCTGCCCATCGGGATGATGAATTCTGAAGGCTCCTGCACGCCGTCACCTCCCACGCCGACCCGGCTCTGGTGCAGGAACAGCATTGGCGTGGCGATGTACCTCCACATCCGCTCCAGCACGCCGGGGGAAAAACGCCGCCTCGCAGGCGAGCGCGGGCGGACAACCATCACGGTGAGACCGTACCCTCCAGCGGAGGCGCGTGATGTGATGATCTGCGGCGTGTCCCCGCTGGCCACGGCCCAACGGGCCTTTAGCCCGTTGACGGAAAGCCGGGCGGCCACTTCGCTCAGGTACGCGGAGGCGAGCAGACTCGAGCGGTCGTGGAGGGCGTCTGGATAACGGACCTGCCCGGGCCGGTAAAACAGCAACGGCGGGCCGGGGTGGATCACGTGGAACAGGGTGAGTTCAGCATCCAGCCAGCGGGCGATCATGGCTGCGTACGGCAGCGCCTGTTCGGACTTCTGGCTGCCGTCGAGCGGGACGAGGATGCGGTCCAGCCCCAGCTTGCGCGCACGGTCGAGCGCGCACTCCCGGCAGGGTTTGTCCGATGAAGGGGTGTGCCGGTGCTGGTTCATGCGCCTATTGTGGGCCATGCCCGGGAGAAAACACCCTCCCGCAGGGGAGCCAGCGCCGGCGGACGCGAGCACGGGCGACAAGGGGGCAACCCTGACTCAAACAATGGGCTCCCTCCTGCGGCCTGCGCCCTTCCTTCCAGTGGACCGGTGGTTTCTTTCATCAGTAGGGGCCGTCGGAGGATCCTCGCGGGCGCAACCTTCACTTCCGTTTGAACTTCTGAATCCTCTGCCCCTCCAGTACTTCGCCCACATACAGGTCGCCGTGAGAGTCCACCCAGATGGCATGCGGCGCCGTGAAATACCCTGGTTCCTTCGTAGGCACACGGCCCCAGCGCGCCAGCACCTTCCCTTTCGAATTGCACACCGTCACCCGGTTACGCAGCTCCGCCACGTACACCGTTCCATCCCGGTCAACGTGAATATCCGTCGGCTGGATGAAATCCGGCCATGTCGCCCTGTGCCTGCCGTCAAGGTCAAAGACCTGGACCCGGTGGTTCTCCCTGTCCGACACCAGTACGCGCCCTTCGCGCGTCACCCAAAATGTGGGCATGGTGTCAAGACCCATACATGCGGATCCATCATTGTGGGTACAACACCGACGGCAGCCTCTGGCGTCCACGGTTGATCAAATGCGCCCGTCATGGGATGGTTCGGCGATACCCAGCTCGGAAACCGTGTTCGGCGTTCTCCCCGCCGGGAGAGACCTGGGTGT
>SHXW01000008.1 GCA_009693115.1 Dehalococcoidia bacterium | reverse complement strand
CGCCTTGAATATGCCGCTGTTGGACAAGGCACGTCTCCATCGGTACCCCCTCTACCTATAAGGGAGAGGGTTGGGGTGTGGGTCGCGCAACTCTCCGTCCGGAGAGGGAGAGTTGCGCGGTATCAGGCGCGGACGGTGGATGACGGCACCTGCTGCGGGCGTGAATGGTAGCAGCGGCATCACCGTCATGCCGGATACACACGGGATCGCCTCCCGCGCCACCGCTCGCCCCGAGCGAACACGAGGGGCCCCGCCCTGGCGCGGCGGCTACTCCCTGTACCAGATCTCGAATGCCCCGTCGGTGATGAATATGCCCGTCACGTCGCCCTCGTCCGTCGCGCCGTGCTCCATTGACTCGCCCTGAGGGAACCAGACCCACGTGCCGGGGCCGAAGGTGCCCTTGTGCGTCTTGAGTTTTCCTTCAAGGACGAAGATGCCGTGCCCGCAGGGGTGCGTGTGCGCCGGGTTCACGATGCCCTTCGGATAGCGGATCATCCTGATTTCCGCTCCCGTTTTGGGGTCTTTGCGGAGCATGAGCCGCCCGAGGGCGACGCCGAGCTTCGGGTTGAAGCTCGCCTCCCAGGGCGTCGCCTTGGTGTCGATGAAATTGAAGTGGTCTTGCGTCACGCCTGGACTCCATTTCAAGCAAATATGTTGTGCCGTGGGCGTGTCATATCGCACGAGGTCCCGGCCCTACCGGAACGGGCGGTGCTATGCATCCATTCCGCTGGGTCGAACTGTCGTTCGCACAGGAAATCACAGGCACAGGTTCATGCCCTCACCCTCGCCCTTTCCCGGCGGGAGAGGGGATCGCTGCAACAGTCAGTGATTGTTCACAGCGCCTGCCAGTAGCGGCGGCCCTGGAAGCGGACAAGCTTGCCCCAGCCTGGCTTTGGCAGGTGGCTCGCCATGACGTACATGCCGTCGCGCTCTGCGATGTCGAGCATCCGTTTGCGGGAGGCGCGGCCCATCGGCCCGTCAGTGTCGGGGTTGTAAAACTGGTCAGTTTCTGTGACCTGCATGGGCGAGCCGATGAGGTCGCCAAGCAGCAGCGCACGCTCATTCCCCGACGAGATGAGCAGGCTCATGTGTCCCGGCGTGTGCCCCGGCGAAGGAATGGCCGTGATCCCCGGCGCAAGCTCCCGCTCGCCGTCTATGAGATCCAGCACACCGAATCCGCTCAGGGGCAGCACGGAGCGGTGCATTGTCTCGCCGGCCCGCCCAGCGAGGATGTCCGGCTTGTTGAAATGCTCCCAGTCAGCCTTTCCGAAGGAGTACTTCGCCTTCGGGAACGTGGGCCTGACCCTGCCTCCGTCCTTCTGGAGGTTCCAGCCCACATGATCGCCGTGCAGGTGTGTCAGAAAGACAGTGTCAACGTGGGCCGGGTCCACGCCCTTCGCCGCCATGTCCCCGAGAAGTTCTTCCTTCACAGGGAAGCCGAACATGAGGATGCCGGGGCCGTTGCCGGTGTCGGCGATGACCGTCTTGCCGCGTGAGTGGAAGGCGAACACGCCGATGTTCGTGTTGAACCAGGTCTGGTTCTCGCCTTTGACTTCCAGGTCGGTGAAGCACTCCGGGAACCGTGGCCGGTACTGATCCCAGAGCGAAGGCGGTGTCTGCGGGAACAGCAGCCGCTGGTCGCAGGGCTGCACGCCGTCCGACAGGGCGGTGATGGTGATGTCCCCAACCTTGAGGGTGTGTTGTCCTGCGGGGGTCATGATGAACCTGCCCCTGTGAACTGCCCGGTGCCTGCCGGTGCTGCGCCCCGGCTTGCCTAGATCATCCCGGACTTGCGGACTGAGCGCAGGGCGGCGGCGTAGCGGTCCACCGTGGCGTCTATGTCCCTGTCCGAGTGCGTTGACGACAGGATCATCGATGCTGGATGCGCCCACAAGCCCTCGTTGATCATCGCCAGGTGCATTTCGTCGAGCACGGCGTTCGCCACAGGCCGCCCGCCCTGCTCGGTGCCCTTCGGCACGGCAAAGCGGTCGTCTATGTCCACGTCTGCGCCCAGGCTCACCATGACTATGGACGACTGCCCATACGCGCCGCCGGGTATCTCCATCTGCTGCAGGACCTTGTTGATCCCGGCGCGCATACGCTGCGCCGAGGCGAAGGCCCGTTCGCCGACAGGCTCCGTTTCGACGAGGCCGAGGGCCGCAGATCCCGCCGCAGCGGAGAGCGGGTTGGCGTTGAACGTGCCGGGGTGGCGGACGCCGCCTTCCCCGATCACGTCCAGGATGTCCGCCCTGCCTGCGACGACGCCCCCCGGCAGGCCGCCGGCGAGGATTTTCGCGAAGGTGCTCAGGTCTGGTTTCAGGCCGAACATGCCCTGCGCGCCCGAGCGCGACCAGCGGAAGCCGCTGACGACCTCGTCAATGACGAAGAGGACGCCGTGGGAGCGGCAAAGCTGTTCCACACCCTTCACGTACTCCGGCCGGGCTATGTCGTTGCCCTGCCAGATCACAGCGGCGATGTCCTTGCTGGATGAGAGCGCTTTATCGAGGGCGGGGAGGCTGTGCGGCTCTACGAGAACCATTGAGGCGCTCGTGCCCTTCGGGATGCCGTACTTCCTGTCCGTATCGGGGTCGGTCACGTACTCGTCGTCCGACCAGCCGTGGAAGGCGCCCTTGAACTTGACGATCTTCTCTTTGCCCGTAAAGCGGCGGACGACGCGGAAAGCCATCATGTTGGCCTCAGTGCCGGAGGAGACGAAGCGCATTTTCTGGACGGACGGGACGAGGCGCCTGATCGTCTGCGCCCATTTGATCTCCAGTTCCGTGCCCGAGGAGAGGTGCGTGCCCTTTGCCATCTGGTCCTGCACGGCCTTGACGACTGCCGGGTGCGCCTGGCCCAGGATCATGGAGCCGTGGCCGGTGCGGAAGTCGATGTATTCATTGCCATCCACGTCCCACTTGCGCGGCCCGGAACCGCGGTCCATGTAGACCGGGTACGGGCCGAATTTGCGGGATACGTGCGTGACGCCTTCAGGGAAGAGGTTCTGCGCCTGCTCGGCCAGGATCTTAGATTTCGGGTGGAGCTTGTCGTACTTCTGGCGGATGGACTGCGATGACGTCACTCTTGTCTCCTTGTGAGTAGACCGCCTTCCCCCGTTGGGGGAACGGTTAGCGGCCTCTCCGGGTGAACGAAGGCGCGGGCGAAGGCTGAGAATCCTGAAAATGAGTCGCCGCCAGAGTTTTATACCTTCTGGCAGCAGGGCGCAACACGGGTGCTTCAGGCGCGAAGAGGCCCACCTGGGATCCGGTGGGCCTCTTTTTGTTTTCTGGCGACCCCGAGCGGATTCGAACCGCCGTTCTCCGCCTTGACAGGGCGGCGTGTTTGGCCGCTACACCACGGGGCCGTGTACCGCCAGCGGTGGAACCGCGAGCGCAATACCAGACTATGCCGGGAGGCCGCTTCAGTCAAGGAAGGTCGGCGCGGCACTTGCTGGTGAGGCCTCCAGGGTCATAGAGGGATTCTCGCCTAGTGACCCATCGGTTTTGGGCCGCTCTTGAGCGCGCCCGCCGGATCCTTCTGGAAGGCCACCCGGCAACCAGGCGCGCAGAAGTAGTAGGACTGACCGTTGTAGTCAGCCTTGCCGCCGGATGGGTTGGCGACATTCACGTCCATGCCGCAGATGGGGTCTTTCGCTGTCTTGTTCCTGCCCTTAAACGGTAGGAGTTTCACTTTGACCACCTCTTCTGGATGTTGGATTGCGAATTTATGAGCCTGCTGCCATCCCGAAATCACAGCCTCAATTCAAGGCCTTCACCCTGCCTGCACCGCGGGCCGTCCCGCGGGCGCAGGAGGAGGCTTTGACGAGCGGCCACGACGGAGCAGGGGCATGTTGCCGAGCCTGAGCGAGTTTGTCACGACGCTGACGGAGCTGAATGCCATTGCTGCCGCGGCCATGATCGGGTTCAGAAAGCCGTTCTCACCAAGGAGGGGTTTCAAGCCGTCCGGCACGCCGCCATGTCTGAACAGAGGGTAGAGAGCGCCAGCGGCGATGGGCACCAGGATGATGTTGTAGAAAAAGGCCCAGAAAAGATTCTGGCGGACCGTACGCATCGTCGTGCGCGATAGGGCGATGGCCTCCGCCACTCCGCGCGGATCGCCTGATGTGAGCGTTATGTGCGCTGCCTCCATCGCCACATCCGCGCCCGACCCAATGGCGATGCCCACGTCTGCGAGGGCGAGCGCAGGGGCATCGTTGATGCCGTCACCGACCATCGCGACGGCATTGCGGCGGGGTGCGCCGACGTTGCGCTTGCCGCTGCCGCTCCCAGCCAGGTTAGAGCCTCCGGCCTTTAGTTCTGCGATCTTGTCTGCCTTCTGCGATGGCAACACCTCGGCGATCACCTCGGTTATGCCCACCTCGCGGGCCACGGCCTCAGCGGCGCGGCGGTTATCACCAGTAAGCATGACGGTCCTGATGCCCATGTTGATGAGGGTCGCGACGGCATCCCTCGCGGCTGGCTTCACTGTGTCGGAAACTCCAATAGCGCCGATCACAACCCCACCCCGGGCCACTGCCAGCGCGGTCTGCCCGCGCGAAGACATTTCATCCACTGCCGCCTCGATGGGGAGGGTTTCCACTCTTGCCTCACGCAACATCGCCATGTTGCCCACAATCACGTCCCGCCCGGCGACCGCCGCCTTCGCGCCGCGACCCGGCACGGCCATGAACCCTGTGGACGGAGCCGCGTTGACTCCGCGCTCCCTGGCTGCGGAAAGCACCGCTCTTGCCAGCGGGTGCTCTGACCCGGTCTCAACTGCGGCCGCGGCGGCTAGGAGCTCTTCCTCCGAGACGCCCGGAACGGGCCTGAGCGTCGCAACGCGCGGTTTGCCGGCGGTCAGGGTGCCGGTCTTGTCAAAGACCACGACCTTGATCTTGTGCGCCACTTCGAGCGCCTCTGCGTCCCGGATGAGGATGCCGCGTGTGGCCCCACGGCCCATTCCGACCATCACGGCGGTCGGTGTCGCCAGCCCCAGCGCACACGGGCAGGCGATGACCAGCACCGCCACGGCGATGACCATGGCGTTGATCACGGAAGGCTCCGGGGCGGCGACGGCCCACACCGCGAATGCAGCCGCAGCCGCGCCCAGGACAACGGGCACGAAGCGGGCCGTGACCTGGTCAACGAGCCTTTCTATGGGCGCGCGCGAAGCCTGCGCCCGCTCGACCATCTTTACTATCTGCGCCAGCGCTGTGTCCCGTCCGACAGCCGTGGCCCGGAAGCGCAAGCCGCCCGCGCCGTTAACTGTCCCGGCGAAGACACGCGCTCCCGGCGCCTTGTCCGCTGGCAGGCTCTCGCCTGTCAGCATCGATTCGTCCACAGACGACGCGCCTTCGATTACGCCGCCGTCAACGGGCACGCGCTCGCCGGGGCGGAGGATGATGATGTCGCCAGGGGCCACGTCCTCGACAGGGATTTCGATCTGGAAAGCAGCCCCCGCGTTACTGGCCTCCGCCTGTCCCAGAAGTCCAGAAGAGCTGCTCTGTCTTTCGACTAGAGCAGTACGCGGCTGGAGGCCGATGAGTTTCTTTATGGCTTCGGAGGTGCGCCCGCGTGCCCGGGACTCGAGGAACCGGCCCAGGAGAATGAGGCCGATGATGGCCGAGGAGACATCAAAGTACGTGCCCGCCGCATCATCGAAAAACCCGCCTCCGTGTCCCATGCCCGCCATCAACAGGGAGTTTTCGAACGGCGGGCGGTAGGCCGTGACGGCCACGCTGTAAAAGAACGCCACCGACGTTCCTATGGCGATGAGGGTGTTCATATTGGTCGTGCGGTGGCGCGCCGCCGCCCATGCCGATTTGTAGAACCTTGCGCCGGCCCAGAACTGCACGGGCGCAGCCAGCAAGAGCAGCAGGGCGTTGACCGCGGTGGGGGAAATGTGTGCGAGAGCAGGGAATGACTGCCACTTGACGGCGACCATTGCGAAGGCGGCCACGGCCAGACTGAACAGGGTCTTGTTGCGGATGTCGCGCAGTTCCGCGGCGCGGCGTGCGACGTCCTGCTCGGGAGCGCTGACCGAGTCTTCGGCGATTTCGGCGGTGTAGCCAGCGGCGGAGACGGCGTCCCTTAGCTGGCGCGTGGTGACTATGCCGCGGATGGCGTCGATTTCTGCGCGCTCCACGGCCAGGCTGACGTCTGCACTGAGTACGCCGGGGACGGCGCGCAGGGCGTCGCCGACATGGGACACGCAGGAGGCGCACGTCATGCCGTTTATCAGCAGGCTGAACTTTTCCGCTGGCACGTCATATCCCGCGCCCCTCACTGCCTCGATGAGGTCGGACTGACTGGCCGGGGCGGAGGCGTCAAGCTGTACGCGTGCGGACTCTGCAGCGAGGCTTACATCCGCTGCCTTGACGCCGCGGGTGGCGCGCAGCGCTTCGCCGACATGGCCGACGCAGGAGGCGCACGTCATACCTGAGACGGGCAGAGCGAATTCGCCGGAGAGGGGGGCGAGTTTCGTCCGCGGCGCGCCGGAACCGGACGCCGCGGACGGCAGGTCCTGGCCAGCCTCGTGCGGATGTTTTGTCGTTGTAGATTGCGTCATGCCGGTAGTCTCTGGCGCATACAGGCTGTCTCGAAATTCCCTCTCCCCATCAAGGACAGGGAATTCTGAAGCAATGATCTAGCGGTCTGAGATCTCGTAAAGCTCAACGAGTTCGCTCAGGACCTGTTGCTCGCGGCCTTCGCGCACGCCGGGAGCGACGCAGGTCTTAAGGTGGGAGGAGACGAGTGATGTCTCCAGCTTCTGCAGGGCGCGTCTGACAGCGTAGGTCTGGCGGAGGATATCCACGCAGTACCTGTCTCCCTCGACCATCTTCCTGATGCCGTCAAGGTGGCCTTCTATGTAGGCGAGACGCCTCATGGCGTCGGTGCGGGCCTCGGGTAGCACGTTAACCTCCAGGGGGTGGGTCTACTCAATCGAGAATATTCTATACCCCCACCCGGGGGGTATGGGTCATGCCAATCCAGTCGAGGGCGCACTGCAGGCAGTGTGTCGGGCGGCCATCGCCGTGTGGCGCGGTGATCGCGGCTCTGGCAGGATCCGCCATGGTTGGAATCCTTTCGGGTTCCCTCCAGCCCGACCTGCCCGTGGCGGTCCTGGCAGGCGGCGCAGGGCAGGGGAGGTGGGGGAGTGGCTTGCGAGGCGCATTGGCCATGGCCGCACTTGACCAACTGCCGGAGGCCCAAAGTAGGCGGAATGCCCGTGCGGTGGTTGGGGGGTGTTGACACCTGACAATTGACGGCCTAAAGTTGATCATCTCTCAGAGTTTGTCTTTACTCGCTAGCGAGCCTCTGATCTCCAACACTTAAGACGTATCGAGCCTCCTACCCGCGCGCTAAAAACTTGCCGCGGGTAGGGGCTTTTTTGCGTCTGAAACGGGTCTGACGAACAGGTTTCAATTCAGGGACGGAGATGGATCATGGTATTAGCAGAAGCCCGGCCGACCCCGTTTGCCCCGCGTGAGCACAAGCAGTTCAACTCGCTGCGCCAGACCGTGGACGTACCTGACCTGGTTCAAGTCCAGATCAACTCGTTCAACTTGATGAAAACAGAAGGCCTGAAGGAGCTTTTCACCGAGATCTCTCCGATAGAGGACTTCTCCGCGGGCCGCTTCGAACTCAAGTTCGAGGGGCACGAGATTCGGGCGCCCAAGCACACAGAACGCGAGTGTCGCCAGCGTGAAATCACGTACTCGGCGCCTCTTTATGTGACCGTTCAGTTGGTGATCAAGGCCACGGGTGAGGTCAAGGAGCAGACGCTCTTCTTCGGCGACCTTCCGATGATGACCCCGCACGGCACGTTCATCATCAACGGCGCAGAGCGCGTCGTTGTCTCACAGCTCGTGCGGTCCCCCGGCGCGTATTTCACGGCCGAGCTTGACCCCGGGACGGGCAGGCCGCTCTGCATGGCCAAGCTAATCCCTTACCGCGGGGCGTGGATGGAGATGGAGACGTCCAACAGGGACGTGCTTTCAGTCAAGGTTGACCGAAAGCGCAAGGCCCCCATCACCACACTTCTGCGGGCCATCGGATTCGAATCCGATGACGAAATCATTGACCTGTTCCAGGACGTGGACACAGATGATGCCCACCAGTACATCGCGTCCACCCTCGCCCGCGACTCTGCCGTCAAGACCCGGGATGATGCCCTGCTGGAGTTCTACCGCCGCCTGCGCCCAGGCGAGCCTCCCAGCATTGAGAACGCCAAAAACCTGCTAGAGAGCCTGTTCTTCAACCCGCGCAAGTACGACCTGGGCCGTGTGGGTCGTTACAAGCTCAACCGCAGGCTGGGCCTAGACAAGGAAATCAAGGGACAGACGCTTTCCAAGGAAGACTTTGTCGCACTGATCCGCCGCATGATCGTGATCAACAACGGCCTCGCAAAAGAGGACGACATTGACCATCTGGGCAACCGCCGCGTCCGAGCCGTGGGCGAACTGATACAGAACCAGCTGCGCGTCGGCCTGTTGCGCATGGAGCGCGTCGTCAAGGAACGCATGACGACACAGCTTGACCCGATAGCCACCACGCCCGCCGCTCTCATAAATATCCGTCCCGTGGTGGCCGCGGTGCGCGAGTTCTTCGGCGGATCGCAGTTGTCGCAGTTCATGGACCAGACCAACCCGTTGGCCGAACTGACGCACAAGCGCCGCCTATCGGCCCTCGGCCCCGGCGGACTCTCTCGTGAGCGTGCCGGGTTTGACGTGCGCGACGTGCACCACTCGCACTATGGCCGCATCTGCCCGATCGAGACGCCCGAAGGCCCGAACATCGGCCTCCTGGGCTCGCTCTCGACATATGCGCGCATCAACGAATATGGGTTCATTGAGACCCCATACCGCAAGGTCAAGAAAGAGATGGCGAGCAACGACGCGGACATTTTCGGCCGCATCCCGCTTGAAGACATCATCGACAAGAAAAATGTGATCGCCCCTGCTGGCAGGCCCTTGACCAGGCGCCTTGCAGAAGAGGTCAATGCCCTGCCGAAACGCACCGTGAAGGTGCAGCCGTTCGTTTCCAACAAACCGGAGGACATCAGGTACCTGTCTGCTGACGACGAGGAGCAGTACCTGATCGGCCAGGCCACGACTGAAATGGACGCCAAGGGCCAGCTAAACGCTGAACAGGTTGAGGTGCGGACGGGCGGGGAGAACTTCGAATTGGCCCCGCCTAGCCAGGTCGACTACCTGGACGTTTCGCCGATGCAGATCGTGAGCGTTTCCACCGCCCTGATCCCATTCCTTGAGCACGACGACGCCAACCGCGCGCTCATGGGTTCAAACATGCAGCGTCAGGCAGTGCCGCTTCTCAGGCCGCAGTCGCCGTTCGTCGGCACAGGCATGGAAAAACGCGTGGCCACGGACAGCGGCCAGGTGATCGTCTCCGTCCATGACGGCATCGTGGTTCAGTCCTCAGGCGGGCTCATTCAGATTCTGGATGAAAAGGGCACTACGCACGACTATCACCTGACCAAGTTCGTACGTTCCAACCAGGGCACCTGCATCAACCAGCACCCGATCGTCCACAAGGGCGACCGCGTGCGCAAGGGTGACCCGGTGGCCGACAGCTCATCCACAGACGGCGGTGAACTCGCTCTGGGCCAGAACCTGCTCGTGGCCTTCATGAGCTGGGAAGGTTTCAACTACGAGGACGCCATCATCATCAGTGAGAGCCTTGTGCGCGACGACCGTTTCACCTCGATCCACATCGAGAAATACGAGGTTGAGGCCCGCGAGACCAAGCTCGGTCCTGAAGAAATCACCCGCGACATTCCCAACGTGGGCGAGGAGAGCCTGCGTGACCTGGACGAGAGCGGCATCATACGCATCGGCGCGTGGGTCGGCCCAGGGGACATCCTTGTCGGCAAGATCACGCCGAAGGGCGAGACCGAACTGACAGCTGAAGAGAAGCTCCTGCGGGCGATCTTCGGTGAAAAGGCGCGTGACGTAAAGGACACATCACTCCGCGTGCCTCATGGTCAGCACGGCAAGGTCATTGACGTCCGCGTCCTCACCAAGGAGACGGGCGACGAGCTGCCGCCGGGCGTGATCAGGGTCGTTCGCGTGTGGATAGCGCAGACCCGCAAGATCACCGAGGGCGACAAGATGGCTGGGCGCCACGGCAACAAGGGCGTCATCGCCAAGGTCCTTCCCCAGGAGGACATGCCTTTCCTGCCGGACGGCACCCCGCTCGACATCATCCTGAACCCCATCGGAGTCCCGAGCCGCATGAACCTGGGGCAGGTTCTGGAGACGCACCTGGGTTGGGCCGCGCAGAGGCTTGGCTACCACGCCCGCACGCCGGTCTTCGACAGCGCCCAGGACTTGGTCATACAGGATCAGCTGGCGCGAGCGTGGATCGTCTGGGCGGCTGGCGCAGTGGACTCACGCGACCTGGATAAGAGTGTCACTAACTGGGACATGGTTGACGCATGGCTCACAGAGCGCGGTTTCGAACGCGAGAAGCTGTGGTCGGACGCTCAGTCCAACCATGGCGCTGCGAGCGAGGCGTGTCTGCGTATCTGGCTGAAGGAATTCGCCGGCGTTGAGGTGGAGGGGTTGAAGCCCACCGAACTGTTCAACGAGGCCCTGAAATTGTCGCGCGAAAAGAGTAGGTCCGCGCCGGTCTTCGGCAAGACCATCCTGTACGACGGCCGCACTGGCGAAACCTTTGACCAGCCTGTGACCGTCGGCCAGATCTACATCATGAAGCTGATCCACCTTGTCGAGGACAAGATCCACGCCCGCTCCACGGGTCCCTACTCGCTCATCACCCAGCAACCTCTGGGCGGCAAGGCGCAGTTCGGAGGCCAGCGCTTCGGCGAGATGGAGGTCTGGGCCCTGGAGGCCTACTCCGCCGCCTACACACTTCAAGAGATGCTCACCATCAAGTCTGATGACGTGGTGGGACGCGTGAAGACGTATGAGGCGATAGTGAAGGGCGAAGAGGTCATCCAGCCCGGTGTGCCGGAGTCGTTCCACGTCTTGCTCAAGGAGCTGCAGGGGCTTGGTCTTTCTGTAGAACTCCTGCAGCAGGATGGCGACCAGTACGCGCTCGGCGATGGCGCCATCCCGACGCTTGCCTGGGAAGACTTTGGCGATGATGAGGAGGCCGAACCGGGCGAAACGGCAGGAACCGAAGACGAGGCCACGGATGCTCCTGAGGAGGCCGAGGCTGAAGAAGTGCCGGCCGACGCACCCGACGACGCATCCCTGCAGGAGATGGCAGAGGCCGAAGAAGAGGAAGAAGAAAAGGACGCTGACGAGGACACCAAATAGCCTCCAGCGTCTTAGCTCACCCACCCGTCGTGTTTCTGGATCAAATCCGAGGCCCGGCCCAAACCAATGGGCCGGGCCTCCAACAAGCGGCAAGCGTCCCGCCGCCACCCGGGACGCATTTACAGCCTTCATCCCGCCTGCCCCTGACTTGAGGGGTATTCGCGGATGGGGCAAGCGGAGCGAGGTGCTTACCCATGGCACAGGCCGGTAACGAATTCAACGCAATCCGCATCTCCCTTGCATCCCCGGAGCAGATCCGGGCGTGGTCATACGGCGAGGTCACAAAGCCGGAGACCATCAACTACCGCACGCTCCGTCCGGAAAAGGACGGGTTGTTTTGCGAGCGCATCTTCGGTCCAACGAAGGACTGGGAGTGCTACTGCGGCAAGTACAAGAAGATCCGCTACAAGGGCGTGATCTGCGACCGCTGCGGAGTGGAAGTAGCCCGCTCCAAGGTCCGGCGCGAGCGCATGGGCCACATCAAACTTGCTGCGCCCGTGGCACACATCTGGTTCTCCAAAGGCACACCATCCCGGCTCGGCCTGTTGATGGATCTCTCCCCGCGCAACCTGGAGCGCGTCCTCTATTTCGCACAATACATCGTCACGCACATTGACGAGGATGCCCGCAGGCGTGCCATCGAGACCCTGGGGGGCTATCAGGAGAGCGAGCTGAAGCGCCTGGACGAGGAAGGCGACAGCCCTGCTCCGGAAGCCTCCGGTGAGAAGCCGGAAGGCGGGGAGAAGCCCCTCACGCTCGACCAGAAGAAGGCGGCGTTGGAAAAGGACGTCCGCGCCAAGATAGAAGAAGTGGAGTCCATCAATCTCAAGGATCTCCTCACGGAAGCCCGTTACCGGGAACTGCGAGACCGCTTCGGCGAGGTGTTCCGGGCCGGAATGGGCGCGGAGTCCGTCCTCGAAGTCCTTAAGAAGACGTCGCTTGAAACCCTCAGGGACGAACTGCAAGACCTGGTCAAGAACACCTCGGGCCAGCGCCGCAAAAAGGCCATCAAGCGCCTGCGGGTGGTCGAGTCCTTCCGCAAGTCCGGCAACAAACCCGAGTGGATGGTGCTGACCGTCCTTCCGGTGCTCCCACCCGAGCTGCACCCGATGGTCCAGCTTGACGGCGGCCGCTTCGCCACCTCTGACCTCAATGACCTGTATCGCCGCGTCATCAACCGGAACAACCGTCTTAAGCACCTGATCGAACTTCAGGCCCCTGACATCATCGTGCGGAACGAGAAGCGCATGCTCCAGGAGGCCGTTGACGCGCTTATCGACAACGGACGGCGCGGTCGCGCCATCCAGGGCAGCCACAACCACAAGCTGAAGTCTCTGACCGACCTGCTGCGCGGCAAGCAGGGACGCTTCCGGCAGAACCTGCTGGGCAAGCGCGTTGACTACTCGGGCCGTTCGGTCATCATCTCCGGGCCAAACCTCAAGATGCACCAGTGCGGCCTGCCCAAGCGCATGGCCCTGGAGCTCTTCAAGCCCTTCGTGATGAACGCGCTAGTAGTGAAGGGTTACGCCCACAACATCAAGAGCGCGAAGCGCATGGCCGAACGGGCGCGGCCGGAGATATGGGACATCCTTGAAGAGGTCATACAGAACCACCCTGTCCTCCTGAACCGCGCTCCCACTCTGCACAGGCTGGGTATCCAAGCCTTCCAGCCGATACTGGTTGACGGCAGCGCCATCCAGATACACCCGCTCGTCTGCACGGCGTTCAACGCAGACTTCGACGGCGACCAGATGGCCGTGCACGTCCCGCTCTCCCGGGAGGCTATCTTGGAGTCGCAGCGCGTTATGTTGAGCACGCACAACATGCTTGCGCCCTCGTCCGGCGAACCGATCGTGTCCCCTACGCTGGACATGGTCCTCGGCATGTACTACCTGACAGAAGTCGAGCCTGCTGAAAAGGGCGTGAAACTGGCCTCTTTTGCGGACTTTGAAGACGCACTGCTGGCCCATAGCCTGAATCGCCTGCCACTCAGGAAGTTAATGCGCGTCCGGGATTCCAAGGGCGAATGGGTGGAAACCTCAGCCGGCCGCATCATCTTCAACTCCGCCTTGCCGGAGGGCATGGACTTCCGCAACCACAGGTTCGCCAAGAAAGAGGTCGGCGAACTGGTTTCCGAGTGCCACGAAACTTACGGTAACCAGAAGACCGCTGATGTCTTGGACCGGATCAAAGACCTCGGGTTCCGATACGCCACGCAGTCAGGGACCACCATCGCCATCAGCGATATCGTCACCCCGCCACAAAAGCAGTCCCTGCTTTCCGCTGCGGACGGGAAGGTAGACAAGCTGGAGGGGCAGTTCCAGGAGGGTTTGATCACCACGCAGGAGCGCTATCAGGCGACTGTCGAGATCTGGAGCGATGTTTCGACCAAAATGGAAGCCGCGGTCAAGGAAATGATGCCCAAATACGGCGGCATCTTCACCATGCAGGACTCCGGCGCGAAAGGAAACCTGGCTCAGATCAAGCAGATGGCCGGGATGCGCGGCCTCATGTCCGACCCGAAGGGCCGGATCATTGAATTGCCCATCCGTTCGTCGTTCGCAGAAGGTCTGACGGTGCTGGAATACTTCATCTCCACGCACGGCGCCCGCAAGGGGCTGGCAGACACCGCCCTCCGCACGGCGGACTCTGGCTACCTGACTCGCCGCCTGGCAGACGTGGCGCAGGACGTGATAGTCCTGCACGAGGACTGCGGCACGCGGAACGGGATCCCTGTCCTGGCCGGGAACAACCCCCTGCAGGCAGACCTTTCCGAACGCCTTGCCACCCGCCACACTGTCCAGGTTGTCGAGGCGCCTGCCGTCAAAGGCAAGAAAAAGGAGATCCTGGCCGAGGCTGGCGACCTCCTGACGCGCGACCTTGCCAGAAAGATCCAGAAGGCCGGCGTCAAAGAGATCTGGGTCCGTTCGCCTCTGACATGCGAGGCTCCGCGCGGAATTTGCCAGAAGTGCTACGGCACTACGCTCGCCACTGGGAGGCCGTCAGTCATAGGCGAGGCGGTAGGCATCACAGCCGCCCAGTCCATCGGAGAGCCCGGCACGCAGCTCACCATGCGCACGTTCCACACCGGTGGAGTCGCAGGCGCGGACATCACAAGCGGCCTGCCGCGCGTCGTGGAACTCTTTGAAGCCCGGTCGCCGCGCGGTCTGGCTGTGCTGTCTGAAATCGGCGGCAAAGTCGAACTTCACCAGACGCCGGACGGACGGGTTGCCAAGGTCGTCTCCTCTGAGACGTTTACAGAGGAAATCGACATCCCTAACACCCACAAGCAGATGATCAAGACCGGTGATTGGGTGGATGCCGGTCAGCCGATCCTCGGCGTCAAGAGGAAGGCCAAAGCCGAGTCTGACAGGAGCGGAACAGACCTCGCCCACCCGGACGAGATCACCGCGCCCGTTTCCGGCAATGTGGAAATCACCAAGAACACAATCACGATCAAATGGGAGGAGCGCGACGAACGGGAGTACCTGATCCCGGCCGCGGCCGAACTGTTGATGAAGGACGGCGATACCGTCTCGCCGGGCCAGGCCCTGACCTCCGGGCCCAAGAACCCGCAGGACATCCTGCGCATTGAAGGCCAACACGCTGTCCAGCGATACATGGTGGACGAGGTGCAGTCCGTCTACCGCTCGCAGGGTGTGGACATCCATGACAAGCACATCGAGACAATCATCCGCCAGATGCTCCGCAAGGTGCGGGTGGACTCACCCGGGAACACCGACCTCCTGCCCGGAGAATTGATCGACCGGCAGGAGTACGAACGCATCAACAACCGGATCTTGGCTGAAGGCGGCGAACCCGCCACGGCCAGCCCGGTGCTGCTTGGCGTCACTCGCGCCTCACTGAATACCGAAAGCTTCCTGGCCGCCGCCTCCTTCCAGGAGACAGCGCGTGTCTTGACCGAAGCAGCGGTGAACGGCGCGGTAGACCGGCTGTTCGGCCTCAAGGAGAACGTCATCATCGGCCGCCTGATCCCTGCCCGGCTGGACCGGACGGAGGCAGGCCGCAAGGTACTCGGACTTGATGACCTGCCGTTCCGGCCGGACGGCCAGCTCACCGGCGTTACACAGGCCCCTGCGACGTTTGAAGAGGCACTCGCCGCCATTGGAGGGCGCGATATCGCCAGCGTCGGCACTGAAGACGTGCGCGCTGCGGCATCAGCTCTGCGTGGCTCCCGCGGCAGTGATGCCCAGGACGATGCCGATGCCGCCGCCCGCGCCGCTCGCCGCCTGATGGAGTCCACCTCTGGGTCCGCCGAAAAACCGGAGTTCGAAAGTGCGGAAGAGGACGACGACGATGACGACGACGAGGGCGACGAGGTCGAAGAGGACGAAGGCGAGGAAGGGACCGAATCGGAAGAGCCCGAAGAGGTCAAATAACCCTTCGCCTGACCGTGTTTTCAACGAGCGGCCCCGCTATTGCAGCGGGGCCGCTGGAGCGTCCATGGGGTTTATGATGCCGTGACCAAATGGCCTGGCAGATGGCACTGTTCAGGTAGTTTTGTAGTAGCCATTTGGGACTGCCCCGCACGGAAATCCCAGGAGCCAGCGAGCGATGCAGTACGACACGATCATAGTTGGAGCCGGTTCGGCTGGGGCTGTCCTGGCAACACGCCTGTCGGAGGACCAGCGCCGTTCGGTCCTCCTCCTCGAGGCCGGCCCCGACTATCCCTTGACGGACCAGATCCCGTACGAGATCAAACACGCCTACGGAATGGATCGAGACATCTGGGCCAGGTTGCTCGGAGATGGAAGCAGGCACAACTGGGCATTCAAGGCGCGCGCCACAGACCTGTCACCTGAGATCATCATCCCGCGCGGCAAGGTCGTCGGGGGATCAAGCGCGGTAAACGCGCAGATCTTCCTGCGCGGACTGCCCGAGGACTATGACGCATGGGCGGCAGCAGGGAACGATCAGTGGTCATACCGGGAACTGCTCCCGTACCTCCGCAGAATCGAATCGGATCCGGACTTCCCCGGTGATTTCCACAGTACGGACGGCCCAGTCCCGGTCCGCCGCTGGAGGCCTACGGAACTGGTAGGTGACCAGCGCGCCTTCATGGACGGCGCCCGGCGGCTCGGCCACGCTGCCTGTTCTGATGCCAACGACCCGGACTCCACTGGCATCGGCCCGGTGCCCATGAATAACGGCGATGGCATCCGGTGGAGCACGGCCATCACCTACCTGGCGCAGGCACGCCACCGGTTAAACCTCACCATCAAGGCTGACTGTCTCGTCCACCGTGTCATCTTCGAAGGCAGCCGCGCAACAGGCGTACGCGTCGAGAGCGGTGGCCAGATCTTCGAGGCAAGCGGGAGGGAGGTCATCCTTGCCGCGGGAGCGATAGGTTCGCCTCACATCCTCCTCCTCTCGGGCATAGGCCCCGCTGCGCAGATCAGGAGTCAGGGCATCCCAGTGGTCGCGGACCTGCCCGGGGTTGGCGGGAACCTGCGGGACCACCCCCAGGTTCCGCTGATGTGGAAGACCAAGGACGGCTACAAACAGGATCCCCTGGCGCCGCGGCTTCAGGTGGCGCTCCGCTATACAGCGGCGGGTTCGCACCTCAGGAATGACATGTTTCTCCACCCGTTGTCCTTCCAATCGGACGCCGGGGTGTATGTCGCCGCGGACGATGGGGCGGTGGGTGTTGGGATGATCGTCGCCATCTGGCTGGCTGTGGGCCAGGGCCGGATTGAACTACGGTCCGCCGACCCGCACGTTCAGCCCCTGCTTGACTACAACTACCTGACCGAGGAGTTTGACCGCAGGCGGATGCGCGAAGGAGTGCGGTTGTGTCTCGAGATCGCAGCGGGCCCGGAGTACCGGAGCATCCTCAGGGAACGATTGGAGCCCACGGACGCTGACATTGCCTCTGACGGCGCGTTGGACCGCTGGGAATTGCGCAAGGTTCGTACCAGCCACCACGTCTCGGGTACCTGCAAGATGGGGCCTGCCAACGACGGCGCGGCCGTAGTTGACCAGCAGGGCCGCGTCCACGGCGTCCAGGGACTGCGTGTCGCTGACGCCTCGATCATGCCTGACTGCACACGCGCCAACACCAACGTGACGGCCATGGTGATCGGAGAACGCATGGCAGACTTCATAAAGTCCATGGGTTGAGGCAGGTCGCTCCTATCCCGTTGCCTCAGCCACTGTCATTTCGAGCGGAGCGAGAAATCCTGGGATGTGCGGCCTGAGATCGCTTTACGCTCCGCCCCAGGTCCATCCCCTTCGTTACGCTCAAGGTCGGGATGACGAAACTGAGCGTGGTGTTTCAAGGACAGGCGCGTATAATCTTTGGGTGACGCGAATAGTGCGCCAGTGTCTCCGGGCGGTTAGCTCAGCTGGTTAGAGCGCAGCGTTGACATCGCTGAGGTCACAGGTTCGAGCCCTGTACCGCCCACCATCTTCCATTGGAGAAGGCCCCGCATTTGCGGGGCCTTCTCGCGCCCGGGGACTTTTTGGAGGCAATCCAAATAGCGCCGCGGGCACCTGACCAGGAGACGCTGCACCAGGTTCAGCATGGGACCCAGAGGGAATCCTGCCTCCGTAGAGGAGTCCGGAGAGCGGCTGCTCCGGAGGGACAGGGTGGACGGCCTGCAAGGCCAGTGCGGCGCGCTCCGGATAGAATGAACTCCTGATTACCCCTGCAGTCAGTGCCCTATGCATTGATCATGGAACGGCTCTTCTGCACAATATGGCCATGCTGTCTGGACACATGAAAACTTCGTGCGCATTTGCTGCGCTCCTGAAGGACGACCCGCAAGGGCGCGACACCTCAACTACCTGGGCGCGCTGCGCCTAAGGCGTTGCGCGCCTCCAGTCCACTTCGATACCACCCGGCCCTTTCATTCGCATGGCTCTCGCCCCGTCCGTAAGAATGCGTTCCATGGAGAGTTGATGGGCCGATACATCTGGAGCAAATGCAATGTCACCGCGCGCCAAGGTAGACCCGCAACTTGAAGACGTCCGCAAGCGCATGCGCCACTCGGCCGCGCATGTGCTCGCCGAGGCGGTCACGTCCCTATTCCCTGAGGCGAAGCTGACGATCGGCCCGCCCACGGATGATGGCTTCTATTACGACTTTGACGTTGAGCGCCCGTTCACGCCGGAGGACTTGGAACGCATCGGGGCCGTGATGCGGAAGTCCATCCATTCCAATCACAAATTCGTCGAGCGCGAAGTCACTCGTGATGAAGCGATGGGGCTCGTCAAGGGCAACCGTTACAAACTGGAGATCATCGAGGGTATCCCCGAAGGTGAGCGCGTCACCTTTACGAGCCACGGGACATTTGAAGACCTCTGCCGCGGAGGCCACGTAGGGTCCACGGGCGAGATCAAGGTCTTCAAGCTCCTCAGCAGCGCCGGGGCCTACTGGAGGGGCGACGAGCGTAACCCGATGCTCCAGCGCATCTACGGGACGGCCTGGGAGTCGCCGCAGGCCCAGGAAGCGCACCTGAAACGCATCGAGGAGGCCGAGAAGCGCGACCACCGCAAGCTGGGACGCGAACTTAAACTCTTTTTCTTTGACCCTATCGCCCCGGCCATGCCGTTTTTCACGCCGCGAGGCGCGTTCGTGGTGAACCGGCTGGTCGAATACGTGAGGGGGCTCTACACGCGCTATGGGTACACGGAGGTCATCACGCCGCAGATTTTCTCGACGGACCTCTGGAAACGTTCCGGCCATTACGACAACTACATCGAAAACATGTTCGTAATGGAGATAGACGAGCGCGAATACGGCGTAAAGCCTATGAACTGCCCAGCGGCTGCGCTGGTCTACAAGTCGGACACTCGGTCTTACCGGGACCTGCCGTTGCGCCTCGCAGACTTCGGGCGCCTACACCGTTACGAGCGGTCAGGCGTGACTCTGGGCCTCACCCGCGTGCGCAGCTTCAGTCAGGACGACGCGCACATATATTGCCGGGTTGAACAGATCGCGCAAGAGGTGCGCGGGTTCATCACGATGCTGCAGGAGAGCTATGCCGTGTTCGGGTTCAACGAAGCGCGGTTCACGCTGTCGCTGCGCCCTGAGAAGCGCATGGGCTCGGATGAGATCTGGGACAAGGCTGAGGCCGCGCTCGAGTCAGTTCTGGCCGAGCTTGGGGTTGACTTTGAGAAGAACCCCGGCGAGGGCGCGTTCTACGGCCCGAAAATAGACGTCTTTGTGCCGGACGCCATCGGCCGCGAATGGCAGCTTGGCACGGTGCAGCTTGACTTCAACCAGGGTGAACGGTTCGACCTCGAATACCAGTCGGAAGGCGGAGCACGCGAGCGGCCTGTGGTAATACACAGGGCCATGCTCGGGTCACTCGAACGCTTCCTGGGAGTCCTCATAGAACACACAGTCGGCGCGTTCCCGGTCTGGCTCTCGCCCGTGCAGGCCGTCGTGGTCCCCATCGCGGACCGTCACAACGCCTACGGAATGCAGGTGCGGGACAGACTGCTCGCTGCTGGTGTCCGCGCAGAACTTAACGACAGCGCAGAGCGCATGCAGGCCAAGATCAGGGACGCGCAACTCCAGAAGGTGCCGTACATGCTAGTCGTGGGTGACCGCGAGATGGAAGCCGGAGCGGCGGCAGTGCGGACGCGCACGGGTGAGAATCTGGGGGCCATGTCGCTGGATGAAATACAGGTGCGCCTCGTGAAAGAGACTGCCATTCCTCGCTAGAGCGCCCCTGACTGCCTTCAGGAAATAGCAACCCTCATCCCTGACTCAGCTGAGAGATCGTGCACCTGGAAAATTGGATTCGGCTTGGAAGGGCATGACGGCACAATTCCGTCCCGCGCTGGTGCATTCACGTGTAATTGACATTGCAACTTGGCCGATGCTAGTCTTAGGGCCTTACGAAACCCGTCGCATGGCTCTGTCAATTGCAGGATCGTTCAATCTCAATTTGCAGACTGCGCCAGCGGGCCTTATAGACACAACACATGGCTGCGCCCGAGGCCGTGAAGTCGGGCCTCCGCAGGGTCATTGCGCTGCAAGTGGTGAAGGCGGGATCATTGACCACCGAGCAGGTGACACTGCACCGCGGCCTGGCAGATGTTTACCTTGACCGCACCGAGACCAGCTTCATAGATGGCAAGGCGGGAATCCTCGAATACCGGGGTGTTTCCATCCATGACCTTGCCGCGCACTCTACTTTCGAGGAGACTGCCTACCTCCTCCTCACCGGCCAGTTCCCTACCAGCAAACAGCTCGCCGAGTTTGATTCTCAACTAAAGGCCGACCGACAGGTTCCAGCGCAGGTCTACGACATCATCGGGCACGTCAAGCACGCCCACCCCATGGATGTCCTGCGGACTGCGGTGTCAGCTCTGGCCGCCTTCGACCCAGACCGCAATGACAACTCCCCGGCGGCGAATTTGCGCAAGGGCATCCGGCTCACGTCCCAGTTCCCGACCATCGTCATGGCACACCATGCCATCCGAAATGGCCGCAAGCCCATCGAGCCAAACCAGAAGCTCGGCCACGCCGCCAACTTCCTGTACATGATCAAGGGCGAGGTCCCCAGTCTGGACACGACCGCGCTCATGAACTTGGACTTCATCCTCCATGCGGAGCATGGTGTTAACGCCTCGACTTTTGCCGCACGCGTGGTCACGGGGACCAGCGCAGATTTCCACGGCTCCATAACGGCGGCGGTCGCCGCTCTCTCCGGCCCGTCGCACGGTGGGGCAGCGGAAGACGTGATGAAGATGGCGATGGACATTGGAGACCCCGCCCGCGCCGCACAATACGTCAAGGACCTCCTTGCGAGCGGCGGGCGCGTTACCGGTTTCGGCCACCGTGTCTACAAGGTTGAAGACCCCCGGGCGCGCCACCTGCGCGAAGGCGTAAAGAGGCTCTCGGAGGAGCGTGGCGAGCAGAAGTGGTATGCCATCCTCGAGGCCACCGTGCAGGCGATGCAGCCCTACGCCCGGCGCGGTGTGCACGTGAACGTGGACTTCTACGCTGGTGTCATATACCACCTCCTCGGCGTGCCGAAAGATCTATTCGTGCCGGTCTTCGCTGTCGGCCGGGTGCCCGGCTGGACTGTGCAGATCATGGAACAGTTTCAGAACAACATCCTGATCAGGCCGTTGCTCCAGTACGTGGGGCCGCGCGAGCGGATCTACATCCCGCTCAGCCAGCGGGGATAGATCTCCTCCCTTTTTCTGGAGACGGGGCGTGGCGCGTTGGGGCCGCGCCGGAACTGGTTGCCTGAAAGACCCGCCCAGAGATGTATTGGTCCATGCGGGAGCCAGGGAGTGGATAAAAGACCTGATGCTTCAAACACACACGTCAAGGTCGTAGAGTGCGCGCACTTCTGGCGCATAGAAAGCCCGGCCGGACCGACTTCCAGGGGCAAGTGCAAGCACTGCGGCTCAACACAGGAGTTCATGAACTCCATCCCGGTCACAGTGTGGGGGCGTTCCACTCCTGAGACGCGCAAGGCCGCCGCTGCGAAGCGGTAGGGGCCTGTCCGGAACTCTCCCCCGCTGGGGATGGCCGGGTCAGAGGTCCGCTGTGCGCTCTCTTTGGTGAATCACAAAGGGCTCACACATGACATCTGGTGCGCAAAAAAGGACCTCTTTTCCCGATTTCAACTCGACCCTCACCCTGGCTCCCTCCCGCCCAGCGCGAGGGAACTTCGCGTTAGCCTTGTGCCTGTGACTTCAGTTGGAGAAAAATCCATCAGGCATGCCATCAGCGAGCGCGGCCCAATCACGTTCGCTGAGTTCATGGAAGCCGCGCTCTACGATCCGGACGGTTACTACTCCCGTCGTAGCCGCACTGGCGCGGAGGGCGACTACTTCACCGCTCCTCATGCTCACCCGGCCTTTGGCGCGCTCCTCGCTGTTCAGGTGTGGCGGTCTTGGCAGGCGCTGGGCAGGCCACGGGAATTTACGGTTGTGGAGATGGGGGCAGGGGATGGTCTGCTTGCCTCGGACATCACGGCGTATGCCCGCAGGCTAGGTCCCGAGTTCGTAGCCTCCCTCCGCTATCTAGCCCTCGACCGCGCCGTCCCTCCCGCAACTGCCTATCCAGTGATGTCCTTCCCGCTGGCTGGTGGAAGAGCGGAGGGTGGTGCACAGTCCGGCGAGGCGGAAACCGGCCCGCCCCTGCCTGCTGGGGTGACGGGTTGTGTAATTTCGAACGAGCTGCTTGATGCCATGCCGGTACACAGGTTCGTCATCGCAGGTACACAGGTGCGGGAACTGTTCGTTGCTCTTGACGGCGAAAGGTTCGTCGAGACGCCGGGCGCGCCGTCTTCACCAGAGATCGAAGAACGTGTCGGCCCATTTGTCGCGGCGCTCCCGGACGGGTTCAGGGGCGAGGTCAACACAGGCATCAGGCCGTGGGCGGAACAGGTCTCCCACGTACTCGCCCGTGGGTTCGTACTGACCTTTGATTACGGCCACGACCGCGCCGCCTTATATTCGCCTGAACGCAGCGCTGGCACGTTGCGGACGTACTACAGGCATACCCTCGGTCAGGACCCGTTCCGGCGCCTGGGAGATCAGGACATGACGGCGCATGTGGACTTCACAGCCGTGGACGAATCGATGATCTCGGTGGGGTTCAACCGGCTCGCCTATTCGACGCAACGAGAAGTTCTGGGGGGCCTTGGCTTGGACGACATGGTTGAACGGCTGCGCTCAGCGGGCCTTTCCCAGGCGGATGTGGATGCCAACCGCGCCGGGATGTTGGAACTGGTCAAGCCAGAGGGCATGGGCGGGTTCAAAGTTGCCGTTCATGGCAGGGGTGTGCCCGCAGGGGGCATCTTCGGTCTCGCCGGCAAGGCCGGTGAAATGGAAGAACTCCCGTTACCCCTGCTGCAGGACTTCAAACCGCGCCATCGAATCTCTGCCGCAGCCCATACTTCCGCCGCTTCGCTGCCAACGTGGGAAGAGCTGTTCTCGGACCGGTAGTCGACTATCCAGGTGGGCCGGTCGGACTTGAAGAGCGGCCTCTGGATGTCATTCTGAGCATGGCGAAGTACCTCAGCGCGGCCGCTGGCACCACGACTTCACAGCTGTGGCTTCGATCTCAACCTTGATCGTACGACGGCCCAGCACAGGCACGCCCACGAGCGTGGCCGCTGCTTCCAGCCCGCCGACCACCTCATTCAGCGCGTCCGCGGCCTCGTCCAACTTTTCCGGCCCGCCCACGATGTAAGTCCGCGTGCGGACGAGGTCTGACCACTTCAATCCCTGCTGCTCGATGGCCCAGCGGACAATGGCCAGTGTGTCACGCACCTGCCCGGCTACGTTGTCAGGGTGCTGGACAATCTCTCCGGGGACGATCGATGTCGTGCCCGCCACATAGACCACATCCCGCTGGCCCACCCGCACAGAGCGGCAGTAATTGTGGAGGATCTCGTAGGTGCGGCCAGTGCGGACATTTCTTCTGAGGGAGGTATCACTGCCACGTTCTGGCCGGACCTTCCCTGCTCCTGCGACGGCGTCCACCTCGTACATGAACACCGCGTCGTGAGGGCCCACACCCTCGACGGCGATCCCGGCAGAAGTGGGGATGGAGCGGCGCATGAACTCGGCCCACGAGGCGGGCCGCTGATCGAACTGGGTGTCGTGTCGCATCCAGTGGCGGCTCGAAACTACATCGGGCGCGCCCGCTCCCAGCGCCTTGAGGGCGTCTTCAGTTTTCCGGATGACCGCGTCCACCTGGCCGAATATCCCCCCGGAGTTGGGCACCATGCCGTCATGGTCGAGCGCGCGCATGCCGGAGAGCCACACCTCATCACCCCAGCGCACAGCCGCAGAGGTGCTGGAATGTTCGTCTGGCTCGTGGCGTTTCATGGTCTTGCCTGCGCCGCGCACGGCCTCGAGTTCGATCTCGATGAAGGCCTCTCCCGGGAGGCGGGACACACGTATCGCGGTGAAGGCAGGCCCGGGGTGGTCGAAGACGATTCCGTGCACGTCCCGCAGGAGCCTTTCGGCCTGTGATGCACCTGCGTGCGATTCGCCCGAGCCTACGCGGCGCGCCGCAACCGGTCCTCCTTCGACATAGAAAACCCTCGTGCGCACGACGTCTGACGGAGAGGCTCCAGCCTCCTTTATCAGGGCCAGAGCATGCTGGAACACACGGTGCGTCTCAGACTCCAGCCCGCCTGGCCTGTCCGAGATGAGCCCGGATGTGAAGATGCGGTCACCCGCTGCGACGAGTGGCACACCAACAGCCAGCCTGAGACCGGCGTCTTTCCCGTAGACCTTTTTCACTGTCCAAGACTCCAGTCTCTTGCGCCCGTGCCATCCGGGGAAGGGCGGTGGTATTGCGCTGGCCCGACCCGGCTCCGGCGCAGGCTGGTACGATTCCTCAATTCACCGGAAACGAGAAACCGTTCAGAACACCTCTTGCAATTGACGTCCATGTGATGACATAAGTCCGGCATGACGTCTTCTGGATGACTTCCAATCTGACACCCACATGACACAGACGCCACCGGCTCTCAAACGCACGCCACTTTACGATACCCATGTCCGGGCGGGGGGGCGCATGGTGCCCTTCGGCGGGTGGGACATGCCTGTTCAGTACCCGGTGGGCATCATCAGCGAAGTCAGGGCGGTGCGCAACTCCGCCGGGATGTTCGATGTGTCGCACATGGGCCGGGTGGAGTTTTCTGGCCCCGGCGCGGTTCGCTTCCTGGGCACGGTCCTGAGTGTGGACATGCCCGCGCTGGCAGAGGGAAGGTCGAAGTACCACGTCATCTGCAACGAGCAGGGCGGGGTCATGGACGACGCCATCGTGTACCGCCTCGGCCCGGAAAGGTGGCTGCTCGTCATCAATGCGGGCAATGCTGATGCGGACATGGCGTGGCTGCGATCACGGCTCGCGGGCCATGCCTCTTCGTCCGGTGCAGGGCAGGCCGTGAAGGTGGAAGTGCTATCGCAGAGTGTGGGGATGGTCGCTGTGCAGGGGCCGAAGGCTGTCGAGATAATTGACGGGCTCTCCGGTGGCGCGGCGTCTTTGATCAAACGGTTCTGGCTGGGCGAGGCAAACGTGGCGGGAGTCCCGTGCCGCCTCGCTCGGACGGGATACACGGGCGAGGACGGTTTCGAGGTCATGCCACCCGCGGAACGCGCCGCTGAACTGTGGGTCAAGCTCGCCGCGGCGGGCGTCGCCATGTGCGGTCTGGGGGCGCGGGATGTGCTCAGGCTTGAAGCAGGGCTGTGCCTGCACGGGAACGATATGACGGTCGAGAACAACCCCATCGAGGCCGGGCTGGAACGTTTTCTGTTTTTGGACGGCGAGGGTTACATCGCCGCGGCCGCTCTCAAACGAATCAGGGCAGGTGGCACGGCGCGGGTCCTCACCGGGTTCAAGATGGTGGCGCCGGGCATAGCGCGACATGGGATGAGCATCGTGGCTTCCGGGCAGGCCGGGGCTCTTCGACAGGCTCAGGGCGCTCAGATCGGCGTCGTTACCTCCGGTACGCACTCGCCGACGCTTGACGCTGCCATAGGCATGGGCTACGTTGACCGCCAGTTTGCCGCGCCCGGCTCGCGGTTTGGCATAGACATCCGGGGTAAGCTGGTCGAAGCAGAAGCCGTGACGATGCCGTTCTATACGAGGAAGAAGATGTGAGGGCGATAGCCCGGAATTAACTACTGCAATCGTCAACACCCGCCAGAGGCGGGTATCCGCCTTCTCGTGCCCGTGGGGAGGGAAGGAAATATCGGAGAAACATGAACCCGCCTGAACTCAAGTACACAAAAGAACACGAATGGGCCCGCATCGAGGGCAATGTCGCCACCATCGGCGTCACGCACTTCGCGCAAGACTCGCTTGGCGACGTCGTGTACATAGATGTGCCTGCTGCCGGAGCGGAAGTGAAGCAGTTCGCCAAGTTTGGCGAGATCGAGTCTGTGAAGGCTGTGAGCGACCTTTTCGCACCCCTCGGCGGCAGGGTCGCCGCGGTCAACGAAGAGGCGAAAAAGACCCCCGAACTGGTCAACAAGGACCCCTACGGCAAGGGCTGGTTGATTAAGCTGGAGCTTTCTGACCAGTCGCAGCTCAAGCACCTGATGGACGCTGCGGCCTACACGAAGCTGACCGCCTCGGGCCACTAGCCCCATGACCACCGTCAACCACCCTTATATCCCCAGCACGGACTCAGAGCGCGCCGAGATGTTGCGCGCCATCGGTGTACGCGCCTTCGCCGACCTCATCCCGGACATCCCCCGAGAGAAGCGGTTCCCCAAATTGGACCTGCCAGAGGCGGAGCCGGAGCCTGTCGTCGCGGCTGCAATGGCGGCGATCGCCCGGCAGAACGTGACACCCGGCGAGTACGCCTGCTTCCTGGGCGCAGGGGCGTACAGGCACTACATCTCCGCCGTCTGCAAGGCCATCGTGTCCCGCGGCGAGTTCCTCACCGCCTACACGCCCTATCAGCCAGAAGCGGCACAGGGCAGCCTGCAGGTGGCCTTCGAGTTCCAGACCATGTGGTGCCTGCTCTCAGAGATGGAGGTCGCCAATGCAGGCATGTATGACGGACCGACCGCCTTTGCCGAGGCCGCGCTCATGGCCTGCCGCCTGACGCAGAGGCAGACGGTGGCCGTGCTGGACACCGTGGACGAACGTTTCGTCGAGGTTATCCGGTCTTACTCCAGCCACAAAGGCATCAAGATCAAGATTGTGGACTCGCACAATCCCGCACTGCCCGCAGACGCCGCCGCTCTCATGGTGCAAAACCCTAACGTTTATGGCGCGATCGAGGACCTGGCGGCACATTCAAAGACGGCCCACGCAGTGGGCGCACTCGCCGTCGCGCATGTGAACCCTACGTCGTTGGGTATGTTCAAGACCCCCGGCGAGTCCGACATAGACATCTGCACGGCGGAGGGCCAACCGCTGGGCGTGCCGGTCTCGTACGGCGGTTCCTACGTCGGCCTGTTCTCGTGCAAGCAGGCGCACATCCGCCAGATGCCAGGACGCATCGTGGGCCGCACGACCGATACGAAGGGCCGCACCGGGTACGTGCTGACGCTCCAAACGCGCGAACAGCACATCAGGCGGGAGCGGGCGACGTCGAACATCTGCACAAGCACGCAACTGATCGGACTAATGGTCACGGCCTATATGGCCACGATGGGCAAGAGCGGCATCCGACAGGTGGCGGAACTGTGCTACCAGAAGGCGCACTATGCCGCCGTCGAGATCGCCAGGCTGCCCGGATATTCGCTGCCTGTGAAGGGCGTGTACTTCCACGAATTCGTAGTGAAGTGCCCCAGGCCGGTAGCTGAGACGAATCGCGAGCTTCTGAAGCGCGGGATCATTGGCGGGTATGACCTGACGCGCCGTATACCCAACGGGATGCTGCTCTGTGTGACGGAGACTAATACACGGCAGGAGATAGATGCGCTCATCGCCGCCCTGCGCGAGATCGGTGGGGCGCGATGACGGCTCAGACCACCATCGCTGGCGCCCTGGATAGGCGTCTGCTCATGGATCGCAGCGTCCCCGGCCGCGTCGCTCTCACACTGCCCGCCAGCGACGTGCCGCTGCAGGCCGCGCCGTCGGCCGACCTGCTCCGCAAGGGCCTGGATCTGCCGGAAATCTCGCAACTCGACATGGTCCGCTACTTCACCAACCTGAGCCAGCTCAACTTTTCGATAGACACGAACTTCTACCCGCTCGGCTCCTGCACGATGAAGTACAACCCGAAGATCAACGATGAAGTGGCGTCGTTGCCGGGCTTCCGGGACATCCACCCCAACCAGCCGGATGAGCAGGTGCAGGGCGCGCTCCGGGTCATGTTTGAGTTGCAACACGCCCTCGGCGAGATCACCGGCCTGCCCGGAGTGTCGCTCGCCCCGTTGGCCGGAGCGCAGGGCGAATACGCGGGCCTGCTGATCGCCCGGGCCTACCACGAGAGCCGCGGGGATTCGGCCCGAACCGTCGCCATCATCCCCGACTCGGCGCACGGGACCAACCCGGCCTCGGCTGCGATGGCCGGGCTGGAAGTGGTCACTGTGCCATCGAACGCGCAGGGCGGCGTGGATGTGGACGCGCTGCGGAAGCTGGCGGACAACCGCACGGCGGTTTTCATGCTCACGCTGCCGAGCACGCTGGGCCTCTTCGAGATGAACATCCTTGAAATCACGAAGATCATCCACGACGCAGGCGGGCTGGTATATGCGGATGGCGCGAACCTGAACGCGCTGCTGGGCATAGTCAAAATCGGCGAACTGGGCTTTGACATCTGCCACTCGAACCTTCACAAGACCTTTTCGACTCCCCACGGCGGGGGCGGCCCCGGCGCAGGCCCGGTAATGGTCGCGGCCCGTCTCGCAGAGTTCCTCCCAGAACCGGTGGTCGTCCGGGAGCCTGCGGCAGCAAAATCTTCTCTTTCAGCAACAAGCCACCATGGGGATGCTGAGCCTGTCGAAGCACACCATGGCGCGAAGCCGTATGCCTTCGCTTACCGCCTCTCGCGCCCGCCGAAGTCAACAGGCAAGATCAGCGGCTTCCACGGCAGCTTCAGCATCCTCGTCCGGGCCTACACGTATATCCGTTCGATGGGGCGCGACGGTCTGCGCTCCGCCGCCGAGAACGCCATCATCAACGCCAACTACATCCAGGCTGGCCTGAAGGACAAGTACGCGCTGGCCGTGGACCGCTACTGCATGCACGAGACTGTGCTCTCTGCGAAGCGGCAGCACGCCCGCGGGGCGGCCGCGCTGGACGTGGCAAAACGGCTGCTCGACTACGGCATCCACGCGCCTACGATGTACTTCCCGATGATCGTCGAGCAGGCGTTGATGGTCGAGCCTACGGAGTCGGAGTCCAAGGAGACGCTGGACAATTTCATCCAGGTCATGCGCCAGATAGACGACGAGATAGACCGCGACCCTGCGCTCCTGCATGACGCTCCGCATGACCTGCCCGTCTCCCGGATGGACGAGGCGACTGCGGCCCGCAAGCCGTATCTGCGGTGGCAGAAGAGCGGTTAGGCTGCCGCCGCTGGACGCTCACCCAGGCGTGTGGAGCTAGTTCACTGCCAGCAGACCGGGAGGGCCCTGCGACATGGGTCTGAATGCGACGGCGGGTGAGCGTGAGATAGCCGAAGAGGGCAGGCGTTGACATGGCCGGGCAGTGGCCTGCGATATCCTCTGCGTGGCTCAACCCCTGATGCCCTTCATCCTCCTCCATGCCCATCACAAACCGACAACGCATTGCCGCCGTCCTCGCCATGATCGTGGCAGAGACCTCCTGCCGCGAGGCAGACCTGACGGACGGGCGCGTGCACATCTGCCAGACGCGGCCTGAGGACCGGGGCCTGCCCGCGCACCGGAAGTTCCCTGCGCATCCCGGCACCATGTGCGCCGTGACACTTGGGACCGGCGCGGTCATCGCCGCGGACGCTGAGCACATCGAATGGGCGCGGCAGACATACACAGGCGCTGACAGGGACGGGGTTTTCGACCCTGTGCGGCTGGGCGAAGCGGCGCGTCACTGGTTGCAGTTTGACCGCAAGTTGTACGGGCCGTTCCCGCGGTTTTCCGGGTCATCGGAAACGGTGCGGCGCGTCGAGGTGCCGACGGGATGTGTCTTGAAGGTCGTAGGGCCGGAAATAGCGCCGCTCCTCGACAGGTCAAGATGGCCCAATTCCTCCTCGGCACGCCAGATCGTGTTCGCAGTGGTCGCTTATGAACCGGGCAACCCAGGCGAACTCATCGGTGTGGCTTCCGTCACGGGCGACTCCGACTTTTTGTGGCAGATAGGGATAGATGTGGCAGCAGGCCACCAGGGCAGGGGCGTCGGCGCTGCGATGGCGTCACTGGCGGCGCTTGAAACTCTGGCGCAAGGGCGCGTCCCGTACTGGGGAGCGACGAACTCCAACGTCC
This sequence comes from Dehalococcoidia bacterium, assembly GCA_009693115.1. Classification (GTDB taxonomy): domain Bacteria; phylum Chloroflexota; class Dehalococcoidia; order Lucifugimonadales; family Lucifugimonadaceae; genus SHXW01. The sequence goes on along the minus strand of SHXW01000008.1, from coordinate 39,443 downwards.
CGTCCATCCGCACGGCGCTGACTATCGGGCTCGCGCCAACCTACGTCGAAGTCCTGACGAGGCCGGCGCATAGGACGTAGCCTCTGGCCCGCGCGGGCGACAATGTTGCCAGGGCAACCGGTCTCACCGCGTGCACCAGACCGGGACTTGCACCCACCCACGGCCTCCGGGCTCGCGGCTGGTGTAACCTCTGCGATAGTCCGGGGGCAGCACGGCCAATGTGTTACTGGTTGTGCGGGACCAGCGGGCCAGAGGTGCGCCGCTTGCAGACCAAGAGGTCTTTGGTATTTCTGTTGTTGGGCGTTCTGGTGGTGGTGGCCTTCGCTGGGTGTTCCAGTGAGAAAAAGGTAAACGCATCGGGCCATTCATCGGCCATTGCCACGACGTGGTTCGACGGCCTGTATGGCCTCGTGCGGATGGAGAAACTCAGCCCGCCCGAGGCGTCGCGTATCTTCGCCTACACGGGCGTGGCGCTCTACGAGTCCGTTGTGCCCGGCATGCCGGGGAACCAGTCGCTCGCCGGGCAGTTGAACGGGCTTCCGGAGATTCCGCAGCCGAAATCAGGTGAGGCCTACCACTGGCCGACCATTGCCGACGCGTCCATCGCAGCCGTCCTTGATGGGCTGTTCGCCGGTGCCGCTCCCTCGACCAAAGAAGAGTTGGCGCGCCTCAAGATTGACAACGGCCGGATGTTCGCCGGCACCGTTGACGAGGCGGTGGCGCAGCGGTCCAGAAGACAGGGCGAGGCGGTGGGCGAGGCTATCCTCAAGTGGGCCGATGGCGACGGGTTCAGACTCTTTAACGCCTGTCCTTACAAAGTGCCGGGAGGCATCGGCTTCTGGGTGCCGACGCCCCCCGGCAACATCGCCAGTCCGCTCCAGCCTTGCTGGGGCAAGATGCGGACTTTTGCGCTTTCAAGCGGCAGCGAATTCACATCTCCGGCGCCCGGCGCATATTCGACGGACCCGAACTCGGCAATGTACAAGCTGGCGCTGGAGGTAGTCGACGCGACAAAAAACCTGACGCCCGAGCAGCGGAAAATCGCCCTTTATTGGGCTGACGACCCCGGCGCAACGGGGACTCCTCCCGGTCATTCGGTCGCCATTGCCACGCAGCTTCTGCGCGAGAAGAACATGGCACTTGACGTGGCGGCTGTGGCATATGCCAAGGTGGGCATGGCGGTCGCCGACGGGTTCATTTCCTGCTGGAACACAAAATACGTTTACAACCTGCTCCGGCCAGTGACGTACATCCGGCAGAACATTGACCCCAATTGGACGCCGCTGATCAGCACACCACCGTTCCCGGAATACACGTCGGGGCACTCTGTTCAGTCCGGGGCGGCGGCGGAGGTCCTGGTGTCCGTGTTCGGGGATGGCCCGTTCACAGATAAGACGCACGTGAACCGCGGGTTGGAGGCACGCCGGTTCTCGAAACTTTCACAGTTCGCTGACGAGGCGGCGGTCTCCCGGCTGTACGGTGGCATTCACTATCGGCCCGCCATCGAGATAGGCGTCGAAGAGGGTCGCAAGATCGGCAAGAAGATCAACGCCCTGAAGTGGACGAAATGAGCAGGCACGCGTTATCAACCTGACCTGATGCCTGAGCGGCGGCGTCCCCGTAATACGGGACGCCGTTGCGGTTAACGGGCCGGGCTTTATCGAAGGGTGTACCCTTGCGCCGCGATTTCAGGCCGCATAGGTCGAACAGGGAGACCCGAAATGAAGATCACGAAGATCGAGACGTTCCTCGTCGAAAGCGGGTTCAAGCCGTCCCGCGCATGGAACTTCTGCGCCATTCGCACGGACGAAGGCATCACCGGGTACAGCGAGTTCGGTACGAGCGGAATCTCCCGCGGCCTGGCCGGGCTGGTGCAGGATCTGGCCCCGTCGCTCATCGGCAAGGATCCCACGTCGGTTGAGAAGTTGTACACGGACATGTACCGCCTCACCCGCGCCGCACCGTACGGCGCAACGCAGCACGCCATCGCGGGCATAGAGCTTGCGTTGTGGGACATCGCGGGCAAGGCCGCAGGCGTGCCCGTGCACAAGCTCATGGGCGGGCCGCACCGCACAGAGCAGCGGGTCTACTGGTCGCACCTTGCCACGTACCGGCCTAATAACTGGAAGCTGCTCGGCGCGAAGCCGCTCCGCACGATGGCAGACTTGGGTCGCGCCGCCGAGGAGTGCCCGAAGGCGGGCTACAACGCCTTTAAGACGAACATCATCTGGCCCGGCGACCCTGGCCGCGTGATCAACCAGGGCACCGTCGGCCCGCATGACCAGGTGGCTTCACTAGACATACGCAAGCAGGCCGCCGCTCAGATCAAAATAATGCGGGACGCGGTCGGCCCGGATGTAGACATCCTTTTGGACATAAACGTTAACTTCAAGCCGATCGAAGCCGAGCTGCTGGCATCGGACCTTGAACCATACAACCTGTTCTGGATGGAGATAGATAACCAGTCGCCCGAGGCTCTCCGTCAGCTGCGCGACCGAACGACCATCCCGATCTGCTCTGGCGAGCAGCTTCTGACGATGCGTCAGTACAAGCCGTACTTTGACGCCGGAGCCATCCACTCCGTCAAGGTGGACATCCAGTGGCAGGGCTTCTCGGTGGCGAAGAAGGTGGCGGATCTGGCCGAGATGTATGAATTGAACATGGCGCCGCACAACTTCAACGGACACCTGTCCAGCTTCCAAAGCGTGAACTTCGCCGCTTCAGTCTCGAACGTGCGCATCATGGAGTCCGACCCTGAGCAGACGCCGTACCGAGATGAACTTTTCACTGTCATTCCGACTGTGAAGAAGTCAATGATGCAGGTGCCGACCGGCCCCGGCTGGGGCACTGACCTCGTCGAGAAGGCGGCGAAGAAGTACGCCTGGAAGGGGTGATACGGCGCGTCGACTTCCTGTTGCCTTGTCCCACCACGAAAAGGTATTACGTCATCGCTCTGCCACGCCTCAATGCCCGGCCCGGGAACGCGCCCGTGTGCCGGCCGTTGTCTATGACGACCTTGCCATTGACGATCACGTAGGGGATGCCCTCGGGAAAGACCTTCGGGTTGGACTTGGTGGCGCGGGTCTTCACAGTGTGTTTGTCGAAGATGACGATGTCCGCCTTGAAACCGTCGCGCAGTATGCCGCGGTCGGGCAGACCGATGCGCTGAGCCGGGAACGAGGTCATCTTGCGTATCGCCTCTGGCAGGCGCAGGTGCTTTTCCGCGCGCACGAACTCAGCCAGAACGATGGGGAAGCAGCCGTACGTCCGCGGGTTAGGCATGTCCCCGAAGAGGATGGCGTCGGAGGCGACGATGCCGTAGGGGTGCGCCACGAAGGCGGGCAGCGTATGTGCGTTGGTGCCCAGCCCAACGGTCGAGATGCCGAGGCCCTCCTCTGCAAGCAGGTCGAACAGGGCGTCGTAGGGATCCTTGCCCTGCGCCGCGGCGATTTCGGAAATGGAGTGGCCCTCGAACTTCTTGTTATGCGGTAGATGGAAGTTCGTCAGCCAGTTCTCCTCGAAGCGGCGGGTCGGGCTGATGGTTGGACTTTCGAGAGCCTCATGGGCGGCAAATCGGTACTCGTAGCCGAGGTGGCCATGGTCCATGTCCCGTTTCATCCGCTCGCGGTCGAGCGGGTCGCGCAGGGCGCGCTTCAGCCGCTCCGGGCCACCCTCCATCGTCCACTGCGGCAGCATGATCGTCACGCGCGTGCCCGAATATGGGTAGGTGTAGCAGTCGAACGTCACGTCCAGGCCCTCGTCCCGTGACCGTTCGACCAACCCCAGGTAGTCGAGGTGCGAGCCGACACCCTGCTGCGCCTGCCTGTAGTGCGTAAGGTGCACGCCGATGCCGGAACGCCTGCCGATCTCGACGGCCTCCTCCCACGGTGCTAGCAGCCCCTTCTTGAGCAGGCTGGCCCGCGTGTGCGTGTGGTAGAAGCCGCCCAGGCGCGCCGCAGTCGCCGAAAGCTCGACCAATTCCTGTGTATCTGCGAAGGATCCCGGCGGGTAGTCGAGGCCGGTCGACAGACCCCACGCCCCCTCTTCCATCGCCTCGCGTACGACAGCCTTCATGTTGGCGGTCTCGGCCTGCGTCGCGGGGCGGTTGTCCCAGCCGACGCCCCAGATGCGCACTGGCGAGTTGCCGAGGATGTACGCGATGTTGACCGAGCCGAGCCCGTCGTATTTGCGGAGGTATTCGGCTGTGGAGAGCCAGTCGGCAGGCATGGGCGGCGAGTCGTTGAGGCCGCTGTCAAGCTCTATGAACCTGTGCAGCTCCTGTTGCGTTTTGAATGGGGCGAACGAATTGCCGTCTATGCCGACAAGCTCGGTCGTGACGCCCTGTCGCACCTTGGGCAGGTGCTCCGGCTCCCGCATGATGGTGAGGCCGCCGTGGGAGTGCAGGTCCACGAAACCGGGCGAAATGACGCGACCAGCGGCGTCTATCGTTCGCGCTGCCTTGATGTGCGAGGCATCGCCGCGGTGGATGTGGAGGGTATCGCCCTCGACCAGCACGGTGCCTGAGAAGCCGGGGCTGCCCGTGCCATCAACGATTTCGCCGCCGGTGATTTTGAGGTCCATCAAGGGTTCACACTCCAGTTCAAGGGGCGAGCCACACGGTGAGCGGCCTTGTCATTCCGGCCCTGAGCGGCTTCAGGGGAAGGGATGTTTTTCGTCTCGCCGATCCCCCGATTATTGAACGGGAATCTTCGCCGGGGGGTTCGGAATGCCTTCTATACTCTGAATCAGCCTTGGAAACTCCACAGGCGCGCTGCGTTGCCGCCCAAAAAGTTCGCACGGTCTGCATCGCTAAGGAAATCAAAACCCTCGCGCACAAGGCGAAGTTCATCGGCAACCGAGGGCCAGCCGACCATCGCGCGGTGGCGATCGCTTGGGTAGCCCGTGCCCCACAAGCAACGATCCATGCCAAACGCAGCGATGATGTTTTTCACGACCGGGTGCATGTCCCGATATGGGTACTTCTGTTTTGACCTGCCGTGCACGTCGGAAATCTTGATGAAGACATTCTTGTACCGTGCAAGGGCGAGGACGGGTTGATATGGCGCGTAGCTGGGCGCCCACTCGGGCAGCGGGTACATCATGTGGTCGATCAGCCAGGTGATGCGGGGGTAGCGCGAAGCAACAGCGTCAAGTTGGTGCGCGTCCTCGGGCCGGTTGTGGACTTGCACGAAGCCGCGGCGTTCGTCTATGACGCGCCACATGGCATCGTTCTGCGGCGCCGTCAGGATGTCCACGCCGCCTGCGTGCCCGGCCTCGGCAAGCCGCATGTCCGAGGGCCGGGGCTTGCCGCTCTTTGCATCCTCCGATGGGTGGTAGTAGGCCGGGTGGAACCTGAACCCGCAGAGGCCGCGGTCGTCCATCCAGTAACGGGCGTGGGCGGCGTTGTCCGGGTGCAGCGGGTCAATCATCCCCTGGCCAACGAAGCGGTCACGGTGTTTCTTCGCCGCATCGGCGATGTATCCGTTGTCCCACGTTGACCATGAGGTCTGGACCAGCACGCACCTGTCCACACCACTCCCGTCCATGTCCTGAAGTAGCTCCTCAGCTGTGCCGGGGATGACGGGGAGCGACTGCCACGTGGGCGCAGTCGGGCCGATGGCCGCCTTCGGGGGCAGCTCCCATATGTGCACGTGCGTGTCCACGATCATGGCAGATGGGCCTCTCTACCCCTCGATTCAAAGGAACGGGCGCCAGTGAGAGGGGGAAGCTGGGTGTCGGTCGCAAACCCCCTTTCCCGCTGGCAGGGGTCAGTTGCGGGATTCTACATTGGGGATCCCCTGCGGTGAGGCGGACAGGCTCGGAGTGACACCGCTGGAGGCAGGCTGTAATGTCGCGCCGGACACTTCGCCATATGGGACAAGGCCTGAAACCCACTGTCCCGGCTTCGCGACGATTCGTCTGGAGGAATGAAATATGCTCGAACGCTTTCACGTCCCTGAAAAGGACCGCGTGTACGTCAAACAGGAAAAGATCAGGGCCGCCACAGAGGCCGTCCTCCGCCATTCCGGCGTCAGCGCGGCGGGAGCGAAGGCCAGCGCTGAGGTGCTTGTCACCAACGACCTGCGCGGAGTCGAGTCTCACGGCGTGTCCAATGGCGTGCGCCGCTACGTCCGCCAGTACGCCGAAAAAAGCATCAACGCGAGGCCGAAGGTGAAGGTGGTCAAAGAGACGAGTACGACCGCCCGCGTAGACGCCGACATGGCCCTCGGCACCGAGGTCGGCGCGTGGTGCATGAACATGGCTATCGAAAAGGCGAAGAAGCACGGCATGGGTGCGGTGTCGCTGATGAACACCGGACACCTGGCCGGGTGCGGGTACTACGCGCACATGGCGGTGCAGCACGACATGATCGGTCACATGATGACGGCAGGCGGGGGCCACCAGACGGTGCCCACCTTCGGAGCGGAGCCTCTCCTTGGGACGAACCCCGTCGCCTGGGCCGCGCCGGCGCGCAAGATGCCTCCGTATCTGTTTGACGTCGCCACGACTCAGGTTGCAGGCAACAAGATCGAGCTTGCCCGGCGCGTTGGGGCGAAGATCTATCCGGGCTGGATAGCGAAGAAGGATGGATCGCCGATACTCGAAGAGATCCCTGCTCCGCCGACGGGCACCTACTACATGCTGCCGTTCGGCGGCACACGCGAGAACGGCTCGCACAAGGGCTACGGCATAGCGGTGATGAATGAGATCTTCTGCAATGAATTGTCCTCGATGGGCCCCGGCCCATTGCTTGACCATGCCGGCGGCAGCTTCTTCTGCGCTTACAGCATCGAGGCGTTCACGGACGTTGAGAAGTTCAAGGACGACATGGACAGGATGTTGGGGACGTTCGCACGGTCAAAGCCAGCGCCGGGGTTCAAGCGCGTGCTTTATCCGGGCCTCTCGGAGCATGAGGAGTTCGAGGAACGCTCGAAGCGGGGCATCCCGTACCACCACGAGGTTGTCGAGTGGTACGAGTCGTACTGCGCTGAGATTGGGGTCAAGTGCGACTTGCGGTAATGCGCGGGCCCGGCCAGGCGTCACCCGCTCTCTAACCTTCCCACCAACGAGGGGTGGGGACTTCAGGATGGCCTTGCTTCGCGCTCCGGTTGTGGGCGTGCGTCATCGCGGAGCGCGGGGTGTGACAGATGTGCTTGCATGAGAAGTGGGAAATAACCTCTTTCCGACTTGGCGCGCGATCTATTCCCCAACACATCTGGCCACATGGCCCCGGGCCGCAGGCAATTTTTTTGAATCGCGTTGATTGAGCGGCGCGAGTTCAACCGCGGTCCGCCGCGTTATCGGCGCGAATACGAAAACGCGTCACGGGATTTCAAAAGTCGCGACGATGTGCGGAGCACCCCCATTGTTAGCCACTACGGCTCGCACTAACATTCTCGATTAGCTGGGCCATGGAACGCCATGGCCCTCCGGGTCCGTCCGAAGGGTGGGCGACGTCGCCGGGAGCGCTCCCGGCGGTCTATATATCGTCAAGTGGCGTTGTCGAGACGCCGCGATTCCATCCTCACCGAGCGGCCCGTTTTGAAGGAGCCTCAAATGGCTGCTAAGAAGCCCGCCGCGAAGCCCGCTGCCAAGCCGGCCGCAAAGAAGCCCGCGAAGAAGAAGTAGCGGTAGCTACAGGACTGGGTGACCAGTCAGCACACCGGCCCCCAAAATCGGGGGCCGGTGTGCGTTAACGGGGGGTGCAGAGGCAATCTGGAATTTGGGTCGCCTCGGCATCGCCTGGGCCATGCGTTGCGCCGCCTCGCCACCATTCTCATGGTCCCGCCACGCCATGCATCACCATTGCATCAGGCCGGGTGCTACCTTTGCCTCGAGGTGAACCTTCAATGAGACTGATCACGGCGATCATCCGTCCGCAACGCCTTGCTCCCGTCCGTGACGCCCTCATCCGCGTTGGTGTCCAGGGCATGACACTCACCGAAGTGAAGGGCTTCGGCCAGCAGGCCGGATCGTTCGAGGAGTATCAAGGCGTCCAGTACCGGGTGGAGTACGTACCCAAGCTGAAGATCGAACTAGTTGTAACTGATGACAAGCCTGACGACACTGTCAACGCCATCATCGCCTCCGCTCACACGGGCCACATCGGGGATGGCAAGATCTGGATTACGGGCGTCGAGGCCGTGTACCGCATTCGCACCGGTGACCGCGATGAGACGGCGGTATGAACGTGTGCGATAGATGGCCGGGAGGGGCGGCATGGTACGAAGTTCCTTGTGACGGCGCGATCATGCTGCGGATGTAGTCCGCCCCGAATAGTTTTGGCAGGCAGAGGGTTGCACTCTGCGCTCCAGGACAAGGCGAAAGTCCGACCAGGCAATGAGGAAGAGGGAAACCGATGGCTCTGCTTGACGAGGTCCTTGCGCACAACGACCGGTTCGTGTCGGATCACGCCCGCCTTGTGACGAAGGTCCCTGAGAAGAGGATCGTCCTGTTCACCTGCATGGACACCCGTCTTGTGGAGTTCCTTGAGCCGGCAATGGGGCTGAAGAGGGGCGATGCCAAGATCATCAAAAATGCTGGCACTACTATCATCGACCCCTACGGTGGTGTCATACGCAGCCTGGTAGTCGCCATCTACGCCCTCGGGTGCGAGGAAATATTCATAGTCGGTCATCAGGACTGCGGGATGGGCCAAATAGATGTCGCGGACCTGGAGCAGCGGATGTTGCTCAGGGGTGTTGCACAGGCGGAGATCGGCGAGCTGCACCCGGGGTTGGGTGAGTGGTTAGGGACGTTCAAAGACGGGTATGAAAACATCAGGAGGGTGGCTCGAGTTATCCAGGGCAACCCTCTCATTCCGCGTGACGTCCCGGTTCATGGGATGATGTTCGACCCGGTGAACGGGCGGCTTGAGATGCTGGTCAATGGCTACGAACGCCAGTCGGCTGCTCTTTGAGTTAGCATCCGCCAGACGTTGGGCATGTTTGTTCCAGCCGATGATTTCAGCCGCAGATTTGCGCCATGTCTGCCACAAGTACAGGCCAAAAACCACTACGGCCTGTTTCAATTTGACCGGGTATGCCCCTGGTTCAAACGCTGCTCCGGCTGAATTTTCTGCGCCGGTCCCCAAACTCACGCGGGTGGCGTCCATGGCGCATGACCCCGTCCCTCTGACCGCGCTGCCTGTGTTGCCAAGACCGGAGCGCTCCAAAGCAACGTAAGGCAGGCAGCGGCCCTTTCCATGGTGTTTTTTCTTACCGGACTCTCAGTGATCGGTTCGGATATTCCAATTTCCTTCAGGATCCGTCGCGCAGAGTTCCATACCGAGTTACTTGCTGCCGCCGTGGCTCGGAAGATCAACCAAGATGTTTCCTCACCCAACCACGAAGTGGCCGCCGCCACCTTTCTTCGCCGTCTCTGTGCAGCCGCGGGCCATGAGCCAGCGTTCCAACTGACTCGGATTCTGATTGCTCAGCGTTGATCCTTCACATGACCTGAAATTTGCACCGCTTGTTGCCATGACACATATACCGGGTTTTACAACTCCGTCAGGCGCACCTCTCTGTGCTCCAACGCGCTCTGCATGGCGCCAAGGCAGAACGCCAGGCAGTGCGACGCCTCATCCCCATCTAGCTGCGCCTGTTTACCGGTCGAGATTGACTGCGTGAACTCGTGCGCGCCCCGCCGGAAAGAGTCGCCCCAGCCCGTCTCCATGTCGCTGAAGTCAAAGCGGTTGCCGTCCCGGAACATCACGATGGGCGGCAGGTCAACCATCTGCGATGAACACCGCGTCACCCACAGGATGCCGCGTGTCCCGGTCACTTCCAGCCACTCGTCAACCGGGTAATAGCTGGTTGGTATTCGGAACTCTGGTGAGTTCACCAGGTCCCACGAGCCGAACCTCTCCGCCTTCTCGTGCTTCCACATGATCATCGAAGGCGTGCCCGGCCACCTGTCCGGCCCTGCTGAAACGTCCGCCATCGCGTGCACCTTCTCAACCCTGCCCAGAAAGAACGGCACGATCGAGGTCACGTGGTAGCCATAGTCCAGGATTGCCGGTGCGCCCCCGCCCTTCTTCACGTCCACCCGCCACACATTCGCTCGTGCAGGCACGTCCCAACCGCCCACGCCCTTGCCCTGCACAGTCTTGATGCGGATGGACATCGGGTCGCCTATCTCACCAGCGTCCAGCATCGCCTTCGCCCGCATGTACGGCTCATAAGTGCGGTAGTTCTCCAACACCCGGAACATCTTGCCTGACCTCTTCGCAGCAGCCACCATCTGCCGCGCCTCGTCCATGCTGAGGGCCATCGGCTTCTGGAGGGAGACATGCTTGCCCGCTGCAAGCGCCTCCTGCATGACAGGCAGGTGCAGGTGGTGAGGCAGGAGTATCTCGACGGCGTCTATTTCCTTGTCCGCGAGCAGCTTGCGGTGGTCGGTATAAACCTTGCGGACACCCCACTTCTTTGCCTGGGACTCTGCGACATTGGCATCCACGTCCGCGACGGCGGCGAGTTCGCCTGTGGCGTTGTCTCTGTACCCGAGCTGATGCAGATCGGAAATTCTGCCTGCGCCTATGAAGCCGACTCGTACCTTCGCCATGTCTTTGCAACCTCACTAAGTGTCCTGCGGCAGTTAGCGTCGCAGAAGGGGGGCATACATTGGGGCGAGGGATACCTTACTACTGCGACACCTGCAAGGTATCGCAGCGCTCTTCCGGACGCCGCATTCCCTCCGACATGGAGACTTCACGGCCTGCCCGCACGAAATATGCAACGCTGTGCCTATACTTGAAACCCAAATGAGCGTCATCAGACAGGCAGTGATCAGGGCGTGCGTGCGGCAGTCAGCCGCCCGGGCGAGCCTGCGAGTCTTGTTTGTCACGGCCGTGTGTGCTGGCTTGCTCTCGCCGTTCATCGGTGTCCTCTTGGACCACCACTTCGCCGAGCGGTACGGCAGCCACGTCCATGTTTATTTCGGTGCCAGCCACCAGAAACACACGCACCTTTATGAGCGCGCCCACTCTGACACAAACGTAGGCCAGACTTCGGCCGTGGTTCAGGGACGCGCCGTCGCTGTCATTTCTGAGGATTCCGGCAGCCCCAACGTGAACATCGCCCTCGGCCTTTCAGGGACCGAAGGCGACAAGTTTGGCCCCGCCAGAGAAGCGACAACCCTTTGGCGTGTCGCCCCGGGGGACACATTTGCCCTGACCGGGCGCGACGTGCCGCCCCTGGACCAGCCGCCTCGCGCCTGAACCTGCCGTCCGACACAACATCGTGCGGCCGTATTTCGCGGCCGTCTTTCGCAGGTTCAGGAGTCAACAATGAATCGAAGACTCATATGGCGGTCGTCTGCCGTCGCCGCAGCCGCCGTCATCGCGCTATTCACCATGGTCTCAGTCGCGCTCGCGCACGAGAGCAGGACCCTGGGCGACTATACGATCGAGGCCGGGTTCCTGGTGGAACCAGCGCTCGAAGGCGAGCCCAACGCAGCCCTGCTGGAAATCGTAAAAACCGGCGTGGCTGGCGCCGGGGACAGCCCCGTCAGCGGCATAGCAGCGAACCTGAAGGTGGAAGTCACGCACGTCTCGAGCAACACCACCAAGGTCATGATGCTCGAGGAAGGTGAAGCGCCCGGCCGATACCTCGCCTACTTCATCCCGACTGCGCCGGGTGCATACCGCTTCCATTTCACAGGTGACATAAATGGGATGGAATTCAACGAAACCTTCACATCCGGCCCAACCACATTCGCTGAAGTGGAGTCAGCCAGAGATGCCCAGTTCCCTGTGCAACTGGCCTCCTCTCGTGAAACTGAGGGCGCGCTGCGCGGCACGCAGATGGACTTGAAGGATGTTGAAAACACAGCAGGCTCCGCCCGCACCATCGCGATCATCGGTGTGGTCGTAGGCGTTCTGGGGCTTGCGGCCGGAGGCGCGGGGGCCATGTTGGCCATGCGAAAGAGATAGGGCGTTGCAGCGGGGCTGGCCCACCAGGTGACTATTGCCTCCCCCAGTCCCTGTAAACCGAGACTGGGGGAGGGGGGCGCGACCCACACCATGGCCCTCCCCAATCGAGTGGAGGGGATTCGGAAATAGTCGTCAATGATGCTCTCTCGCATCCCTGTCATACCGCTCCTTCACGGCGCATCGGGCCCGTGGGATGACATCCTCGGCTTCCTCGCCATCATGGCCGTGGTTGGGGGTCTGCTGATCATCCCGTGGATTTCCGGCAGAAAGCGGCAAAAGCTTCACGGCAAGGTCCGGCGGCGCAAGAGATGAGTCTCATCCGCAGAATCAGTCCTGTCCTATTTCTGGTAGCCGCTGCGATTGCGGCGGCTGCCGTCCTGTGGCCCGCCCGTCTGACATCCGCACACGGCAACGTCCTCCGCGCCTCTCCCGCGCCCAGCGCCAGCTTGAATACCGCGCCTGACCGGATCATCATCTGGTTCACCGAACCGGTCGAACCGCAGTTCAGCGATATACGGGTCCTGGGCGCTGACGGCGAGCGCGTCGACAATGCCGACTCTCAGGGCGACCCGACAGAGCAGGCTGCCCTTTCGGTCACACTTCAGCCCCTTCCGGACGGCGTGTATACAGTCGTCTGGCGCAACGTCTCACGAATGGATGGCCACGCAGTGCGTGGGTCATACATTTTCTCCGTGGGTCAGGGGTTCCAACCACCCTCATCTTCACTGGAAGACCTGTCGCCACCCCTGCTCCAGAGCGGCGCCGATCCCTGGCAGCGGTGGATTTTCTTCCTTGGTGTGGTCACCTTTGCTGGAGGGCTGCTCTTCGAGCTTGCGGTGATATCGCCAACTCTCGGGGCCGCAGAGACAGACGCTCCGCAGGGCCAGGGTACCCGCATGCGGGTGGCGCAAAAACTCTCCGACAGACTGTCGCCGCTGCTCGCCATCGGGTTTGTTCTGATCGTCATGGGGTCGCTCGGCCAGATTCTCCAGCAGGCCCGCGTCACTTCGGGCGACACTTTTCTTGGATCGGCAGGCAGCGCGCTCGTCAAGGTCGTCTCCGGCACGGACTGGGGCCGCTACTGGCTAATCCGCTCTGTGTTTTTCGCCGTTGCAGGAGGCGCAGCGCTCATGGCAGTCAGGGCGCGGCGGCCCCGGGAAGAGGGCGATACGCCTGGACTTACAGGCGACTCCCTCTTCGCGCCGTTAGCGCTGCTCCTCGCCATGGGGGGAATGGCGTTGACGACGCTCATGAGCCACAGCGCTGCTGCGCCGAGTGATGTGCGCGGCCCTGCGATGGCATCAGACTTGATTCACCTGACCGCTGCTGCGGTTTGGGTGGGCGGGCTGATTTACATGGTCGCGGTCGCTCTCCCCGTTCTGCTGCGCGAACTTACGGGCGAAGACAGACGCGCGGCCTTTGGGGAGGTCGTCCCGCGGTTTTCGACCATCGCCTTTCTAAGCATGGGCGCTCTGGTCGTGACGGGTCTCTTCTCCGGCTGGATGCAGGTCACGGTCCCTGCCGCCACGCGGACGCCTTACGGGTGGACGCTCGTCGCCAAGGTTGCGCTTCTTGTCCCCCTCTTCGCCCTGGCTCTTGCAAACGCATACATCGTCAGCCCAAAACTCGGCCGGGATGACAGCGCGTCAAGGCGTCTGAGGCGTTTCGTAACCATCGAGGTTGCTCTGGCGGTCGCAGTCCTCCTTGCGACCGGCTGGCTGGCCAGTCTGGAACCCGCCCGGCAAACCGCCAGCCGGACAGGCATCGGGAAGCAGGCCGAGGCGACATTTGCAGCCCGGGAAGAGGGGGCGGACATAAAGATCAGGGTCTCGCCCGTCGAGCTGGGCTACAACCTGGTGGCGATACGCCTGACCAACCGGCAGGGCGACCCCGTCACCAACGCAACCGACGTGCGTGCGCGCCTCGTTTACCGCGGCGCAGATTTGGGCAGCGAGTTCGTTTCAGGTACTGACCATGGCGGAGGCGCCTGGATCGTCCACGGTCTGCCGCTGAATGTGGCCGGGGACTGGACGGTCGAGGCGGTAATTGTGCGCCCGGACGCATTTGACGCCCGCGTCGCCTTCCCATTCACGCTCCAGTCTTCGACCACCCTGATGACCGATCGCATCAGGCCCGCCCGTGATGTCACATACGTGCTGTTGGGGCTGGAGGTGGCGCTATTGGGGCTGGTCGCGGTCGCCGCGGCCGTGCCACTTCGCAGGAGTGCGCGCCGCGGCGCATCGATGCTGGCAGCGCCGGGAGCGGTGGGCGTGGTCGCAGGCGTGGCCCTGGCCGTGTTGGTGCTGACCATGCGGACAGATCAGGCAGGTGAGGACGTGAACCCGGTGCTGTTCACGTCGCAGTCTGTCGCAGCCGGGCGCGTCAACTACCTCGCGAAGTGCGCCAGCTGTCACGGCGAGTCGGGCAGGGGAGGGGGCCCCGGCGCAGAGGGCCTGCCCAAAACGCCAGCGGATCTTATCATCCACGCGCCGCTTCACGCGGACAGGAAGCTCTTTGAATTCATCCGGGACGGTATCCCGGCGAGCGGCATGCCCGCAGGCGGGGGATCGCTTTCGGAGCGGCAGATGTGGGATCTGGTGAACTATTTGCGTACGCTCAACGAAGACAAATAGGCGTAAGCCCCCTCTCCCGGCGGGAGAGGGCTGGGGTGGGGGCGTCATCAGCAAGTCCGGGAGTCGACAGCAATCCTCATCGCGGCCGGAGTTCCGATGTAATCGGGACGTAGCGGAGGGGCCTGGCGCTCATACCGAGTCATGGTCCCGGTTGAACAGCCCGCTTTCAACATCGGCCTGATGGGCGCCTCTAGGCGCCACCCTTATCAGTCCGCCCGTAATCGTCTTCGATGCGCACGATGTCGTCCTCGCCCAGATAGTCGCCGGTCTGGACTTCGATTATCTCCAGCGGCTCGACTGACGAGATGTTCACTATGCGGTGGCGGACCGTCCTCGGCACGAAGACGGACTGGCCCCTGCCCAGCGTCAACGTCTTTTCGCCTATCTCAACCTTTGCCGTACCGCGGGCGACCACCCAGTGTTCGTCACGGTGCCGGTGCCACTGGAGAGACAGGCGTTGTTCAGGGTTCACGGTAAGCCGCTTGACCTGATAACCGGCGCCGGTGGCGAGCGGCTCGAACCAGCCCCAGGGCCGTTCTACGCGGCGTGCTGCTGGCCCGGGCGCTTCAAAGCGTATTTCGGCTGGACCTGTCATCTTGACCGACAAGGATAACTGACTTCTCTGTGTGGCTTTTACACTCAGCGACTGCGAGATGGACAGGGACAGTCACCCAAACTCCGCATACGCGAGACGGCCCCCGTGGGCCGTGGGCCATCAGTGTTTCGATTGAGATGGAGCGGGAAACGAGTCTCGAACTCGCGACCTTCTGCTTGGGAAGCAGACGCTCTACCAACTGAGCTATTCCCGCCCGGACCCCTGCTCGCAATCCTACTCAGGGCGGCGCACCCGGTCAACGGGAGCGGCATCCGGACTGCCGTCCAATGTGTCTGGAGACAGTCAAGGAAGTAAGCGATCAGAGACGGCCTTAATGGTGGCGGGGACTTCTCCCTCACCCTGCCCCACGCCCAAAGGGCATCCGGGTGGAAGAGGCGGGCGTCTACCTGTCCTGGACACTCCCGTCGAAGCCAAGCGGCGTGTCAAGAACCTTGTCCTTCACCGGGAACTTCCTGACAGCGGCATCGTTCAACTCTATGCCCAGGCCCGGCCCGTCAGGCACGATCAGGTAGCCCCTGTCCAGCGTGATCGGCTTTTTGAGCAGTTCGTTCTTCGGTGCCTCGGATTCGCCGGTGTACTCCTGCAGCGCGAAGTTCGGTATGCAGGCATCCAGCTGTACGCACGCTGCTGTCGAGATCGGCGATAGCGGGTTGTGCGGGATTACCTTGACGTGCTGCGCCTCGGCCATCGCCGCCACCTTCTTGCATCCGGTCAGGCCACCGCACAAGCACAAATCAGGCCGCACGTATGCGCAGCCCTTGTTCTCAAGCAACTGCTGGTACTCGAAGATCGTCGTAAAACGTTCACCCGTGGCGATCGGGATGTCGCAGTGGGCCTGTACGTCGCCCATGCGGGCGGGGGAGTCGGGCAGCATGGGGTCCTCATAGAAGAACGGGTTGAACTGCGCCAGCCGCTTGCCGAGCGCGATGGACTCGGCAGGGTTCATCTGACGGTGTATCTCGACGCACACGTCCACACTTGACCCGACGGCATCCCGCACAGCGCCAACGCGCTTCACCGCCTCGTCCGCCCACTCCGAGTATGACTTGTGCATGTAGTAGTCCGTTGTGAACGGCGTGAACCTGACCGCGGTGAAGCCCTGCTTCGCCTTCGCCACGGCGTCATTGACCAACTGTTCAACTGTGTCGCCGTGGACATGCATGTAGCAGCGCACGCGGTCGCGCGTCTTGCCGCCCATGAGGTCGTAGATTGGCACGCCGAGGCGTTTCCCTTTGATGTCCCATAGCGCGATGTCTATGGCCGAAAGAGCGCCCTGCACGACGGACCCCATGAAGTGCGATGACCTGTACAGGTACTGGTAGTGGTGCTCGATGTGGGAGGGGTCCTTGCCGAGGAGGTACGGCGTCATCACCTTCACCATCGTCTCTGTCGGCCTCTGCCACCCGTGGACGCCGCCCTCGCCGATGCCCACCGTCCCGTCCTCGCAGTGCACGCGCACCAGCAGCCAGCGGTCCCAGAGGATCGTCTCTACGCGCTCGATTTTCGTTGCTTTCATGTGTGAGGCTCCATGGGGCCCCTCTCCCTGCGGGAGACGGGCGCTCGCCAGAGGTGGGAGCGGGTGAGGGGATTATGTGCCCGCTTGGCCCGCGCTTGAACGTGCTAGCCTTGCTCGGCCTCGCCGTCCGCAACCGGGCGGGGTGGCGCAGGCCGCAGAAAGGTTACAGGATGAACATCCTCGTCACAGGCATCTCCGGGCGCGTGGGCGCAAATATCGCGAAGCACTTTCTGGGCAAGGGCCACAGGGTGCGCGGCCTCGTCTGGCCGGGCGACCGGCAATCAGACAAGCTGCGCGAAGTCGGCGCGGAGATCGTTGAAGGCGACCTGAAGGTCCTTGCAGACGTGAAGCGCGCCTGCGAAGGGCAGGAGGTCATCCTCCACCTCGGCGCCGCCTTCCAGGCGGGCGGCCCGTTCTCCCCGGAGCAGTACTTCGACACCAACATCAAGGGTGTCTTCAATATCTGCGAGGCGTCGCTGGGCCTGGCCGACAAGCTCAGGCACATGATCTTCACATCCACGGACGCCACGCTTTCGAAGTACCCCGCGGACGGCCTCAAGGATCCTGTCATCACGGAGACGAACCTGCTCCAGGATCAGATCGACTGGTACGCCTTCTCGAAGATCGAGGGTGAGCACCTCGTCAGCCGCTACGTCCGCGCCCACCAACTCAAGGCCACAGTCATCCGCTTCGCCAACGTCTGGGGCGCGGGCGAGGTCCTTGAGTTCAGACAGTTCTTCCTTTCGCACTGGCTCAAGACGTTTGAGGGCCGCAAGGACCCGGAGGGCGCGGCCACTTACCAGTCATTGAAGAAGCTAGACGACGGCCGCGAGCGTCTGCTCATCGCCTGTGACAAGAACGGCCGGCCATGGCGCAAGCACGCCATCGAGGTCAGGGACATCGTCCACGCCTATGACAGGGCCGTGGGCAACGAAAACACCCATGGGAAGGTGTACCAGATCGCCAGCAGGTCGCCGTTCTCATGGGACGAGGCCGTGCCAGTGCTGGCGAAGTACCTCGACCTGCCATATTCGAAGGCGAATCTGGCCGGGGTCCCGCCGACATATTACGAGTACGACCTGTCGCCTGCGAAACGAGACTTCGGATATAACCCGGCGAACAGTTTCAAGGACATGGTCGAAGAGGCTGCGCGCTTCAAGCGCGAGGGCGGTGGCGACATCATCCCGACCAAAGTGGGACGGTAAACCGGTGTAGGCGGCGGACGCCCGGCTGCTACCGCTTCAGCCTGCCCATCGCCACATACACGCCCACTCCAAGCCCTAGCAAAGCCAGGATATGGGTCCCGAATGCAGGGTAAACAAAGAGGGCCGCTGTGTACGCCACAAACGCAATGAACCCACCAGCGTACTGGAGGCCGCGGCTCCGCTTGTTCCTGGCAACGCGGTACACCGTCACGCCTATCACATAGCCGATGGCAGCCTGACCGACCAGCACACCCACTTCGTACCCGTACGTAATTCCTGCCAGCCCCTCCACCGCCACCCCCAGCATCGCTCCCAGTCCCACGGCCACCCCCAGCCCTGCGCCAATAGCCAGGAGCATGTCCCGGCGTGACGGGCTGAACGCCGGGTTCTTGATAGGCTTCGCACAGTCCGGGCAGCGCGCTCCCACTGGTGACTGCACAAGGCACTTCGGGCAAATGAACATGCCACACTTCCCGCAGCGCAGGTTCGTTTCGACGCCGGGGTTGCGGGGGCAGAAGTTGGCCTGCGGATCAGCAGCCTGAGTTGATGTGGGTTGAGTGGTCATTGTGAGACACCCATTTTATCCCGGCGCGCCGGGTCCGCGCCGGTCTTGCCGACCGTCTCCGGCGAGATCCGCTCCGAAGGCGTGGAGCCCTCTTCGGGAGATCGGTACACCCACTCCCGACGCTCGCTGATATCGCGGTCGAACACCAGCCTGTTCCGGATGAGTCTCAACGGTGGCACGCGCTCATCCGGCCCGGTGCCGCTACCGCGGTTGGACATGATGCGCTTCGCCGCGGTCACCACGAGGAACCCCAGACAAAGCGAGGTCACCTCCATGGGCTGTGCCAGTATCACGCTCCATACGGGCATCAACAGCGCGGCAAGTCCCCACCACACTGCAGAGTCGTGTACGCGCTGCGCCGTCCTGCTCCACGCCGCAGCCAATGCGTATCCGGAAAGCAGAACCGCCAGAAAGAGCGGGCAGAACAGTACGACCCACAGTGGCTTGTCAAAGAACCAGAGTGCGATGCCGAACCCCGTCAACATCAAGATGCCGAGCGCGGCGTACACAGGGTTCTGGCGGATCCTGACCGCCATCCACGCCATGCCTGCCGTGCTGCCGTACAGGACTACAAGCGGGTAGTAGAGCGCGGCGACAACTCCCAACGCTGTCGCCAGACCTCGTCCTCCCGAAAATTTCAACCAGACCGACCAGTTGTGGCCCAGGATGCTCGCCATGCCCGCTCCCACTTCTGTCCACGGGCCGAGTCCGAGTACCTTTTCCGAGGCGATGGTCACGGTCAGGACGCCCTTGACCCAGACATCAAAGAAAATGATGGGTACGGCCCACCACTTGCCGACGTGGGACGACACGTTCGAAATGCCCACGTTTCCGCTGCCGTATTTGCGGATGTCTATGCCCTTGACGGCCCGCCCGAGCAGGTAGGCGGACGGCAGCGCGCCGAGCAGGTACGACCCGGCGATGAGGAGCACGCTGAGTTTCAGATCAGAGGACATGGCCCGAGTATGTCATCCCCCGGCAGGACTGGACTCGCCCGGAGAGGGCAGGGCGAGTCACAGAGGTCGTTCCGGCACACACCCGACCTTCGCCCCGTGCAACAGGCGCGCCCGTTCGAGCAGTAGCCGCGCCGTGTCAGGCGGGGGCCCGCTCACGCCGGGCATCACCTCGCCTACGCTGCCAAAGTTGTGAAAATCGGAACCGCCGCATTCGATCAGCCCGTACGTCCGTGCGATCGATCTATAACGTTCCCGCTCTTCCTGCCCATACTTCTCGGCGTACACCTCTATGCCGGCCAGGCCGCCTGCGCTCAAACGCGAGACCATTAGCTCTGTCTGTTTCACAGTGCGCGGGTGCGCCACCACTCCCACGCCGCCCATGCGGTGAATGAGGTCGAGCGCATCCAGAGGCGGGAGCTTGGGTCGCGGGACCCGCGCCGCGCCGTCCGTGCCCAGATACCTTTCGAAGGCCTCGGCGACAGTCCGCACATACCCGCCCTCCACCATGGCGCGTGCGATGTGCGGCCTGCCCACTGTCCCACCGGCGAGCTCGCGCACGCGCTCCCATGAGATCTGGACGCCGAGCGTCGCCAGCTTCCGCACAGTCAGCCGGGCCGCCTCGACGCGCTCCTCCTGGAAGCGCGTCAGAGTGTCCTGCAGCTCCCTGCTTCGGTAGTTAATGAAATAGCCGAGCAGGTGCACCTCCGAATCGTCCTCTTCGGTGCCGAACTCTATCCCGGCGATCACAGTCAGGACGGGGTGCTTCGAGGCAGCTGCGAGGGCCTCATCGATCCCAGCCGTCGAGTCGTGGTCTGTGATGGCTACGGTCTTGAGGGGTGTCGCTGCGACCTTTTCTATGAGTAGCGTCGGCGAAAGTGTCCCGTCCGAGGCGGTCGTGTGCAGATGCAGGTCCACCTCGACAGGCCAGGGCGGGTTGAAGGGCGAAAGCCCGGTGCCATAGCGCGAAGAAGGCGACTCCCGCTGGTGGGGCCTCTCGGTCATATCCGCCACTCCCTGTCCACTCGCACGATGGACTTTGCGAGGTGCGTCCCCTCGTCCGTCTCTATCATCACGGAATTGAACTTGAACAGCCCGGTCTCGACGGGGCGGAACTTTGCCGGCATGGATGTCAGGAAACGCTTCAGCACGTCATCGATCTCGACGCCTATGGCAGAGTCAAACGCGCCGACCATGCCCAGGTCAGTCACAAAGGCCGTCCCGCCGGGGAGGACGCGGGCGTCTGCCGTGGGTACATGAGTGTGCGTGCCGCAGACCGCGCTTACTCGCCCGTCAAGGTGCCACCCCATGGCGGCCTTTTCCGAAGAAGCCTCGGCGTGGAAGTCAACGATCACAGGCCTGCCCTCGCCAAAGCCAGTGGAAAGCAGTTCGTCAACCCGGGTGAACGGCGAATCGAACTCGCCCACGAAGACGCGGCCGATCAGGTTGATCACCGCCACGGTCCCGGTGTCAAGGTAGCCCCGGCCGGGAGTAGACGCAGGGTAGTTCAGGGGCTTCAGAACCGATAATGCAGGGTCGTCTATCTGCTCGACGAACTCCTTCTGGTCCCAGACGTGGTTGCCTGATGTGACCACGTCCGCCCCTGCCTGCAGCAGTTCTTCCACTGTCCTGCGCGTCATCCCCGCGCCCCCGGCTATGTTTTCTCCCTGCACTGTCACGAAGTCGAGCGAGAGTTCATCCTTGAGGCGCGGCAACACGCCGGCAAGGACCTTTCGTCCGCCGCCGCCGATCACGTCTCCGACCATGAGTATGCGCAAAGTGACTGCTTTCTAATCCGGATGCTGGGAGCCGGAAGAGGGGGGGCCGTCTGTACCTGTGCCGCCGTCATTACGAGCGCAGCCAGAAGGACCGGGATGTGCGGGTTGACGCTATTGACTCTACTGTAAGCCCCGTCCCAGACCGCGCCATGTCGCTCTGTTCAGGGTCGGGATGGCAGAATCAGGCACAGCCAATACGTTGAACAGGCCGGAAGAGTGAATTCTAAGGCCATCCCGGCGACATGCGTTAAGCAGGAGGGGCCCCGGTGGATACGGGGCCCCTCCTGCTTAACGTCCTTTTAACGTCCTTCGTACCCAACCCGCCGTTTCGCGTGCGGTGAGGGGCCGTGGATCCCGCTCAAGCGGGCGGGGGCAGCATCAGCGTGCGTACTCCACAACACGCGATTCCCGGACCACGACGACCTTTATCTGCCCTGGGTAGGACAGTGTCTCTTCGATCCGCTTCACGATGTCCCTCGCGAGCACACTTGCCTTCGCGTCATCCACCGTGTCCGGTTTGACCAGCACGCGCACCTCGCGGCCGGCCTGTATGGCGTAGACCTTCTCAACGCCCTCGAATCCGCGGGCAACCTCTTCCAGCGCCTCGAGGCGCTGGACGTAGTTCTCCACGGTGTCCTGGCGTGCGCCGGGGCGTGCCGCCGAGATGGCGTCTGCAGCGGCGACGATGAACGACGCCACAGTAGTCATTTCGCGGTCATGGTGCTCCCGTATCGGGGTCTGGATTTCCGGTCCCACACCATACTTGGCGACTATGTCTGCGCCGATTTCGGCATGCGGGCCTTCCACCTCGTGGGTCATGGCTTTGCCGACGTCGTGCAGGAACCCTGCGAGCTTGCAGTTCTGCACATTCGCACCAAGCTCGGCCGCCATCATGCCTGCCAGCAGCGAGACCTCGACACAGTGTTTAAGCACGTTTTCGCCATAAGACGTGCGGTACTTGAGCCTGCCCATGAGCTTCAGCAGCTCTGGGTGCAGGACCTTGATGTTCGTGTCGAACAGCGCCTGCTGTCCCGCCTTGCGGACAGTCTCGTCCACCTCATGCTGGGCCTTTTCGACAGCCTCCTCCACCCGCGTCGGGTGGATTCGTCCGTCCTGGATCAGGCGTTCAATGGCTAATTTGGCTACCTGCCGCCTGATCGGGTCAAAGCACGAGATCGTCACCGCCTCCGGTACGTCATCGATGATCAAGTCGACGCCCGTGGCGGCCTCTATTGCACGTATGTTCCGTCCTTCGCGGCCTATGAGACGGCCTTTCATCTCTTCGTTGGGCAGCGGAATTGTTGAGACCGTTGATTCGGATACGACGCCGGATGCAAGCCTTTGGATTGCGCCTGAGATGATCTCTCTGGCGCGCTCTTCGGCCTGTGCCCTGGCCTGCGCTTCCGCGTCCCGGA
This sequence comes from Dehalococcoidia bacterium, assembly GCA_009693115.1. Classification (GTDB taxonomy): domain Bacteria; phylum Chloroflexota; class Dehalococcoidia; order Lucifugimonadales; family Lucifugimonadaceae; genus SHXW01. The sequence continues at coordinate 16,827 of SHXW01000008.1, read as the reverse complement.
AACGCTTGGCCAGATCGAACTGAACCTCTTCTTGCGCGCGGTCGAGCAGTATTTGCCGTGCGTCCGCGAGGCTCAGGCCTGATACCTTTTCGAGTCGCGCGAGTTCCTGTTGGCGTAGCGCCTTCAGTTCTTCGCGGTCCCCGTCCAGTCGGCCCTGTGCCCCTTTTACTTCGGACTCTTGCTTGTTCAGTGACTCTGAGCGCCGGTCGAGGGAGCCTTCTCTTGCCTCTACCCGGCTTTCAAGTTTCTGCAGCTCCTGCCGCTGGCGTCTAAGGTCGCCTTCCGAACTGGTCTTGGTCCGCAGCGCCTCTTCCTTGGCCTCCAGCAAGATCTCCTTGCTTCGGGCCTCGGCCCTGCGTATTTGTTGTTCCGCAGCCTCAAGCGAGGTTGTCGTCGCCCTGGCCGTCAGCACGCCTCGCAGGTAGAAGCCGGCGATACCGGTGGCTGCTCCTGCTATGGCTGCCGCAAGGACGGCTAAAAGGATGGTGTCCATCCGTTTCCTCCCTAGCCGTCTATTAAGTTGTTGGCGGGGGCTTCGAGGCTTTCGAGTCCGGCCTCTGTACCCCGTAATCGGGATTGTGGGGCGGTGTGCTTTCCATGTCAAGAAAGCAGGGGCTACGCACCCACGGGTCTTGATGAGCCTGGTGAGTTTGTCTGCAGCCGGGCATGACGCTCTCTTTGGCGGACGGGCTTCACATACACGGCCCGATGTCTTCGATATGGCGTTGAAAACAGAAAGGCCCCGATATATCGGGGCCTTTCTGGTGTAATTGGCGCAACCTGTCCCGGGCGAATTAGCCCTTCTTTGCAGCGGCTCCGCCAGCGGCCGGGGCAGCGCCCTTCGCTCCCGCCGCGGGGGCAGCGCCCTTCGCTCCCGCCGCGGGGGCAGCGCCCTTCGCTCCAGGGGCGCCCTCGGCAGTCGCTTCGCCCTCGGCAGCAACTTCGCCCGCGGCGGCGGCAACCGGTTCCTCAACCTTCGTAACACGCGGCGCCTGGATCCAGGCGACGTTGGTATCCGGGCTGCCGGCCGGCTCGACGCCAGGGGGGTAGCCCAGGTTTCCAAGGGTTATCGCTGTGTCGAAAGACTCAAGTCGCATACAGTCAGCGACGAGTTCCTTCGGGATGTCGTACGGCTTGGCTCGTACGGGCACGTCATACATGCCCTGGGTCACTACGCCCGCGCCACCGCGTGTGCCGGGTGCGGAGGAGACGTTGATAAGCCGGATCGGAACTCGGACCTCAATCGGCTGGTCGGGGTCAACGCGCAGCAGGTCCACATGGAGGATTACGCCCGAGACTGGGTGGCGAGTGACCTCGCGGATGAGCGTGACCGTGTCTCCGCTGCCGTCAACCGTGACGCGCACGGGTGTGGTGCGGCCCGCGGTGCGGAGGATGGCGCGCACCTCACTGAGAGGCGCCTGGATCGAAAGCGAATCGCCTTTGAGCCCGTAGACGTGCAGGGGGAGGCCGCCGGACCGGCGCAGCGCACCGTTCTTTTTGCCCATGGCCTCGCGAGTTGTGGCAGCAAGTGTTATCTGGTCCATTTGAATCCGTCCCGGCGAGGCAGTCCTGAATATGATCAGGGGGAGCGCTCGTCACACGCGAAAAGCGGGCCGTATAGCCCGCAAAAACATAGACATTAATCGTAACACACTGCTCCGCGCCCCAACCCATAATTCCTGACCGGACGGGTCAGCAATTGATGTCCGGGTGCTATACTCCCTGAACTGGGCGGTAATCTCACAGCGTGTCCCGGTGTCCCGCGGCGGTACTCATGCTCGTTCCCATGAAAGTGGACTACGGCGTCAGGCTGCTCGTCTATCTGGCGCAGCAGCCGGAAGGCGCGTACATCTCTACTGGAGACATTGCCCGCGCCCAGCACGTCCCCGAGCCTTACCTGCTGCACATCTGCGCGGACCTGCAGAAAGCCGGCATGATCAATTCACGTCGGGGGCCGCAGGGCGGACACAAACTGGCCCGGAGCGCGGAGGAGATCACAATCTCTGATGTGGTCAACTCCCTTGACCGCTCCTTGGCCCCGCTTGAGTGCGTCGAAGAACCGGACGATTGCAGGCTCTCGGGAGCCTGTTCTCAGAGACTCATGTGGTCGGACGTGGAGAAGATGCTCATGGAGCATCTCTCCCACGTCAAGGTCTCAGACCTGGCCCGCAGACAGACGGCGATGAGCAAGAGCCTGCTCCAGCCCGTAACCCTGGCTACTGGCTAGCCGTCTGGCAGAGCGGATGCCATTACATGGTGTTGTTCGCCACATCTGTCGCCAGAAATACCTGGCGGCGCCCCTCCGGTACCCAGACATGCACAATCGGTTACGATTTCCGATACCGGTATTGACTGGACCGGGACCCAACGGACAGAAACAAAGGGACTGCATCAATGGCAGTGTCCGAGACCTCTCCTTAACCACCTGCCTGTGACGGGCACCCGGGAACGAGAGAGGACTCCAAGATAGCTGCTGAACGGAACAAGAGGGATCAATGACGACAGCAACCAAAGGGCCCGCCCTGACTCCGGCACAAGTGCGCAGGTACAGCAGGCACATCATCATGCCCCAGGTAGGCAGTGTGGGGCAGCGGAAGCTGCTGGATGCCCGTGTGCTGGTGGTTGGCGCGGGTGGACTCGGCTCTCCTGTGGCGCTCTACCTGGCGCTCGCCGGCGTCGGTACGCTCGGCATCGTTGATTTTGATGTGGTGGACGTGACCAACCTGCAGCGGCAGATCCTCCACAAGGACAGTGCGGTTGGCAAGCGCAAGGTTATCTCCGCCATGGAAACCCTCAAGGAGCACAACCCTGAGGTCAACATAGAGGCCCACGAGTACCCGCTTAATTCCGACAATGCGATGGACGTCATCCCGAAGTACGACATCATCGTCAACGGCGCTGACAACTTCGCCACCCGTTATCTGGTGAACGACGCCGCCTACTTCGCGAAGAAGCCGCTGGTTGACGGCTCCATCCTGATCTTTGACGGCCAGGCGACGACCTATCTCCCCGGAAAGGGCTGTTACCGCTGCCTGTTCCCTGAGCCGCCTCCCCCAGGCGAGGTGCCAAGCTGCGCCGAGGCGGGCGTGATCGGCGCGCTGCCGGGCTTGGTGGGGTCCATACAGTCTCTTGAAACCATCAAGATCATCCTGGGCATAGGCGAGACACTGTCGAGCCGGCTGCTCCTGATCAACGCCCTGAACATGGAGTTCACAGAGGTAAAGGTGCGCCGCAACCCGAAGTGCGTGCTCTGCGGGGACAAGCCCTCTGTGACCAGGCTCATAGACTACGAGGTCTTCTGCGGTGTTGCGCCCGAGCGCGCACTCGTCGGATAGTTTGTCTTAGAAACCATCTCAAAACCAATAAGCCGGAGTTCCAGGGGCTGTTGTTTGAGTTTGGGCTTTATCCACACCCTGACCCTCTCCCGCCGGGCGAGGGGTTTTGAGATGGGTTTTTAGTTGACAGTCAGCACCGGCAGGCAGGCGTCCCGCCTGAAAAATGACCTCATTGACGCCATCGGGGACACCCCCCTAGTCGAGGTGCCGGGCCTCAGCCCCAATCCTCATGTCAGGATTTTCGCCAAGCTTGAGGGCCACAACCCCACAGGGTCGGTCAAGGACAGGGTGGCGAAGTATCTGGTCATGGACGCCGAAAAACGCGGCGCTCTGAAGTCCGGCCAGACCATCATCGAGCCTACGTCCGGCAACACCGGCATAGGTCTGGCAATGATCGCGCGCATCCGCGGCTACAAGATGAAGGCCGTCATGCCGGGGTCGGTCGGCCCTGAACGGGTGCAGCTCCTCAAGGCCTTTGGGGCCGAGGTCATCTTCTCCGCTCCTGACAAGGGCACGAATGAGTCCATCATCCTCGCCCAGGAACTTGCGCGGTCCAACCCGTCATGGTTCATGCCATACCAGTACGGCAACCAGGCAAACCCCCTCGCCCACTATGAGACCACGGGCCCGGAGATCATCCGCGACATGCCCGGTGTTGACGTGTTTGTGGCTGGACTCGGCACGGGCGGTACGCTGATGGGCGTGGGCAGGCGGCTAAAGGAGCACAACCCTGCAGTGAAGGTCGTCGCCACTGCGCCGCACCCCGACGACGTTGTGCAGGGCCTGCGGTCGATCGAGCACGGGTTCATCCCGCCCATACTTGATCTGGGCATGCTCGATGGTCGAATACTGATCGAGCTTGAAGAGGGCCTTTACTGGACGAAATGGCTGCTCGACCATGCGGGTATCTTCGTTGGAGAGTCCTCGGGCGCCGTCGCCGCCACGGCCCGCAAGGTGGCCGAGAAGATGGAGCGCGGCAACATCGTCTGCCTGTTCGCCGACAGTGGCTGGAAGTACATCTCCTCTGGCATCTATACGAAGGATTTCAAGGAGATCACGAAGTCTGAAACACAGGGCAAGATCTGGTGGTAGGCGGGTAGAGGCTGGAATCGCCTGCTGTTCGTCATCCCGATTCCGGCTTGCCGTGAATGGGATCTTGGGCGGGGACAAGGACACGCAACCTCCCCAGATTCCTCCTTTCGCTACGCTCCGGTTTGGAATGACGGCAACAGCCGGGTGCCGGGCCGGGGAGCGGGACGAGCGCCTCCGGGTGGGACGGCGTGAAAGGAGGCGAGCGTCAGGTCCCTCCGCTCCGGCCCTTGCCGGGGGGCCTTCGGTCGGGATGAAGGTTGGAGTAGTCAGAGGCTTGTAGCAGACGGGGCCCCTCGACAAGCCAGGAAAGAGCGGAACCGGGCGAACATGCAGGTAGGGCGTGAGCGCTTCTACTTCTCCAACACTCCCCCGGATGCCGCTCCTTCCGAAAGCGCCAGGTAGCGGGGCAGTACACGGTCCCGGTAAACGGCTTCCAGCCTGTCCATGAGCTTTACAGGTTCGTCCTCATAAACCAGCGTCGCGCCGGTCTCCTTGTTGATGATCGGGAGGAGGTCCTTGATGTGGTCAGCGATGCCGCCGGTGCCTGTCAGCACACCGATGACCTTGCCCTCGTCGTAAGCGATGGCGAACTCGCCGAGGGTGCCTGACCTGCCGCCAGCGATGATCACGACGTCGCAGGTACGGATGTTTTCGATCTCGCGCCCCATGAGGCCCGAGCCCGTGTAGATCAAGACGTCATATCCGGCGATGGGCGCCTTGTACTTCTGAACGTGCTCGGCGAAGTTCAAGGCAGGCGAGATGCCCACCACCAGCCCCCCTGCCTTCTTTGCGCCAAGGACGGCGTCGTGGGGCAGACCGGGAGCGGCGCCCGTGACCAGCACGTAGCCGCGGCGGCCTATCTCCCTCCCGAGGGTATCCAGCAGCTTGCGCGCCTTCAACTGGAGATGGCCCCCTGCCGACCCCATCACGCCCACGGCCATGCGAGGAAAGGCTGTCATCTCCCCGTAGCTGGCCCTGATGTCTTTGTTCTCAGCGGTTTTCGCCATGAATCATCCCCGGTCGATAATGGATTTGCCGTTCCCGTCAATTTCCTTCGGCCTGCACGCGTTTCCGAGCCTGAGCGGGAGCGAAGTAGAGGAATCCGTACACGAGAAGTTCGTTTGACCCCGCCCCTGTCATCCCTATCCCGATTTCGCCGGATTAGCGGTGACCGGGGCCAGCAGCACGCGGTAGATCTGAACTATCTCAGAACCCCAGAGCGACACCATCACGGCGCGGATCCGCTCCTCCGAGGTACGTCCCGTGCTCCGTGCGCTGGATGCCGTGCGCGCCGCCGACGGCCCGCGACCAATCCTGCGGCAGGCGCTTGATCGTGTGTCCGCGGGCGTTCAACTGGTTTATGAACTCCTGCGGGAACCGTCCCTCGAAGTTCTGGACGCCCGGTTCATGCAACCGGAAGCGCGGAGCGTCGATGGCCTCCTGCACGTTCATCCCTGCATCGACGTAGTGATGGATCATCTGCAGCGTCGTCTGAAGGATGCCATAGCTGCCCGGTGTGCCGATGCTCAGGGCGAACTCGCCGTCTTTGAAAAGCTGGCAGGGTGCCACGCAGAAGTCCACGCGTTTGTTCGGGGCCACCAGATTCGGGCTGGGGGTTTTCGCGTCGATGTCGAACCAGAGCGACATGTTGTTCAGGAAGATGCCGGTGTCAGCCATCACGACGCCGGAGCCGTAGCCGTTGCCGAGGGTCTGCGTCACAGTGACGACGTTGCCGTCACTGTCGGCGACTGCGAAGTGCGTCGTCAGGCCGTCGCGCCACCACCCGGGAGCGCCGGGGCCGAAATCAGCCGCTGTCCCTGAGGCGCTTGAAGAGCCTCGTTCTCCTTCGGTGCCGTCACCCGCGGCGAGGTGTTCGCGCGGGTAGCGCTGTTTCGCCTGCGTGCGCGCTTTGGCCATCGAGATCTTTTTTCTGAGGGATTCTGCGTGCGTCGCGGAAAGGAGGCGCTTGACCGGGATGTCCACGAAGTCCGGGTCGCCGGAATACTTCACCCGGTCCTCGACTGCGAGTTTCACCGCCTCCATGAGCGTGTGCAGTGTGTCCGCCGTGCCGTACTCAAGGTTCTTGAAACCGTTCAGGATGTTGAGCGTTTCTGAAATCTGGAACCCGGACGAGTTCGGAGGAGGCACGCGCACCTCAAAGCCGCGGTAGTTGCACGTGAGCGGTTCCTGCCATTCGGGTTTATAGGCGGCCAGGTCGTCCGCGGTGATCACGCCATCCATCTCTTTGAGCGTGCGAGATATCTTCTTGCCGATGCCGCCGGTGTAGAACTCCTTCGCGCCGCCCTCGGCGATGGCGGACAGGGACGCTGCGAGGTCGCGCTGCTTGAAAAGCGCACCTGCCGGGGCGGGCTTGCGAGCGCCGCCGAGAAAAGACTTTTTCGTGCTCTCGAAACGTGTGAGCAGCGCCCAGTTCATCTTGAGCATTTCGGCGTTGAAGGGAGTGAGGGGCGCGCCGTTCTCCGCATAGTCAACCGCGTCCCTGAACACTCGCTTCCGGGGCAGTTTGCCGTACTTCCCGTGCATCTCCAGCCACCCGGCCACGTTGCCGGGGACGAGGGGCGACCGCGCGCCCGTCGTCTTTGACTCTTCTGTGAACCTGTCAGGCGTCGCCTTTGACCCTGCGCGGCCAGAGAAGTTCAGGACGCGGGTGCGGTTCTCCTTCGCCACATAAACGAGGGCGATGCCGATGCCGCCCACGCCCGACATATACGGCTCGACGACGTTCAGGGTGCTTGCGACAGCGACAGCGGCGTCGAAGGCGTTGCCGCCGTCCTTCAGCACGTCCAGCCCGGCCAGCGTCGCGTAAGGGTGCGCCGATGCGGCCATGCCACGCCTGCCGGCTGCCGGGGCGCGGGAGGACCGGCCGTGAGTGGTATCAGGTTGGAAGAAGTCTGCGGGCATGGGCACTCCTTGCGTTCCGCTCTAGATGAGAGTGGGTGTGAATGTCATGCTGAGCTTGTCCTGGCACCGCCGCGTGAGTTGCATGGTGCCATTTCTGAAGCACCTGTAAGGCAGACGCAGGACTCCTCCCCTTCACGGGGACCTTCTCACAGCGCGGCAAGGATACGCCGTTGCCCGCGCGCAGCGGCGTAATTCACCCCAGCTTGCCTAGCATCTCCCGGGCCTTGACCTTGTCCTGCGGCGTGCCGAAGGCCATGGAGTAATGGCCCTTGTATCCTGCCCCTTCAAGCCTTCTGAACAGTGACTTGAAATCAACCGTGCCCTGACCAGGGTTCAGATGGACTTCGTACTCGCCGGTATTGTCCGCAAGGCGGACCTCACCGATGCGCGAGATGCCGAAGGCGTCAAGAAACCCGTTGATGCCCTCCGGTACGAGGTGAGAGTGGTTCACGGTAAACGCCCAGCCAAAATGCGGTGACACTATCTGGTCAAAATACGGACGGCACTCCTCCACGGTGTGCGCCATGTAGTGGACCTCGGCATGTTCCGGCTCTTTGTTCAGGTTTTCCAGGAGCAGGCGCGGCCCGTGTTTCTCTGCGTACCCTGTGAGGCGCTTGAGCCGTTCCAGGGAAGCCTTCTTGCGGGCCTCCACTTCGCTCGAGAAGTGATAGCCGGCGTGGACGACCACCCATTCGCACCTGAGCCGCCCGGCCAGCTCAACGCATTCCCTCAGGTACTTTTCCACGCCCTCGCCGACGTGCGGGGAGAACTCGGCCACATTAACCGCGGAGAGAGTGTGGAGGCCGAAACGGATGCCGTTCTTTTTGCACGTCTCGCGCACCGCTTCGACGCGCGCCGGGGGCCACGTGTCGAGCCTGTTGGGGCCGGTGTCCGCGTTAAAATCCAGGTAGTGGAAATGGTTCTCCGCGGCCCACGCCAGCGCGTCCTCCAGCCTTTGTGCCCCTGCGTCAAACCCTATGCGGTCAGAGAGAGCCACGGTCAACCTCCTCACGGGCCTCCGTCGGACACCGGCACACACCGATGCTGTTCAATCAGCGCCATTATGCGGCTGGCCGCGTCCCCGGCGGAGAACGCCGCCGCAGAGGGACATGTGGTTACGCACCCACTCGTGCCGTAGAGATGCTCTCCGCATTCATAGACAACGGCCCATGGTCCAGAACGGGTCGGGTCCCTTGATTGCGCCCGGTAAAGGGGCGCCTGCTGACTGGCGGGCCTTTTTGTTGTTCCGGGCTGACGCGAAGAGCCTCTTCAGGTGACTTCAGCCCTCACTCTTCCCCTCTCATTGGGGGAGAGAGGTTTCCCGTACAACCACGACTTGCTCAGATCCATGACCTGATACGGCAGGCCGCTCGCCTTCGCCGCCGCCTCACCCTGCCCGGTGACCAGCCAGGTGCCGCCGTCTGCGGCGGTCCGTCCGTCTTTCATGATCACCTTGCCCGAAACGAGGGACATCGTTGCCCTTCCCGTGCCAGGGTCAACGATGGTGATGTCTGCGTCCGCGCCCGGAGTGAAGTGGCCCTTGTTCAGCAGCCCCAGCATCCTGGACGGGTTCCACGAAAGCTTCTTCACCGCATCGGGCCAGGAAAGCGCACCGAACGCGACAAGCGCCATCGTCCGTTCTATCGCCACGTTGCGCGGGAGCGATCCGCCGTCGGTTGAGATGGCATCTACGCGGAACTCTCCGTCTGCGTACTTTTCCGTAGCAAGCGTAAAGGCGCTGGGGGCCGGGTTCACGGGGAAGCTCAGGCTGGCGTCCGTCTTCGCCGCCTGCCAGACGCGTACCGCCTCCTCGCCTGTCACGAGCACGATGCGTCCACCGCGCTCGACAAGTGCCGACCCGTAGCCGTCGATCAGGGCCTGCCGCATCCCCTTATCGGTGGTCGGGTAGCCGCGGGCCTTCAGACAGTTCTGCGCCACGTTGTAGATGACGTTCCCATCCTCGTCGCACTTGCCGTTCGTGCCGTTGGCCTGAGCCAGATATGCCTCGGACACGAGCTGGCCCCGCTTCGACTCCAGGATGAGGAACGCCTCACGGCACTCCTCATCCGGCGGCAGCACCATGCCGCGCGTGTATGAATTGATGTGCGCCACGTGCAGCCGCCCGCCGCCCACCAGCGCGGGAACCTCGCGGAGGCCGGTCAGGTCGGAACCGGTGTCCTTGGTGCCGACGTGGAAGGCGACCCATGCCTGCTGCGCGTTGGCCTCGGAGATCGTGTCCGCCGTGGCTTCCGGCGTGAATGGGTGGTAGCCGCCGATCAGCTTCACTCCGATGGCGCCCCGGTTCATGGCTGAGGAGACCGTGTCCCTTATGACGGCCGGGCGCGGGTCGTCCTCCGGCACCGTCTTGTGAGGGACTAGCTGGAGCAGGCAGGCGACGTTCATACCGGCGCCACGGGCCTTCATGCCGGCTGCGAGGTTGGCGGGCTCGCCGCCCAGGTCCAGCGCGGTCGTGGTGCCGGATTCGGCCAGCATGACGTGACCGAACGCCCTGTCCACGTTGCCGCCGGGGCTCGAAAGGTGGGCGTGCGTGTCAATGTGGCCGGGCATGATGACCCTGCCGGAGGCGTCCATGACGAGCGTGGTGCGCGGCGCATCCAGCCGCTCAGAGACAGCCTCGATGCGGCCGAGGCGCACGCCCACGTCACGCACGGCGTCCACGCCGTTCGCCGGATCCACGACACGCCCGCCGCGGACGATGAGATCAAATGATGCCAATGTGGTTTTCACCCCGCACACCGGAACTCTCTCCCACAAGTCCCGGCATGCCGGGATGACGGGAGGGGGATGGCATACCTGAGATGTGGACAGGGCCGGACAGGTTCCTGTGGACTCCAGCAGGCATGCCCCGGCGGAGATTGTACCTTCGCAGGTCTGCCGGTCGGTGGCAGGCAGTCTTGAGATTCTAGCGGCGCGTCGGGGCATGGTAGCCGTATAATTCCGCCCTGAACCCAGCCAGACCTCGCGGGGGCCTGGCTGGAATGAAACACAGACATTTGGAGGGTGGAATTGCAAACGCTCATGGTTTCTGAACTTGCGGAGACGCTCATCCGCCTGGGCATTTGGGTAGCCCAACTCGTGATCGGTGTTGGCATCGCCATGTTCTCGATCTTCTGGGCGATGCGCATCCTGAACCGCCTGACGAAGGGTATCGACGAAGAGGCGGAGCTCAAGAAGGGCAACATGGCCGTGGCCGCGATGGCGGTGGGTGTCATCATCGCCGTCGTGCTCGTAACATCGTCGGGCATCGTTGGCCTTACCCAGTCTCTGACGGATGTTAAGTCAGGCGCCGCCGCCGCTGAATACCTGCGCGCGGTGGGCTTCGGCCTGGTCCAGCTCCTGGCCGGACTGGCCTTCGCCTCAGGGACGGTGTTTCTGGCCTTCCGCGTATGGAGCCGGATCACGAAGACCATCGACGAAACTGAGGAACTCAAGAAGGGCAACGTTGCAGTAGGTGTCGTGCTAGGCGCTGTGATAATCGGCGTCGCGCTTGTCGTCCGGCAGGGCCTGTCAGGCCTGGCGGCGGCCATATCCGGCATCGGCAGCTAACTCGGAGCGCACTGCCGAATGCCCTGCTCCCAAAGCCACCTCTCCCAACCAGGCGAGTACCGGCAAGGGCGGGCATCCGGGTGGTGGTTCAAGGCAAGACGGAACATGAACAGGAGCCCCGGTCAGTCCGGGGCTCCTGTTTGTTTGGGCGCTTGCCGGTCAAGGGTCGCGGTACAACAGGCTTCTGCTGAAGTCCACGACCTCATATGGCAGGCCTGAGGCCTTTGCTGATGAAACGCCTGCCGCGGTCACCAGCAGCCTTCCGCCCTCGTTTTCAAGTGCCGCCCCATGGCGCATGATCGTCCGCCCGGCCGAGATTCCCAGCACGGCCCGCCCTGCAGCCGGGTCGATCACGGTGAAGTCTGCGTCCGCGCCGGGCGCAATGCGGCCTTTGTTCACCAGGCCCAGCATCATCGACGGGTTGTAGCTGAGCCTGGTTGCCATCTCCAGAGGCGTCAACCCGCCGAAACGGACGATCTGAAATGCCTGCTCGATGTTCACGTTGCGCGGGAACACCCCGGCGTCGCTCGCGATGGCGTCAACTGTGAAGCTGGCTGGATGCCGATTCACCCCCTCAACAACCTCCGGTTGAACAGCGGCGGGGTGATCCCCCTCGGCAGGCCGGGATGCCCCGGCGCGGGCCGGGCCGGCGTTTCGGGCAACTGCCAACTGGAACGCCGTGTCCGGGCGGTTTACAGGGAAGCTAAGGGGCACGTTGGTGTCAAGTTCGTCGAAGATCGCCACGCCGGCCTCCCCCGGCACAAGCTCCAGCCTGCCGTCCCTGTCCGTCACCACGCGCGCGTAGCCATCTCTGATGGCGAATCTGACCCCATCAGCCGTCGGTTCAAACCCACGCAGCTTCAGACAGTTCCGCGCCACATCGGCTGCCACCCGGCCCTGCGCGTCGCACCTGCCCAGTGTGAAGTTCGGTATGGCCAGATGAACCTCCGACACCACCTGACGACGCCGGTCCGGCAAGTTCTCTGAGCCTGACGGGCCGCCGGACAGAGTTCGCAGGATGTCCAGAGCCTCTCGTATCTCGTCGGCGGGAGGAAGGAGCGACCCCCGGCAGTAGGCGTTCACATGAGCGACGTGCGCCCGCCCGTTCGCACCCAAGAGCGAGGGCAGCTCCCGCAGGCCGTCGAGACGGCTTCCGGTCGCCTTTGTGCCGACGTGGTAGGCGGCGTAAACCTGCTCATCGTTGCAGGCAGCTATGACATCGGCAGTGACCTCTGGCGAAAAGGGGTGGTAGCCGCCCCACAACTTCATGCCGAGAGAGCCTGCCTTGAGTGCATCTCCAAGCACCCGGCGCACCACGCGTGGGGATGGGTCATCACCTGGCAGTGTTGCGCCCGGCTTCAGCATGAGCAGGCTTCCCACGGTCAGCCCGCAGCCCCGGCGGCGCACGCCTCCGATAAGGCGATCCATCGTGCCGCCCATGTCCAGAGCGGTGGTCGCCCCGGCCTCGACAGCCATGCGGAGTCCAAGAGAGCAGTCGCTGATGCCGGGGAATTCGCCGGCAACGTGAACATGTGTATCGATCATGCCCGGCATCAGCCAGAGCGGCCGCTGTAAGGATCGTCCCCGCCCGTCCTGAGCCGCCTTCGCCGAGCTCCGGAGCTTCAGGGCGCCGCCCGGCGCTCCATCCGAAACCAGGTCAATGACATCAGGTGCGAGTGCGGGGTCAAGGTCTGGTTCAACCGCCTCGATGCGCCCGCGCCTCACCGCCACGTCGCGAACACCGTCCGTGCCTGATGCCGGGTCGAGCACGCGGCCGCCCTTCAATATGAGGTCGTACTTTGGCATGCGGGCCTTTTTGGAGTGTGTCTCTTCCAGTCCGGCTAGCCTTCTCCCTTAAACAAAGGGAGGGACAGGCCCCATACAATACGCCAACGTGCCATCACGAACCTTCTCCCGCCTCATCTTCTTTGCTGCGCTCGCCGCTCTGGCCCTATTCATGGCCGGAAGGAGCGCTCTCGCCCAATCCGGTGCTCCCATGCCGGCAGGGGTGGAAGTGGCGCGCACACCGGCCGGACAACCCGAGACCGTGGTCATATACATGGCGCCGGAACGGCCCGTCGTTGGCATCGTGCACTTCGAGGTGGTGGTGTTCCGCACTGACACGAGGAAGCCAGTCAGAGAGCTTCAACTCCGCGTATACGGCGATCCGCCGTCAGGGGGAGACCGTCAGACTTCGCGGGCGCTGGATACGTTGGACAGGCCCGGAATCTATGCGGGAAATCTTGACATGGAAAGGGCGGGGACCTGGTCCGTCAGTGTGGATGTGGTCTCGACTCCCGACACGCCGCCGGTCAGCCTGGTGTTCCCAGTGGAAATCCGCGCCCGCGTCCGAGCTTCGACAGCGCTTGGGACGCTCGTTTGGGCGCTCATCACAGTCGGCATAGTGGGCGGTGCGGTCTGGCTCTGGTGGTCGTCGAAAAAGGCGAGACGCGCCCGCCAGATCACACCTGGGTAACAGGGTAAGGCTCACCCCTTCCAGGCGGCGAGTTCTTCAGCGAAAGCGAACACCGCGGGAAGTCCACCCGTGTGCAGGAACACGACGGTCTCGTCCGGCTTCACATGGCCCTTGCGGATCTGGTCTATGAGCGCAGCCATCACAGTGCCTGTGTAGTTGGGGTCAGTGATGATGGCGTCCGTACTTGCGGCGAGGTGGATGGCTTCGGCGACCGCGTCCGTCATCACCCCGTAGCCCTCGCCCACGTACTGGTCGAGCAGGGCCATGTCACTCTCGGCGAACGTGACGGGCAGGCCGAGCAGGTCCTTTATGTCCTGAGAGTGGGCGAAGATGTACTTGTCGAGTGTCGGGTCGTAGGTGACGGTCACGCCTGTGAACTTCCAGTCCAGCCCCAGGTTGTTAGCGGTCAGGATGAGGCCGCAGAGCGAACGTCCGGCCACGCCGAAAATGTGCGCTTTCTTGATTCCCATTTGCTCCAGCTGCTCTTGAAGTTCCAGTCCGCCAAGCACAAAGCCGACCATGCCCACGATGCGCGGGAAGAGGTGGTCCTGGAGGAGGTAGACTTTGCGGCCCTCCCGTTCCATCTGCCTCTGGAGCTTCGCGGCGTACTCATGCGCCTTCTCTGACTGCGCCTCATCAAGGAGGTGCAGTTCTGCGCCAAGAACCTTGTCTATGAGCAGGTTGCCCTGCACCGGCCGGCCCTTCGCGTTCTTGAGCACGAGGACATACTTCATGCCCATCTTGTTCGCCGCAGCGGCGGTCATGCGGGCATTGTTGGAGTGGTAGTCCATGATGTTGATGAGCGTGTCAAAGCCGTTATCGCGGACCTCGGCCATCTCGAATTCGTAGTGGCGAGCCTTGTTCCCGCCGAAGGCCAGACCGGTCATGTCCTCGCCCTTGATGAGGATGCGCGGCCCAGTTGCTCCGCCCGGCCCCTTCAGAGCGGCGGAAAGGCGCGGCATCTCTTCAAGCGGAGTCGGCAGGTGCGCCATGCGCACGCGCGGCAGCTTTTCGACCATGGCTTTGAGTTCGGCACGGGACAGGTAAGCTTTTGGCATCTGAGACTCCCAGAGTGAGACGGCGGTCCAATTTTCAAGAGGGCCGTTGTTATACTCGGCCCATTCCTGTCGAGGCAGGCTGATGGGTCGCCATGGCCGGCCCCCGGGAGCGCAGTCTCTGCCATTCCGGGCACGACGAGGAATCCCGTCCGGCTCACTGTGCGGCGCATGCAAAAACGGGATTCCTTGTCCCGATAACGCTCCGTTTCATCGGGTTTCAGAATGACAGCGTCAGACTCCACTCATTCACATCTCACGTTTGACCTGGTGAAAGAGCGCGCCTCGCGCCTGCGCGCCGAACTCAACCGGCACAACCACCTCTACTACGTCCTTTCGCGGCAGGAGATCGCAGATGAAGCCTACGACGCCCTCATGGCCGAATTGCGAGCCGTCGAAGAGCAGTATCCGCAGCTCCGCGCTCCTGACTCCCCGACGCAGCGCGTCGGAGCGCCGCCAGCGCCTGAGTTCAAAGAAGTCGCCCATCCCGTCCCGCTCCTGAGCCTCAGCAATGTGTTCACCGGCGAGGACCTCGCCGCGTGGCACACGCGTGTGCTGGGGCAGCTGGGCGTGGCACAGGTGGACATGACGTGCGAATTGAAGATTGACGGCCTCGCGCTGGCGGTGACTTACGAGGACGGCGTGCTAGTGCGTGCGGCCACGCGTGGAGACGGCTCGCGCGGCGAAGATGTGACGGCGAACATCCGAACCATCCGTTCCGTCCCTCTGCGGCTGCTCGGCGACGGCGTTCCGCGCCTCGTCGAACTGCGCGGCGAGGTGTATTTCCCCAAAGCCCCGTTCGAGCGCTTCAATGACACTCGGGAGGCCGCGGGCCTGCCCCGCTACGTCAACGCGCGCAATGCCGCTTCGGGCGCGCTGCGCCAGTTGGACTCGCGCGAAACAGCCAGGGCTCCGCTGGAGATGTTCTTTTATGCCATCGGGCGTCTTGAAGGCGACCAGATGCCGGCAACGCAGTGGGAACTCCTGTCGAAGCTGCGAAAGTGGGGCTGCAAAGTCTGTTCGGCCCGCGATGGGCACGAAGCGGCCGAATGGGTGCCGGTCAGGTTGCGGTCGCTGGACGAAGTGGCGCGCTTCCATGAGAGTGTGAAGTCGCGGCGTGACGCTCTGCCATTCGGCATAGACGGCATCGTCATCAAGGTTGATCGTCTCGACCATCACGACAGGCTCGGTTTCGTGGGCCGGGAGCCGCGCTGGGCTACTGCGTACAAGTTTCCGGCGGAACAGGCGGTGACGCTCCTCAGGAGAATCAGTGTCAATGTGGGCCGCACAGGCAACCTGAGCCCTTTCGCCGAGCTTGAGCCTGTCTTCGTGGGCGGTGTCACCATCTCGCAGGCCACCCTCCACAACGAGGGCGATATTCAGCGCAAAGATATCCGCGAAGGCGACCTTATCGTCGTCCAGCGTGCGGGCGACGTTATTCCGCAGGTGGCAGGTCCAGCCTCTGCCAACGTGCGCAGTGCTGAGAGCAGGCCATACCGCATCCCGGATGACTGTCCGCGCTGCGGGCAGGCCGTGTTCCGCGACCCTGACGAGGCGGTTGTGCGGTGCGTGAACGCGCGCTGCCCGGCGCAGTTTGAACGGCTGCTGGAACACTTCGCATCCCGCGGCGCCATGGACATAGAGGGGCTGGGCGAAAGGGTCGCCATCGCCCTGATCGCCGCTCAGCTTGTCTCTGATGTGGCCGACGTCTACGCGCTGCAGGAAAAGCGCGAACAGCTTGTTGAATTGAACCTGACCGATGAAGCAGCAACGGACGGGGAACCGCCGGTGTCGAGCGAGGGGGCCGGTCAGAAACGCAGGCTCGGAGAAAAGCGCGCCGACAAGATACTCGCAGGAGTCGAAACTTCGAAGAAGCGGCCCCTTGACCGCGTCATCATTGGCCTGGGGATACCGCACATTGGCAGCGAAAACGCAGTTCTGCTTGCGAGGAACTTCAAGTCGCTTCAAGGGTTGGGGGCGGTCACCAGCGAACAGCTCGACGAAGTCGAAGGCATCGGGCCGGAGATAGCGCGCTCCGTCGCGGCGTGGTTTGCAAATTCAGAAAACAGTGACGTGGTGCGGAAGCTGCGGGTGGCAGGCGTTGACCCGCACGATGAAACGCCTGAACCGCCTGCGGACCACCCCATCCGGGGCAGGACGGTCGTTGTCACAGGCGCGTTGCAGGGCTTCTCCCGCCAGCAGGCCCAGGACGCGGTGAAGTCCAGGGGTGGCAAGACGGCCGGAAGCGTGTCGAAGAAGACTGACTTTGTTGTCGCGGGAGCCGAGGCAGGATCGAAGGCTGATGATGCAAGGCGGCTCGGCGTGCGCATCATCACCGAGGCCGAATTCGCCCGGCTTCTGGATGGCGAACTTCCTGATC
>SHXW01000007.1 GCA_009693115.1 Dehalococcoidia bacterium | reverse complement strand
GGGCTTACCGGGTACGCTCGCAACTGGCGGCGGCCCTGTGGAGCGCGCGGGCTTTCCGCCACGTAAAGAGTCTTCTGGTCCGGCGAAAACAGCACACCGTTTGGGCGCTCGGTATCGAACGTCACGCGCGATACGACCCACGACCCGCCGTAAACCGGGTCAATGCGCCAGACGGACTCGTGGTCGAGCAGCATCGGCCGGGCGCCATAGTTGGGGTCGGAGAAGTAGATACGGCCGTCCGAGTCGATGGCAAGGTCGTTCGGTTCGTTGAACGTTTTCCCCTGGAAGCTATCCACTACCATCTGATAGGGTTTGCCCTCTTCGTAACGGGCGATGAGCCGTCCTTCTCCCTCGCACACAAAAAGGCGTCCCGTGCGGTCAAAGTACATGCCGTTCGCGCCGTTTGTGTCCCTGCGCCAGACGGTGCTTTTCTTCGATTTCGGGTCGTACCGCCACGTCAGGTTCGCAGCGCACTCCGAATACAGGAGTCCCTCGCCGTCCCATGCCGGGCCCTCGGTCAATTCCTTCTGCTTCGCTACCAGTTCCCACTTCCACTCAGGCAATTCAGTCACCTCGCATGCCGGCTCAGAGGTCCCATCTCCCACCGGGATTGGACCAGGGTGAGGGCGTCAAGAACTACCAGTCGATTTCAACATCCGGCTCTTCGTCCGGAACGGTTAATTCGGGTAGAGCAGATGCCCCTTCAAACCTGTGTCCCGCACGCGCAGCAGATGGCCTTCGATACTCGTCACGTACAGGTCAGGCCCGATAAAGGTGCAGTTCGTGGGCCGCTTGCACGGCGTCGGGTGTGTCGCGACGATCCTGCCGTCCGGCTCGAAGACTGCGATCATCCCGCCCGGTCCGGATACCTCCCAACCGCAGGTCGCCACGATCAGCCCATCCTGCGTAAGGGTCATGCCATCTATGCCTCGGTGCGGCCCGAAGTCGTGCAGCAACCTGTATTTGCCCAACGTGCCATCAGGGTTAACTGGGTAGGCCCGCAACTCCCGCCGCTCACAGCCGCGATAGTCACTCTGCGCCACGTACAGAGTCTTGTAATCCTTCGAGAACAGCAGACCGTTGGGGCTCGTTGTGTCAAACGTCTTACGCACGCAGAGGTACGACCCGTCCGGCTGAGGTTCTGCGCACAAGATCGAGGAGTGGTCGAGCTGGTAGTCTGACCCGACCTGCCCGATGGGATCCGAAAACCAAATGCGATCCTGCGGGTCTATGGCGAGGTCGTTGGGGACGTTGATCTTGCGCCCCTTGAAACGGTCTACAACCGTATGTGTCGAACCATCGTGATCGTAACGGACGATGCGGTGAGCGCCTCCCTCGCAGGCAAAGATGCGCCCCTTGCTATCTAAGTTCAGGCCGTTCGCAGAATTCGTATCTGTGCGCCAGACGGACACGACGTCACTCACAGGGTCGAATTTGAGCACGCGGCTCATAGCGATGTTCGTGAAATACAGGTGTTTGCCATCCCACGCCGGGCCTTCCGTAATTGACCCGATCGGCGGGATGGCGTTTTCAAACGTCCAGGACAAGAGCGGCCTCCAGTACGCAGGTGAACAAGGCGGCATTATGGCGGCGAAGCACCTGATCCGCAACGCAGCCCAAACTGTTCATACGCCCATCTGCTTCGCAAGATCAATGAAATCCTCGGCAGAAACATCGAAGGACGGATCCCCGGCTGTGTCCGGCGTGCCCTGATGCCCATATTCAAGCGGTCGTGTCACGAACGCCGTCCGCAGACCAGCTGCCTGCGCGCCCCGCAAGTCACCAACGTGAGCGGCCACCATCAAGACACGACCGCGGGCCAGTCCCAGCAGATCGGCGGACTTCTGATAGGCCTGAGGATCCGGCTTGTACCGCCCTGTCAGCTCCGCCGACAGGATGCAATCCCACGGCAGGCCGGCACTCTTGGCCATGTTGGTGAGCAGCGCGAAATTCCCGTTCGAAAGAGGCGATATCACATACCGCTTCTTCAGTCGTGAGAGGCCCTTGACCGAATCCGGCCACGGCTTGAGCCTGTGCCATACCCGGTTGAGCCTGTCTCGTTCCGGTTCGTCCAGTCCGGACAGCCCGTACTTGGGCAGCAGTTCATCAAGCTTGCGTCGGTGGATCAGGTCAACATTCATCCACGGCCACTCGCCTGCATTAACACGGCGCATACCGTCGTGGTAGCCGGTACGCCACTCATCTGCGAACTTCTGCCAGTCACCCTGAACCTTCATCCCACGCGCCACATCAGCGACATCTTTCGTGACAGAGGCGCGCCAGTCAACGACAGTGCCAAAAACGTCAAAGACAAGAGCATCCACATGCGGGACCGGTTTCATAAGGTCTCCCAACACTTACGCCCCTGCCTTGCGGGACCGGGGATACTGGATCACGTGCGAAGCCTTCATCGGTGCCGGATTCTACTCGCTATGCTTGTGCCCATTCCTCCCTCGAGGAATCGTCCTGGTGGTTCCGGAGGCATATCTCCCTCCAGCGACCTGTGGTGGGTATCTGTCATCCCTGTTCTTGTCACGGATGGGGACTGGAACTCATCCCCCCATCCAGCGCGGCGATACCAATAACCACAGCCCAGAAAGAATGCACCATGGCCCTATATCTGACCGAATCCGAAGTCGCTCTCCTGCTCGACATGAATCTAACGCTGGACGCTCTGGAAGAGTCTTTCAAGGCCAGGGCGCGAGGCGAAGCCTTTAACTCTCCTCGAAGCCGTCTCCCGATCACTGGCGGGGCCTACAACTTCATGGCCGCGTCGTGGCCTGCTAAGGGCGTCGCCGGGCATAAGTCCTACACTGGCTCTCGCAAAGGCGCGACCTTCCATGTCACGCTGTACGACGCCTCCGGGGCGGGCCTCCTCGCCATCATTGAAGCCGGGCGGCTCGGACAGGTGCGTACTGGCGGGGCTTCCGGTGTCGCTACCAAATACATGGCGCGTTCCGACGCGTCCGTGGTCGCTGTCATCGGCTCCGGCTACCAGGCCGAGACCCAGCTTGAAGCCATCACCGCTGTCAGGAAGATCATCTCCGCCCGCGTATTCAGCCGCACACCAGAAAGGCGCACAGCTTTTGCGGAAAAGATGTCCAGGCGGCTCGGCATCCCGGTCCTGGCCATGGCCTCGGCAACCGAGTGCGTGCGCAGCGCCCACATCATCGTAACCGTCACGAACTCTGCCGAACCTGTGCTTACTGGCGACATGCTTGAGCCGGGCATGCACATCAACGCAGCGGGCGCGAATTCATGGATCCGACGCGAGCTGGACACCGCAGCCGTCGCCAAGTGCGAGACAGTAGCCGTGGATGATCTTGACCAGGCACGCATCGAGTGCGGCGAGCTTTTGCGCGCAGCCGATACCGGCCATTTTTCCTGGGATAGGGCTGTCCAGATCGAGCGCATTATCTCTGGCCAGGTCCCCGGCCGCCTATCAACCGAAGGCATCACTCTTTTCGAGTCCCAGGGCATCGCACTCGAAGATTTGGCAGTCGCCGAGCGCATTTACCGACTCGCACTTGAACGCAAGATAGGCCGGACAATCTAGGCTGGCCACGTCGCTGGCCGATTGGGGAGGAGTGAACGCAAATGCACCAGATCCCCAACTACTTGTTTCGAGCCTGCCGAAAACCTCGTCAATCGCACAAATAATTGTGGCCCTGTCCCACGTGCTAATCTCGGTTCCATGACCACAAACTCCGTCCACCCCTCAAAGCCCGTGCGCGTCCGTCTGGCACCAAGCCCTACGGGAGCGCTTCACGTGGGCACGCTCCGCACCGCAATTTACAACTGGGTACTCGCCCGGCAGACCGGCGGCCAATTCCTCCTCCGCATCGAAGACACCGACCAGGAGCGACTGGTCCCCGGTTCCATCGAACAAATTCAAGAGAGCCTCCGTTGGCTCGGCCTTGAATGGGACGAGGGCCCAGGCAAGGATGGCCCGCACGGCCCCTACATACAGTCCGAGCGTCTTCAGATTTACCAGGCCGCGACTAAACGACTGCTGGACTCCAGCCTCGCCTACGAGTGCGACTGTTCGCCCGAGCGGCTGACCATGCTCCGCGAAAGACAGAAGGCGCAGGGTCTACCGCCCGGCTACGACAACCGCTGTCGCTCCCGCCCGGGCGAAGAACTAAGAGAGTCGCGCGAGCGTGGCGTGCCTATAGTGGTTCGTTTGAAATCACCCGGCCACGGTGATGTCACCTTCCGCGACGCGGTCCGTGGCGACATCACATTCGACTCATCGAAAATCCAGGACTTCGTCATCATGAAGTCCGACGGTTTCCCCACCTATCATCTGGCCCACGTCGTTGACGATCATGAAATGCGCATAACGCACGTCCTGCGCGGCGATGAGTGGATTCCGACCTCTCCCCTTCACGTCCTGATCCACCGTGCGCTGGGGTATGAGGTCCCCGTTTACGTCCACCTGCCGCTGTTGCTGGGCAAGGACAAGACGAAGCTGTCCAAACGGCACGGAGCGGCCTCAGCGCTTGAATACAGAGACTTGGGCTACCTGCCGGACGCCGTATTCAATTTCCTAGCGCTGCTCGGGTGGTCGCCAGGTGAAGACATTGAGATCATGAGCCGTGAAGAGATCGTGCGCCGGTTCACACTCGACCGAGTCAACGATTCTCCCGCCGTTTTCGACTCCGAAAAGCTCGAATGGATGAACGGTGTTTACATCCGCCAAATGCCCCTAGATGCTCTTACCGACGACATCATGCCATGGCTTGAAAAGGCAATCACGCCGCCCTGGAACCGTGTGCAGCGTCCCATAGACCGCACCCGTGTCCGCGCCCTGATCCCGATGATCCAAGAGCGATTGAAAAGGCTGGCCGAGGCGCCTGATTTGCTCGCGATCTTCTTCGAGGAGGAGGTCATGCCGGACCGCAACTCGATCATCCAGAAGGGCATGGACGTTGCGGCTACGACGAAGGCGCTGACAGAGGCACATGCTCTCGCCAAATCTACGCAGCCTTTTGAACCGGAGCCACTGGAAATCGTATTCCGTGCGCTGGCAGAGCAACTGGGCATCAAGCCCGGCCAGCTCTTCGGGTCGATACGCGTCGCCATTACAGCCCGGAGCGTAGCGCCCCCTCTGTTCCATACCATGTCCGGCCTGGGACGGGACAGAGTGATCACGCGGCTCGACAAAGCGATCAGAACACTGGAATCTGCCCCGTAGTTCCATCTCGCCTAATGTCCCAGCATGCCGGTAATTCATGGGAAGGGGCCGAGTGTGAGGATCGAGCACACCGTCTTACTGAAAGGATATGGCCGAGTAGACGGTCGAAACTCCAAATTGACCCACTGCCTGACCGCCGCCATTGACCACCTATGAGCCGTATCTCTATACTCAATGGTTGTGGCAGCGTCATCCGGGCGCACCGTAACGCCGCACAGAGTTCAGCAGTCACGCGCAATCACGGCGATCAGGGCCAGCCCCACGGAGGCAAGTTTGGTAGAAGTCAGACAGCAGGAAGGCGAAGGATTCGAGGCGCTATTGCGCCGTTTTACAAAGCGCGTCCAGCAGGACGGCCTCATGTCAGAAGCACGCCGCCGCCAGCACTTTGAAGCGCCCAGCGCCCTTCGCAAGAAACAGGCCGCTGCGAAACGCCGCAAGTCCATCAAGGCCACCCTGAAGTACATGTAGACCGGCGCCAACCTCTAGAGGGAGGCGATCTTCCGGGAGTCGATTCGCATGATGGCACTCAGGCCAACTCCTCTGCGACGCCTGCCCGGCCAACGGCTATCATCGAGGCGTCCCGACGGATCGGGACGCCTTTTTGTTTGTTTACAGACCGCGCCGGGTAGGGCTAAAGCTCCTCCACCAATTTGACACTCTCGCGCTGGGAGAGTTCACCAGAGACTTCAATGAAATTCGGCATCGTCGTATTCCCTGGCACATGGTCTGATGGCGACTGCCACCACGCCACATCAACGGTCCTCAGCCAGCAGGCCGAGTTTGTCTGGCACGGCGACCGCGACATTTCCCGCTTCGACGCCATCATCCTCCCCGGTGGCTTCTCCTATGGGGACTATCTGAGGTGCGGCGCCATCGCCCGCTTCTCCCCCATCATGGAATCCATCATCAGATTTGCAGAGCGCGGCGGACAGGTCATCGGCATCTGCAACGGCTTCCAAATACTGTGCGAGGCGGGCTTGCTGCCCGGTGCCCTTATGCGCAACGACCATATGGAGTTCCGCTGCTCGTGGATCAACCTGCGTGTCGAGCAACCTGACTCGCAGTTTTCCCATCTCACAAAGAAGGGGCAGATCCTCCATATGCCCATCTCACACGGCGAAGGTAACTACCAGGCCGACCCTGAAACAATCGCTACGCTCGAACGAACAGGCCGTGTGCTGTTCCGCTACTGCGATGAGCGGGGTGGGATCACCCGCGAAGCCAACCCCAATGGCTCGGCGAATTCCATCGCAGGGATAGTCAACGAACGCGGCAACGTGCTCGGCATGATGCCGCACCCGGAACGGGCTTGCGAGGCCCTCCTTGGCGGTGAGGACGGCAACGTCATCTTCCGCTCAATGTTCACGCCCTGGCGACAGCCTGCCGACGTATCACAGAGAAAATAGCAACTCTCCGTTACCCTCCCGCTCGATGGGGTTTGATTGAGGAGGGTGTGCACTTGAAATCGCCCAGACAATTTCTGGACATCCTCTCCTTCGATCCGCCAGTGTTGACCCGCCCGCTCTTTGATCCTAGGACGCACCCAGTGCCCGTTACTAAACAAATCCTCGATGAAATAGCCCTTTCGCGCGCAGAGTATGAAGCCATAGTCGAACGCCTCGGCCGCGAGCCGAAGCCGCTGGAACTGGGTCTGTTCGGCGCGCTCTGGAGTGAACATTGCGGCTACAAGCACACCAAGCCTCTTCTGCGCCTGCTCCCTTCGAAGAGCCCTCGGCTCCTCGTCGCACCCGGCGCGGAGAACGCTGGAGTCGTTGACATCGGCGATGGCATTGCTATCGTCATGAAAATCGAGTCCCACAACCACCCCTCGGCGGTCGAGCCGCATCAGGGCGCAGCGACCGGCGTCGGCGGCATAGTCCGCGACATCTTCGCCATGGGTGCCAGGCCCATCGCCCTACTCAACTCACTGCGCTTCGGCCCGCCTGACGAACCACGCAACAGGTTCCTCCTGCACGGCGTAGTTGGAGGCATCTCCTCCTACGGCAACTGCATCGGTGTACCGGACGTGGGCGGCGAGATTTCCTTTGACCGCTCCTACTCTGGCAACCCCCTCGTCAACGCCATGTGCGTGGGCTTGATCGAACGCGACCATTCATCGGGCTCCACACAAGGGGGAACTGGCCCCCGCATCATCAGCGCCCGAGCGAAAAGCCCGGGCGACATACTCCTACTCGTAGGCGCCGACACCGGACGAGACGGCATCCACGGTGCATCGGGCCTCGCATCGCGCGCCTTCGGAGAGCAGGCAGAGATGCGGTCCGCCGTGCAGGTAGGCAACCCGTTCCTGGAGAAGGTGCTGATTGAAGCATGTCTGGCCGCGGTGAAACTTCCAGGCGTCGTCGGTATGCAAGACCTCGGCGCAGCTGGAATGACCAGCGCGTGCATAGAGATGGCGGAACGCAGCAAGATGGGGTTGCGCCTGGATGTGGCGAAAGTCCCCCGGCGGGAAGAGGGCATGACGCCCTATGAGGTCATGCTGTCCGAGTCACAGGAACGCATGGTTCTGGCTGTCACTCCGGGGTACGAGGGGCCGGTGATCGAACTATTCAAGAAGTGGGATCTGGACGCCACAGCCATCGGCGAATTCTTCACTGGAACCAACGTCCGCATATACGACGGGCCTGAACTGCTGATCGAAACACCGATCCACATACTCACAGAGGCTCCCCAGTACACCTTCGACGCCCCCAAGCCGAAGTGGCTCTCTGATCTACAAGCGTTCGACCCTGCCTCGGTTTCCCTGCCGGAACAAACGCCGGCAGGGATATTGCTGGGTCTGCTCGCATCCCCCAACATCGCATCGAAACGCTCGGTCTTCAGGACATACGATCACCAGGTTCAGAACAACACCGTCGTCGTCCCTGGAGGAGACGCCGCAGTGCTGCGGCTCAAGGGGACAGGCAAGGGTATCGCCCTGAAGGTTGACTGCAATGGCCGCCTGTGTTTTCTGGACCCCTCAGCCGGTACGGCCATCGCTGTTGCCGAGGCATGCCGTAACGTCTCCGTCACCGGCGCAGAGCCGGTCGCCCTTACGGACGGTCTGAACTTCGGCAATCCAGAGAGGCCGGATGTGCAGTATCAACTCACGCAGTCCATCAAGGGCATGGCCGAGGCCGCAAATGCGCTCGGCGTACCCATCATTTCCGGCAACGCATCCCTCTATAACGAGGCCCGAGGCCAGGCTATCTATCCCACGCCTATGATCGGTGCACTCGGCGTGCTGGAAGACGTGACGAAGCACGCCACCGCCGGGTTCAAACACGAGGGCGACGCCGTACTGTTGCTCGGCGCGGCATCGCCATGGGACAGCACGGCGGGCCTCGCCGGCTCAGAATTCCTCGCGACATTTCACAGCAAAGTAGCGGGACAGCCAAAGATAGACCTCGACCTTGAAAAGCGCGTCCAGCAGGCGTGCCGTGACGCGGTCAAGGCCGGTCTGGTCGCGTCGGCGCATGACTGCTCTGACGGCGGGCTGGCCGTCTCCGTGGCGGAGTCGGCGATCATAGGTGGCGTGGGTGTGACCGTTGACGACGAGGTCCCGGCCCGTTGGGACGCTGCTCTCTTCGGCGAGAGCCAGTCCCGCATCATCCTGAGCGCAGCACCGGCAAATATCGCAGGCATCAGGGAAATCGCCGCCCGCGTAAACGTGCCGTTGACCATAATTGGCCATGTTGGCGGCACCCGCGTCCGGTTCGGCTCATCGGTTGATATCACCCTCTGCGAGGCGGACGACGCATGGCGCAACGGCTTTGACCGCGCTACGTCAGGGTGACCTTCTCCCCCTCACCTTGCTGGACAAGATCCAGGGTGAGCGGTCACACTCTAATTGAAGCACTCACTGCGAGCCACGCTGGTTGACATCCTCCCCCGCCCTCATTAGATTCAATAGTTAGCAGTGTCGATGACGCGAGTGCCAATCACTCGCGTTTTCGCGTGGAGACCCCTGTGCCCACATACGATTACGAATGCAAGAAGTGCCGCCACACGTTCGAGGAGGTACAACCCTTCTCCTCTGAACCTGTAGCCGCATGCCCAAAGTGCAGCGCCAATGCAGTACGCCAGTTCAGCGTGCCCATCGTCGTATACAAGGGCTCTGGGTTTTACACTACCGATCACGGCCGCGGCAGCACAGGCGGTAACGGCTCGTCCAAGAAGAACGGCGATGCTGACTCAGCCAACAAGGGCGAAAGATCGTCGTCCGGCAAAGACGGCGATGGCGCTTCGCCCGCCAAGACAGAGAGTGCCTCCGCCAGCAAGAACGGCGAAGTCGGGCCTTCGGGCAAGTCGGACAAGAAGGAGGCTGTAAAGGCCTCGTCGTCATCCCAGCCCAAGAGTTGATTACCTGCCTCCGTCCGGTGCACTGCTAACCTGAACCCTCTCCAGATCGAGAGGGTTCTTTGTTCCTCGACGCTTTCCATCCCCGCGAAGGGGAAGGGTCACAGTGTGGGGTAATCGTCAATCAAAGCAGTCATCCAACGTGTGAACCGTGCCTCAGTAACTGTGGACGGCAAGGTTGTGGGCCAGATCGGGCGCGGCCTACTGATACTGGTAGGCATCACACGCGCCGACTCTGACGAAGACATCGCCTACCTGTCCGAGAAGTGTGTGAACCTGCGCATTTTTCCGGACGAGGGTGATGAACGCGGCTTCGAGCGTTCGGCTCTTGATGTACGAGGCGATATCCTCCTCGTCAGCCAGTTCACCCTTTACGCCCATACGCGCAAGGGGCGCCGTCCGTCATTCACGGACGCCGCTCCGGCAGAGGTCGCCGAGCCTGCGTTCAACCGGGTGATTGAGGCGTTCCGAAAGAGCGGCTTGAAGATAGAGACGGGCATTTTTGGGGCAATGATGCTAGTCGAGCTTGAGAACACCGGCCCAGCCACTATCGTCCTGGACACCGGGGACCGCAAGCTGCCCCGGGACTGACACTCGCCCTCTGCGGCCTGTCATTCCGAGCCGTGGCGAGGAATCTTTTCCAGTTCTCCCGCTCTCTTGGCAGGAGATAGGAAACCTTCCGGACAGCCTCTCGGATGCGCTTACTTTGGGGACCAGAACGCCAAAAACCCCGGCCCGATGGCCACTGGCGCAAAGGCTCCTGATGCATCCAGCACCCACGCCTGTTCGGGCTCGTTCACTGGCGGCGCTTGCGCCTGGTCCCGGGTTTCTGGGACCTTGTCCAGCGCCTTCAACATCGCCCCGCTCACGACGATGTTCCTGCTGTCTGGCGACCAGATCTGGCTCGCATTGCTGAACTGGTCGAAAAATGACAGCACAAACTCGAATTCAAGAGTTGGGAGGTTGGAACCCAACGAGGTCTCGCTGCCGCTGGCGATATCAACTACGTACCAGTCAACTGACCGCCTGTATGAACTGGATACGGCAGCTACGGCCACTTTCGATCCATCCGGCGACCACCAGAACCCGTACATGGTTCGCTTCACAAGCAGGCGCTCGGACCCGTCCGCGAGCGAATACAAGCTCAAGGACTCGAAAAGCCCCTCCTGCCCGCCCCTGACGATTGCGATCATGTCCGCGGTGGGCGACCACCGGAACCCCAGCAACCCGGGGGCATCTCCCAGGTCGCGCGATGTCTTCCAATCAGCCTCCCGCATCATCAGCCGTAGATGTCCATCGACTTCGTCACCATAAAGAAACCGGTTGTCGCGCGGCGCAAACTGGGGCGTGTAGTAATTGAGTGCCCGATTGCGGAGCTGTAGCCCTCTCCTCCCACGTCCGCCGACCGCCCCGCGCTCATGCACAAAGAGCAGATCCTGCAGGTGAACGAGCAGATTCTTCGAATCCGAAGACCAGGCCATGTACACCGGCGAGCCGAGGGCCACCCCATCCAACTTCGTACCCGTCTCGCTGTCCAACACGATCGTAACCAACCCCTCGCCCGTCCCTGCTATCAGGGCGATTCGTTCCCCATCAGGCGACCACATCGCGAAGTGCGGCACGCCGTTGCCTATCCCTTGTGACAGAACGTCGTCCTCATAGATCGTCGCAACTCCTCCGCCCATCGCAGATGCCCGCAGTAAGGTCACATCTGCGCCGACGCGGTCCCTCGCCTCCAGGACAGAGGAGAAGAGCACTGTGCCACCGTCAGGAGACCAGACAGGCCATGTGAACTGCCCTCCGGGGAACCCGGGGCCGGTCGGTGGCGATACGCTTGTTCGGTCATTGCCATCGGGCCTGACCGTGTAGATATGCCCGTCAGTGCCGGCGACCACCACGCGGTTTACCGTACCCGTGGCGACCACGCGCTCCGGCAAAGGCGTCGAGGTGGACAGAGTGAAAGGCCCACTCGTCGGAGAAATCGTGGGGACAAGGACGGCAGAGGAGGGTGGCTGGGTTGTGGTCGTTGCCTTAACCGGCGTAGTAATGGCACCAAACTGAGGCGCCGGGGAGGCGGTGGCCATGTCATTCTGTCCGGTGCACGCCGCGGACAGCACCCATATTGCGGCTGCCAAAGATGGCAGCAACGGCCTCAACACATTCATATGCCGCTCGTTCCACAGCAACGGAGGCCCGTTCACGCCTCCACTTGAAACACCTTCTCCAAGGCGGGTGGTGAATGTAAGGCCGATCTTACATCGCCTATTCCTCGTAATCGAGGCCGATGTCCAGCGCCATCACTGAGTGCGTTAGCGCACCGACCGAGATCAGGTCCACGCCTGTCTCTGCGATCTGGCGTACTTTCTCCAACTTCACCCCGCCAGACGCCTCGACCAGGCACTTCCCGTTCACCAACCTCACCGCCTCCCGCATCTGCGGGATCGTCATGTTATCCAGCATGATGATGTCAGCGCCCGCATTCACCGCCACCCTGACCGCGGCGATGGATTCCACTTCCACCTCCACCTTCACTGTGTGCGGCGCCTTGGCCCTCGCCAACTTGATGATCTGCTCCAGTGTGAACCCTTCCTTCTGGAGAGCGGCGATGTGGTTGTCTTTGATCAGCACACCATCGGCCAGATTCATCCTGTGGTTCCTGCCGCCGCCCATCGTCACCGCGTATTTGTCCAGTGTCCGTAGACCGGGCGCCGTCTTGCGCGTGTCAACTATTGCCGCATCCGTGCCTTTCACTGCATCCACAAAGCCTGCCGTCATTGTTGCGATGCCGCTCATGCGCTGGATGAAGTTCAGCGCCGTGCGCTCAGCCATGAGGATTGAAGCCATCGAGCCGGAGACTGTGGCAACCGTCTCACCGCCCTCGAGCCGTTGCCCGTCCAATAGCTTTGCGGAGACCGCCAGTTTGGCGTCCACTCGGCGGCACACAGCCAGAGCCACATCCACGCCCGCAAGGATCCCCGGCTCACGGGCGGTGAAGCTGGCGTTGCCCTCGATGAGCCGCGATACGAGGGCGGACGTGGTGACATCGCCGTTGGCGGTGTCCTCCGCCAGAGCGCGGTCAATGACCTCTTCAAGGATGCGGGCCGGTATCAGCAATCTCGTCTTCGTCCTGTCATGGCGGGATAATCTCCTCTCCCTCTGGGAGAGGATGCAGGGTGAGGGAGAAGCCCAAACTGAAAAGATAGCCTCCCCTGAATACCGGAACGTTTCCGTTTGGGGACGGTTATCCGCCTACTTCAAGCATCCGTTCAAGGGCAAGCAACGCCTGCCCGCGGGTAGGTTCAGACACATGCACCCTGTTAATCACCAGGCCGGTCATCAGGCCTTCCAATACCCATAGCAGGTAAGCCGGGTGTATTCGGTACATCGTTGCGCAGGGGCACACTATCGGGTCCAGACAGAAGATCTTCCTGTCGGGATATTCATGAGCAAGCCGGTTAACGAGGTTGATCTCGGTTCCGATAGCCCAGATGGACCCTGGAGGCGCGGCGCCAATGGTCTTCGCGATGAACTCGGTCGACCCATTTAGATCCGCCGCCTTGATCACATCGAGTGTGCACTCTGGGTGGACCAATACCTTCACGCCTGGGTATTGCTCGCGGGCCATCCTGATTTGCTCTACCGTGAAGCGGGTATGCACTGAGCAGTGGCCCTGCCAAAGGATGACCTTCGCCTTCCTGATCTGGTCGGGCGCCAGGCCGCCCATCGGGCGGAACGGGCTCCACAGAACCATCTCGTCAAGTGGTATGCCCATCTTGAAACCGGTATTACGGCCCAGATGTTGGTCGGGCAGAAATAGGATGCGTTTGCCGCGGGCGAAGGCCCATTTGAAGGCCTCGGCGGCGTTGCTGGAGGTACAGACCAGACCGCCGTTGCGGCCACAAAGTGCCTTGATGGCGGCAGTCGAGTTCATATAGGTGACAGGAATGATCTCGCCAGCAACTCCGCCAAGAACAGAGGCGAGGTCGGCCCAACAGTCCTCGGCGTCATCCGTGCGGGCCATATCGGCCATCGAGCAGCCGGCGGCCATGTTCGGCAGGATCACCGTCTGGCCAGACCCGGCCAGGATGTCCGCCGTCTCGGCCATGAAGTGAACGCCACAGAACACAATCACACGGGCATCCCGCGTCTGTGCGGCCATCTTGGAGAGCTTGTAAGAGTCGCCGCGGAAGTCGGCGTACTTGATTATGTCCTCGCGCTGGTAATGGTGTCCGAGAACTATGGTTGTCCCGCCCAGTGCGGAGCGCGCCTCGGCAATGCCACGGTCCAGTTCGGCCACAGAGAGTTTCAGGTAGCGTGCAGGGACCTTCTGCCAACGAACACCTGCACGGAACTCCTCTTCTAGAGTCTTCGTCCGCAGGTTGCCTTCTGTCTGGCAGAATGCAGACTGCTCAAGCTCCGTGATCGGAATCACAGTCTTCTGAGTGGTCATACGGCCGTCGCCCCCACTTTGCTCTTTTCGCCCACGCACTCTGATTTCCGCAGGTCAGGAGCTAAGGAGCGGGCGAGGCCCACGTCTGTCCCCTCAAGAGACCACGGCGAAGAAGCCGTGATCTTCAAACGCACCATATCGCCAATTTCATGTGCGCCACCGCCATTGCGGGTGGCTATTTCCTGACCTGCAGGCTCAGGATTTATATAAACGAGTTTATCGCCTCTCGTACGCCCCTGCATTCTGCCCCGGGTCCGGCCGTCGATCAGGACATCGTATTCACGCCCCATATATGCGGCGTTCAATTCCGTCTGCACGCGCTCCTGTACATCATTAACAGCCGCGAGCCGCCGCTTCTTTTCGGCCTGCGGAAGTACGTCCGGCATTCGGCGGGAAGCCACCGTACCCGGCCGCTCCGAATACATCGCGGCATGCACCTTGTCGAAGCGCACCGCCTCTAGCAGATCAAGAGACTGCTCAAATTGTGCCGCTGTCTCGCCGGGGAAGCCGACGATCAAGTCCGTCGTCAGCGTCACCCCTGGCACCGTCTGTCTGATCTCGGCGATCTTGTCCATGAACTGCCCGCGTGTGTACCCGCGGCGCATGTCCGCCAGCACCTTGTCATCACCCGCCTGGAACGGCAGGTTCACGTTCTCGCACACCTTGGGCAGGTCGCGCACCGCCTGGATGATGCGCGACGACATATCGTTGGGGTGCGAAGTCAAAAACCGGATGCGTTCCAGCCCGTCAACGGCCTCGATTGCTTCTAGGAGGTCCGCCAGGTCCTGGCGTGGCCGGAGGTCGTGCCCGTACGAGTCCACGTTCTGGCCAAGGAGAGTGACTTCTCGCACCCCGCGTGCCACAAGAACACCGCACTCATGCACGAGTTCGTCCACGCTCCGGCTGACCTCGCGGCCGCGGCGATAGGGGATGATGCAGAAGGTGCAGAACTTGTCGCACCCGTGGACGATCGGCACATACGTGGCGATGTGCGGCTCTGCCGGGACAAGGTTCGACAGACACCCTTCGGCATCAACTCCAACCTTGCCGCCCACAGCGCGCAAGATGGCATCAAACTCCTGCGGCCTGGCCCAGACGTCAACCTGAGGAAAGCGCCGCTTCAAGTCGTCGTGCTTCGGCCCGACCATGCACCCCATCACGGCGATGATTCTGTCCGGGTGCGCCTGCTTGACCGGCTTCAGCTTGCCCAGCATCCCTGTCGCCGTATCTTCCGCCGCCTGCCGCACCACGCACGTATTCATCACAACCACATCAGCCTGCTCTGGCAACTCGACCGCTTCGAGGCCAAGTTGCTTCAGTCCGCTCTCCAGTCGCTCGGAGTCGGACTTGTTCATCTGACACCCTACTGTCCAGACGTGATAGGTAGTCATCTTCCCGCTAATTTGGGCTGCTGCATCTCGGTGCCCCCTGCCTACGGTAGAGGGTCAAGGATGCTCGAAAAGTCCCGACCCTGTCATTCTGAAAGCAGCGCAGAATCCCTTTCCGTATCCCCCGCCGATCCAATCTGTGTTCCTCTGCGCTATATATGGATGGTGCCGGGGGCCGGATTGGTACTGGCGGAGGGAGCGGGATTCGAACCCGCGAGGGGCAATTACTTACCCCAACCCACTTAGCAGGCGGGCGCACTAGACCACTATGCGACCCCTCCGCTCCGGTCAAGTCCGAGGCAGCGTCCCACGGAGCCTCACCCCTCAAGCATAGCCGCCCTGCGAATTCGGCCGCAACATCGCGGCAGGAGAGTCATGCACGAATTGTCGAGCAGGCCCGTGCCGGATCCTCTCATTTTTCCTCCAATACTGATGGGAAGTGCATCCGTTGCATAACCCGTACACCAAAAGGCTGCCAGCCGGGCACACATCACTTGATCAGCCGCCGCTTCAGCAGCCAGACCGATACCGGGAATACCGCCGCCGTAAAGCCGAGCATGTAAAGCGCCGACCATAAGTGAGTGACTGAGAAGTCCCCAGTTGTAAAGCCACGGGCCAGATGCACGCCTGGCGTCAACGGTAACGCCCAGGCCAAAGGTTGCAGCCAGCCTGGCAAATTCACTATGGGAAAGAACCCTCCGCTGAAGAAGAACATCGGCGTAGCGATCACTGTGAAGACCAGCGAGAGCATGTGCGTATTCGGGGAGACCGCGGCGAAGATCATCCCGAGCGCTCCGAACTCCAGACCGACGAGGAACGCCGCGACCAAGATCCCCACGGCCCATGGCGAGTCGAATTGCCCCATTAGCGCGGCGACCGCTCCCACGGAGGCAGTCGTGAGCAGTGCACGGGTCGTGGCCCACGCCATCTCCCCCAGAGCGATCTCCGTGATGGTCACAGGCGCGGTCAACTGCGCCTCGCACTGGCCCCCTGAGACCCGGTGGTAAAGGTCCCACGATGCTGTGAATATGGCGTGAAACATGGCGTTGCCGATGATCACCCCGGGCGCGACGAACACTGCGTAGCTCAAGCCCGGCTCAACATCACCCACCAGTTTCCCGACGCCGAGGGTCATCGCAGCCAGCACAAACAGCGGCTCGACCAGCACCCACGTGACGACGAGGCGCCACAAGCGCGCAAATACCAGGCCGTGCCGCAGCCAAACGGCGGCCACGGTCCGCAGGCGCACGCCGGCAAACACTGCGCCCGTGCCCTGCGGCCGGATGAGCACAGCAACTGGGTTCATTCGTCCCTCAATTCACGCCCGGTAAGTGCGAGGAAGACATCTTCAAGCGTCGCGGCCCTGTACGACAGCCTGACACCGTTCAGCTCCGAAAAGTCCAATCCAGCACGCTCGCCGTTCTTGGAACTGACGTTAATCACCGCGCCCACCTCAAAAAACTGATATCCGGACGCTTTGAGCGCGTCGAGCACCGCAAGGCGCGATGACGCGTTCGTCCGCACCTGAGCCACCTCCGACCCCGCATGCCGGGCGATCAGCTCATCCGGGGTCCCTTCATCGAGTATGCGGCCGTGATCCATCACCGCCACGCGGTCGCAGAGCGTCGCCGCTTCCTCCATATAGTGCGTGGACATCAATATCGTTACTCCAGACGACTTGAGGACTGTCAACTGCTCCCAGACCCGGTTCCTGCTCTGCGGATCCAGCCCCGTCGTCGGCTCGTCCAGCACCATCACGCGCGGTCTGGGCATGAAGGCCCGCGCAATCGCCAGCCGCCTTTTCATACCACCCGAGAGAGCGTCAATGTCATCCTTCTCCCGTTCCAACAGGCCAAAGAACTCCAATACCTCGGTTGCACGGGAGCGCGCCGCCCCGCGACTTAAGCCTGACATGTATCCGTAGACCTCAAGGTTGTGGCGGACCGGCAGATCGCTGTCCAACCCGTCTCTCTGCGTCACAATCCCCATCACCTGGCGGGCATCCCTGCCTTGAGACACCACGTCAAACCCGGCGACAGACATGCTCCCGGAGGTCAACGGCGAGGCAGCGCCAAGCATCCGCATCGTGCTCGTCTTGCCCGCGCCGTTCGGCCCGAGCAGGCCATACGTCTCGCCCCGGCCAACATCGAACGAAACGCCGTCCACCACGGTGATATTGCCGTATCGCTTCACGACGTTGCGGACGCTGATCACCCCGGCAGGCACGCCGTTGTTGAGAGTCAGGGACGGCTTGGGGGTCATGTTCTGCTCACTGACCGGTCAAATCCCTAGATATTCCCCTAAGTCCCCTTTGCCAGCAGGGTGCCCTTTGGCCCGGGCGACGGTGAGGGAGAACGAATCATGATCCAGGACACACTGTTGGAATGGACGACGGCAAAAGTGACCGTAGGGCCAATCGCCAGGCGGTAGTCTGAAAGCGCTTCAAGTCGCTTGTCCCCCGCGCTATTTGGCCTGGCTTCCTGCTCCTGGTGTATCGCCAACCCACATCTCGCCGCCCTCGAAGTATTCTTTTTTCCAAATCGGGACAACTTCCTTCAAACGGTCAACAAAATACAAGGCAGCCTCAAACGCTGGCCTGCGGTGAGGAGCGCTCACCGCCAATACCATGCTCGTCTCGCCGATGCCCACACGACCCGTCCTGTGGGCGACGGCCACACGGCCGATCTCCCACTTCACCTTCATCTCAACGATGATCTCCGCGATCTTCCGTCCAGCCATCGGCTGGTAGGCCTCATATTCGAGGTACTCCACCTTCCGCCCATCGTTGTGGTCGCGAGTCATACCCAGGAAAGTCACGACGGCCCCGTCCCGGTCTGTGCGGACAAGCGATGCCAGAGGCGCAGGGTCAAGGGGCTGGCTTGTGATCAAGACCATTTCCCCATCCCCTACAGGCAGATCCGGGCTGCCACCGCTCACGGGCGGAATAACGGCAACCTCATCGCCTGCCTTCAAAAGGGTCCCCGCCTCCGCGTACTCCCCATTGACAGCCAGCATGACCTTCGTTGGTAATCTCCACTCGCCAGGCACCGCACTCTGCGCCGCATTGAGGGCGTCACTTACGGTCGCGCCGTCCAGGAGCTCCACTTCGACGTTGGACGTACCCGCGCGTTCACGGAGGCCTGCGAACAGACGCACGCTGACACGCATCCCAGACGTGGCAGATCCTGTACGCACAGCCGGGCGTCGAGACTTGACAGAAGGCATCCCAGACAGCCCGCACTAGACTATTACTGAATTCAATTTGAACTCGGGCTGAGTATAACATCCGTATCGAAGGATCCCCCTCGGCGCACATGTGACAGGATAGTCAGGTGACGAAATCCGCCGCTCACCTTTGACACCTTGGAACACCGCCAAATAGAATTGGTGTTTGGCCGCAGCGCTGGCAAACCAGCCGCCCACAAACCACGCTCGGTCTTGATATTCACTTTCGGCTCAGGGCGGCGGATATCACCGGAGACTCTCAAGAATGGTCCGAATCAGGCTTCGGCGGCATGGCACCAACAGCCGCCCCTTCTACCGCATCGTTGTCGCCAACCAGCAGGCTGCCCGCGATGGCGCGTTCATTGAACTGGTTGGCACATATGACCCCATCCCCAACCCGCCCCTGATCAACATTGACTCTGACAAGGTGCAGAAGTGGCTCAAAAACGGAGCCCAGCCATCAGAGTCTGTCGCCATGCTCCTTAAGAAGCAAGGCATCCTGAAGTAGGTGTAGACCGTTGGCTGAGATAGTGATGCGCGAGATGGTTGAGTACGTCGCCAGAGCTCTCGCAAGCAACCCGGACGCCGTCAAGGTCACAGAACAGTTGGACGCCAACCACAGGATGATCATCCTCGAGGTTGACGAGAAGGATAAGGGCAAGGTGATCGGGCGCGATGGGCGCGTGGCGCAGGCGCTCCGATCCCTGTTGCGTGTAGCCGCCGTCAAGGCTGGCGAGAGAGTGACCCTCGAAATCGTCTAGCCCAAACAGCACGACTCGCACCAGGACGCCCGGGCCCCACAACAAGCGAGCCCGACCGGTGGCAGGCCATGCACAATTATGACTGCATCCACAGGCCAACGCGTGGCCATCGCGAAGGCTCGCAGGCCATGGGGCTTGGACGGATCTGTTATTGTCACGCCGTATTCGCACAACTCCCCTGC
Source organism: Dehalococcoidia bacterium (assembly GCA_009693115.1). Lineage (GTDB taxonomy): Bacteria > Chloroflexota > Dehalococcoidia > Lucifugimonadales > Lucifugimonadaceae > SHXW01. The sequence continues at coordinate 55,805 of SHXW01000007.1, read as the reverse complement.
CCTGATGGCAGGTTCAAAGGTATTCGCAGGAGTTGAACAGTACGAAATCGCAAGAGTGCGGAAAGTGGGAAGCGGGCTTGCCCTGACCTTCGCAGGGATCGAGACACCCGAACAGGCTGAAACATTTCGTGGGTTGGACCTGGAGATCCTCGAAAGTGCCCTGCCGCCTGCCCCAGAGGGGATTTATTACCACTATCAGATCATCGGGCTTCTCGTCGTAACCACTGAAGGCAGGACACTGGGAAGGGTCAAAGAGATACTTGAGACGCCCGGTAACGATGTATATGTCGTCGTGCCCGAGGCGGGAGGCAACGAAATCCTCGTCCCCGCCATAGGGGACGTCATCAAAGAGATAGACGTCAAGGCCGGGGTCATCACCGCTGACCCGCCGGAGGCTCTTTAATGTCAGGTCACTCTAAGTGGAGCACGATCAAGCACAAGAAGGGCGCTGCAGACCAGAAACGCGGCCAGGCTTTCACCAAACTTTCGCGTGAAATCATCGTCGCCTCCCGCTCGGGCGGCAGCGACACTGACATGAACTTCCGGCTTCGCCTCGCCGTGGAAAACGCCCGCGCCCAGAACATGCCCAAGGAAAACATAGAGCGCGCCATCGCCAAAGGCGCGGGTACAGGGGCGGACGGCGGACAGCTTGAAGAGGTCGTGTACGAGGGCTATGGTCCGGGCGGTGCGGGCATCATCATCCAGACCCTCACAGATAACAAGAACCGCACTGCTTCAGACGTGCGCTCTCGCCTCGCCAAGGGCGGTGGCAACATGGCGGCTTCCAACGCGGTTGCATGGAACTTCGAGAAAAAGGGCCAGATTTCCGTCACTGTGACTGAAGGCGAACCAGACGAAATAGCCCTGCAGGCGGTGGACGTGGGCGCTGACGACGTAGATGTTCAGGGCAGCCACATTACGGTTACGGCGCCGTTCCACGGCTTCGAGCAGGTTCGTCAGAAGGTCGCCCAGATCAACGGTGTGCAGGTGGATCAGGCTGAGGTCGCGATGATCTCGAAGACGACCGTCCCCCTCGATCAATCCAAATCCATGCAGATGCTCCGGCTGCTGGATGCGCTCGAAGACCTAGATGATGTCCAGAAGGTCTATTCCAACGCTGATTTCCCGGACTCAGCGCTTGCCGAGTACGCAAGGGCTTCGTAAGACCGCATGTCCGCCTACGGGATCATCAGCGCAACTGCAAAGCGAGCGCATCAGGATCCGTCACAGGCGTCTGGCAGGCATAGTTTTCACAAACGTAAGCTGCAGGTCGTCCGTTGACCAGCCCCTTACCGGCAAGCAATGGGGATTCCACACCGCCCTGAGGCGACGCAGCCCGGTCCGGCGCAGCCATCCCACCTTTGGCAGACAACGGCACGGGCCACTCTGCTCCCGCCAAGACCATGTTCGGGGCATAACCACGCCTCGCCGTTTCGGCCAGAGCCTTTGTTGCCGGGTCGTCCTGTGGTCCCATGATTACCACTTCCTGCCGCCTCGCCAGGTGGAAGTCCAGGGCGCACAGCCACTGCGCGAACCCCTGCGCCGCCTGCGGCATATAGTCCCGCACCGTCCGGAGCGACAACACTGCCTTCTCTTCGTACGAACTGTTGCCTGTGAAGACCGCGAGCCTTAATAGCGCTGTAACAGCCACCGATCCACCCGATGGCGTGGCGTTATCGAAAATGTCACGCGGCCGGAAGATCAGGCTCTCGTGATCGCCCGGCGTATCAAAGAACGCTCCGTCGGACTCCGACCAAAACAGCCTCACCATCTCGTCTGCGATGCGCTGCGCCTCACCAAGCCAACGCGCCTCGAATGTGGCTTCATAAAGCGTAAGCAGAGCGTCCACAAAGCAGGCATGATCCTCGAGGAAGGCGTTCTGCTTGGCGACACCCTCCGCCCGCCCCGGCTCCGTGCCATGTCCAACTGGCGTTGATGCCTTCCATGTCCGTTTCAACCGCCCTCCGACGAACAGTTCACGCAATATAAAGTCAGCGTTCTTGCGCGCCGCCTCAACCCACTCGGGCCTGCCCATTGCTGCGCCGCACCCGGCGAAAGCTCGCATCGCCAGCGCGTTCCACGCCGTCAGCACCTTGTCATCAAGTCCCGGAGATACCCGTTTCTTACGTTCCTCGTACAACTTCTGGCGGGCAAGCTCGACGCCTCCCTGCATTTGCTCGACCGACATGCCCAATTCGGCTGCGAGCGCCTCTGCGTCAGGCCGCGCCACGTGCAGAATGTTCCGGCCCTCGAAGTTCCCGTCCCGAGTCACGCCCCAGTACGCCTTCGCCACACGCGAAAGATCATGGCCGAGAACAGCGTCCATCTCCTGTTCCAGCCAGACGAAGAACTTGCCCTCATCGCCCTCGGAGTCCGCGTCCGTGGCCGAATAGAACCCTCCGGACGGGTGCCGCATCTCCTTAAGGAGGTAGCCCAGAGTACCCTCTACGACTCGCGCAAATAGCGGCTCCTGTGTTGCCTGCCACCCGTGCAGGTAAAGCGTCGCCAGTTGTGCATTGTCATAAAGCATTTTCTCGAAATGCGGGACGAGCCAGTAGGCGTCCGTCGAGTATCTGTGGAACCCGCCACCGACCTGGTCGTTGATGCCGCCCTGAGCCATCTTCGTCAAAGTCAGGGTCACGGTGTCCCTTGCCTGGTTCGCGCCCGCCATCTTCCAGTAGCGCAGAAGGAATTCATAGGTCATGGGCTGCGGGAATTTCGGTTGCATTCCGAATCCGCCTTCAACCTCGTCCGCTTGTCCCGCGAGGCCCAGAAAGGCAAGACCGAGAACGTTTCTGCCCAGCGGCTCGCTGCTTCTGTGAGGCGCCCCCTGCGACTGTATGGCGGTGATGACCTTGGAGGAGTTCGAGAGCAGATCACCGCGCTTTGTCGCGTACGCGTCTGCGATCGACTCAAGCACGCGCGGAAACCCGGCCATGCCTCGCCTGTCCTCAGGCGGGAAGTACGTCCCGCCGAAAAACGGTTCCCCTTCCGCCGTCATGAACACGGTCAACGGCCAGCCGCCTGAGCCGTTCATGGCCTGCACCGCCGCCATGTAAATGGCATCTATGTCAGGACGCTCTTCCCGGTCAACCTTGATGCTCACGAACAAGCGGTTCATCACAGCCGCAATGCCCGGGTTCTCGAACGACTCGTGGGCCATGACGTGACACCAGTGGCACGCCGAATACCCGATGCTCAATAGGATCGGCCTGTCGAGGAGCTTCGCCGCGGCGAACGCCTCCGGTCCCCACGGATACCAATCAACCGGGTTGTCCCTGTGCTGTTGCAGATACGGGCTGGTCTCGTTCGCAAGGTGGTTGGACATGCATGGCCTTTCGCCTGACCGGCGCTACCTGCGGCGCATGGCAACGCGCCACGCAGGGAGATGGTCAAAATCATACTCAGGCCCCGTCGGGCACGTTCTTACGAGAGCTTCAGTCATAGAACGAAAACAGACTCCACCGCAGACCTCACGCCCCATCCCACTCCCGGCTCCCCACGGACAAACTGCAGTGCACTTCACAACGGGCACATGGGTCCTCGTCACATTCGGCATCGTCTACGTCGGCATGATCGCCGGGCGCCTGCCATGGCTCGCCCTTGACCGCACGGGCATAGCCCTGATTGGCGCAATCGCCATGCTTGCCATCACGAGGGAGGAGCCGGCTGAAGCGGCGAAGGCGTTCGACATCCCGACGCTCTCCCTTCTATTCGGCTTGATGATCGTATCAGCGCAATTTCGTGTCAGCGGCTTCTACACATGGGTCGCCGGCAGGCTCGGTGCAGCAAACGTCAGTCCGCAGACACTCCTGCTGCTACTCGTCGCGACGGTCGGGCTGCTCTCGGCCCTCCTCACCAACGACGTCATAGTCCTTGCGACCGCACCCCTGATAATCGAGATGGCCGCCATCCGCGGCCTGAACCCCGTCCCCTACCTGCTGGGCATCGCCGCTGGCGCAAACATCGGCTCTGCCGCCACACTCGTTGGCAACCCGCAGAACATCCTCATCGGCGAAAGCCTAAACCTCTCCTTCCCCGGCTACATGAGCTACTCCCTGGTGCCCGCGGCCTTTGGGCTGGTCATCGCGTGGGGCGTGCTCATCTGGGCCTTCAGGGGCAAGTGGGAGATGAAGTTCAACGCGCCGCACTTCGAGAAGGTGCCGTTCAACAAAGTCGAAACGGCGCATGGTGTCGTCGTGCTCGTCGGAGTCATCACCATATTCCTGTTCACGACGTGGCCACGCGACCTTGTCGCCATCGGCGCGGCCGGCCTCATCCTCGTCAACCGCAAGCTCACCAACCGGGCGTATCTGGAGCAGGTTGACTGGCACCTGCTCGTCCTGTTCGCCGGCCTCTTCGTAGTCAATGACGCCTTCCGCGACACCGGCGCGCTCGATGAAGTTGCCCGGTGGATGCTGAACGCCGGAGCAGACCTGCACTCTCCGGGCTGGTTATTCGCCGCGGTCTCTATCCTGTCCAACCTAGTCTCAAACGTCCCCGCGGTCATGCTCCTACTGCCCTTTGCAGACCACGTGATATCCGGGCCAGGACTGGCGCTGTTCAGCACTCTTGCCGGCAACCTGATCATCGTCAGCAGCATCGCCAATATCATCGTGATAGACCAGGCAGGCCGCCTGGGCATCAAAATCAACTGGGTTCAACACGCACGTACCGGCGTGCCGATAACCCTGCTGACCCTCCTGGTTGCCGGCCTGTGGCTGTGGCTAAGGGTGTCGGTGCGGTAGTGACCATCCTGCTCCATGTGCGGTCTTCGACTTGAGCGTCATTCCGACCACCATCAGAGAGCGAAGTGAGGAGTCTGGGGGAGCGGCTCACGTTCGACCACCGACACAGATATCCCTACGACCCTCCAGGTTGCGAGTATCCCGGCGTCGCCATGCAGAAGTTGAACGCTGTCTTTCGAGTCAGGGATCCCCTGCTTGTCAAGGGCATCGGTGGATACCAGCGCGCACCCGGGTGAGAGGGGGTCCTGCGGTGGCATCTCATCTCCCATCCTGGCGGGAGATCTCAAGTGTCGAGACCGTCCCGGTCATCAGGTCCAGCACACGGACGAGGTGGTTGTTCGTGTCGGCGATGTAAACCCTGCCATCAGCGTATGAGAGGCCGGCCGGTTCATTAAACGAGGCATCGCGGGCCGGGCCATCTTGCCTACCAGTCTTTCCCGACCCTGCAATGGTTATGACCTCCCCAGTCTCAGGCCTGATCTCCTTGATCTTGTTGTTGTACGTGTCGGCCACATAGATGACACCGTCGCCCGCAGCGATGCCCTGCACGTGCTGCAATAGGGCCGACCGACCTGCGCCGTCACGGTCGCCAAAGTCAAACAGGCCCGTTCCCACGATGGTGCCGACGGTACCGTCCGGATCCGTCGTAACCACCCGCACGGCACTCGTCTCACTGTCGGCGAAGTACAACCTGTCTCCCTGCAGCGTCAGGCCATACGGCTGCGCCAGACGCGCCTGAAGCCGCGGGCCGTCAACAATGTCCTCCCGGCCATCGCCGGCGAAGGCCACTATCGTGCCGGTACGCAGGTCCATCTCCCATATCTGGTGGAACCCGGCCATCGCAACATAAAGCGCACTCTTGAACGAACGCCCCGAACTCGCCAAAGGGCCACCCCCTCCGTCCAGAGCAGACCCCAACGCCAGGTCATACGGAGAGTTCAACGCCACCGAGAGAGCGTCTCCCCCCTGATGTCTGAAGAGCGACTGTTCTCCTGACCCCGCTATCGTGCTCACGGTCCGCTCAACGAGGTCAATCCTGCGAATGGTGTGGTTTCCGGCATCAGCCACATATATAGCGTCACCGTCCACCGCCATGCCTTGCGGCCCATTGAACTGGGCGTCAGCGAAGGCACCGTCCCGTTGCCCGGGATCCCCTGAGCCGATGGCCGACAACACCCTCCCGGTCATGTCCGCCACAAGCACGCGGTTATGGCCCGAGTCTGCAATGAACAGCCGCTCATTCGGGGCATCGGCAACAACCTTGCCTGGAAACGAAAGAGGCCTGTTACTGACCTCAGCAGCTTCAAGCCGGTATTCCAGCAGCCTGCGGTCCAGCAGCTTGGCAGCGTCGAATTCGGCCACCATGCTGTCGATCACGTTTCCGAGAGCTTCGGCCTCGAATTCGCCTTCGTGCTTGCCGATGACCTTGCCCTGCGGGTCAATGAACACCAAAGTCGGCCAGGCGCGGACCGAATACGCGCGCCAGACTGAGAAAGCATGGTCGTTGACGACTGGGTGTTCGATCCCGTAACGAACGACGGCCTCACGCACATTGGCCGTCTCTTTCTCGCCAGGGAACTTTGCCGAATGGACGCCGATAACGGCCAGAGTGTCCCAGTATCTGCGCTCCAGCTTCCGCAACTGCGGAAGTATGTGCATGCAGTTGATTCAGCAGTAGGTCCAAAAGTCCAGAACCACAATCTTGCCGCGCAACGCCACCAACGAAATCGGCGACTTCGTATTCAGCCACTCAAGGCCAACGGTGAAATCCGGCGCATTAACCCTGCCTGCGTACTTGCTGGTCAACTGTCGCTCCGCCTGCCGAAGTCGTGCCACCGCCAAAAGCAATCTCACCCGCCGGCAGAGGATCAAAGGTGATGGCATCTAGAACAACATCATCACACCAAGGCAAGCGATTGTGTCACACTTGGGCGCCCCCTCGGCCACACTGCACGGGCCCAACCCTGCCATCACATGCCATATCCAAACACAGCCATCACAGAGCAGAACCCTGTCGCGGCCGTCCGCGAATGGTTCGCCATACTCAGCGACTGTTGCGCCCGCATTGACTACGCAAGCGCAAGTGCCATCTTCGCCCATGACGTAGCTTCGTTCGGAACGAGAGCAGACATTGTCACCGGCCTGGATCTCCTCCAGAAATACCAGTGGGAGGGCATCTGGCCCAATATCGCAAACTTCAAGATAGACATGGCGAGCGTGCGGGGCGGCGGGCATGGGAACATCGCCTGGGGCATCACCCTTTGGACCTCGACCGGCTTCCACGAGAGCGGGGAGACCTTCGACCGCCCGGGCCGTGGGACGGTAATCCTCGAACGCCGGCCGCTCCCTGTTTCACAAGAGAGTGGCTGGCTCGCCGTCCACACTCACTTTTCGCTGCACCCCGGCACGCCACCCCGCACGCATGGGCGCAAGGCGTAGAGGATGTCCCGCCTGTCACTTCTTGCAGCGATCGGTCTTCCCAAGGCCGTAGTCCCCTCCGCAGATGGGTCGCCGAGGGATCAGGGGGGAGACAAGGGTACGCGACCACCGCAGATCTCTCCCCTTCGCTTGGCTCAGGGTCGGAATGACGCTCAAATCGGAGGCTCGTAGTTTGAGCCCGTACTTCCTCCTCACCTAACATCACATCTCCCGCTGAGAGAGAAGAATCCCTGTACCCGTATGCGCCGGGGCCGTAAGATAACCTCCTACGATGACTCTCCCGCCCGAATCGCCAAGTGAAACACCTCAGGGCCAACAGCCCTTCGCGGAAATAACCAGCGGGTCCGAATCTGCATCAGGCGATGCCTCTCAGGGACGGATCATGCGCTGCCGCCGGTGCGAGCAGGATCCGCCTGAGGGAGCGATGTTCTGCCCCCGATGCGGGACTCCCATCGAAGTCCTATGCGGCTCCTGCCGGGCGGCAAACAGCCCCGGAAGCACGTTTTGCATGACTTGCGGCCATCCGCTCGGTGCTCAGGCAGAGACAGCCACTGCCGCTGCTGCACAACCCATCCCAGATCCGGCGTCACCCCACTCCGACGTCACGCCTGCAACATCCCCACCGTCCTCGTCTGCGCCGACTCCCTCTCCGACCGACGAAGTCACACCTTACGGCTCAGTCTCCTGCCCCCGATGCCACAAAGCCAATGAGCAGTCAGCCCGCTACTGCTACTCATGCGGCTTGCCTCTGGACGAGACGCGCAAGGCGGAACTGCCGACATCACCAATCTCACAAGAAGCGGCATTTCACGACCACCCAGCAGGGTTCTGGGTACGCCTGATCGCGTTCGTCATCGATATCACGTTCCTCATAGCGGTGTTCTTCGCAATATGGCCTTCAATCTTCGGCGTGCCGTACATCGACATGGACTCGGCGGCCGGTAATTTCGACATGGCATTGGGTTTCGGGCTCGACAAGTCCGCAGGCGAGAACCTTCTCGATATTTTCATCCAGGCCGCGTATTTCACACTGACCACTAGCCTGTGGGGCACGACCCTGGGAAAGCGGGTGTTCAATCTTTACGTGGTCGGGGACGATGGGCAGCGTCTTTCGGTGGCACGATCACTGGGCCGCTACTTCGCAACGTGGGTCTCTGGAATCATCATCGGCATCGGCTACATCATGATCGGCGTGCGCGCTGACAAACGCGCCCTGCATGACCTCATCGCTGAGACGTGGGTCGTTCGAAGGTCAAGGTAACCTTCGGTGCGGTCATCTCTACGCGTAGATAACGATGCCCCCCTCCTTCGACAATCTCGGGATGCTCGGGGCGAGCAAGCGGAAATGTGTACAGAGCCAGATAGCCGTTAAACTGCGCTCGTGTCTGTCCCTGCCATCCTCATCTCCGCGCTGGCGCCTGGCATCTTCTGGCTCTGGTTCTTCCTGCGCGGCCGTTCTTACCGCCCCAACCCTCGGCGCCTCGTCGCGGGCACGTTCTTTCTGGGGATGGTTTCGGTAATACCGGCAGGGCTGATCGAGTTCGTCCTGGCCCCGGACGTGCCCGACGACATAGGCGCGTCCGTCGGCGCGGCGGCGGGCGTCATGTTCCTAGTCGTCGGGCCGGTCGAGGAGCTATCGAAGTTCTTCGCCGTGCGCCTCTGGGCCGCGAAGTCCCTCCACTTCGACGAGCCTCTGGACGGGCTTGTTTTCGCCGCAGCGGCGAGCCTCGGGTTCGCCACTGCCGAAAACGTGTTCTACGCGCTCCAGTACGGCCCTGAGGTGATGGTCGTCCGCGGCCCGCTCAGCACAGTGGCCCATGTCGTGTTCGGATCGTTCTGGGGGGTTGCACTAGCCAGAGCACACCTTGCCCCGAAACGGCGTGACATCATCATCACCGGCCTCTTGTTCGCCGCGGGGGCACACGGGGTATTCAATTTCGCCATCGTCACAGGCTACTGGTGGGTTTCGGTTCTCCTGGTAGTCTTTGGTGCGTTCAGAGTTTCGAGGCTGTTTGTGTGGGGCAGGCAGGTGTCGCCCTTCCGGCTGCGGCGCAATGTGCCTGTTCTGGCGTGTCCACGGTGCGACAACCCCTATCGTCTAGGCGCGAAGTTCTGCGGCTCCTGCGGGGTCATCACGCAGGGCACGACGGGCGAGATCACGTGCAGCCGCTGCGCCGTCGTAAACCGGCCGGTCGCGTCTTATTGCTCGTCATGCGGCGACAGGTTCGTGCCACTGCGGTGACGAATGTGCCCGCCCGATGGAGGAGGAGCGACGACGCGACCTACACCCTGGCCCTCTCCGTTGCAGGGTCAGGAGATCCCCTTACTCGCTCAGGAACAACGGCTGGGTCCATGCCCGAGTCCCACGGGATGAGAGAACCGTCGCCCGCACATACCTGTCCAGCCGTGAGGGCTTGTACCGCGCCGTTAGACCGTCAGCGCTGCTCACCTCATTCCCGTTCTGACAGGTGAACACCGTCGTGTAGCGCGCGTCCGCCTCAGGATCGATCTCCAATACGATCTCGTCCTTCGACACACGCAGCTCCGGCAGCTTGACGCCGGTCGAGGAATAGAAGTCACCCTTCTCCATCGCCTCAAGGACCGCCGCCTCTGTGAGTTTCGGGGCCCGTACCTGGACCCAACCACGTCCTGGGTTGGAACGCTCTGACGAAAACTCGCCTGTGAAATGGTGAGCATCGTCAACGGCGATACCCCACACACGCCTGCCCTCACTCAATAAGCGGTCCCACACCTCAACAGTTCCTGCACGTCCGCCGCCGCCGGAATTGTTCGCCTGGCTGTGTCCGTTATATACCTCCATGAAGGTATATCCGGATGCCCGTTTCAGGTCGTTTTCCGAAACCGCCCACCTGAAGTTGGGGTGGTTCACCGAAGCCAGCCCGCCCGCAGCGTGGATGCGGTCGATGTTCGTCTGCAGAGTCTGCAACACGTCATCGTGGCCTTCAAGAGCCTCCACTTCCTTCCCCAACCCGTACCCATTCACGTGAACGTTCACTGACCTTGACGTCACCTCCTGCCCCCGTATGAGCAGGGGCCATTTCTTTTGCACGGAGGCGGGGGCTTCCAGAACGGTCAGGTGGTCGTGGTCTGAGAGGCAAAGGAAGTCATACCCGTGTGCGGCATACCACTCGGAGACGTGTTCGGGCGCGATGTCTCCATCAGACCGCGTCGAATGTGTGTGGAGGTTCCCTTTGGCCCAGCGCATTCTTACCCCCTGTGAAGTATTGCCCCTATCTTGACGAGGGATGGTACACGGCCTCGGCTAAAGAACGCCCCAGCGGCCCATGTCCCAGCAGGAAAGGGTTCCGGAAAGCGGGGGAGAATTGATCTCATGCGCCAGACCAATCACCCCTCACTCTGGCCCACACCCGGAGGGCACGATGCAAGAGGAGAGGGGATTCGCGGCCCTCGGCTAACTTCGTACCGGCTGGCCGGAACAGAGAGGGGAGGATTGTCGCAAGATTAACGTTTACCGCCGGAACGCTGGCCCGGATTCCGAGACGGGCGCCTGACCTGGTATGGGCGCGGCTCAGATTGCTCGGCAGAAACGGGGGCGTCCAACGCACCGGGGCCGACCCTCAAAGGTTCTGGAGGCACTCCCCCTGCGTTGTACTGAGGTTCAGCGTAAGTTGTGTCGTCTTCTGCACCGACACCCGCCAGGTCCTTCTCGACAAGTCCCCGCCCGCCTGCTGCCAGCACGCGCCTCAGGTCACCTATTTGATCTCGCAGCATCGCCGCCTTCTCGTACTCCAGTTCCTTCGCAGCCTGCTTCATCTGCTTCTCTAGATCCTTCACAAGACGCGTCAGGTCGTCCTTCGGCAGATTGGAAGCGGCCACATAGGGTGTCCTAGTCTCGGACACGCGATCCACGCCTGCTGCCTGCCGGACACGGTCCGTGATGTCCTTGACTTCCTTGACAATGGACATCGGGGTGATGCCGTGCTCTGCGTTATGGGCCCGCTGGATTTCTCTTCGTCGGTCCGTCTCCCCTATCGCCAGCTTCATCGAATCCGTCACCCTGTCGGCGTACATGACCACGCGCCCTTCAACGTGGCGGGCAGCGCGGCCTATCGTCTGGATGAGTGATGTGCCGGAGCGCAGGTAGCCCTCCTTGTCAGCGTCCAGGATGGCAACGAGCGACACTTCAGGCAAGTCAAGCCCCTCGCGCAGGAGGTTGATACCCACTACAACGTCATACACTCCCAGCCGCAGGTCGCGCAGGATTTCGGTTCGCTCCAGCGTCTGGATTTCAGAGTGAAGGTAGTGGACCTTGATCCCCATTTCTCGCAGATAGTCTGAAAGCTCCTCGGCCATGCGTTTCGTCAGGGTCGTGATCAGCACGCGCTCATTGCGCTTGATGCGCTCCTGTATGCGCTCCATAAGATCGTCAATCTGCCCAGCTGTCGGTTTCAGCTCGATGATCGGGTCTACAACCCCGGTGGGACGGATGACCTGCTGCACACGCTGCTGCTCGTGTTCGCCTTCGTAGGGGCCGGGCGTCGCCGAGACGTACACGATCTGACCGACACGCTCCTCAAATTCGCCGAATGAGAGGGGCCGGTTGTCCATTGCCGAGGGTAGGCGGAACCCGTAGTCCACCAGGTTCTTTTTGCGTGCCACGTCGCCGTGGTACATGCCGCGGACCTGAGGCAGGGTGATGTGCGACTCGTCTATGAATACCAGGTAGTCGTCCGGAAAGTAGTCTAGGAGGGTGTACGGGGCGGATCCTGCCGGGCGGCGGGCCAGTGGGCGTGAGTAGTTCTCAATACCGGGGCATGTCCCCGTCTCGGTGAGCATTTCGATATCGAAGCGCGTCCGCTGCTCCAGCCGTTCCGCCTCCAGCAGCCTGCCCCCGCCGCGCAACTCTTCAAGACGCGCCGCCAGTTCGTTCTCTATATCCCTCAACGCCTCTCCAAGCTCGTCCTCTGGAGTGACGAAGTGCTTGGCGGGAAAGATATCTATTTCGTCCTTATCTGAAAGTATTTCGCCTGTTAGCGGGTCGACCTCGACGATGCGCTCCACCTCGTCCCCGAAGAACTGGATGCGAAGGGCAAGCTCTTCATAGGCTGGCATCAGTTCCAGCGTGTCTCCGCGCACACGGAAACGGCCGCGCGTCATTTCAAGGTCGTTGCGCTCGTAATACAGGTCAATCAGCCGCCGCACGACCTTCCTCAGCCCTGCGCCCTCCCCTTTCCGCAGTTTGATGACGATATTCCGGTACTCCTCCGGGGAGCCCAGGCCGTAGATACATGAGACAGACGCCACTATGAGCGTGTCGCGCCGAGTCAGGAGCGACCGAGTGGCTGCGTGCCGCATGCGGTCTATCTCTTCATTGATGTCCGATTCCTTCTCAATATAGGTATCGGACTGCGGAACGTAGGCCTCGGGCTGGTAGTAGTCGTAGTAGGAGACGAAGTACTGGACCGAGTTCTCCGGAAAGTAGTCCTGAAACTCAGTGCAAAGCTGCGCCGCCAGCGTCTTGTTGTGGGCAAGAACCAGCGTGGGCCGCTGCAGCTTTTCGATCACGCCCGCCATCGTGAACGTCTTGCCTGAGCCGGTGACGCCCAGAAGCGTCTGGTGCTTGAGGCCGCGAATGAGCCCGGCTGCGAGTGTTTCTATGGCGGCCGGCTGGTCGCCCGTGGGATTGAAGCTGGAAACGATCTTGAAATCCGGCATTTTCAGTGAACCTGAACAGGGCTGGTCAACACGCCGCGCCGTTGGTTTCCGTTTCGTGATCCGCACCGTGCCTGATGACGCAGAACTTGTGGAAGGAGCGGATGCCCGCACACAAACTGAACCCCGGTGACCGCTTATCCATATTGAAGGTAGTGTTGAACTCCGCTCCTGCTCGAAGGGGGAGGGTGCAACATATACCCGGACACGCGCACTGTCAGTCTATCGCCGCAGAGGCATATTCTAGTGTGCCGCATCGCATCATCGGAGTCCTTCGGCCCAATCAAAGGCCCAGGATGACTTGAGGACTGCCATGCCTGCTTTGAAAGTCGTCATCGCTTCGACTCACCTCGGCGAGCGTTTTATCAACGACCTACGGGCCGATTTCCCAGGCGTCGCCTTCGCCCCGGCATATTCGCCGGCGGACGCCGCACGCGAGGCGCGGGACGCAGACGTTTTCTTCGGTTGGCCGGACAAACGCACGTTCGAAACGGCGCGTAAGCTCCAGTGGATCGCCTGCCCCGGCGCAGGGGTGGACCGGATCGTGGCAATCGAGGAAATCGTGAATTCGACTGTATTGCTGACGAATGCACCGGGCCCGCATGTCGCTCCCATGGCGGACTACACGCTCGGCGTGATGCTCGCACTGGCGCACAGGCTGCCGCAGTCGGTGAAGGAGCAGGAAAAGCGGGAATGGAACACAGCCAGGTATGAGAGAAAGATCGTCGAACTCGCCGGAAAGACTATTGGGCTGTACGGCCTTGGCGCGATAGGCCGGGCGATCGCGAAACGTGCTGCGGGGTTCGACATGACGCTGTACGCGGTGGATCCGCACCCGGCTGAAGTGCCTGCCAATGTGAAGGCGTGCTGGCCTATGTCCGGTCTCGACCAGATGTGCCAGATTGCAGACTGGATCATCATCACCGCACCGTTGACCGTCGAAACTCGACGCTCTATGGACCGACGCAGGCTGGCCTTGATGAAACGGGACGCGTATGTAATCGTCGTTTCGCGCGGCGGGGTTGTTGACCAACCAGCGCTCGTTGATGCGCTGAAGGAGGGCCGTCTGGCGGGAGCGGCACTCGACGCCACGGAGCCCGAGCCGCTAGACGCTGCGTCACCGCTCTGGGACATGCCAAACGTGATAATCACGCCGCACGTTTCAGCGCTCAGCCCGGAGATGTACGAAGGCCGCCGAAGGATATTCCGCGAAAACGTCCGCCGGTTCATAGTGGGTGACGAGCTGCTGCACCTCTGCGATAAGCGCGCGGGGTTCTAGAGGCCCCCTGATGGGTCAGCGTCGTCGCACACAAACGAAGACCATGCGGGGGCTGGAGATAGTGAAGGGCGAGAGGTCAAAGTCACCATAGAGCGCTGTCACGGCGAGGCCTGCGGATTCGATGAGGAGGTGTGCTTCAGCCGGGTGGAGGTAGCGTATGAGGATGTCAAGTTCGATGCGGCGGACAGCTTCTCCACTGGCCCCAGCCCTCTCTCCTTCGACAGGATACGGGCGCCGCATTGCGGGAAGGGCCAGGTCCCCGGGAAGTTCTTCGATGATCTGTGTGCCCCGATTGAGCTGTCGGCGGATGTCAATGCGGTTTATGGCATAGACACGGCAGGTGCGCCCATTCTCAGGGTTGACGGTTTCACCCCAGAAGAAGGGCGCCTCCTCGCGGTCCGAAAGTAGATCGGAGGTGGGGTTGAAGATGTCGAAGGTGAGGAGGCCGCCTGGGAAAAGGTGGGCGGCGGCACGTTTCAGTGTGGAAAGTTGGTCCCTTTTTGTTGTCGCAAGGAGGAGTGTGTTAGAGGGGATGGTGATGAGCGGGAACGACCTGCCAAGCTCGAGGGTGCGCATGTCGGCCTGGATGAATTCAATTGTGGCGGGCGGGTCCAACTGCGGCCTGAGAGTGTCTTTCGGAGTTCGACGACGGCCGTTTCTGCGTACCGCCAATCCGGAGGAGAGGGCCTTTGCCTCGGCCATGTCGAGCATTGTTGTCTGCAGGTCTATGGCCGTGATATTCGCACCAGCGAGAGCGATTGGGATGGCGATACGCCCCGTGCCCACGCCGAGCTCGAGTATGGAGACATCACTATTGCGCGAGCGTATGGAACTTGGCCCTTCGGCGCTGGCAGTCCGCGCCTCAGGGCGGCGGGAAGAAAGAGGCCGTCCAACGGCCTCTCGGGCGAGTCTGGCATAGAAGTCCATATCGCCTGACGGAGCAAGGGAGTATATGAGGTCGTACCAGTAAGCCCAGACGGTGTAGTCCAAACTTGGCTACTTCTCCGCTTTCGGGCCCCTGAGCGCTTCAACAAGGCCCGCGCAACGTTCAAGAGACTGGTTGGAATCGGCGCCCTGACAAAGCATGATCAAATTGCCCAAGATAACGTAGTCACCATATTTCGGCCCGGGCGCCTGCCGGGACCCCGGACTCGATACGTCGGTGACGCCACCAGCGAACCAGCGTTCTCGCATTCCTTCATTCCAGGTCTGCGTGTCTTTGTGTGCGCGCATACCATCACCTACGCCCTGATCCGCCAGCGCCGTCCCATCACGGACAGCGACGCCATGTGAAGGATAGAAGCGGAGTTCAAAGTCACTGCGTTCCGCTCCGGCCGGCCCGAAGAAAGCTAGCCATGCGCCTGTGGCTGACGCCAGGCCGGTGACGTCATACTCCTTGGACCTCTTGGCTCCAGCGGCGGTGACATCGTCTATGGTGAGGACCCTGTCAAAAGAGATCACCCTCTGGGATGCAGGCTGCGGCGCGGCTGAATTGCCGCCGCGATCAATTCCCCCACCACAAGCGACAGCGGATGCCCCGGCAGCCGTTAGCAACACAATGCCGATGGCCAGTGCAAGTGTCCTGCAAAAACGTGGAACGGGCACAGCGTCCTCAGTCCTGACGGTCACGACCGGCCCACCGTCTTCATAAAGTGTTTGCCATAGTAGGACATGAAGGTCGGGACGTGGGTGTAGTGGTACAAGATGCCGTTAGCGGCGTTCTTAGCGCAGGCTTCGGCGTTGCCGGGAGTGCCTGATGCTTTGCCTGCGGCATGGATACGCGTGAATACATCGTGTACGGTGCGTTGCACGTCAGGGTGAGCGTTGTCTCCGGGGTGTCCCATGGACTGAGCGAGGTCTGTGGGACCGACGAAGAAGACGTCGACGCCCTTGACGGTGAGGATCTCATCAAGGTTGCGAACGGCGGCTATATCTTCGATCTGGATACAGACGAGGGTCTCCCGGTTGGCCTGCGCGACGTAGTCCTTTGTCGTTGCGCCGTACCCGAAGTCCGCCATACGGCCGCCAGCAAGACCGCGTTCGCCTTCGGGGTAGTAGCGGCAGGCCCGGACGGCGGCCTCAGCCTCGGCCTTGGTGTTAACGTGAGGGACCTGGACGCCCATCGCGCCGCGGTCGAGATAGCGATTGATGAGCGCGGGGTCATTGCGCTCGGGCCTGACAATTGGGGTGACGCCGCGGACTTCACAGGCAAGGATAAGGGGCGTGATCGTGTCCGGAGTGATTGAGCCGTGCTCGGCGTCGAGCATGACCCAGTCAAAGCCGAGCTGGCCGATCATTTCGACAAGTTCGGCAGCGGGGAACATTACCGAGACGCCGTATGCGGGTTTCCCGGACTTGATGAGGGCTTTCATGCGGTTGGGCTGCAAGAGACTGGCTCCTGTGGATTGGCGCCTGTGTCTCGCCAGTTTGCGCATACAGAACGCCCGTGGCAAGTCTCACTTCAGGTGGAGTACGACGTTGAACGTAGCGACTCTATCGCCAAAAGTGTCGGCATTCTGGGAGCCCCTCAGCAGAAACACTGTCGTGTCGTAAGTGACGGTGGAATCGACCTGCGGGAAGTCCAGCCACGCTCCTGGGACAGGTTTGCTGTTCTTTGCTGGGCGCTGAGCAGGTGAGACTGCGTCCACGGAAAGGGGAGCTGTTGTCGAGGAGTCCTTCTGCTGGAAGGGTCTCTGTGGGCGGATGAGCATGCGAGGGCGGCGACGGCAGTGAATGAGATACTGAGTGGGATGGGAAGTCTAAATTGCCGGGTGTGCCTGAACATGGTGTGGCAGCACCTTTTTGACGCTCTGGCATAGGCGTGCACCGGAAGAGTTTGACATCAAGCGGACGCCGCCAGGCAACCGTGCGCCGATCTGGCGACTTTATCGGGCAATATTCAGGAACGTTTCAGGGCTTCGCCACAAGCCATTGACACCGGGTCTGGCCGGAGTGAGACTCGTCAGATTAACTTCGATGATAGTCACGGTTGGGTGAGGCTTTTCTTGCCATCAGGGCAGGTTTCTTCACTCTAACCACGATGACAGGCAAAGACTCCGCATTCCACTCTCGATGACTCCAACAGGGGGATTCAAGTTGAAACAGTTAGCGCAGAGGATGAGCCGTCTGGGGACGGAGACGGCGTTTGAAACATTGGCAAAGGCGAAGGCGCTGGAGCGGCAGGGCCGCAGCATCGTGCACCTGTCGATCGGGGAGCCTGATTTCGACACGCCAGAACACATCCGGCAGGCTGCGAAGGACGCCATAGATCACGGCTACACGCACTATGGGCCGTCACCGGGGCTGCCCGAGGCGCGCGAGGCTGTGGCACGGCACCAGACTCTGCGGCAGGGTTATCCAATTGAGCCGGGACGGATAGTAATCACGCCGGGCGGCAAGCCGGTCATGTTCTTCGCCATCATGGCCCTTGTGGACGAGGGGGACGAGGTCATCTACCCGAACCCGGGGTTCCCGATTTATGAGTCCATGATCAACTTCGTCGGCGGGAAGCCGGTGCCGATGCGGTTGAACGAGGAGAGCGGCTTTAACGCGGACATCGAGGAGATCCGGCGCAAGGTCACAAAGAAGACGAAGCTGATCATCGTCAACTCGCCAAACAACCCCTGCGGCAGCGTGATACCGGATTCGGACCTGAAGAAGATCTCCGAGATCGCAATTGCGAACGACTGCTATGTGATGTCGGATGAGATTTACAAGGACTTTTACTACGAGGGCCAGCACACTTCGATCAGCCGCTTCCCGGGGATGAAGGAGCGGACGATCATCCTTGACGGGTTCTCGAAGTCTTACGCGATGACGGGCTGGCGCCTGGGGTACGGTGTGTTCCCAGAGCAGCTGGTGGAGCCGGTCTCACGACTGATGACGAACAGCGTGTCATGCACGGCGTCGTTTTCGCAGATAGCGGCGATCAAGGCCCTGGACTCTTCGCAGGAGCCTGTCCACAAGATGGTGGCTGAATTCAAAAAGAGGCGAGAGGTCATCGTGGAGGGGCTGAACTCGATCCCAGGGATACGGTGCCCCGTGCCCAAGGGGGCGTTTTACGCCTTCCCGAATATCAGCGGGACCGGGATAACGAGCCGCGACTTTGCCAACGAGATGCTTGAAAAGGCAGGCGTCGCGCTGCTTTCTGGGACGGCGTTCGGGGCATTCGGTGAAGGGTACATCAGGATTTCATTTGCGAATTCAGTGCCGAACCTTGAGGAGGCTTTGCGCCGGATGCGGGAGTACCTCGCGACGAGGAAGTAGCCGCGCTGACCGGATAAATTGGGCGTGAGAACATGCAGGGGCACGATTAGTCGTGCCCCTGTGTTTTTGGGAATTGAGCGGGGCGCATACACACACGGCACAAGGAGATCGGCATTGGCTGCAAGCGGTCGTCCATGGACCGATGAGGAACGCCTCATCGTGTTGCGGTTCTATCTTCAGACGCCATTTGGACGAATCCACACAGGCAATCCGGACATCATTGCCATAGCAAAACGGCTTGACCGTAGCGGCAGTTCTGTTGCCATGAAGGCATCGAACTTCGCGAGTCTAGATCCAAAAATACACGAGCGTGGATTGAAGGGTCTGACAGGCGCAAGTGAAGCTGATCGCGGGCTTTGGGAACAGATGGATCAAGACAAACAGTGGTTTGCAGAAGAGAGCGAACGGGCGGCAATTCAACGGGGCTTGCCAGGCAGTGAAGCGGTCTCGGCAAAGGACATGCCGCGCGACGTCCCGACCGAGAGGTTTGCCGAAATCAAGGTGAGAGTAGCGCAGTCATTCTTCAGAAAAGCGGTCTTGGCCGCCTATGGAGAGACTTGTGCGATATCGGGACTGGCAGTGCCTGAGCTATTGAACGCATCCCATATCATCCAGTGGAGCGTAGACGAGAAGCTACGAGCTGAACCTGCCAACGGCATCGCTCTAAACACGCTGTACGACCGTGCATTTGATCGCTATCTGATTACGTTTGATCCCCGAATGCGGGTTGTGATATCGCCCAAACTCAGGAGAGAGAGCGTGTCCGCATTCCACCAGACAGCGTTCCTGGAAATAGACGGGAAGGAATTGATGCGCCCCTCACGGTTTGAACCAGACGTTCGAGCACTTCAACACCACAGGGATGTGTTCAAGACCCTGAACGGATAGCGCAGGCAGAAGCCACCAATCCGTGGATCGGGACGGGTGGAACAGATCACTCCGGCAACAGGAAAGACACGGTTGATCGCAGAGGCCATGCTCCAATGATTGGGGTAACAGGATTCTCATTATCTTTCTGAATGACAAGACGAAGAGGGCCGCACATCGTGCGGCCCTCTTCAATTCGACAACCGTCGGTTCTGACTAAAACGCCTTGAGCGCGGCGAGTTCGGTAGAGGAGGAGGCGACCGGCCATGTTCTGTCGCCGTGGTGAACCGGGCCCAGGCCGTAGCGCTGCTCAGCCGACTTCAGGATGAGGCCAAGCATCTGCGGATAGCTCATGCCGGCAAGTTTGCACATCTTGGCGAGATGACCGTCCCAGCACCAGCCGGGGTTGGGGTTGACCTCAAGCATGTACGGATTGCCCCCAGCATCAAGCCTCCAGTCAAAGCGGGCGTAGTCGCGGCACCCCAGACGCTGGAACATGACTTTGCAGTGTTCGACGATCGTGTTCACAGTTTTGTCAGGGGCTTTCGCAGGAACTGACAGGATGTTCCAGTAGGGTGAGTTGGGATCCCACTTGGCCTCATACCCGCAGATCTTGGGCATGTTGTCGGGGACGGCGGAGTAGTCCTCCTGAGTGACCGGGAGGACGTGGAACGCGCCCGGGTTGCCCATGAGGCCAACGCTCATATCTGCGCCTGTGAGTAGGCGTTCGATGATGACTGGCCTCTGCCCACCTGTGAGTTTTCGCACGTTGGCAATGGACAGGGCAAGTTCCGCAGCGTCGTTCGCCACGCTCTTCTGAGTGATGCCGAACGAGGAGTCTCCGCAGTTGGGTTTGACTATGACGGGGAATGGAAACGGAAGTACCGCAGGCGGTGGTTCGCCGGGGTTGACGAAAATGCCGGGGGCTACTGGGATGCCAAGTTCGCGTGCGACCCCCCGGACAAGGGACTTGTCGTAGCAGTGGGCGAGGCCCTGCGGACCGGCGCCGGTGTAGGGGATGTTCAGGATGTCGAGCAAGGCCGGGATGTGAAGCTCAAGGCGCGCCTCGTTGTTATATCCCTCATCACAGAGATTGAGGACGAGGTCGAGCCGCGCCGCGTTTGCGGTGAGTGTTTCTAGAAGGGCGCCGTGGCGGTCGAAATAGGTGAATTCATACCGTCCGTCCAGGCGCGACAGAGCGGTCTTGAGGAGGCCGATCGTCTCCATATCGTCTTCGTCGAACGTGCCATTTGGTTTGACCAGGTCAACGCGGGTGGGGTCTCCCTGTACGACGCCGACGCGTATCTTGCGGAGAGCCGCGTGGCCATTGCCATTGACCCCGTTAGTGCTGCCGTTAGAGTGCCGGCCGTTGCCGTTTGGAGCGTGGCCTGTACCCGCTCTCTCATCCTCTCCCTGCGACGGAGAGGGAACCAAGGAGTGGCCGTTTGAATGCCCGTTGCCGTTGACGGCTACGCCGTTGGTCTTGCCGTTGGAATAGCCATTCCCATTGGAGGCATAGCCATTTCCGTTGCCGTTTGAAGCATGGATCGCACCCACACTCTTGCGCTCGCTCTGAGAGGGGGAGGGAAGAGGGGCGCCAGCCTTCTTGACCTCGGCGGTAACGATGATCCTCTGGCCCATCAAGCCAAGATCCTGATTTTTCTGCGACTTTGTTTCGTAGTCACCGGCGAAGCTGACCGCGGTGAAACCGTTGTTTTCAAGGAGCACCTTGATGGTTTCATGGTTATAGAGGCGGGCAGAATAGAACTGGTCCACCTGGACGCCCTTTTCGATATGCCCGACCATTTCGCGGGAGATGACCTTTTGGCCGTCGGCGGAGAACTGGCGTTCGCGGCAGACGTATTCCTTAGGGCTGATCCACTCCCAGGAGCGGGGATCAAAGTTGGCGCGAACCCAGTCTCCGTCCGAAATATCAAGGAGCAGGCGTCCACCTGCGGCGAGGACTCGGCGGGCCTCAGCAAGAACAGCGGCGTCGCCGTTATCTTCTGAGAAGTAGCCGAAGCTGTTGCCGGCGATATAGGCGCGGTCAAAGCTGGAATCGGGATAGCGGAGCTTGCGGGCGTCGCCTTCAAGGAAACGGACGTGCAGGCGTTCGCTGATGGCAGTCTTACGGGCGCGGCCTACGAGGTACCTGGACCTATCGAAGCCGTCCACGGATTTGAAGCCTCGCCTGGCGAGTTCCAGTGCATGACGACCCTGACCGCAACACAGATCAAGTATCCGGTGATCCGGCTGGATACCAAGGGCGAGTGAGAATAGGTCAACTTCGGCCTGAGTGAGGGCCGGGTCGTCCACGACATCAGCATCAGTCTTGAGATAGGTGGAGTTGAATATTTCCTGCCACCACTGCGGACTGACATGGTGCTCGAGGTTCGTGACGGCTCCGAGCGCCCGTGGGCGGCGTGTTGTTGAGGTCCTGCGAGGACTATCGGGGGGTTTGGTAGTCATCTCTCCTCTTCTGCGCGTCCGGGGCGCGCGGTGGTGGTCCGGAAACCCTAAGGTCTTGCTCGTGGCAGACCTCACGCTGGAAATCAGCGCGAAGCTGGCCACATCGGTTACTTGACTATTGCCCGTTGGCTAATTCCTAGTAAGACTCTCCCATAGCAATCCAAGTCATGGCGCAGTCTTCCGATACGTTAACCCTCTCCCCGCATGGGCAATCGATTCGCGGCGCGCTACATCGCCAATTTAAATAGGTTGAAGGTTCAAACACACTCCCGCATTGCGCCTGGTGGCGCTGGTTGCTGGAGGTGCGATCCGTCCTTGCCGTGGGGGCCGGCAGCGCTTCCGGTCGGTTGATCCATTGGTGTTCAACTCTTTAAGCCCCGGCAGACCGAGGCTCAAGCACGAATGGCGCGCAAGCCAGTGGTGAATTTCCACGCGGATGGTCCCGCTGCTGGCAGGACAGCATCATGGCAGAAGCTTCACTCGAATAGGCAGAACCTCAAGTTGTGGCCGCTTGTCACGGCCCGGCCTCAAGACGGAGAGTGGCACAGACGCGCCACATACCGCGGAGGTTATGACGGACCCGGCTGGCAGTCAATGCTTGTGGCAGGCAGAAGCGAAAGATTTAACAAATTTCGCTGTGGACAACTGAAGGTGATGTGGCGCGGGTTGCCTGACATCTACAAAGTCCAGCCCGTTGGACGCTGGACGGTCTCAGGACGAGAAGCCGCTTCGGGAAAAGACACTGCTTCTGCCCTGTTCCGCGCGAGTGCCAGGTCCCGGGTGTTGGCGCGGGCGATGGCGCGCAGGACGTGGGCGGTCGCTTTACGGACCTGCTTGACGGGGGCTTCAACGATGAGGGCGGGGCGTTCGTCCAAGAGGCCCCAAAATGGCGGTAGGGTTGAGGGTTTGAGGAGTTTCGCAGGGGCCATGATGTAGTGGCAGTCAGCGGCTCTCAAGTAGGCGGGGTCATGAAATTTGGTGCTGAGCGTGGCGATGCGGCGGGAATGGGAGCCTCTATTGTTCAGCGCGGCACGGTGGTCTGTTTCGGCCTTCGCGCAAGCGGGGTCGTTGCGCCATGTGTCACCGAATCGTTCTCGTGCCAGTCTCGCTGCGGCTTCTAGTACGCCCGCAGCGAGGTCAACAGCTTCATCAAGGGAAGCCGTCTTCCTGCCTAGTTTCTCGGCGTCCGGCCGAGTCTTGTCGTCGCGGGAAGCATCCGAGCGTGAGGCCTTCACTTCAATGATGTGAACACGGTTCTCCGGACCCAGGCCGACGACATCAGATACGCGTCCGCCTGGGCCTTCGAGTTGGACTTCGAAAGCGATGACGCGACACCCGGCATATTCGTGTAACCACTGCCATGCGGCCCATTTGAGGCTGTAGGTCAGTTGACTTTCATTACCGCGTTTTAGGAGGAGCAGGCGGCCGGGGACGTGGTTGGTCGTTGAAAGGTCGGCAGGCATGGTGCGGAAGCTGGTGAGGTGGGAACACGGGATGTGGGTGACGAGATGATCGCGCGTCCGGGCATGTAAAGGCGTCGCGATGTCACACAGGTGAAATCCGCGGCGGGCCAGAATGCCTGCCACTACCTCCCAATAATCCCCTCCGCAGGCGAATGGGTTTCTAGTCGGCTGCCGCTGCGGTCTCCATCGTGCGGTTAAGTGAGCCAGGGTGTTTTTCTTGAGATGGCGCTGCGGACGCTGTCGCATGAGGGGCACCGAGATGGTAACCCTGACCTTTGAGGGTGCATATGACACCCTCGCCACCGGGTACGCGGGCGAGTCTCTTTCTGAGACGGGAGAGGGCGACTTCAACAGCGTTGGCGGAGGGCGTTCCGGTTTCCCCCCAGCATGCCTGAGTGAGATGGCTGAGTGTGACCGGACTATGGGCCGCTGAGGCAAGCGCGTGAAGTAGGGAAAACTCTGTTGAAGAGAGGGAAACACGCGTGCCCAAGATTTCCACGCTC
Organism: Dehalococcoidia bacterium; assembly: GCA_009693115.1. Taxonomy (GTDB): domain Bacteria; phylum Chloroflexota; class Dehalococcoidia; order Lucifugimonadales; family Lucifugimonadaceae; genus SHXW01. Next base: position 32,077 of record SHXW01000007.1, on the reverse strand, counting down.
TCCCGCACAGGGTCGAGGTTCAACCCGGCGGCAGTTAACGGAAAGCGTTGCGACGGGCGATCCGGGAGAAATCTGGCAATAGGGGTGGGGGTGGGAGCGGAGCCAGACGCGAGCGGTGCACCGCCGAACTGGTGGATAGCTGGGATAACCCGTGGGATTGGCGAAGTCCCCGACGGGGGCGCCACTGCTGACTGTACCGGTGGGACGGAACCAGTGGGTGCAGCCGACGGCTGACCAACTGGCTCTGGCCTGACGACAGGACGTTCAACTTCAACTTTGGTTTGCGGCGAAGATACAGGCATATTGACCGGCGCATGTGGCCGGGCTGGGTTGACCGCGGCCGGTTGTGGTGCGCCGATTGAGGGCACTGTGTCGTTACGAGGTTCTGTCGGGACAGGCGGTCGGCCCATGTGGCGGGCGGCGATGCTGAGGAGGAGTTCCACGCCTTCGATCTGTTCAACGGAGGCCGGTGTCGTGCCCTGGCTGAGGGTGTAGACGATAGCGAAGGTGTGGTCTCCGGATGTGACGGGGGCGACAAGTCCGACGGTGTACTTCCTCGCCTTCGCCCATGCTGGGAGAGCGTCGGCTGGCAGATTTTCACCGATGCCAATGGCGGCCCCGTGCTCAACGGCCTGCCGTGCAGCTGCGGAGGTGTCCACCGTCCCGCGCAGTATGTTGAGACTGAGGTTGTCCCCTTCCGTGCTGAAGGAGGTGATTGCAAAGGCTCGCGTGTTATGAACCGGGAGCAGAACTACGGCAATGGCGCTTCCTGTGGATAGACGAAGGGCTTCTGCAAGGGCATGGGCGATGGCGGAGTCGCCGTGCGCGGAGTTCAGTAGTGCGACTGCATTGATGTTCCGGCGGTCATTGTCGAAACCGGGAGCCCGTTCGCGCATGCGCGGCGGCATCTCCGGGTCTGACCCGGCAGGGCCGCGACCGAAAAGTCCCCTGACTTTGAAGACCCGGCCGAGGCCTGAGAAGAGACCGGGGCGGTCAGGCTGATCCATGGAGCGTTGCATGGCCCGAAGCTATCAGCCGCCGCAGACGAGTTGCTGTTGAAGGGTTGGACGTGTTTCGAGTGATCTTACGCCCCGAACGAAACGGCAAAGAAGGGCACTCGTCTCCAGCTGCGGGCTGTGCCCGGAAGCCACCTCGTCCGTCGGGAGAAATATGCGGGCAAAGTCACAAGCCGACGTTATCTGGGCCAGCGGAGGAGCCAGGACCGGTTAGGTATTTGTACACGTCGGTGGCGAACTTGATTTCGGAGTCGTCCTGCGGGGCATAACCGAGGGCACGGCGGGCAGTTTCAAGTGACCAGAAGGCGCGGGTGTTGCCGCTGATGCCGTAAACAACGAGCCATGGCACGCCGTGCTCGTTTTCAATGGCCGGGGCGTCTATCGATTTCGTGAAGAGCTGGCGACAATCACGTGCAGATAAGTGGGCTCCGAGGTTTCGTTTGAAATTGGACTCGCCCGTGCCGCCGTGTTGGCGGGAGGGATTTTCACCGGCGATGTGGCCGGGGCCGTCGGTCTCGTAAGGGTTACCTATGCGAACGAGGACACATTGCAATTTGCGGCCAAAGATGCCGGAGGCGTAAGGAAAGGCCAGGAGCTCGTATGCGGCTTTCGCCCAGCCGTAGAAATTGTCCGAAATTGGGACTTCGTGTGGGAAGACCATGTCCTTCCGGCCGGCATGAACCAGGGCGTGTTCGTACCAGTCGGCGGCGTGGTTGGAGCTAGCGACGACAACACGGCGCACGCCAGCGTCATACGCGGCACGATAGATGTTCTGGGCCATCTGGACGTTCGAGAGTTCGACGTCAAACCGTTCTATCGGCGGTACATCCGCCCCCCAACTTACGTCTGATGTACGGCTGGAGTGGCGGTAGGCGAGGTGGACTACGGCATCCACGCCTGCGAAAAGGGACTGGTATTTCGAACGGTCGGAATCTGCGACATCTGCAATGGTTATTCCGGGGACGAGTTTGCCTGTGCGGTCCTTGTTGCGGTTATCAACCAGGACGAGGTCATAGCGGTCGCGGAACTCCGGGAGGAGGAGGGATGCGACATATCCACTTGCGCCTGTGATGAGCACTTTTTTCCTGAGGGACATCGAGACCTCGCTGTCTGGAAGGATCTGGGAAGCGGGATTCTTCTCTATCTCGCAGAGAGGTTACCGCAGACCATGCCAACACCGCCTCGGCCAGCGTGATTACATGCTTGCGCCACTTGATAGGGGGCGCTTTCCCGTCTGAATTTCGCCATTTTGCCATGAACTAAATGGGCGTGAAGGTGTTTATACAGTCGTTAAAGGGGTACAAGCATGGCCAAAGCAGGGGCGAGAGAGCAGGTGTTGACCCGACAGGCGTTCCCCAAGCTGGCGGGGAAAGCTAGTAACCGCTCAAAGCCCGTTCCTTCACACGGGTACCCGATGGAATGGAGTGAATCCCTGCATGCCGCCCACCTTTGCGCGCATGGCTTCGCGTAAAGCATCACATTGACGTTGGATTCCGAAGGGCGATAAACTGCGAGCAAGATGGCTTTGAGAAGGCGCAGGTGCGCCACTTTACTGAACCGTCTTCAGTGTGACGGTTGAGATGAGGCTCTCATGACTGAGACCAAGACGCCAACAGTAACGAAAGAACAGGTGCTTGGCGCCCTAAAAGAGGTTTATGACCCCGAGATCCCGGTGAATGTCGTCGATCTGGGGTTGATCTACGGTGTTGAGGTTGAGGACGGCGATGTGCACGTGGAGATGACTCTGACCGCGGCGGGTTGCGGCATGGGGCCGTACATTGCGCAGCAGGCTGAGTGGCGCATCGCGGAGCTGGAGGGCGTGGATGACGTGCAAGTGGATGTGGTTTTCGAACCTCAGTGGACGCCTGACCGCATTTCCGATGACGGAAAGAAACTGCTCGGGATCGACTAAGTCGGGCTGAAGCTCTGCGCTCCGCCATTCCCGTGGCCGTCCGTCAGGCTTAGTTCGCACACAGGCAGAGGGGTGCCATCAGGCTCCTCAATTACGCAAAGAACGAGTTTCCATTGGGGCACGATGTTTCGTGCCCCTGCTTTTGAAGCCGGGCAACGGCGCCATTCAGACAATACGTCCGGAGCAAGTGTGACATGACGACAGGGCAGCCAGGGCAACCGGGAACCCCGGGACAGGTCGGGCCGAGGAAGCTCACGCCGCAGGAAGAGGCACGCCTTGCGCAGATGAAGCAGCAGTTTCAACAGAGGAAGGCGTTATCAGAGAAGCTGGGACGCATCAAGAAGCGCATCGGGGTGTATTCGGGCAAGGGGGGCGTGGGGAAGACAACAGTGGCGGTGAACCTCGCAGTGACGCTGGCGCAGGAGGGGGGAAATGTGGGGCTGTTTGATTGCGACATTGATTGTCCCAATGTGACGCGCGTCCTGCGGGTTTCAGAAGGTCCGACGCACGAGAATGAAGTCTTTTACCCGCCTCAGGCTTTCGGCGTGAAGGTGATGTCCATGGCGTTCTTTCAATCGAATGAGGAGGAGGCGATCATCTGGCGTGGGCCGATGATCCACAACGCGATCAACCAGTTCCTGCAGAACACTGAGTGGGGGGATCTGGACTGGTTGGTGTGTGACCTGCCGCCGGGGACTTCGGACGCTCCCCTCACCGTCATGCAGACGCTCAACCTGGACGGGTTTGTCATAGTTGCCACGCCGCAGGAGTTGGCGGTGCTGGACGCCAAGCGTTCAATAAACATGGTCAAGAAGATGAAACTGAATGTGCTCGGGGTCGTGGAAAACTTCTCAGGCGACCTGTTTGGGTCGGGCGCAGGGGAGGACTTGGCGGCCGAGACAGGCGTGCCGTTCCTGGGCCGCGTCGCGATGCGCCGGGAATATGTCAACGCCAACAAGCCGCCTGTGTTGGTTTTGGACGCCATAGCTGATGAGTATCAGGAGATCACGAAGAACCTGCGCCGGGTGATCGGGGTGGGGTAGGCGGGCCCGGCAAAACCAGCGAATCCATCCTTTGACAGGCCCAAAGCGACACAGTTGGCACGGGTGTAGTAATTACTGTCAAACGGTGCAGTAGTACTTAGAAGCAGCCTATCTGGACGGGATATCAACCCGTCTCAGGGGGGCAAGCCACGGTGGCAAAGATCCCTTTGTGTTGTAGAAGTGGCGTTCGAGAGGAGCGCCGAGGCCCGGGGCACTGAATTCAGTGTTTCGGCGCGTGCGGTTGATGCTGAGGTTGTGTTGGGGACGGTTTATCTTTCTAATGTTGACCGTCTGTCAGGTCACATTCCGGCTGACGGCCCACTAGGTGACTGCCCCAGAACGCGGCGGAATAGCTTCCGAACCTGAACTTTCGAGCCACGGTTTCTCCATCACCCGACGTAACACCGGTATGGTACCCGGTGTTGCGACAGTAAACGTAACCCCAAGGCGATTCTCACATGATGCTTCCTAAGATCCTGAGGCCCAGCGCGTCTCTTGACGAGGCGCAACTCCAGAGTGGGTTGAAGTGGTTGACCGTGCAGGGAACGGTGGCGATGGGGCTTGACGCGATCACGTCGGGCGGGTTCCTGGCGGCATACGCGATCGCGCTGGGTGCGAACAACATGCAGATAGGCATACTTGCCGCCCTCCCTTTCCTGATGCAGCCGCTGCAGTTGCCGGCGATCATCCTGATTGAGCGCCTGGGGATGCGCAAAGCGATGTCGTTGGTGACGTTCGCGGCGATTCAGTTGCTCTGGGTTCCCATCGCGCTTATCCCTTTCTGGCTGGATGTACCGAGTCCTGGGGCGATGGCTCTCTTGCTGGGATTCATAGCATTGAGGAGCTTGATCACAGCGCCGCTAAACGCGGCTTGGAACGGGTGGCTCAAGGATCTCGTTCCGCAAAAGATAATGGGGCAGTATTTCGCGCGCAGGCTCGTGTTCGCGTCGGTAGTGGGAATAGGCCTGTCGATCGGGGCTGGAGTGTTCGCGGATATCTGGCAGAGGAGCCACGCCGGACCGCAAGGCGCATCTCTCGGTTACGCCATCCCCATTCTCGTTGGGGCTTTGACCCTCGGGATAATGACCCCTCTCGCCTTGCTGGGGATGCCCGAGCCGGCAATGGTGGCGCCACCGGGGGGGCGGAGGTCGCTCGTGAAGGCGTTGGCAAGCCCAATGAGGGACCCGAACTACCGCGTGTTGATCCGTTTCAGGTTCCTGTGGGCGCTGGCGTTGAACCTGGCGGTCCCATTCTTCGCGGTATACATGCTGAATGAGATTGGGCTTTCGGTCTCGATGGTGATGGCGTTGACGGCGGTCAGCCAGGCTTCGAACATCCTGTTCCTGCCGATATGGGGGAAGATGGTCGACCGGCTGGGGGCGAAGGGCATCCTGGTCGTCTGCTGCTCCCTGTATGTGCTGGTTGTGCTTGGGTGGATCTTCACAACACAGCCGGACAAGTACCTGCTGACTATTCCTCTGCTGGTGCTTCTGCACATCATGGCGGGGGTGGCGACGGCAGGCATTAATGTCGCGGACGGGACATTGGCGTTCAAGCTGGCTCCGCGCGGCGAGGGGACGGCGTATCTGGCGGCGGCTAGTCTGGCGGTGAACTTCGGTGCTGCGCTCGGGCCTCTGCTGGGCGGTCAATTCGCTGATTTCTTCGCCAACCGTCATTTCACCATAAACCTGAACTATTCATCTGCCGATTCTTCGTTCGGTTTTTCGCCATTGGACCTGACGGGGTTTGATTTCCTGTTCGGGGTGGCCTTCATCCTTGGGGTACTGACTTTGAGCCAGTTGAACAAGGTGAAAGAAGAGGGTGAAACATCGAAGGACATGGTGATGCATGAGCTGTTGGCATCTTCACATCACACCCGTCCAATGAGCACTGTGCCCGGCAACAGCATGCTGGCGAGCTTCCCCCTGTCGCACATCCGCTATCCCCTGCCTGGCCTCGACGTAGCCGTGGGCGTAGCGGCTTATGAGGTTTCGCAGGCGGCGCACGCGGCGACAGTGGCGGCGACACGCAGCGCACGGACGACCGTGCTCCTGGTGCACGGTTTGGAGAACGTCCTACAAAAAGCGGCGCGCGAGGGCGGACATCTCAGCGTGCAGGCGGTTGAACTGGCCAAAGCGGCATCACACGGCGCGGGTCGGGCGGGACACCAGCAGCGGGCCGACATCCGCCATGTGGCAGATGCTTCGACGGAGGCCGTGTTGCGGTCCCTGGCACGGGCTGATGAGTTCAGTGAGGAGCTGGTGCACGCCGTGGCCTTTGGGTTTGTGCATGGCGTCGCCGAAGCCGGAGGGCATCCGGGGGATGCAACCCGGGCGGTGATAGAGGCGGCGCGGAAAGCAGCTGTGAAGGCAGGGGCGGACCAGAATGGCTCAGTCCTGTCCGCTGCGCGTGCCTCTGTCGAAGCGGCGCGCGCCATACAGAGTGAGAAGTGCATCGAGCAAGTCAGGACGGCGTTGTGGTCCGACCCGGTGTCCAGGCAGTGGCTGCTGAACTCGGAGGGGCGGACGGGTGGCGGGCCGGCCTGAGCGTGAGCCAATGCAGGCCTAGGGAGCACTCCGCCACGGTGATTCAGTGACAGGTCAGGATCCTACCCATGTCCTAACGCTGTTGTGCCTGAGGGCACCCTAAGATGCGGGGAGCAGTGCAGACAGTGGCACTTAACGCAACACCGGCCATCTCAAAGAAAGATGGCCGGTGTTGCAGGTCTGATTACTTTTGCGCGGAGGCCTTTTTCACGATCTGAGCGATGCGGTTTCCGACGATCAATTCTTCGCCTTCGTTAAGTCCGAAGATGTGTAGGTTGATGGTCTGGCCCGCATCGGTGCCTGTCCTAGTCCAGATCGGCGGGTCTCCGGCCTTGAGCGCGTCTACAAGCTGCTGGGACGTCAGGCCGGCGGTTTTGGGGTCGAGCGTGACCTGAACGCCATACGGTTGCTGCCCGACGACATTGTTAATGAGCGAGGCATTAACGCCTGCCAGGCCCTTCAGGGGCTTCAGCATTGCCAGGCTCCGGCTCTCGATCGAGCCAAGGCGTTCCTCGTGGTCCATGGTCACCCAACGCTGGACAGCGGCCACCGCTCCCATGATCTCCTGGCGGTCAATCTTCTGCGGCCGCCCCACACCACGGACGCGACGCGTCTCGTAGCCGATGAACGACTGCTTGGCGAGGGCGTTAATGGATTCCTTTGTGCCGAACGCGAAGCCAGTGGACTGGGGAGCATACATGTACTTGGCTGCGTAGCAGGCGATGTCTGCGCCCATGTTGACCGGCTCGCTGAGGAGGTTGAGAGGATAGATCTGCCCGGCAGAGTCTACGAGAACCTTCAGTTTGTATTTTTTTGCGATCTTGATTGTATTTTTCAGGGAGAGGGCGTTCGCGTCCGGGTTCTGGCTGACCATGAAGTAGTGGACGGCGACGGTCTTGGGACCAATGGCCTTTTCGAGGTCTGCCTCGGTGGTCTTCTCAGCCGACCCGAACTCAACAAGCTTTGCGCCAGCGAGTTGAAGACAGCGGTCATACCAGTAGCGCTGCCGCTTCTGGATGAGGATTTCGTTCTTCATGCCAGTAGTGTCAGGCAACTGCTCGATCTTCTTGTCGTCCTCGCCGGCCATGAAGGCGGCTGTGGCGAGGGTGAGGGCCGACCCTGCGCCCGAAGTGACGTATGCGGCGGGCACACCTACGAGGCGGGCGATGAAATCCCCGGCCTTCTCTTCCAGTTCCCAGAGGGGGACATAGGCCGAATCGGCCCTTTCCATGGCTTCCTTGACCTCGGGAACGGGGGTTGAGCCGCCGAGGAGTGTGACGGAACCAATGGCGTTGATGATCGGTTTGGCGCCAAGCTCTTTATAAATGTCACCCCAGTCAGGTGACTTTCCTTTCGCCACAGTCTGGGCTTTGCCTGCCATGTATTTCTCCTCTGCCGTTAAATGCGTTCAAGGTCTGAACGGTTTCTGATAACTCGCACCGTGGGCCATGCAACAACTGCCGCGGCCGAAGGGCGCGGCAATAATACGCCTGAGCGAGATAGGGCGTATGACCGGGCGTCATTGAGACGTGCGGCCGCAGGAAGGAGCGACGAGGGGGATAATCGAGGCCGTCGCATTGGACATTGCTCGGTTGCCACCCCGAAAGACGCAACGCAAACTGCTACTTAAGCGGGGCGTAGCCCTCTGACAGGCCCAGTCCAAGCGCACTGAATACAGGGAAACCAGATCCAAGTGCAAAGTTAATGAGGAGGGGTCACATCCCTCAATGCCGGTCCGCTCAATCCCCGGGGAGAGCGTGAAAGAAGTGGAGGTTTCATGGCAGCACGGCACATTACGTTGAAATCCGGCGGGAAGACGCTGTCAAAGGGTTTGGAGTGGGGGCATGAGCAGGCGTCTCCCGTGATGGTATTAATCGCATCTGACAGGTTGCCAGTTGAATGGGGCATGTTCGCAGAGGCCATGGGCCAGAAGTACCACGTCATCGCTCTAGAAAATACGTCGTCCGTGGATTTGCTGAGTGTCTTGCGAGTGGCGGGCGATGCGCCTGTGCTTGTGGCGCACGGGGACGCCGCCCGGCAGGCGTGCGCGGTGGCTGCTGCCTATCCCGATTCTCTCGCCGCCCTCGTCCTGGCGGACTACAGTCCTGTGCCAGGTCAGTCGCAACACGAGGCGGTCTCTGTACCTGCGATGGTTCTGCGAGGGCGACAGAGCAGGCTCCTGCCGCATGCTGACGCGGTCGCCCTTCATGTGGCAATGCCGGGAAGCAGGCTGATTGAGCCAGAGGATTGTGGTGACTGGCCGTTCGGGTCATGTCCGGAGGCGTGTGCGACTGCAGTGAATTGGTTTCTATCAGAGCTATCGTCACCATTCATGCAATTTGTAGTGGAAGGTGAGCGGGAGCCTGTGGATCCTAAACCGAAGGGTGACGGGCGAAACCGCAACAGAGACCGCTGATACAGGGCACGCAGGTTCGTCAGGCTGGCAGGCCGGACACGCGAGCCTCCGCGTTTGGCCGGGTTGAACTTTTCGATTGAGGACGTGAAGTGGCGTAATTGGCGCAGCGTGGACACCAGTCGTCCGCACTGTCCAACGACCCTGAAGGCCCCACCGTCGCCGTCCGGTTCAGAGCACCTCAAAATGCGCATGGTGTGGGTCTGGGATTGGCGTGCCCCGTACCCATGTCTGAGGAAATATAAGGTGCCGCCCCGCACCGACAGTTCCACTGAGGCCAATTCTTCGGGTTCCCTACGATGATGTATTGTGTGGCAGGGTCGGCCTATCGAGAATGTGGACCGCGTGAGGAGCTTGTGCATGTCTTCCGTCACCAGTGCCCGTGCCCTGTTTGACCTGCCGGTAAAGATGCGGGACGGCGTGACGCTTTATGCGGATGTGTACCTGCCGGGGGGAGAAGCGGTGGCAGGTGGGGCCGTGAAGGCCGCCGCCCGGGGATCCCAAACAGTCTCTGGGCGGGCTGGGAAATTTGCGGATAAAACAGAAGATATCCGAGGGGCTCAGGGCACACCGCGAGCCAGCGCTGGTCCGGGCACTCCGGTTCCTCCCAAAACCTCCGGTGCTGGTAAGCGCCGGTATCCGGTGATCTTGATGCGGACGCCGTATGACAAGTCACAGGCATTCGCACGTGCAGCGGGGACGGGTGGCCTAGGGATGACGGCGGTGCTTCGCGGGTTCGCGATCGTTGTTCAGGACACACGTGGGCGGTTCTCGTCCGAAGGTGAGTTCAACGCGTTCGTCAATGAGGCGCAGGATGGGTACGACACTGTCGAGTGGATTGCCAAACAGGCGTGGTGTGACGGCAAGGTCGGCATGTACGGCGGATCATACGTGGGTGCTACGCAGTGGCTGGCGGCTAGGGAGCGTCCGCCGCACCTGACGGCGATCGCGCCGTTTGTCACAGCTTCGGACTATCACGAGGGGTGGGCATACCAGGGCGGCGCATTCTCTTTGGGGTTCAACCTTTCGTGGACGCTGTGGGCGTTGACCGGAAGGAACCGGGACAACTTGCAGCGCCGGTTGCAATTGTCTGACGAGCGTGTGGAGGCGATGGTGGACGCTGCGGATGACATGTCGGCAGCGTTTCGGAAACTGCCCCTGTTGCCGCATCCGGACGTGCGGAAGGAAGAGGCCAAGTACTACTACGACTGGCTGTCGCACCCGTCGGACGATACATACTGGAAGAGGCTGAGGATCGAGGACTTTCACCAGAAAGTGATGACGCCGTCTTTGAACCTCGGCGGGTGGTACGACATTTTCCTGATGGGGACCATACGCAATTTCGAGCGGATGCGAGAGGCGGGAGGAAGCGGTGATGCGCGCGCAGGGGCGCAACTGGTGATCGGTCCGTGGACGCACACGGGGCTGGCCGGTAACGCTTCGGGTCTTGTTGATTACGGCCAGAGGGCCGGGACGACCGGCCTTGACCTTGATGAGTTGCTCATCCGGTATTACGAGCGGTGGCTGATGGGGAAGGTTGAACCGAAGCCGGCCGCGCAGTCCACCATGTCCTCACGCAGGGCCCTTCCCGCCGTGAAGGGGGTTAAAGCGCTGCCATCACCCGGCCCTCTCTCTCAGACTCAGGGCGGCTCCGCTGCCAAAGGACCGGGGATAACAGAGGCCTCCCCTGTCCGGATCTTTGTGATGGGAGCGAATGTTTGGCGGGATGAAAAAGAGTGGCCACTCAAGAGAGCGAAGCGAACCAGGTATTACCTGCATTCGAGCGGACGGGCGAACACCCGCCGAGGCGATGGGACACTCTCAACTGAGGCGCCGGACGCGGAGAGGCCGGATTCGTTCCTCTACGACCCGCTGGAACCGGTGCCAACGCGCGGCGGGCCTCTCTGCTGCGCCCCGTGGCCTGGAGGGCTGCCGGCCGGGCCATTGGACCAAGCATCGAAGGAGGAGCGGCCGGATGTCTTGGTGTATTCGACTCCGCTATTGAAGGAGGACACGGAGGTCACGGGACCCGTGAAGGTGACACTGTGGGCTTCAAGTTCATGTGTTGACACGGACTTCACGGCGATGCTGCTGGATGTCTCGCCAGGTGGTCAGGCGTTGAACCTGTGCGACGGGATTGTGAGGGGGAGGTGGAGAAAGTCGCGCTCAATAGCGGAACCACTGAAACCGGGGCAGGCGGAGAAGTTTGAGATCGACCTCGTTGCGACGAGCAACCTGTTCAAGAAGGGCCACCGGATACGAGTAGAGGTTTCGTCTAGTAACTTCCCGCGCTTTGACCGGAACCTGAATACGGGGAAAGGGTTTGACTCGTCCGAGGTGATGGTGGCGACCAACACCGTGTTCCACGATGCGAAACGGGCCAGCTACGTATCGCTCGATCTGGTGACCCGGTAACTCAGCGTGTCCGCATCTCCTGTCACGGTTGGGGCGCGGGAGCAGACCTGAAGGGTTCCAGAGGCGTCTGCCGTTGCACTCGGTGGTTCCGATCTCAGGGACCCTTGGGCAGAGGTTTCGTCCCGGGGTCTCGATCGGGGTATTGTGCAGCAGAGAACAGAGTGTCCCGCGTGAGTCTGGCTGGCGAAGCGATGCCCGCGGAGATGATCATTCGGAGGGCTTCGTTGGCGGTCATGTCAAGGTCATATACGTCTTCAACCCGGATGATGGCCAGATAACCGGAATTGGGAGTAGGCGATGTGGGGATGTAAACGGTTGCGAATTTCTCGTCGGTTCCCCTTGTGATGATTGACGTGAGGAAGCCTATGGACCAGAGGCCCTTGCCCGGGTATTCCACTTCAACCACGCGGCTGAAGCCTATTCCAGAACCCTGCTCGAACGTGGCCGTGAGTTGTTTGATCATGCCGAAGGCTGGGCCGACGACCGGGACGCGTATGAGGCCAGCCTCCAGAGAGTAAAGGAGCCGTTGTCCGAGCACCTGTATGGCAATGAGGCCTATTGCGAAGATGAGGGCAATGAGTATTGCGACGCTGAGGCCGGGGACGTCATGCCCGAATATCCGGGTCACGACGGGTTCGAAGACTCCCGCCGCCGTGTCGTATAGCCATTTGAAGATGAGGTAGGTGATGGCGAAGGGAGCTATAAAAAGGAGGCCGCCACTGAACCGGCCGCGCAAGAACGCCCCCGCCTTCTCCCTCCATGTCAGGGGTTTTTTTGATGTGGCGTCGCGTGCGATGGGCGTCTTTGGGGTGTTCATCTAGCCTCCTTGAGAGGTTCGTGCCTGCCGGGTGATTGATAGCACAAAGGGCGGCCCATTCAGGGCCGCCCTTTGGGTTGGCAACGGAGGAATGTGAACAGTCGGTTGTCCACTGTGGTCGGCTAAGACGACTGATGTCCCCTTTAGTCATCCTCCAGAGTTGACGTGTCCCCTTCGGGCAGGCCGAGCTCACGGGCCTTCAGCAGGCGGCGCATGATCTTGCCGGAGCGGGTCTTGGGGAGGGACGCGAGGAAGTCGATCTCCCGTGGAGCGACTGCTGCGGAGAGTTTTTGCCGGGCGAACTGGATCAGTTCACGTCTGAGCTGTTCGGTGGGTTCAAATCCGGGTTTGAGTGAGACGAAGGCTTTGACGACCTCCATGGCTATGGGGTCTGGCTTGCCTATGACGCCCGCCTCAGCGACGGCGGGGTGTTCGATAAGGGCGCTTTCTACCTCGAACGGGCCAACGAGGTGGCCCGCGGTATTTATCACATCATCGGCACGGCCCTGGAACCAGAAGTAGCCGTCGCTGTCCATGTGGGCCGTATCGCCGGTAATATACCAACCCTTTTTGAAACGAGAGTTGTACATCTCGTCGCGGTTCCAATAGGTGTGGAACATGGCCGGCCAACCGGGGCGGACGACAAGAAGGCCGGGTTTGCCTGGGGGTAGGGGATCGAAGTTGTCGTCAACGATGCCCATTTCGACTCCGGGGATGGGGCGGCCCATGGAGCCGGGTCGGACCTCCATCGAGGCGTAGTTGGCACACATGATGGCGCCTGTTTCGGTCTGCCACCAGTTATCGTGGATGGCCTGTTTGAACATGCGGTTGCCCCACACGACGGCTTCGGGATTGAGTGGTTCGCCCACGGAGGCGATGAAGCGGAGTGTGTCCAGTTTGTGGGACTTGACGGGGGCCTCTCCAGCGCGCATCAGCATCCGTACCGCTGTGGGAGCCGTATACCAGACGGTCACTTTGTATTTGTCGATGATGTCGTACCAGCCGTTCGCGCCGAAACCGCCTTCGTAGATGACCTGGGTCACACCGTTGGTCCAGGGGGCCATCATGCCGTATGAGGTGCCTGTGACCCAGCCGGGGTCGGCGGTGCACCAGTAGATATCTTCCTTGCGGAGGTCAAGACACCATTTGCCAGTGATGTACTGCTGGATGACGGCCTGGTGGCGGTGGACGGCGCCCTTGGGCTTGCCGGTGGTGCCTGATGTGTAGTGCATGATGGCGTAGTCGTACTGACTGGTGGGTACGCATTTGAAGTCAGCCGGTGCCTTTGCCATGAGAGCTTCGTAGGACAGGTCTCCCCCGGCGAGCGGCTCTTTGGAGCGGCCGTTCTTGTTGATGATGATGATGTGCTTGAGGGCGGGACATCCCGGCAGGATGGCGGCGATCTTTTTCCTGAGGTCCGGGGTGGTGATGAGGATGGTTGCTCCGGAGTCTTGGAGCCTGTCACGAACGGGGTCGGGTCCGAAGGCCGAAAAGAGGGGGCCGATGACGCCTCCGGCCTTGAGGGTGCCCATCGAGACGAAGTAATTTTCTGGGAGCCTGTCAAGAAAGATGAAGACGCGGTCGCCGCGTTTGAGGCCAAGGCTGGAGAGGGCGTTTGCAAATTTACCTGAATGTTCCATGAATTCGCGGAAGGTGTACCGCTCTTCCTCGCCATTCTTGCCAGCCCAGATCATGGCGAGCTTGTCGCCGAATCCTTTAACTACGTGGCGGTCTACCGCGTTGTAGGCGTTGTTTAGCCCGCCACCGGGGAGCCAGTCAAGCTCCTTGTAGATGTCCCACCAGCTGTGGGATTTGCGAGCTGTGTCCCAATCGGGCAGGTTGGGTTGGACTTTGTAGGATGACAGATGGGGTTTGGAGATCGGGTCGTAAGGCACTTGTGATCCTCCTGCCTGAAAAGCAGTTGAGAAACGGGACTATAACTCACTCGGCGGGGGATAGCCAAGACTAGAGCGAAGTTTCAGGGGGATGGCCTCGACGGGCGACGCAGAAACACCTTCTCCCACCCGTGGAGTGTGAGGGCATGAACGTGAACGTTCACCGGAGGATTCGGAACAACCGCTAGATACGATTGCCTCTCGCGGCCACCCCGTTCTGAAAACAAGCCGTTTCCGTCCGCCAGACTGAAGGAGAGATCGGGAATGTTTTGGCAGGCCGTGAAGCGGTTGAACGAATACCACGCAGGGGCCACAGAGAAAGTCCTGCGGACTGCCGGGGCCCTGACCGCGAAACAGTTCACCGCGGTCGTCGTGCCCGGCCAGCCCGCGCTGCGGGACACGCTTGGGCACTCCTGCCACGCGCAGATCATCCATCTGTAGTGGTGGGATGGGAGCATGTCAGGTGAGGAGTCGCGGCGCAGGGAGTTCCCTGTTGGGAACTATCCGGATGTCGGGGCTGTCCGAGCAATGTGGCAGGGCGTTTGGCGAGGCACACAAACGTATCTCGAAACGCTGCAGTGCGATGCCGATCTGGAACGCGTCCATACCAGGACACGACGCGATGGCCAAGTTCAACAAGCCCTGCTTTATAGGGGGCGCGGCGTGAGGTTGGGGAGCAAGTTGAGATCAACGCTAGCCTCCCAGATGCGTCTGAAGTAATATGGATGTTTGGCAGGAACGGGAAGTTCAGGTTGTGTCTCCCGATGGCGGATACGCTGTGCCGGGCAGACTCACAAGGTGATTTGAAGTGAAAGTTATTTTCTTAAAGGATGTCCTCCCTACCGCCCAGTCCGGGGATGTGAAGGTGGTTAAGAACGGCTTCGGCCGGAACTACCTGCTACCCCGCGGTCTGGCAATGCTTGCTTCGCCTGTGCAGTTGAAGAGGACTGAAGGGCTCCGCAAGAGCGCTGAAGAGCGCCGTATGAGAGAGCTTGATGAGTGGCGGAAGCTGGTTGCGGGGATCCGTGGGACGCCTGTGACAGTGCTGGCGAAGGCTGGCCCCAATGGGCGCCTGTTCGGGTCTGTAACTACGACGATGATCGCCCAGCAGATATCCGTCTCTACAGGCAAGACGATTGACAGGCGCGGAGTACGCATTCCCACGCCCATCCGGCAGCTTGGCACCTATATGGTGGGCCTGCGTCTGGTTGAGGGTGTTGAGACTGAAGTGCGTGTGCAGGTGAAGCCAGAAGGCGGGTCTGTGACAGATGCGCCTTCGGGTGAGAAAGCCGACGACGCACCGGTTGTTTAGGAAAAGGCGAAGGCGTAAGAACGGGCCTGCGTCTCTTGGTCAGATGTGATCGCCACACGGCCCCGGTTCTACCGGGGCCGTGTCTGCTTAATGGCGTCCCTAGACGAACACCAAACAGGGATTCGGACGCCCACTTGCCGGTGAGCTTCTGGTGCGCAGCGAAGTTGGAAGATCATGACCAATCTTCGACCTCGACCCTTGCTCTCCTGCGCCCAGAGAATCCCAAACGGAGAGGGACGGAGGCCCACTCCCCTAGCTGCTGGACAGGGTTCTCCACATGCACTCGTGAAGTTCTCCCCAATTTCCCAGCAACCATCTTTCCCGGCAGGGTTTCCCTAGATACACTCCCGCGCTCACGACATGTGACATCTTGTCCTGAGATCGCGTACAGATGTCATAAGCTCTCATATCCCTGCATGATCCCGGCTCGCTGGGACAGTTCCCCTGCTGCCACCGAGAGGTTGACGCGGGGCTGACCGAGGTTAGTCCGTTGGTACAGACTGAGAAGCTCCCGCCACACGATATCCAGGCGGAGGAGTCGGTTGTCGGGTCGCTGCTGATAGACGGCGAGGCGGTGACGCGGATCTCGGGGTTCCTGAAGGCGGAGGATTTTTATCGGGAGCGCAATCGCTGGTGCTACGAGGCGTGCATCGCGCTGCTTAACCGGAGCGAGGCGATTAATCAGGTGACGGTGGCGCACGAGCTTGAGCGCAGGGGCGTCTTGGAGGATGCGGGAGGCAGTGCCTACCTGAGCCATGTGGTATCTGTCGTGCCGACTTCGGTGCACCTAGAGCATTACGGGCGCATTGTGAACCGCACGGCGACGATGCGAAGGCTGATCCGGGCGGCCGACGGGATCGCGCAAATCGGGTTTGAAAACGAAGCTGATGTAAACAACGCGCTGTCCAGAGCGGAGGACATGCTGTTCGGGATCCGGGCAGGGAACCGGAACCGGGATTTTGTACCGATAAGGGATGCCCTGGAGCCGTATCTGGAAGCGACGGGGCCGTTGGCGGCGGACGATCAGGCAGGTCAGCCCATCAATTCAGGATTCAGGAATCTGGATGCACTGCTCGGGGGGCTGCAGAGGTCCGACATGATCGTGCTGGCGGCGCGTCCTAGTGTGGGCAAAAGCACGCTGGCGTTGAATCTGGCGAGGAACGCGGCGACGAGCCGGGCCGTGGTGGGCATCTTTTCTCTTGAGATGGGGCGGGAGCAGATCGCGATGCGGCTGCTGGCGGCGGAGGCACGGGTGGACATGCACCGCATTCGTACCCGGCTTGTGACTGATGACGAGCAGGCGCGCGTGGTGAACTCGATCGGATTCCTGTCTGACCTGCCGATTTATGTGGACGACACGCCTATGCAAACTGTGTCGGAACTGCGGGGCAAGGCCAGACGACTGCAACTGGAGCACGGGCTGGACTTTGTCGTGGTGGACTATATGCAGCTTCTGAATGGATCATCACGAGGGGGAGACGGGAACAGGACGCAAGAAGTGAGCGAGATTTCTCGTCAGTTGAAGGGCATGGCTCGCGATCTGAAGGTGCCGGTGCTGGCGGTGTCGCAATTGTCCCGTGCGATCGAACGGCGAGAGTCGCGGCTGCCAATACTTTCGGACCTGCGGGAGAGCGGGAGTATCGAGCAGGATGCCGATGTGGTCATGTTCATCCACCGCGTGGACAAGACGATGTCTGAAGAGGAGTGGAACAGGACGAACCCACAACTGCCGTTCCCGCGGGGAGTAGCGGAGATCGTTGTGGCCAAACACCGACACGGGCCCACTGCGAACCTGTCGATGGCTGTGCGGGATAACTTCGGGCAGTTCATAGACCGGCCCGTGCCTGCGGAGACCGCTTCGTACGAGCGGAGGTAAAGCCCATGGTCTTCAGGTGGCACGAATGACACAGCCGCAAATATGACGCTGTGGGTGAGACCCCCTCCCTTGGGGGGACGAGTACCAGATCAAGCGGGTAGCAGAATGAGGGCTGAAGCCACGGAACCGATCCCTCGCCCAGAACGCTATCTCGGACAGAGATGACTATGGCAGACATTGGCGGTTCGAAAGGCTTTCCGGCAGGTGTGAGGTTCACGCCGGTGCCGAACCCGTTGCTCGCTGACTTGCTCGAGGAAATTGAGGATGTCGGAGAGCTGAAACTGACCCTCCGGGTGGTGTGGGCGTTGAACCGTCAGCGCGGGTTCCCGAAGTTTGTGACGGCTTCCGACATGTCGTCAGATCAAACGGTGGCGCGGATGCTCGGGGCCACAGGCCAAGAGTTGGAACGCGTTGTGAACGCAAAGCTGGAGGCATCAGCGAAGCGTGGTACGTTTTTGAGAGCCGGGGGCGCACAGGATCATGCTGGGGCAAGGTTTTATCTGAACACCGAGGAAAACCGGCGGGAATTGACGCGCAGTGGCGATTTGTCGGGGCCGAGTGTCGTTGAACAGCCACCGGAGACATGGCAGGGGTCAGAGGCCATGGCTAGTGGCGGGGCGTTTACCGAGTACGAGGAAAATATCGGACCCCTGACACCTGTGGTGATCGGGCGGATGGCAGATGTACTGATCGACCACTCTGAAGAGGATGTGATCGGTGCAATCCGGGCGGCGGTGACGGCGAATGCCAGAAACTGGAACTACATATCAGCGGTGCTAAGGGCGAGGGGGACTACCACCTCTCCAAGAACCCAGGGATCAGGGCAAGCAGCACCGGGACAGCGAGGCAAAGATGGAAAGCCTGGACGAAATTCTCCGCAAGGCCTTACAGACGAATTCATTCGCAAATACGTTGAAAGACAGCGTGCCCGCGGGCAGCCAGGGTCAGGGAACTGAGGCTGGCTTCGAAGGTCATTGCGATGTCTGCGACGATGCGCGTTGGCTAAGTTTGCGTGCTCCCGTGGGGTCACCTGATTTCGGGAAGCTTGTGCCCTGCCAGTGCCTTTTGCGGGCGCACGCTATAAGGCGCGTCGAACGGTTGCAGGACTATTCGGAACTGGGGGCATTGGCGCGGCAGACGTTCGAGAATATGGACTCGCAGGGGCGCGAGCCATTTGCCGACCCTCTGACATTCAGGAAGGCGAATGAGACAGCCAAGATCTACGCGGCTGACCCGGCCGGCTGGCTTGTGATTTACGGTCCGAGCGGGGTGGGCAAGACGCACTTGGGTGCGGCGATTGCAAACCATGCCATGCGGCTCGGGAAGCCGGCTAAATTTGTGTTTGTGCCGGAGTTCCTCGATAGGTTACGCGCAAGTTTTGGCGAAGGTGGAGCGCCGCCGAAATTGTCCGAGGCTGAACATGGCCCCTTCCATGCAAAACTGGACTCAATGCGAACGGAGACGGACAAATCACCGTCGTCGTTCGAGGACTTGCTGACGCTGGCCGCCGCCGCTCCCCTGCTTGTGCTTGATGACCTGGGAGCGCAGACAGCGACGCCCTGGGCGGACGAAAAACTACGCCAGATCATTGCGTACAGGTACGACAACCGCCTTCCGACAGTTGTGACGACTCGCACCGCTCCGGAAGCCATGGACGAATGGCTGAAGTCACGCCTGATGGACCCCTCGTTCGTGCGGCTCGTGCAAGTCAAGGCCGGTGCGATGAATGCCGACCTGACGGACATCGGAGTCGAACCCCGGTTGCGTCAAGTGATGACGTTCGAGCGGTTTGAGCCGCGCGGGGGCGCAGGGGCGACGGCTGACCAGCGAGAGCAGCTGCACGAGGCACTGAAGTTGGCCCAGGCGTTTTCCTCAGACCCGCACGGGTGGCTATACCTTTCGGGGCCAACTGGGACCGGGAAGACACACCTGGCTGTGGCGATCGCGGTGGCGAGGATGTCGCAGAAAAGGCCAGTGTTGTTCAGGTTCGTACCGGACCTGCTCGACCACATGAGGCGGACCTTCAGCCCTGACAGCGCGACCTCCTACGACAGGCTCTTTGAACGGACGAAAAATTCGGAACTGTTGATCCTGGATGACTTCGGGGCGCAGGCGTGGACACAGTGGGCAGAGGAAAAGATGTACCAACTGGTGGTACACCGACACAACGCCGCCCTGCCGACTGTGATCACGAGCCGCGTGCTGCTAGATGACGTGGATGATGCGAACTCTCAGGGCGACATGCGTTTCGGGAGGCGGTATTCGGATGCGATCGCGTCCAGGTTGAGGGACAGTTCAGTTGTAACCGAAGTACTGTTGCCAGGGCCTGACTATCGCTACAGGGGCAGTGAGCAATCGGCGCGTGAACGGCAATCCAGGCCGGCGCGCCCGCCCAGCCGCGTGAGGCAGGGATAAGTTTGCGCACATGACTACAGAGGTCACCCAGACACATTCCGGGCTTTGCTCGCGGGATTCTCCTCCACGCTGGGAATGACATGCGCACTTGAACCAGCCCATGGCGCTCACATCATGGACCGCTATTCCCGACCCCCTGCTCCAGAGCGCAGGGGGTCGCGTCGCCTGCTAGACGTACCGAGCTGAGGCCATAGTGCCTACGGATAGGATGATCAGCACGGTGGCGATCCTCAGGAAGGTGCGGTTTCGGCCGCGCAAAGCGGTGATCTTGGCGATTGTTTCAGGCGGAGGCGGACCTTGAATGCCTGTTGAAATGTCAATCGCCTTCTTCAACGCCAATCCGCTTGTGATCCCGCACCCGTATCCGACGATGGCTGTGATCATGCCGAGACCGATGGCCCATCCCCAGGCGTTCACGAAGAGCTGGTCAAACCCCCGGCCCGTTGTGCGGGCGATGAGAACCAAGCCAAACACGATAGTCGTTAGTGCCGAACCGTGCATGAGGGCTGTCATTCTGCGCCACAGTTTCGGGCCGATTGCCTTTGCCACCTCTGGCCCTGAGCCTCTCAGAACTGGCTCCAACACAAGGGTCATGAAGACCGCTGTGCCCACCCACATGGCGCCAGCCACGATGTGCAGGACGCGAAGAACGATAAGTTCGCCGCTCATGTATGTACCTCCCTGAAGGCTGTTGAGAAGTCACAGGCTCAGATCCACACCCCCGCCCCGGCTATCTCCTGATGGGAGAGGGGAACACACGCCTCTTTTTGCGGCCAGCCAAGACTGTGGCCTGAAAATCAAAAGTCTTTCAGCCAGCGAGCTGTTCAAAATGCATGGTATGCCCTTACCAGCGCGGGAGAGAGTGGTTGGGGAAGTTGGTGACGCTCTCCTCGGCCCATGGCCCTCCGGTCCAGCCGCCGGGCCTGCCAGTCGCCTTGGGGTCCAGGCGGCGTACGAGAGCGGCGCGGTTGTTCAACTTTAGTGTCAAGAATTCATCATGGCGGGCGGCGAGGGCGCCTTCGTCTATTTCGACACCCAGGCCGGGTGCATCGGGCACATCCATGAAGCCGTCGCGAAACTGCAACTTTCCACCCTTGATGACATCGCCGTCCGTGTCTGTCCACGGGTAGTGGCTGTCAGGTGCGTAATTGAGTTCGGGCGTTGCAGCGCAAGCGTGGAGCATGGCGGCCTGCGAAACGCCCAGGGCGTTGTTGGAATGGCCGGACAGGCCCCAGCCCATGACGCGGCAGAGGACTCCGGTCTCCTTATAAGCGAGGATCCCGCCCCAGTGGTGGTGGTCGCCAAGGATGATGTCAATCGCGTCCTGTTGGACATTCGGCTTGACATGGGAGAAGGCGGAGACGCACATGTTCGAAGCAAGCGGGATTTCCGTGGTTTTTTTCAGAGCGGCGTTATCTTCCATTGGGCCGCAGGGGTCTTCTAGATACTGCGGCGCGTACGGCGCTATGGCCTTCGCGACGCGGGCGGCCGTCTCGAGCGTCCACGCGCCGTTGGGGTCTATGCGCAGCTCATAGCCCTCTGATGTCGGAAATCGTTTGCGGAGAAGGTGAAAGGTCTCGATGTCGACATCTGGGTGGAACCAACCGCCTTTGATCTTGAGAGTCTTGAATCCGTATTTCGCCACGAACTGTTCTGCCTCTTTGACAAAGGCCGCAGGGGTGAGCACTTCTCCTGTGGCGACCTCTCCCCTGCCCTGCTCGTCGGCGAATTTGTAGAAAAGGTATGCAGCCCATGGGACGCGGGTACGGGCACGGCCGCCGATGTAGTCGCAGAGAGGCAGGCCGGCGTGCTTCGAGGCGGCGTCGAGCATGGCGGTCTCTAGCGCGGCCCAAGACCAGGGAGCGCCTACGTAGTTCAACCGGGCGAGCGTTATGTTTCGTGGGTCCCAGCCGATGATCCAATTTCGGTTGGCTTCGATCTCTTTTGTCTGGTCGCCATAGGTCTCGCCTGCGCCCGTGAGGCCGTTGTCAAGCCAGACCTGCACGATTGACCGGACGCGGTGGGACTCATGTACGCCGGTGCTGTTGAGGAGCGGCTGGTCGTGCATGGCTACGGGTGTGACTTTGAGGCGGGCGATGCGCATGATTGGCTCCGTGACGGGCAGAACGTTGTTGTGTGCTTGTCGAGGGCGCGCAGGCATTTTCTCAGAGATGGGCTGGATTGACATCGCCCACGCCGGGGGATACCTTCCCGCAAGTTTGGCCCGCAAGTTTGGCCCGCAAGTTCGGCGACGGTATGGGTCTGTGTACATTCTGCTGTTGGCTCAGGTCCCGCCCTTCACTCTGTCAGGGGTCGGAATGACGAGCACGCTGCAGGTAGCGACTTTCGCCCTCAGCATCGATTCAGGACGGGTACCCTCTTTCAGAAAGCGAGGGTTCAACGGAGCGACGTATGAAGATCACGAATGTAACTGTGTTTCCGCTGGTGAGCCAGAGGCCGAAACTAAAGGCAGGGCATCCAATCCACCCGAGTTGGTGGGGCTATGACCAGACGCTAATACGGGTAGATACCGCGGACGGCATCTCAGGCTGGGGTTGCTCAGGCGTGCGGTGGGAAATGACGGAAGCGGTGATGAAGGTGTTGTGGCCGCACCTGATTGGCCAGGATGCGACGCAGCCAGAGGCAGTCACGGAGAAACTCCACCAGTGGACGTTCTGGTACGGGCGCGGCGGTGACGTGACGGCGTACATCGGCGCTGTGAACATGGCACTGTGGGACATACTCGGGAAAAAGACAGGACTTTCTGTATCAAGGCTGCTGGGCGGGAGACATGTTGAACGCCTCAAGCCTTATGCGTCGATGCTGTTTTCGTGGCCCGTGACAGAGCAGGTGCAGAACCTGGAATCGGGGCTGGGAGGGAATTTCGCTGCGTTCAAGCTCGGGTGGGGGACGTTCGGCAGGGTTGACCGCAAGCGCGATGAGGCCCTGGTGAAGGCAGCGCGCAAGGCGGTGGGTGACGAGTCAGACCTGATAGTAGATGCAGGCGGGTCTGATGTGTTCTGGCACGGGGACCTGAAGTGGGCGATCGAGACCTCGAAGATGCTGCGGGACTACAACGTGGTGTGGTTTGAAGAGCCGTTGAGAGCGGACGACATCGAAGGCTATCGGACCCTGCGGGAGCAGTCGCCGGTACACATCGCAACGGGCGAGGTTTTGAAGCGGCGCGAGGCGTTCCTGCCGTGGATCGAAAGGGGCGCGTGTGACATCTTGCAGCCGGACCAGACGACATGCGGCGGGCTGTCGGAGTGCAAGAAGATCTGGCAGGCGGCGTATGACCACTCCATGCAGGTGATCATGCACGGGTGGAACACGGCTGTGGGCGCTGCGGCAGACCTGCAACTTTCGGCGACCTTCCCGAACGGGAAGTACCTGGAGTACTGGCACCCTGCGCCGTATGTGAGCGGGATACTGAAAGAGCCGCTTCTGCTGGATCGGGACGGCATGCTGCCGATACCCGATGGGCCAGGGCTGGGCATCGAGATTGATGAAGAGGCGTTGAAGCAGCACGGCAGAGGGTCGGAGGATTTCGGGGCTTAGGAGCACCGTTTTACAGTGACAAGGCAAGCGCCGCTGGCTGAGCCCAGTGGCACGTTGGAGTAAAAAAGTATGACCACGAGATCAAAGGCACCGGCGAAGGTTTCGCGAAACCCGAAGGGCGCCGAGTTGAAGAAGTGGCGGTATGAGGACCTGACATGGCCTGAGGTGAACGAGGCGGTGAGGCTGGGGCGGATTCCAGTGCTGCCCGTGGGCACCATGGAGCAACACGGGCCGCACCTGCCTGTGAAGATGGACGCGTGGACAGCGAATTCGGTGGCCGTCGAGGCTGCACGCCGTTCGCCGGGCAGGTTGCTCGTCATGCCGCCGGTCTCGTACGGGTACACGACGCATGTGATGGACTTCCCGGGTTCAATCACCATTCACCACGAGACGTTCATCCGGTACGTCGTGGACATCGTCAAGTCGCTGGCGTATCACGGGTTTTCGAGGATCATCGTGCTGAACGGACACGGCTCTAACATGCCGCCGCTGGATCTGGCATGCCGCCGGGCGAACATTGAGACGCAGGCGCAGGTGGCGCTGGCATCCTGGTGGGGACTGACCGCCGCCGACCCGAACTTTGCGAAGAAGTGGCGCGAGTCTGAGTTCCCGGGTGGCTGCGCGCACGCCTGCGAGGCTGAAACGTCCTTAGCTCTCCACCTGGACGCTGACATGGTGGAGATGGAAAAGGCTGTCCACGAGGACGTTTCCTACAACAAGAGGAAGTCCAGGTTCCAGTGGGTTGACCTGTGGGGCGCAGGCCCGGTCATGAACACCTCATGGACCAGCGAGTACACAGATTCGGGCATCTGCGGCAGGCCAGACCTGGCTACCCCTGAGAAGGGGAAGATGTTGTTCGAGGAATCGGTGAAGAACCTGGTGGCTTTCGGAGATGAGTTCTACTCGACGCCTGCGATGGTGCGGAAGGATCACCACGGAACGAAGCCGTTGAGCAGCCTGCCGGGATAGCACAGCGCGACCTTGCAGGTTGAGCCAACGAGGCAGGTCAGGGACAGGGTTCAAAAGCCGGAGGCAAGCAATTGACCGAGATCAACGACCGCGTAAAGAAACTAATGGACAGGCTTGTGGATTCAGGCCAGGAGGTTGGCCTCCAGTGCGCCGCCTATCTGGACGGCGAGATGATCGTTGACTGCTGGTCAGGAATCGCAGACGAGGCGACAGGCCGCAAGGTAAATGGCGGCTCGCTTTTCACCTGCTGGTCAACGACGAAGGGGTGGGCAGCGACATGCGTCCACATCCTCGCCGACCGGGGCAGACTGCAGTACGGTGACCCCATCTCGCGCTACTGGCCTGAGTTCGCCGCGCAGGGTAAGAGCAAGGCAACGGTGCTGGACGCGCTGACGCATCGCGTCGGCGTGCCGCAGTTGCCCACAGGAACCACGCCCGAGATGATGTGCGATTGGGACGCCATGTGCAGCGCAATCGCCGGAATGAAGCCGAAGTGGACTCCTGGCACGAAGGTCGGCTACCACGCCTTCACCTATGGCTGGCTGACCGGCGAGATCGTGAGGCGGATTGACGGCCGGCCCATCGCGAAGTTCGCGCAGGATGAAATCTGCAAGCCTCTGGGCATTGACTCCTTCTTCATGGGAATACCCGGTCGCGTTGAGAACCGGGTGGCGCCCTTCCGAGTCGAGCCTCCGCCTCCTGACGCGCCGGTGATCCTACCCGGCTCCCTGACCAGGCAGGCGATGCCGGCTCTGTTCATGAATTCTGAAACCCTGAACCGGCCGGACCTGCGGCGCGCTTCGCTTCCGGGCGCGGGCGGCATCATGAACGCCCGGGCGATCGCACGCCACTACGCCATGTTCGCGGGCTACGGCGAACTCGACGGCGCGCGCATTCTCTCCAAACGTACGGTGAATCTTGTCCGCAAGGTCAATACAGACGAGGTGGACATGGTCGCCAACCGGCGTGTCGTGCGTGGCCTGGCTTACGGTCTTGGCGGGAGCGCCGAGGGGGGAGGCAGCCCGGCGATGGGCAGGTCAAGGCGGGCTTTCGGACACGGAGGCTACGGCGGCTCCCTCGGTTACGCCGACCCTGAGATGGGAATGTCCTTCGGGTTCACAAAAACACTGCTGAAGGTGGTTCCGGACCCAAAGAAAGCGTCGGCGTATCTGGTCGCAGAGGAAATCCGCAAGGCGCTCCGCAGAGAGGCCAGATAGTGGTGACACACCAACTGACAGGCACGCGTCGGCTTGAAGGCAAGGTCGCCGTAGTGACAGGCGCGGGGTCGGGAGCGACAGGCGTCGGTACGGGTCAGGCGATCTCGACGCTTTTCGCCCGTGAAGGCGCGAACGTCCTTCTGGTGGACCGCGATGCGGCGCGTGCTGCGGACACGTTACGGCAGATCGAGTCCGAGGGCGGCGTGGCATCTGTGTTCACTGCTGACGTGACGAAGTCCGCAGAATGCAAGGCCATGGCGGAGGCTGCGGTGGCCCGGTACGGCGGCCTGCATGTGTTGGTCAATAACGTCGGCATCCTCGGCAAGGGCACCGTCGTGACGGTTGACGAGGACGAGTGGGACCAGGTGATGACGGTGAACCTCAAGAGCATGGTGCTGACGAGCAAGCACGCTGTGCCTGTGATGGCTGCGGCCGGTGGCGGCTCGATCATCAATATCTCGTCCATATCCGCTCTGCGGTCGATAGGCATCACGGGAACAGTCCCGTACACGGTCTCAAAGGGCGGCGCCATGACGCTCACGACCTCGATGGCTGTGCAGCACGGCAGGCAGGGCGTGCGCGTGAACTGCATCGCGCCGGGGTTCCTCTACACGCCAATGGTGGCCGGGACAATGACGCCTGAATGGCGCGAGGCGCGCCGCAACGCCTCTCCGCTTGGCACCGAGGGCACGGCGTGGGACGTGGCCTGGGCGTGTGTCTATCTCGCGAGCGACGAAGCGCGCTGGGTGACTGGCGCGGTGCTGCCCGTTGACGGCGGTACCCTCTGCACGACTGCGCTCTCGGCCTTTCACGACATGCGGTGAAGGTCGAACCTGTACGAGCCCTGGGTCCGCCGAACGGCCCCGCTCTGTCATTCTGAGCGCAGCGAAGAATCCCGTAATCCTCTCCCTTAATGTGCGAGGGGAACCCCCGAAGGTTGCTCATATTCGCGAGGCATCGAAATGAAAATCACCTCGGTCGAAACGGTCAGGTGCGCGTGGTACCCGCGGCCCGTGTGGGTGCAGCTGCGGACAGACTCGGGAATCGTCGGGCTCGGCGAGACGACGGGCGGGCCGGGCGCGGTCGAGGAGTGCATTCACGCCGACATGGCGGGCCTGCTGATCGGCTCCGACCCGCTCAACGTGGAGGGCCTGCACGAGGCATTGCTGCGCCGCGGCAGGATATGGCGGACGCGGGACGCGTGGACAAGGGCGGTCTCCGCTGTCGATGTGGCCCTCTGGGACATCGCCGGGCAGGCGCGTGGCGAGCCGGTGTGGAAGGTGATGGGCGGGAAGGCGCGGGACTCGATACGCATCTACAACACCTGCGCTTCAGCGGCGTATGCCGTTCGCCCGTCCGAGGGGGCTGGTCGGCTTTCGCAGCCGGCGGGCTTTCCCCCTCTCCCCTTGCGGGAGAGGGCGCTGGTGAGGGGTTCATCGGGCGTCAAAAAATCCGGCCCCGAATCTGCGAAATCCCTGTTTCCCGTTCTCGACGACCTCCAGTGGTTCCTCAACGACGCAGGCGGGCTCGCCGAGTCCCTGCTGGCGGACGGCGTCACTGGCATGAAGATATGGCCGTTCGACCAGTTCGCCGACAGCACCGGCGGGCACTTCATCTCCGCGTCGGACATCGAGAAGGGGCTGGAGCCCTTCCGGAAGAT
Organism: Dehalococcoidia bacterium; assembly: GCA_009693115.1. Classification (GTDB taxonomy): domain Bacteria; phylum Chloroflexota; class Dehalococcoidia; order Lucifugimonadales; family Lucifugimonadaceae; genus SHXW01. Next base: position 5,013 of record SHXW01000007.1, on the reverse strand, counting down.
CAGAGACGCCGTCGGGAACAGGATGGAGGTGGCGGCTGAAATCCACGGGACATGGTCGCTGCCCGCGGCGATGAGGATCGTCCATGCGCTCAACGAATTCGACCTCATGTGGGTGGAGGACGTGCTGGGCGCGCAGGACGTTGAGGGCCTGGCTCAGGTCGCTCGCATCAGCAGGAACCCCATCGCGGCGAGTGAGTCCCTCGCGACGAAAGAGGCATACACAGAACTGTTCGACCGCGGCCACGTCGGAGTGTGCATGCTGGACGTGTGCTGGGTGGGCGGCCTGACCGAGGCGAAGGCGGTTGCCGGCATGGCCCATTCTGCGAAGGTCCCGCTCACGCCGCACGACTGCACAGGCCCCGTGAACCTGATGGCCGGGGTGCACCTTTCGATACACGCCCCGAACGCCATCGTGCAGGAGACCGTGCGGGCCTTCAACCGCGAGGTCTACCCAAGGGTGGTGGACAGGCTGCCGCGCATCGAAGACGGTGTCGTGTACGCGCCTGACGAACCGGGGCTGGGTATGGCCCTGAAGAGACAGTTCTTGAACGACCCGCAGACCCGGGTGCGAAAAACAGGCCGATAGTCGTAGGGGCATGGCACGCCGTGCCCGTCTCCCCTCTCCCTCGATGGGAGAGGATTCAGGTGAGGGTGATCGTTTCCCCTCTCCCCTTGAGGGAGAGGGCGAGGGTGAGGGGCGTGAAGCATCCTCTTCATCTTTATTTCGGGACTGGCCCGTGTTCAGACCGGCAAGAGCGGCCTGTGCGGAGTCGGCGGAAGCTCAGTCCGAATGACGTCGCCGGGACGCACCTCGCCGCCTGCGATCACAACCGCCATCACTCCGGCCTTGCGGATGAGGTTGCCCTGATCGTCCCTTCCCAACACCCGGTCCATCAGGCCCGGCTGGATGCCATTCAACTGTTCACAGGGGTTGCGCAACCCCGTCAGTTCGACCACCGCCTGTTCGCCAATATGTAACCGCGCTCCGGTGGGAAGGCCCAGCAGATCAACCCTCCGGGTCGTGATGTTCTCACCCATCTTGCCCGGCGCGACGGCGAAGCCGGCCGCGCGCAACTCGTCAAGCAACTCACCGTGCATCAGGTGGACCTGCCGCAGGTTGGGCTGCAACGGGTCACGCCGGACACGCGAGCGGTGCTTCACCGTCGCGCCCATGTGAGCATCGCCTTCGACACCCAGACCCACGAGCAGCCGGATACCAGGTTGGGTGGCCTTCGCCATGGTGTGTGCAGGGCTGATGCTGACAGCCTCAACAATGCCGTTCATGGCCTCTCCTCCACTATTTTCGCCTTGCGCTGGAACTCACTCCCAACAGTATGCCGTCTGGGGGGCATCCACTTTGCGGCCATGGAGCGTTACACTACCCCGCGCATCAAAAAGCAAGGAGCGGGTCAATGGTCAAGATCGCCACGGTTGAAAAACTATTTCTAAGTCCAGGGCCGCAGCCGAACGGCCTCCAGGCAGCTGCCGATGGCCTCTGGTACATAGACCAGCGCGACAACAAGGTATACAAGCTCGACTGGAAGACAGGCAAGACGCTGTTTGAGGCGCAGACGACGACGGACCGTTCGTCCGGCATAACAATCGGCGGCGGGTTCCTGTGGATTGCCTCGACCTATTCGTCCGAAATCCACAAGTGCGATCTGAAGACGGGCAAGACCCTGGCGATTCTTCCCAGCCCCGGCGCTGGCATCAACGCCCCGCGCGAAGGCCTGCCGGACGCACGCAAGACGGGTGACCATGGCCTGGAGTGGAAGGATGGGAAGCTGTACGTTGCGTCGCCTCCTTCCCAGATGATCCACGTGATGGACCCCGTGAATTGGAAGGAGGTCCACCGCTGCCGCGTGCCGGGGTTCCGGGTGCATGGCATCGCCTGGGCCAGGGAGGAGGGGATGATGTGGGCGGCGGATACGGCGATGGGCGTGGTGAGCAAGGTCCGCATCTCGGACGGGCGCATTTATGACATGTTCCGCGTCGCGAATCCGACCGAGGTGCACGGGATGACGATCAAGGACAACGTACTGTGGTTCTGCGACGCAGAGACACGGGATGTGGGCAGGCTCACGGTGAGCATGGACCCGGCATTCGGATAACCGGTTGGGCTGCTCCCCCACCACCCACCTGCGGCCGGCCACCTGCGTCTGGCAACCGCCATCTCCCGCTGGAAGATTACCTCGTGTGCCAGCCCAAAAACCTGGCACCGGGCTGGCCCCTTTGGCCCGGTCGCGGTACTGAAGCCGCCGGCGGGGTTGTGCCCATGACTTGACGTGACCCCTTGAAATCAACAGGAACAGATCAATGACATCCGCCGAACATCCCGTGTCCAAAAACCGCGCCACGGGCAAGGTGCTGACGGTGCTCGGGCCCATCGAACCGGCAAAGGTCGGCGTGACGTTGACGCACGAGCATTTATTCATCGACTTCCGGCCTGTGTTCCAAGAACCGGAAGGCGCCACTGGGAAGAGGGTATCTCGTGAAAAGGTGACGCTCGAAAACCTGGGCTGGGTCCGCTACAACTGGAACGGCAGCCTGGACAACCTTCAGATACTCGACGAAGAGATCACGATCAGGGAGGCCGCGGAGTATTTCAAGGCGGGCGGCTCGACCATCGTGGATGTGACATCAGTGGGCCTCGCCCGAGATCCTGAGGCGCTGGCACGAGTTTCCAGGGCGACAGGTCTGAACGTGGTGATGGGCGCCGGGTACTACGTTGGAGTGACGCACTCGGACTGGTTCAGGAAGGCCGGGGTTGACGAGGTCGCACATAGCATCATCCGTGACGTGGAGAAGGGTGTTGACGGCGCCGGGATAAGAGCGGGCATCATCGGCGAGATCGGGTGTTCGTGGCCGTGGACGGAATCCGAGAAGAAGAGCCTGCACGCAGCGGTGATCGCCCAGATAGAAACGGGTGCGCCCCTGCTCATACACCCCGGCCGCAACGAGAAGGCGCCCATGGAACTGTTGAACGCAGTTGACGGATGGGGCGGTGACCTGAAGCGCACGGTGATGGGCCACATTGAGCGGACGATTTACGATCGCGGAGCGCTGAAGGAAGCCGCGCAGTCGGGCGCGTATCTGAACTTCGACCTCTTCGGTCATGAGTCGTCGTACTACCCATTCGCGGCTGACACGTACATGCCCGCGGACCATGAACGGATTCAGATGATCGAGTACGTGGCCGGCCTCGGCAGGCAGGACCGCATCCTGCTGGCGCATGACATCTGCACCAAGCACAGGCTGAAAACTTACGGTGGCCACGGCTGGGACCACCTGATAGCGCGCGTGGCGCCGCGCATGCGCAAACTGGGCTTCAGCGAGGAGCTGCTGCGCATGGTCTTCGTGGACAACCCAACGCGTATGCTGACCTTCAAGTAGCCGCGACGGGGCTGCGCTCGTCCGCCTGCCCTGTCTGCGGTTCCACCCTCACCCGCGGGTGGCTGCCGCGCCGTATTCTCTGGAGGCAGGGCCCGCATCGCCGCTGTCCTCGGCAAAGATACTTTGCACCGCCGCGCCTTGACTCACTATCAGACCCGCGAAGGGGAGACCAAGATTTTTCGAACACAGGCACTTTTCGGACTGTTCGCCGCCGTGGCGGTCACGTTCTCCGTCGCGTGCGCAGCAGACACTGCTGCACCGGTGCAGAACCCTGAACTCAACGTGATCAGCGTCGGGCGAGACTTTAGAATCGGCAAGAACCGGCTGCCTCTTGCCATCCTCCGCCTGGATATGACGAGCGTGAACGACCGCGCTCAGGACCTGCAGGTGACGTATCAACTTTCCACAGGGGGCAGCGCAAAGAGATTGGACGATGTGAAGTGGCGCGCCTGGCCGGTGAGGAACGGGGTATACGTGGGCTACCCGGAGTTTGACAGGGCCGGGGCATGGGAGTTCACCGTGACCTTCAACGAGGGCGGCAGAACACTTCGCGGAAGCGCATTCGTCGAAGTGAAGGAAAAGACATCCTCTCCGGCCGTCGGAGAAGCAGCTCCGGCATCTGAAACGAAGGTGGCGTTCAGCGCGGCCGAACTCCTGCAGATAACAAGCTCTGCCAGCCCGGTTCCCAGCCTTTACAGCCTGAGCCTTGCCGCTGCCGTGAAGTCAGGCAGGCCCACTGTGGTGACCTTTTCCACCCCGGCATTCTGTACGACTCAGACCTGTGGCCCTCAGCTGGGCGTGATCAATAACCTTCAGCTGGCACATGGCAACAGCGTTAATTTTCTCCACGTCGAGATTTACGATAACCCACGAGAAATGCTGGAGAAGGGGGACGTCTCCATCGGCAGGGTGTCCCGCGCTGTGACCGAGTGGGGCCTGGGTTCCGAGCCGTGGACATTCCTGATCGGCAGCAATGGGACTATCTTCGCCCGGTTCGAGGCGTTCACGACTCAGGACGAACTAGAGTCCGCCATCAAGGCAATGCTCGCAGGGATTTAACGACTATCGCATTGCGGGGGCCTGTCGCGGCGGCGCACCCACGGCCCGCAGACCTGTCATACTGCAGCGGTTTGTGCCTGACGGGTCACATGTCTGGACGGAGCGCGTTGCGCCTTCCGCCCGTGACGGGCCTCCCGCATGGCCCCCTGCATGTCCCCTAATTTCCCGGACATTCCGAGCGGGTGAAAACACTTGGTCACAGGCGCTTCTGTCATTGGCGTACGCGGCATGCGCCCCCGTGCACGGTTCGCCGTTGACCCCCGTCACCCCCTGGTCGCACTCGTCCTCGTCACTCTAATGGCCGTGGTCATCGCCGGTCTGGCAACCGCGCTGCGCCCGGCGTCTCCGCCGTCGCCCCCGGCGGCCGGTATTGCCCTTCCTGTTTCTTCAGGCATATCCGGCCTTGCCGACCCTGCGCTCTATCGCGCCATCGACGAGGCGTTTGCCAAGGGCATGTTCGCCGTCACCGGCGCAGCGGGTGGAGGAAGCCTGACGGGACGCAACCCGTATCACGGCTTTGACCTGAACTTTGATTCGTCCGGCCCGCGCATCGTGTCCGGC
>SHXW01000032.1 GCA_009693115.1 Dehalococcoidia bacterium | reverse complement strand
TGAACCGCTGGCGCGCTTCAAGCGCGCGGGCGAGCGCCAGGTCAGGGGCCACCGCCACCGCTGTCAGATGACCCATCTTGCGGCCGGGTCGCGCCTCCGTCTTGCCGTATACGTGCAGGCTCACTCCGGGGACGTTCAGGGCAGCGGCAAAGTCCGGCGCTCCCCCGGCCTCCGTCCAGGCATCACCCAGCAGGTTGACCATCACGGTCGGCCTCGCCACATCAACCGCGCCCAGCGGCAGGCCGCACAGCACCCGCACCAACTGCTCGTACTGCGACGTTCTACAACCCTCAATGGTCCAGTGGCCCGAGTTGTGCGGCCGCGGGGCAAGCTCATTCACAAGCACCTGCCCGTCCGCGGCCAGGAACATCTCAACGGTCAACAGGCCGGTCACGTCCAGACGCCGGGCAATCCCCGATGCAATTGCGCTCGCCTCGTCCGCCACCTTCGCGCTGACGCGTGCCGGCGCGATGGAAACATCCAGGATGCCCTTACGGTGGATGTTCTCCGTGCACGGGAAGGTCACCGTCCTGCCCGACTGGTCGCGTGCGCAGATGACTGACAGCTCCTTCGTGAACAGCACGAACCGTTCATAAATGAGCCCGGCCGCGCCCGTGTCTGCGTTGTCGCGCCCTCTGGCCAGGCCAGAGGCACGCGGGTGCGGCTTCGGGCCGCCTCCGCGCCCCTGCAACTCCCGGTAAGCCGCCTGTGCCTCCGGGAGAGAATGGACCACTGCCTGGCCCTTGCCGTCATAACCCATCATCGCCGTCTTCAGCACGCCGGGCAGTCCGACCGTCCGCACCGCAGCCTCAACGTCTGCTTCCTGAGAGACAGCCATGAACGGCGCAGTGCTGAACCCTGCCGCGGTGACCGCAGACTTCTCCCTGACCCGGTGCTGTGACGTGCGCAGCACCTGCGAGGAAGGCAGGACCCGCCCCGCCTCTTCAGCGCCCTCCACGGCCCCTGCGTCCACATTCTCGAATTCGTACGTCACCACATCGGCGCGGCGGGCAAGGTCTCGTGCCGCGTCGCGATTCTCGTACTTCGCGACGATCTGCTCGTCCGCCACCTGCCCTGCCGGGCAGTCCGGGTCGGGGTCGAGGATGATCACGCGATAGCCCATGTACCGGGCGGCCATGGCCAGCATCCGTCCGAGCTGACCCCCGCCTATGACACCGATCTTCGACCCTGGCGGCAGCGTCTTCACCTCTACCATCAGGCGCGTCGCCCCGGCTTGCGCGCTGCCGTCTTGCTTGCTGCGCCGCCTGCCTCTCCTGCTTTCGGCAACGGCAAGCTCACTTTGCTCATCGCCATCACCTCTTTTGCAGCGGCCGCGCGCCGGGCGGTCAGCCGCTTCTGCACCTCCGGGCGCTTTATCCCCACGATCTGCGCCGCGAGCAGCCCGGCATTCACGGCCCCCGAGTGCCCTATCGCCACCGTCGCCACAGGCACCCCGCGCGGCATCTGGACGATTGACAGGAGCGAGTCCATGCCCCTGAGCGCCTGGCTTTCGACCGGCACGCCGATGACCGGCAGAACCGTGTAGGACGCAGTCATGCCGGCGAGGTGGGCCGCGCCGCCCGCGCCGGCGATGATGACCTCTATCCCCCGTCCGGCTGCAGTCCGGGCGTAATCAGCCATCAGGTCAGGCGTGCGGTGTGCGGAGACGATGCGCACTTCGTGCGGGATTTCCAACTCGTCAAGCACGGCCACTGCGTGCTGCATCGTCTCAAGGTCTGACTTGCTGCCCATGATTACGCCGACAATGGGGTTGGACATGACTCTGCCTTTCAAAGCGCCCGTTCGCAGGACCGGCCCCCAGTTTACCCGCAGCGGGCGACTCCCCTCATCCAGACCGCCGGTCATGGCGAAGCGAGTGGCGGACCTTCGGCCGGAGTGAGAGTCTGCCCGCGTATACTTCCCGTTTGGGCGTTTGCGACATATTCAGGCCCAACTTGTGAGGGAACGCATGGCAACCACGAAGGGAAAGACCGCTGCGAAGTCAACCGCGCTTTCGGGCGCAATGACGGGTTCGACAGGTCGCACAACGGCCTCCAACGGCAAGGCCGAGCCCCGGGTTGCCCGGAACGGTGCCTCTGCCCGCAGCGGGAAGAACGGGCCGCAGGCCGAGACAACCGGAAAGACGGCGAAGCGGGCGATGATCGTCGTCGCCCACCCGGACGATGCCGAATACGGCTGCTCCGGCACCGTCGCCAAGTGGTGCCGCCTCGGCTGGGATGTTGTGTATGTCCTGTGCACGGACGGCTCCAAGGGCACCGAGGATCGCAAGGCGACGCCCGGCGAGCTTGCCGAGACCCGCAGGCAGGAGCAGATCGAGGCCGGAAAAATCCTCGGCCTCAAGGACGTCGTGTTCCTGAACTACCCCGATGGCTATCTGCAGCCCACGCTGGAACTGCGGCGGGACATCACCCGCGAAATCAGGCGGTGGAAGCCCGAGGTGCTTGTGTGCCTGAGCCCCACCCGTGAACTGGCCTCGCGTGGCTATCTGGGCCACCCGGACCACTTCGCATCGGGCGAGGCCGCCCTTTCCGCCGTCTATCCTGCCGCCCGTGACCACATGACCTTCCCAGAACTTCTGGAAGAGGGGTTCGACACCCACAAGGTCAAACAGGTCTGGATCATGTTCCTCGGTGACAAGGCCGACCACTACAACCCCATCCCCGAGCGGGACATGCGCACCGCGGTCAAGGCCCTGCTCGCACACACGTCCCAGGTCAACGCCGAGACGGCGCCCAAGATGATGCGGGAATGGCGCAAGGAATCAGGGGAGAAGATCGGGGCCAGGTACGCCGAACGGTTCCTCGTCTTCAAGCCGCGGTAACGGCCAGGCCCGAATTCCCCTCTCCCTCGGGTGCCATCTGGGCGCGAGGGTGCAGGGTGGCGCTACACCGTGTCCATCGTCCAGTCCCATGTCTCCTCTGTGACCTCGAGGAACGGCTGCGCCCGCAGCGCGCCGGGACTCTTTTTCTTTCCTGTCTTCGCGGTAGAGCGGGTGTTGGGGGCGGCGCCGCGCAAGGCGGCGAGGTCCTCTTTCAGACCGCGCAGGAGCAGGCCGGCGTCGGACGAATGCAGGACAAAGCGAGAGCCCACATCAATTGACATGCGGGAGGCTTCGGGCGTCTGGTGGTGGATCATCACAGGCACCTTTTTCGCTTCGGCCTTTTTCACGATTGCCTTCAGCGTTTTGACATAGGCCGGGTCCGTGATCTCGTCCGGTATGCCGAGCGAAGTCGTGAGGTCATTCGGGCCGATGAACAGCGCATCTATCCCCGGCACCGCCAGGATATCGTCCAGGCGGCGTACGGCAGGCTCGCTTTCGATGCCGATGACGATCAGGTGGTCGGCGTGTCGTTTCGCCAGGTACGCCCTGGATTTTTCGGACGGGAACTGTCCGGAACGCACCGCCCTGTTCAGATACTCGCCCTTGAGCGGGTGCCACTTCGCCGTCGCCACGCAGGCGCGCACGTCCTCGATCTTTTCGCAGTACGGCACCAAGACCCCGTCCGCACCCGTGTCCAGCGCCATCGCCACGTAGTGCGCCTCGGTCGAGGGCACGCGGACGATGGACGTGATGTCATACGCCTTGCATAGCAGCACCCAGTTGGCGATGTTCTCCCGGTCACGCGCGGCGTGTTCGGAGTCGATCACCACGTAGTCCAGCGTGCTGCCCGCGAGGACGTGGCCCCAGCGGAGGCCGCTCGCCGAATAGATCATGCAGCCGTAGACGCTGCCGCCCGCTGCGAGTTTCGCCTTCAGTTCTCTGGCTTTCATGGTGTGCCCTTCAGCCTTGACCCTCTCCCGGCGGGAGAGGGGACACGGGGTCCTTCACGGCGTTCAGAATGACATCACGCCTGTTCCAGATATCTCACCGCAGTCATGGCGAAGCCCGCCACCGCTGCCGGCCACGTCTCTGGCGCGATGTCGAACCTCTGGTGGTGCGAGGGCCACTGCGTCGCCGGGTCTGAGTTCGCAGTGCCGACCATGAAGAATACGCCCGGCGCATGCTTCAGCCAGTTCTGCATCGTATCTGCCGCAAGGCGCGGGTGGCGCATCTCGATCGTATTGTCCGGCCCGATAACCTCATGCAGGGCCGCGCGCATCACATCCACCTCCCGCTTCGTGCTGATCACCGCGGGCAGGTTCCGCAGCCTGTAGTCCAACTCATAGCGTGCCCCGAACCCTTCGCATATGCCCTTCACCATGCGTTCAAAACGCACGGGCATGTCATCGCGCAGTTTTTCGTCCGAGATCCTGAACGTCCCGGCCAGTTCCACGCGCTCTGCGATCAGGTTGGACACCCTGCCGCCCGAGACGGTGCTGAAGTGCATCGAGACCGCCTCGCCTATATCGAAGTGCGAGGCCAGAGACTGCAGGCCGGTGATGATGTGCGCGGCCACCAGGAGCGCGTCCACACCGTTGTGCGGGACGGCGGTATGCGTCTCTTTGCCGATGATGGTGAGGTTCACCACGTCATTGCCACTGAATGCGGAGCCGACGCGCAGGGCGATGGCCCCCGCGGGCCAGTCCGGGTAGAAGTGTCCCCCGTAGACGGCGGAGGGCACAGGGTCGTCGAACGCGCCGTCGCGCAGCATCGCCTCAGCCCCTGAAAGTTCGCCCGGCGGCGTCGCCTCCTCGGCAGGCTCGAACAGGAACTTCACATTCCCGGGGATGCGGTCGCGCAGCCCCGCCAGCACGTGCGCCGCGCCGATTAGCGCGGCGACGTGGCCGTCGTGCCCGCACAGGTGCGCGACGCCCTTGTTTTTCGAGGCATAAGCCGAGCCGCAGAGGTCGTCCATGGGCAGCGCGTCCATCTCCGCCCGGAGGGCGACAGTGGGCGCGGCCTGCCCTGTCGTTGTCGCCCGCCCCGAGGCTATCGAGGGGCCACGCTTGCCCGTCCCGCGCAACACTCCCACGACGCCCGTCCCGCCGACCCCGCGCCGGACCTCGATCCCCAGCCCCTCCAGTTCCTTCGCGCAGACCCCGGCCGTGCGACGTTCCTGAAAGCGCAGCTCAGGGTGGGCATGCAGGTCTTCCCGGATGGCCTTCACCCTGGGCGCGATTTCTCGTGCGCGGGAGCGGATGATTTCAGCAAGCCCGCTGTCCGATTTGGTCAAGCAACACTCTCCAATCCCAATATGTCGCGGCCACTGTACCGCCTCCGGAGGCGCTCGTCCCGCTCCATGGCCCGGTGCCAGGCTGTTGCCGTCATTCCGGACCGATGCGCAGCGCAGGGAGGAATCCGGGGAGGCTGCGCACGGCTTTGGCATATGTCCCCGCCCCAGATCCCGTTCACAGCAGGCCGGGACCGGGATGACGGACTGCAGGAGGGACCTGCCGTATGATGCCGAGGGCCACCCTCATTTACGCGACACGGCGGTCAAGGCACCTTGGGAGCGCTCCACCATGACGCATGGCCTTCACGGACAGGCAGGGCACACCAACGCATTTGGCGAATTGGCTGTCGAGAGGGCTTGCCCGGCGCGGCCACTCATGCTCGTGCTCATGTCCGGGACGACGGGTAGCGGCAAGTCAACTGTCGCCATGCACATCGCGGCGCGATGGGGTTTTGCCCACCTGCAAACTGACGTGATCCGCAAGGGGCTGGCAGGCCTCGGCCCTATGGCGCGCACAGACTCCGGGGTGCGCGAAGGCCTCTATTCTCCCGCGATGTCCGTCCGCACTTACAGGGAGATGGAGCGGCTGGCCGCAGAAACGCTCGCGACAGGCCGGTCCGTGATCATGGACGGCACATTTCTCAGGCGCACCTTCAGGTCGAGGTCGGCCAGCGCGATAAAGATTGCGTTGTCCCGCGCCGGGGTTGATCCGGCTGGCGTTGCCGTTGTGATCGTCGAGTGTTTTCTATCCAAAGAGGAACAACTCGCCCGGCTGGAGGAGCGCTACGCTTCGGGACGCTCGGAATCCGAAGGCCGGCCCGAGGTCTATCGCGCACAGGCGGCGGCGTGGCAGCCTGCGAAAGATGCCGAGGCGTATGCCATCGTGCGGCTGGATACGTCCGCGCGCGAGCAGGACGTGGCCAACGCCGCTCTTGATGCGCTCCGGCGTGCCGCGCTGTCGTTCAGGCCGGATGCCGCTGTCAGGGCTGGATCCGGCGCGCGAGGACGGCGGGGAGCTCCGAAAGCGACGTAGGACGAGGGCACTAACCATAACCGGAGATCGCGGGGTAGCTTCGGGCCTGGTTCCCCTCGCTGCCATCGCGCATGTGCGTGAGCGCGCCGCGCCGGGCTATGATGTGCCCTTCACCCGCACCTCTCGTGGTCACCCGCCTCCCGGCGGGAGGGGGTGGAGGCGGGACAGTAGCGAAACAGAAGGTGGTTGAAGTTGTGCCGAAACATCTGAAGGCGGACGTGGCGATCATCGGCGGCGGGGTCATCGGGTGCCTCACCGCTTATTACGCCACCCTGCGCGGGCTGAAGCCGGTCATCATCGAGTCCGACGGCATCGCGTCGGGCGCGTCAGGCATGGCCGCGGGCATACTCACACCCTACACAGGTTCAGGCGCCAGTGAACTCCTGGCGCTTTCGAAGGCGTCCCTGAAACTGCACGTAGACCTGGTCAAGACTCTCCCCGCCGAAACGGGCGTTGATTACGGGTACGACTCTCGCCCGCACCTGCGCTGCGTGTTCACGGAGGACGGCGCCGTCCGCCTGAAGGCGTGGCAGAAGGCGCGGGCAAAAGAGGGCTTCAAGAGCGAGTGGTTGTCGCCCTTGCAGGCGAAGTCGCTCTCCGCCTGGCTCACCGGGGACATCCTCGGCGCGCTCTTGTCCGAGATCGAACCGACTGTTGACGCCTACCGCTTCACCCTCGCCGCCTTCACGGCCGCGGAAAGGCGCGGTGCGAAGCTCGTCATTGGGCGGGCTTCGGGCCTGCTTTCAAAAGGCAAGTCCAAGGCCGCAGGGGTCAGGCTTGTAGACGGTTCTGAAATCTCGGCCCCTGAAACGGTCATAGCCACAGGTCCATGGGCTGGCGAGGCCGGGGCGTGGCTAGGCTATCCCGTCCCTGTGAAGCCGCAAAAGGGCCAGATGCTGTATCTGGACCTGGCCCACGGCGGCCAGCCCAAACCGCAGGTGAGCCTGGGCGGATTCGACACCGGCGGCATCCTCCTGCCGAAGAAACTGACCGAGACGATAGTCGGCGCAACGCGCGAAGACGCCGGGTTTGATCGCGCGCCCACCGATGCGGCTCGTAAGGACCTCATCACAAAAGTCAGCAGGTTCTCCGGCAGGATCATGGATGCCAGCATCGTGCGCCAGACCGCCTGTCTGCGCCCCATGCCAGCCGATGGCAAGCCTTATATTGGCCGCGCACCCGGCTGGGACGGCGTGTGGCTCGGCATCGGGCACTGGTCGGAGGGCATCCACTTCGGCCCGCTCACTGGCAGGTACATCGCAGACATGGTCGTTGACGACAAATCCAAGTACGATCTCTCGGCAGTGGCTTCGTCCAGGATTTCAGCGTAGGGATATGCGAGTTCGAAACGGCGCGATGAGTTGTTGATGATGCCCGCGACGCCGCTCGCCTGAAGCCCTGAAGCCCTCGGAGGGTTCCGCTTCTCTCTCGAAGGGAGAGGGCCAGCGGCAGGGGTGACTGGCCGCGCCGATGACATCAACTCTTCTGCCTCATCCTGATCCTCTCCCGCTGGGAGAAGAAAACCAACAGAAGGACAGCACATATGACCAGCCCACTTGAACTCGCAGGCAAGGTCGCGATAGTCACCGGCGCAGGCCGTCTGCGCGGCATTGGCCGCGAGAGCGCTCTCGTCCTGGCCCGCATGGGCGCGGACGTGGTCATCACGGGCACGGGCAGGGACCCAAAGACCTTCCCAGATGATGAGAAGAAGGCCGGGTGGAAGGACATAGAAAGCGTCGCCGGGGAGATACGCAACCTCGGCCGCCGCGCCCTGCCCGTCGTAGTAGATGTGTCCAACCAGGGCCAGGTAGAGGCCCTGTTCGACCGCGTTATCCGAGAGCTGGGGCGCGTGGACGTCATGGTCAACAACGCCGCCGCTCCCTACGGCAAGGATCGCGTGCCTGTCATCGAAGTTGACCCTGCCGTCTTCGAGCACGTCATCAAGGTCAAGGTAATGGGCACTTTCTTCTGTTCGCGCGCCGCGGTAAAGCAGATGCTCAAGCAGGGTCAGGGCGGGCGGATCGTCAACCTGTCCTCCACCGCCGGCAAGCGCGGCACGGCCCGCATGGCGGCTTACAACGCCTCGAACTTCGCCGTGGACGGTTTCACGCAGGCGCTCGCCAAAGAGGTCGCCCTCGACAAGATCACGGTGAACAGCGTCTGCCCAGGGCTGATCGAAACGGCGCGCATGGACCCGCTGGGCCGGGATGAATTCTGGCAGGAGCGCGTGAAAGGCATACCCATGGGCCGGGTGGGTGAAGACTGGGAGGTGGCCGAATTGATCGGCTACCTGTGCTCGCCGCGGGCGGCATATATCACGGGTCAGGCCATCAGCATCAACGGCGGCGCACTCACGGAACGGTGATCTTCCGGCCCCACCTCCCTGCCCCGAGAGGGCTTTCGCGCGTCTCTCACACACCCCCGCCCCACGGGCGATGGCTGAAGCGTAGAGCGCGGGATCACGAAGTCCGTTCGATGCCTAGGTGACGGTCGAACCAGGCAAGCATGCGTTCGTAGTACTCGGCGCGCAGGTTGGGGGGACCAAAGCGCAGGAACCCGTGGTCGCAGCCGGGGAACCGTACGAACTCCACCTCCTTGCCTAGCCGCTTGAGCGCGACGAAATACTGCTCGGACTGCTCGATCGGGCACCGCACATCAGACTCGCCGTGCAGGAGAAGCACCGGAGTGTTCACCTTTTCGGCGTATGTGACCGGCGAATGAGTGCGGTACCACGCCCGGTTTTCGAAGATGGGGCCGCGCCACGAGGATTCGCCGAAGGACACGCCAATGTCCGAGGTGCCGTACATGCTCTCGAGGTTGATGCACGGAGCGCCGACCACCGCAGCCTTGAACCTGTCCGTGTGGCCGACCGCCCACGCCGACATGAACCCGCCGTAGCTGTAGCCAGTGACCGCCAGCCTTGACGGGTCTATGTAGGATTTCTTGCACATGATGTCCACAGCGGCCATCAGGTCCTGATAGTCCTCTTCGCCCCACTCTCCTTCAACGGCGCGGGCAAAGTTGTTTCCATACGACGAAGATCCCCGGGGGTTGACCGCGAGTACGACATATCCTGCCGTGGCAGGTATCTGGTGGAAGGGCGAAAAAGCGTCGTAAAACACTCCCGCTGGCCCACCGTGAATGTCCAGCACCATCGGGTGCTTCCTTCGAGGGTTGAAGTCCGGCGGCAACCAGACGCGGCACTCGATTTCGAAGCCGCTGCGTTTGAACTTGAATTTCTCGAGCTTCGCCGGAGGGTGGCTGGCCAGATAGTCACGGTTATAGTCGGTGAGTTGCCTCTGTTTGCCCGTGACGAGGTCAAGCAGGTGAAGGTCGCCCGGCGATCCTGGCGTCACGGCAGCTACGATGGCCTTCCTTGCTTTCGCATCGGGCGACCATCTGGCCAGCGACTGCCCGCCGGGGCCGATCTTCCTCACACTGCCGCCCGCGACAGGCACAGAGCAGACGTACGCCTGTCCGTGCGCATCTGCCAGGAACAGGATGTCCCCTCCCTCCGTCCACCTGATTTCGGGCGCGACCTGCCATACGCGGTACGCACCGGATGGCCGCACCGAGTCGTCGCTGATGGCTGCGGGCTTCCCCCGCGGGCCGCACAGATATATCCAGTTCTGCGACATCCCTCCCTTGCTCTGGTGAGGCCCTGAATCTTCCATCGCGGCGACTGCGAGTCTTGCGCTGTCCGGCGACCAGCCCATCGTCACCACCTGGGATAGCCCCCTGCTCCAGCACGCCATCTTGCGCGTGGCGACATCAACGACATACGCCTCCGACCGCGCGACGCTGTCCCGGTCTGCGGCTCTGGATGACATGAAGGCGATCTTGTTGCCGTCCGGCGACCAGACGGGCGAGTCGTCATCCTCATCCCCGCCGGTGACCTGCGACGCGTCCCCGTCGGCCACGTTCACAACGAAGATGTGCCGGGCCGATTCTCCCCGCAGACCCATGCCGTCATGGCGATAGCGAATGCGCCGCACAACCGTCGTCCGCAGGTGCTTCGGGGCCTTGTCGTCCGCCTGCGGGTCAACATCTGAAACCACGGCCACGCGGGTGCTGTCAGGCGACCACGCGTAATCGAAAACGCCGCCGCACAGAGCAGACACTTTTCTGCTTTCGCCGCCTGCAGCGGGCATTACCCAGACCTGCCGGACGCCTTTTTCGTCCTTGCGGAGGAAGGCCAGCATTGAGCCGCCGGGAGACCAGCGCGCGGTGGAGTCCGATTCGCCCTGTGTGAACTCCTGCAGGGCGCCACCGGAGAGTTCCATGACAACGATCCTGGACCTGCTCTGACCCACCTGCGGCGGGCCGGGCTCGACCCACGCGAGAGTGAAAGCTGCTCGTTTGCCGTCAGCGGAAAGGTGCGGGTCTCCGGCGCTTTTGATCCGGTAAATGAAATCGGGCGCGATGCGGGCTGGCACGGAGGCCTCCATAATCATGTTGAAACAGTCTGTTGGCCGAGCGGATGCTAGCAGAGGCGGCATGGCGCTTGAAAAGTACAGGGCGGGTGTTGCCACCAGCTCCTTGCGTTCCGTCCGGGATGTGCGAGCATCCAGCCGAAGCGCAGCCAACCGAGTGGCCCCATCTCTGTCGGAAAGGCTCAGGACGCCGCTGCTCTCTTGACGGGAGCGGGCTCCCGGTATGGGCCAGCGCCCATTCAACCATGTCCTTCCCAAAAAGCTGGTCACACAGGCGCAACCGGCGCAATGCCCGTGAGCACAGGCAGGCCATCGCAAGGATCGGCCTGTCCACCTCCGGGTCTCCTGTCGCGGGCGAGACTGCGTTGTGCATCGCCTACATGTGCCCGTGGGCGCACGGGTGCGCCGCGGCCACGCCGAGGCCCGCCCTCGTCAGCCAGCGCAAGTGTCTGCGCTGCTATCCGGCGGACATGCGGCCATCGTCCGGGCTGAGCGACCACTCCCTCGACGTCCTGGCGGAGCGCCGTGAAAATGGCGAGCGCTTCGGGGCTGTCACGGTCGCCCTCCTCGACCAGTTCCGCCCTTCCGGGCCGACGCCGAGCCTCCACCAGCGGCTCCCACGGCGTCCCGTCTATGACGGAGCGATTGCGGGCCGCCCTTGACCGCTTCGCCTGAGGCGCAACAGCACGGGGCGCTGGCCCCCGGCGCGGCGGCGAGATTGAATGGCCGCCAGGTCGGCCGGCCCCGCGTGTAAACTGCCGCGGGGTCCCGCCGGGGTTGGGTGAGATGCAGACGCTTTCCTAACCACCACCGCCTAAGGTCCCTCCGCTCCGTCCCGGTTACACCGGGACTGCGGTCGGGATGAGGGTGGTTCTTGGCTGCGGGCCTTGATGAAGATGGTAGATGCCCTAACCCTCGCCCTCTCCCGCTGAAAGAGGGGCCTCGCGACCCACACCCTTGCCCTCTCCCTGACAGGGAGAGGGCAATCACCCAGAAGGCGCGTCTCATGCCCGCACCGGCAAAGTCCCGCATCAAAGTCACTGACGTCAAGGTCATCCCCCTAAAGGTAGTCAGAGAGGTGGGCGCGATAGAGCCTGCCTGGGCCATAGGCAACAAGATGCACGTCCAGGTGGGCGGCGGGTCGTTCACCGAGATTCAGACCGACGCCGGCATCACAGGCATCGGCCCCGGCATGGATCCGCAACTCGCCGCCGGCGTCAAGACTTACCTCCTGGGCAAGGATCCGTTCGATATCGAACAGCACTCGTCCGCTTTGCGCTACTTCGTCCACGGCGCGCCCTACCGCGGTACGGCGGGCGCGGATATCGCCCTTTGGGACATCATCGGCAAGGCAAGCGGCCAGCCCCTGTACAAACTCTGGGGCGGCGGGCGCGACAAGGTCATTCCCTACGCCAGCATGGTCCTGCTCGGCACGCCGGAGGAGCGCGCCGCTCTGGCCCAGAAACTTCTGTCAGAGGGCTGGAAGGCGATAAAGCTCCGCCTGCACCACGAGACGATGAAAGAGGACCTCCGCACCGTGGAAGTCGTGCGCAAAGCCGTGGGCGACCGCATGACCATCATGGTTGACGGGAACCAGGCGCAGTCGAACGGGTCGTGGCAACCCGGCGTGCGCTGGGACTTCCGCCGCGCCGTCGAGACGGCCCGCGGCCTGCAGGAGATGGGCGTGTACTGGCTGGAAGAGCCGCTGCCGCGCTACGCCTTCGACCAGCTTGCCGAGCTTTCCAAGCGCGTGGAAATCCCGATCTCAGGCGGCGAGAACAACCCGCGCCTCGACGAGTTCATCCTGATGCTAGAAAAGGGCGTGTACGACATCCTGCAGCCGGAGAGCATGGTTTTGGACGGCGTGACCGCGCTGCGCAAGATCGGCGTGCTGGCGGAGCTTCACAACAAGAAGATCGTGCCGCACCACGGCGGCGGGAACATCGGCGTCATCGCTCACCTGCACCTCGTGGCTTCGTGGGCGCACGCGCCATTCCTGGAGCTACTGAACGACCCGCCCATCGGCGACTACCGCCACCGCTTCTCGATCATGGCCAACCCGCCGCTCGTGGACCGGGACGGGTATCTGGCGGTGCCGCAGGGACCCGGCCTCGGCGTCGAGATAGACCGGAGTCTCATCGCTACTTAGGAGTCTGCCCGGAGGCCCCTCCCCCTCGATGGGGGAGGGCTTGGGGAGATGGTGAAAACATGTCCGCGAAAAAAGTCCGATACGGGATCATAAGCACCGCTCAGATCGCACTTAACCGGCACGTCCCGGCGGCAAAAGAGTCCGCCAATTCGGAAGTCGTCGCCATCTCCAGCCGAGGCCCGGACAAGGCCAGACAGGCGGCGGAAAAGCACGCCATCCCGCGCTGGTACGGCTCTTACGAAGAGCTGCTCAAAGACCGCGAGATAGACGCCGTTATCAACCCCCTGCCGAACTCGATGCACTGCGAGTGGACTATCAAGGCCGCGGAGGCGGGCAAGCACATCCTCTGCGAAAAGCCCCTCGCCGTGACTGTTGACGAGGGCCGGAGGATGATCGCCGCGGCGAAGGCGAACAAGGTCCTGCTCGTCGAGGCGTTCACGCACAGGTGGAGCCCGCACCTGCGGACGGCGCGCCGCTTGATCGCCGAGGGCGCCATAGGCCGCGTCACGAACGTTGCCGCGGCGCTGACGTTCCGCGTTGCGAAACCGGAGGGCAACGTACGGTTCTCCAAGGAGCTTGCCGGCGGCGGCCTCATGGACGCCGGGTGCTATGCCGTCTACGCCTGCCGGTTCGTGCTCGGCAGCGAGCCGGTGCGGGCGGCAGGCTTCGCCCACGACAGCGGCGGCTGGGGCGTGGACACCACGTTCTCCGGCTTGTTGGAGTTCCCCGGAGGCGCGGTCGCAATCATCGGGAGCAGCCTGGAACAGCCGCGCCGGTGCGACCTCGTCGCCATCGGCACCGAGGGGCGCATCGAGATCCCCGATATGTTCAACGACAGCGGCCCGGTCGTGATCAAAACAGGGGACAAGGAGCGGACGGAAGCCGTGCCGGCGCCGAACAGGTTCCGTGTGCAGCTGGACGAGTTTTCGGAGTGCGTCCTCACCGGCAAGGCGCCTGAGTTCCCGGCCGAGGACGGCCTGCGGAACACAGCCGCGCTCGTCGCGCTTCTGGCGGCGGCGAAGACCCACGTCCAGGTCAACGTGGAGCAGGTTTGACCATTCCCTCTCCCCCGAAGGGAGAGGGTGAAGGCATCATCAACAACGCCAGTAATCAACGGCCGCCCTCATTCCGGATCGACGAGTCAAGACGTGGCCCGCCCGATGACGACGCATACCTCGCGAGAAACCCGCTGATTGCCCCGTAATACACGTCCGAGTCGGTCAGGTCGGCGAAATTGTGTCCCGCGCCGGGGAGCAGCAGCCACTGTTTCGGCTCGTTCGCCGCATCAAACACCCTCCGGCCAAATCGTTCCGGCACCGCCGAGTCCTGCCCACCTTGTATTACCAGCACCGGCGCATGCACGCGCCGGACGTGCTTCACGGTCTCATACCGCGTCCGCATGAGTTGTCTCAGCGGCCAGAGACGCGACCACGGCACGTGCAGGTGCGCGACCTCCGGCAATGACGGCGGCGGGGATTCGAGTATCAACGCGGAGGGAGGTCGCTCGATCGCGAGCTTCGACGCTATCGCTCCGCCCATCGAGCGTCCGAAGTAGACGGTCTGCCCGTGCGACTGCCCGAGCCGGGCGCTCATTTCACCCAACGCGGCCCGGGCGTCCGCGTATGTCCCCTCTTCGGACGGCACGCCTTCGCTCAGCCCGTAGCCTCGATAGTCGAAGATGAAGACGCTGGCCCTCAGGCGACGGTGTATGTCCAGCAACTGGTCGAGGCGCGCGCTCAGGTTGCCGCCGTTGCCGTGGCAGAAGAGCCACGCGGTTGGTCGCCTCTGGTCTGCGGCACCTGTCTCGCCTTCACCCCGGCGCTCCCCAACCGGCGCAGGGATCCACCACCCGTGCAGCCTTGTCCCGTCTTCAGCCCGGAACCAGACATCCTCGTACGGGAGGCCGATGTGCGCGGGCGTGCCCTTCAGCGCGCGCTCGGGTAGATAGACGAACGTCCGCTCAATGGAACGGATGATTGAACCAAACATGATTCAGAAGCATAACCCCGCTCACCGCGGGCAATCCGTCCCTTGCCTGGAGACGGGGAACGGTCGGAACCCTTCCGCTACGCTCAGGAAGCGCGGCCAGTGTCAGGTCCATCCGCTACGTCCCGGCCTGCCGGGATCAGGATAAGGGCTGCTGTTGACTGCCGGCCCTGTTCACTGTGCCCTCACCCGGGAGCCCTCTCCCGGCAGGAGAGGGGAGTCACCGCGCCGCGCCAGACCTGACGAACGCAGCTATTTCGGCCTGCGAATACCCGGCTTCGGCGAGCACGCCTTCCGTGTGCTGGCCCAGCCCTGGAGACGGCTTCCTCTCAGGCATGCCGCCAGAGAACTGGATGATCGGCCCCGGCGCTGTGAACCTGAACCCGTCTGCGTGATCCAGCGTGATGACGTAGTCGTTCGCCAACGCCTGCTCGTCGTAGGGCATCTCCTCGGTAAAGCGCACGGGTTCGCACGGGACGTCGCGTGCGCGAAGTTCGCGGAACCAGTAATCAGTTGTCTGCGCCGCGAAACGATGTTCGAACTCGGCCTGCACCTCCAACGCGACACGTTTCCCCTCCTCCGACGCCTCATCAAACCCAGGCTGTTGAACACGCGGGTCTTTCAGCCCAAGGAAATCGAGCAACCTGAGGCGCGCCGGCACTGCAAGCGTTCCCAGGCAGAGCGCTCCGTCTTTTGTCCTGTACGCCCGGTAATAGGTGCGGTAGATCGCCGTCCGGGTCAGCTTCTTATAGTCATCAACCTGCTCTTCGTACGACGCGCCCTGCGCCTTTAGAATCGGCAGCTGTTCTTCGTGCCACTTCTGCGCGGCCGTGGGCTTGCCTTCAAGCCGCACAACGCGCATGCACTGCATGTTCAGCGCGTTGGCGAAGAGGCTCGTCTCGCACTTCTGGCCCCTGCCCGTCCGCTGGCGCGCGATGACGCCGGCCATGACCGCGCCGGCCGCGGCGTACGCGGTGGAAAAGTCAATGAAAGATGACGACCAGACAACCTCAGGTTGATGGTCCGGCGTGACCTTGCCCTCGGCCGTGACCACACCGGCAAAGCCCTGCATGATCAGGTCGAAGCCGGGCATGTCACCACGCGGCCCCTTGTGCCCGTAGCCCGTGACCTCGACGTACACGAGCCGGGGGTTGATCTTCGAGAGCGACTCGTAGTCAATCCCGAGCTTCGACGCAGTGTCAGGCCTGTGGTTTGAGATGGCGGCATCTGCGGTCGCGGTGATGCGCGTCAGGGCGGCCTGAGCCTCCGGTCTCCTCAGGTCCAGGCACACACTGCGGACGCCCCGATTCAAGGGCAGGAAGACGCGGCTTTCACCGGGCAGAAACTCCGCCTGGTGCCGCCAGGGTTCGCCCTCGATGGGCTCGATCTTGATGACGTCTGCGCCCATGTCGGCCAGGATCTGACCGGCCATTGGCCCGGCTATGAATGAGCCGAAGCCGAGGACGCGCAGTCCGCTCAAAGGGCCATTGCTGTCAGGACCAGGCATGGGACACACTCACCGTGTCTTCATTCAGCCTCGTGCGGACCTTGCCGCGAGCGAGAGCCACGGCTGTGCGCCGGGCGGCGCGAAAGCTAGCAGTAATGTCATCGGCCCGCAACAAGGGAAGAGCCGGGCCCTGATGCTGGCATGGGCCCGGCTCTGGATCAGCGGCCCGCCCGTGGTCGCCCCTGGACATCCGGGCCTGGAGGACCCCTCGGCTGTCTGCGAGATAGCGCTGGCTCCGGCGACCTGTCCCACGGCATTTCCTCTCACTCGTTGCCCGGGGAGGCAGGCCATATGCGTGCTACGTCCTGTCGAACGGCGACGATTCGTGCTTCGGCTGGAGCACCAGCACAGGCACGCCGGATGACCTGACGACCTTGTCCGTCACCGAGCCGATGACCCACCGCTTGAACCCGCCAGCACCGTGCGTGCTCATCACGATCATCGATCCCTAGAGTGCCTCCGCTTCTTCGATGATCCGGAATGCCGGGTTGCCAGTGGCCGAACGGGCGCGAGCCTTCAGGTGCTTCACTTCGGCCAGTCGGACGAACTTATCCAGATAGTCCAGCGCCTCTCGCCTCTGCTCCGCGATTCCATAGTCGCCCGCGAGGTATTCGATGCCCGGTCCGCTGATCCCGTAGTACGGGAAGCGCACTGCCCGGATGAATACGACCTCAGACGAACACGATTCAGCGATGTCCAGCGCGACAGGCACCGCCGCTTCAGACAGCGGGGACCCATCGAGCGGGACAACGATGCAGTTCGGCGCGCCCGCGTTGCCGGTAAACGCCGTGATGTCCTTGGGATGGACGGCCATGACCGGCACGGACGTTGAGTGCAGCACTCGGTCGGTCACGCTGCCGAGCACACCCCTGGCAAGCGCCGATTCCCGGTGCGTGGCCATGGCGATCATGTCCACCCTGTTATCACGCGAGAACCTGACGATTTCCTCCGCAGGAGAGCCGACCGCCACGTGACAACTGGCGGAAACTCCGGCGACGGCGAGCCGCTGGGCCTCCCTCGCCAGATAGTTCCTGGCGAATTCGACCGCCCGGGCAACGACCTGCGTGCCGAGCCCCGGCGCGATGGGCGGTGGCCCCCCGCTGCTTGAGATTTCTGTGACCGGGTTCTCGATGGCCGGCTTGTCGAACGGTTTTCGTCCCGGCAAAGGGTAGCCGACGCTGACGCTCGTTTCAGGCAGGCGCAACTCGTCCGGGTCCACGACTGCGAGCAGGACGATGTTTGCGCCCAACGGGCGCGCCAACCCTGCAACCCACGCCTCTATGTTCTCGGCGTACTCCGACCCGTCCAGCGGGACCAGGATCTTCTTGAACATTGTTCTCTCCTCCGTCCCGCCGGCCTGTACACCGTCCCCTACGGGCGCGCGACAGGCAGAGCTTCCTTGCCGGGCAGGAAACGCTTCACAGGGTCTGGCAGCAGAGTAACCACTGCCGCGTGAACAGCGCGTGAACCACCAGAGGGCTGGCGTGTAGCGCGCGTGAGGATTTGGGCGCACATGAAGGGTTGGCCGCCTGCCCTAAATCCAGTCGCAGCGGAACGGCGCAACTCGATCACCCGCCCGCCCGTATGCCCTCGTAGCGGGTTCACGGTGTGGGGAACGAGAGTGGAAACCGGCGTCAGGCCTTCGGTCTGCGCTTTACAAAATCGGCCTTGATCGGCTTGGTATTGCGGAGGCGTGAACGGGCGCGCCGCGCGGCGTCGCTCTCTGAGGCAGGCGGCAGACGATCGTAGGCGGCTTTGAGTTTGTCATTGACGGCTGACGCCGCGGTTTTGGAGGCGGTCGCGGACGAATTACCCGTCTTTTCACCAAGACGGAGAAGCGCGGTCATGTCCGCCATTCCACCTTCAAACCCACGGGCGAGGGGCGGCCCTGCGTAGCTGAGCGCGATGGCATCGTATTTGCAGACATCGACGCAGATGCCGCATTCGATACAGTCCGTCAATTTGACGGTGAATGTCGTGGCGACCGTCTTACGAAGGCTTTGGCCCGCCCCGTGACGCGGGTTGCGGGCGACGGTGGCTGTCATGCACTTCGTAGGGCAGAAGTTCACGCAGGCCATGCATCCCGTGCAGGCCGCCTCGTCAGCGTTTTCATCCCAGAGTAGGACTGGATAGGCCATTCACATCCACGTCATTCCCCTCCCCTTTCGGGCAAGGGAATCGCCCCTATTGCAGCTCTATCCCCCGTGCCTTGGCGATGGTGTTCAGGTCTTTGTCGCCCCGGCCCGAGAGGAGGAGCAGGATTACCTGGTCCTTTTTCATCTGTGGGGCGATCCTCGCGATGTGCGCCAGCGCATGCGATGGTTCGAGCGCAGGGATGATGCCCTCGGAGCGGGTCAGGAGGTCGAACCCTTCGAGAGCCTCTGCGTCCGTGACCGAAACGTATTGCGCCCGTTCGAGGTCCTTCAGGTACGAGTGCTCCGGCCCCACTCCCGGATAATCAAGGCCGGCTGAGATGGAGTGCGCCTCCTGCACCTGGCCCCACTCGTCCTGCAACAGATAGCTCAAAGCCCCATGCAACACCCCCGGCCTCCCCTTCGTCAGCGTGGCCGCGTGCTTGCCATGAAGCCCCTCGCCTGCAGCCTCGACCCCGATCAGACCCACGTTCTTGTCATCAACGAAACCCGAGAATAGGCCGATGGCATTGGAGCCGCCTCCCACGCATGCAACTGCATAGTCTGGCAGCCGCCCAGCCTGCTCGATGATCTGCTGACGGGCCTCGCGGCCGATCACAGACTGGAAGTCCCGAACCATCATCGGGTACGGGTGCGGACCGACGACGCTGCCGATAAGGTAGTGGGTCGTCTCCACGTTCGTCACCCAGTCGCGTATCGCTTCGTTTATGGCGTCCTTCAGAGTCCGCGATCCGGACAGCACCGGGCGCACCTCGGCTCCGAGCAGCTTCATGCGGTACACATTCGGCGCCTGGCGCTGAATATCGTGCTCGCCCATGTAGACGACGCACTCCATGCCGAGCATGGCGCACACCGTGGCAGTCGCCACGCCGTGCTGGCCAGCGCCCGTCTCCGCAATGACGCGCTTCTTGCCGAGCCTCTTTGTGAGCAGGGCCTGGCCGAGGGCGTTGTTGATCTTGTGCGCGCCCGTATGGGCCAGGTCTTCACGCTTGATATAGATACGCGCGCCGCCCAATTTGCGCGTCAGGTTCTCGGCGAAGTAGACGGACGTGGGCCTGCCGACATAGTTTTTCTGCAGACCGGCAAGCTCTTCCCAGAATGTCTTGTCACCAGAAAGCGCGGCATAGGCGCGCGTCAGCTCGTCGAGCGCGGCCATGAGCGTCTCGGGGACGTACTGTCCACCGTACTTGCCAAACCTGCCGTGCTCGTCAGGGACGCTGCGCCGCACGGGCTGGAGAGGAGTAGTCGTCATTTCAATGGCCCGCCTTCTGGGTCCGTTTCAGTCTTGTCCACATCATCATCCCGTTTCGGTGTCATCCCGAGCTAAGCGAATGACCTCTTCCTGCCCCATTCGTGTCTTCACGGGCAAGCCAAGAGTCCCGCTCAAGACCAACTCCTGCAAGGAGGGGGACGGAGGCATCGACAGGATCTCACGCCGCCACTCGCGCTAGCATAGCAACCGCTCGGCTTCCCTCTCCCGCCGGGAGAGGGTGCAGGGTGCGGGAGAAGCCCGAACTCAGATGGTCGCCCCTGGAACTTCAGCCACATCGTCTGGGAGTAGTCCCCTAGCCAGAAGGTCAAATCCTTGCCTGCAGCGCCAAAACGTCCTGAATGGGATGAATACATGATGGGAATCGCATTGGCCGTCCGGGTGCGCGCCAATTGCACCGGCAACCGCGTCGGAGCGGCCATCGCCCTCAAGGGCCGCATTATTTCGACAGGCTACAACGGCACGCCTTCCGGCATGCCCAATTGCGACGAAGGCGGCTGCGAACGATGCGCCCACCGGGAACGCTTCCCGTCCGGCTCGGGGTATGACGTATGCATCTGCGTCCATGCAGAGCAGAACGCCCTCCTGGCCGCAGCGCGCTTCGGCATCCCCGTTGAAGGCGCAGTTCTTTACACGACCATGCGCCCGTGTTTCGGCTGCTCAAAGGAACTGTTGCAGGCCAAGGTCGCAGGTGTTCGCTATCTTCACGGTTGGCAGCACCCTGACGCCGAACTCCAGAGGGAGTACGAACGCATCCAGGCGGAGTTCCCGCTGAAGGTGTCTGGAGTCGCCGTTCCCGACCCCGATAGAGAATGGGCGGTTTCCACCGCGCGCAGCCCTGCGCCGGATTCTGGACATTCCATCCCCGGACGTTGATGGCGTTGTCCTCGTAATGCCTGTAAGCGACCGGTCCTTGCAAAGGCGAAGATCGTTGACGTTACTGCGCCGCCAACGAGCGTTGATGCCGCGGTGTGGCGCGCCCTTTGAGGCGTTCCAAGAATCTCTCTGCCCGCGCACGGTCGGGACAGCCTGTTCACA
Organism: Dehalococcoidia bacterium; assembly: GCA_009693115.1. GTDB lineage: Bacteria > Chloroflexota > Dehalococcoidia > Lucifugimonadales > Lucifugimonadaceae > SHXW01. Next base: position 4,645 of record SHXW01000032.1, on the reverse strand, counting down.
GAGGACAGGGCCGGACGTACGCTAGCGGCCATGCCAGACACCTCGTCCAGCCGCCAGCCTGTCCGGGTTGACCGTCACGTAGCCTTACCGATGGGTGACGGCGTGCGCCTGACCGCAGCCATCCACCCGCCTGACGGGTGACCCTCGACGTGACGCGGGATCGGAAGCCTGAGGCCAGACGGTGGTGGGAACGCAGTTTCCAGCGCGAGTTGCTGTAAGCTTCGGCTCACTCTCCCGCAAGGGGAGATGGGATGACATAAAGAAGCGCGCGCCGGGGGCCGCGGATGTTGGCGGGCAGGGTATGAACAAGACACAGCGTTTACAGAAATGGTTCGAAGAGCGCGGGAGGTGGGACTACGCCTCTTACGGCGAGTTCCTGCACGTGGGCGCGAACCAGACCACCATGCGCGCCGCGCTTAAGGGGCTGGAGATCACAGAGCAGACCACCGTGCTGGACATGGCCTGCGCCGTGGGCGGTAACGCGCGCTGGCTGGCGTCGCTCTTTGGCTGCCGTGTCTGGGGCAACGACATTGACGACGGGGCGCTGGCCGTGGCCCGCGACCTGGCCGTGATAGAAGAAGTCAGCCACCTGTGCACGTTCGTGAACGCCCGTGTAGAACACACAGGCTTCGACCCGGACCACTTTGACATCGTCACTTCAACCGACATCTTCGATATCAATGAAGTCAGGCGCGTGCTCAGGCCCGGCGGGCGGTTCATAGTGAGCATGCTTTGCACGGACCCAAAGGCCACCTTTGCATCGCTCACCCGCGAGTGGCGCCTGGAACTTGAGGTGGCGATGGACGTGACGCAGATGGCACTTGCGTTTCAGAGGGCCAAGGAAGAGGAGGCCGCCCTGCTCGCGGTGGCGGGAATGATCCAACCCAAGGACCTTGTCGAGATGTTCAACGAATCCATCGCGCCTTACACGCAGGGTGGCCGCCACCTGCTGATGAGGCTCAGAAAGAAGGGGTAACGGCAGGCGCCGAAAACCTCCTCCCTGAGGGAGGAGGTTGGGTAAGGGCGTTAACCTGAAACCGTGATTTTGGGACCCTGCGTCAGGGCCAGATAACTAGGGAGAGCCAAGAGTCGTGAGCAAGCGGCCCATCGTTGTCATACCTTCAGACGACCCCGTGCAGTGTCAGGGTTCGCCCCGGCTGGATGAATTGCGTAAACGCGCCGACGTCCGCCTGTTCACTGACAGGTGCACGAACGTCGAAGAGCAGGTCAGGCGCGCCCACGGCGCGGTGGCCATCATCAATTCGCGCAGCTATGTCAAATGGCCGGCCGAGGTGCTGCAGAGGCTCCCTGACCTGAAGTTCATCACCGTCTGCGGCATAGGGACCGACTCGATAGACAAACCGGCAGCGCGAAAGCTCGGCATCACAGTCTCAAACCTGCCCGGACGCACCGCCCCTGTCGTGGCCGAGCATGCCTTCGGCCTGATGTTCGCGGTGGCGAAACGGGCTACGTGGCACACGGACCAGCTCCGTGCCGGCAACTGGGCCAAGATGGACATGGTCCTCCTGCAAGGGAAGACTGTGGGCATCATCGGTGCAGGGCCGATCGGCGCACACATGGCGAAACTGTGCCGGGGCATCGGCATGAACGTGCTGGGCTGGACCTTCCACCCATCGGCGGAGCGGGGACGGCAGCTCGGGATTGAGTTCGTGCCCATGGACGACCTGCTGCGCCGGTCGGACGTCGTATCGCTGCACCTGCCCAGCACAGAGGAGTCCAAGAAGCTGCTCGGGGCGCGCGAAATCGGGTTGATGAAGCCGGGGGCGATCCTCGTGAACACTGGCCGCGGCGCGCTTGTCGATGAGGCCGCTCTGGTCGAATCACTGAATGCCGGGCGCCTTACCGGCGCGGGGTTGGACGTGTTCGAGCAGGAGCCTCTTCCGAAGGGCAGCCCAATCACTAAGTGCGAGCAGGTCGTCATGACCCCGCACATCGCGGACATGACCCCGGAGGGGCTAGACCTGCTCAACCACGGAGTCGTCGAGAACACGCTGGCGTTCCTGGACGGGAAGCCGCAGAACGTTGTGAATTAGTCCGGCGCGTCTCTGGAGGCCGCAGGTCGGCGGGCCGCATCTCTCGAAGGAGAGAATAGGTAGCGCTGGCGACGGCCATCCTTTTCAGCCAACGAAGTTCTCAGCGGGCCAGGAGCGCGCCCGCGCTCCCCTCGCTCTCAAGGGGCGAGGGCTCAGACACTGTCCCTGAGCCGACAATTCCGGCGCAGCTTCCTGTCCTTACGCGCTGAAGCTGGGCGGGACGACGGACTCCGGTTCCAGTCCCGATGCGACGCGGCCTGCGTTGTGGACAGCGAAGTCAAGCGCCTTTTCACGGGCTTCTATGGATAGGCCGGCAAGGTGCGGCAGCATGAAGACGTTGTCCATCTTGATGAGCGGGTTGTCCTGAGCGATGGGTTCGACCTCGGTCACGTCAATTCCGGCGCCTGCGATCTTCTTCGCCTTGAGCGCGCGTATTAGCGCCGCCTCGTCCACGACGGGGCCCCGGCAGGTGTTCACGAGTACCGCGGACGGCTTCATCAGGCCGAACTGCCGGTCGGAGATCATGCCACGGGTCTGCGCCGTCAGCGGGACATGAAGTGTTACCACGTCAGAGGTGCGCAGGAGTTCGTCCAGGCCGACGCTCTTTGCGTTGCACTCGCGTTCCTTTTCCGGCGCGATTTTCACGATGTCGTGATAGACGATCTCGCACTCCCAGCCGGCTAGCCTCTTGGCCACCCTGCTGCCTATCTGGCCCAGGCCGATGATGCCCACGCGCTTGCCTGTCAGTTCGTGGTACTGCTCCCAGGTCTCGAAGAAGTTCTGGGCATATTTACCAGTCTCCAGCTGCCGAAACTGGCGGGCGAGGTGGCGGTAGGCGGCCACGGTGAGGAGCACGGCAGTCTCGGCCACGGCGACGGCGTTCGCCCCCCGGTTGTTGGCGACCTTGATGCCCATCTCGGCCAGGTCCCTGACGGGCAGATAGTCCACGCCCGCGCTCAAGGCCTGGATAAGTTTCAGATTTTTTGCCCTGGGCAGGAGTTCCGACGTCAGCTTCGCGCGGTCGAAACGCCAGGGGATGAGCACAGTGGCGCCCGTGACCTCGGCGATTAACCTGTCCCACGGCGCGTCCACAGGCACGCCGACAATTTCAACGTTGGCCGGGGCCTTCGCCTTCATGCGGTCTATCTCCCATTGTTCCCTGTAACCGATGAAGACGAGCTTTGCTTTAGGAGCGGAACTTGCCATGTCTTGTCAACCTGCATTCGTCACGGGACGTTTCGGCCCCGGTGTTAGACTCGGTTTCAAATCCCTCTCCATTCTGGGGAGGGTCACGTGGCGGTGCTGCGCGGACAGGCCTTCAGCATTCACCATGTGCGCACAGGCGTCCCATGCGCAGCGACACACTTTACGCCTTCCTTGTCCTCAATCGTTGGGCGGTCCCCTATCAAGATCAAACCTGCGGTCGACCGGCCCGACGCCGAGGGCGCCGAACCTCGAAGGCCGTCTGGGGCCGACCCCGTTTATGTCCCGCTCGGCCCTGTCCCGCATGAAGACGAATCAGACCATCTGGATCGCGTCGCCGCCGAACTGGCCGCGGGCAATGCCCCGCGCGCCCGGCAGCTTCGCGAAAGGCTTGCTTCCACCCAGGGCGCAGCCCGCATGGCGGCGGCGGCTGAACTGGGGAGCCTGGGCGGGCGCGACGCCATAGGCGCTCTCAGAAGCCTGCTGGAAGGGCCGGACCCCGCCTCGTGGGAGCTGGCCGTACACGGCCTGCGACAGTCCAAAGAACGGGACGGCTGGCTCTGTCTGGAAAGCGTGGCGCAGGAGTCCGTTTCTGCGTTGTCGGCGGATGACCCTGCGGAAGGCCGCGCCGCCGCACTGAGGCTCTTGATGATGGGGCGGACGAAGACGATGGACAGGCTGTTCAGGGCCGCGGACGGGCACTCCCGGTCAATCCCGCAGAAGGCGGCGCAGACGTTCATCGAGACCACACTCGCTTCCATCGCGCCTGACCAAGCCCGCGTCATGTCGTTGCGGCTTGGTGCGGCAGACGGGTACGGCAGGACGCCCGCGGAGGTCGCAGCGGCCACCGGGCTGTCCGTCGAACGCATACGCGAACTCGAAGGCGAAGCGTGGGCGGCCGTGCAATCGCCGCGGCCGTGGTCTGTGTTGGAACGCCTGCTGGCCTGAAGAGACGTTCTGTACGAGATATCCGTCCGTGCAGGTTCGCCGCGGATCCCACCGGGTCCTTGCCCTGGAAGTACCGGTTCGCCCCCAAGAACAAGCCGATGCCGGCCTGGCGGAGCACGCCGGTTTGGTCGCAGGTGGAATTGCATACGATCGCGCCTGCCAAAGCCGAGGAGGCCGCAAGCGGCCGGATGCCGATCTTCGTAATGCCGCCATATCTATGTTGCGAGTTCCATATATTATGATGCAAATCTTAGCCTAAATACATAGCATGTCGGCCCACAACCGTTGCCAATCGCGCCGCAGACTGGTAGCATCCGGCCACAATCCCTTTAGGGGAGGCATTTCTGTCCACCGCGAGGCTGTAACGGCGAACCTCGCATCGGGCTGCGAACGAATAGTGGTCTGAATGTCTCCCGTGATCACGCCACCGTCGCAGCCGG
>SHXW01000031.1 GCA_009693115.1 Dehalococcoidia bacterium | reverse complement strand
ACAGCCAGCCGCGAACGCGGCGCAGCCACCCGTCGTGGTGGTCGTGTTGACCGCGCTGGTCGGGTACGTCACGGAAACATCCGTCGCCGCGGCGCCGGATGCGATGTTGGACGTAACTCTGATCCATCCAGCAACTGTGCCGTCACCTATGAAGCCGATTTCCACTGTGCCCTGGGCGCCGAGGGCCGTGCCGCCCGAGGAGCCATTGCCTGTGAAGACGAGGACGTCCGCCGCCGCGCCAGCAATGGGCGATGCGGCAGTGGTCAGTGTGAGGATCGTCGATGCGCCGACCACTTTCAGGTTGACGGTCGCGGCCATGGCGTCAGCCACCGAAGTGGTGGTGTTAAGGTCAGCGTCAGTGACGACGATCCTGACCTTGTTCGAGGAGGTCTCGATAAGGCGGGTCGCCGTCGGGTACGTCGCGTAGACCGAACTGGCGTTGAGATACCCGGACGGAGCCGCGCTCTCATTCGTCAGTTTGGACCACTCGTTGGCAGCGAAGACAGAGCCCGTCGCCGCCGAAGCCGGCCGAGCGGACATGCCCGTCACTGCCACTACCAACAGCACCAATGCTGCCAGAGCGGTTAGCCATTTCGCTGAAAGCTTCACAGCGTCAGTCTCCCTTGCTTCCGCAAATGACCACTGCTGGCAGAGCAGTTCTGCCGCTCGTCGGTGGTCGCCTAGCCGGAACTAAACATAACGGTGATAGGTTCGCGCCGGCCCTTACGTCACCGCATCTACAGGGCCGCCGGCTCTTACGTTCTTAGGTTACCGAGAACACGCGAGCCGACGTGCGCACCCGGATTTCTGGGACAAACCTCCGCGATTCTCGCATCGCGACATGTGCGATGTCAACCGTGGGGGCTTGACCAGGTTTCCCATCTTTACGTGGTTACCGGCCTCTCCGAGGGTTCTTTCGGACCCGCTCGAGGAAGGTATCCACGATGACTTGAGGGGCAATATAGCGATGTCCCCAATCTGATGTCAACGACAGGGGATCTTCATTTAATGAGTATTTCTGTTACGCAGGTATTACCGAACTGCGTTTCCAGAATGCAGGGGCCGGGGTACGGGCCGTTCAGCCCGGTTGCCACAGCCGCCGCTGGCCCCACACCTTCCACCACCCTCTTCCCGAGCGAAGGCCCCCTCCCCCTACTGGCAGGGAAAAGAGACCCCTAAGCCCTTTCCGAAGAGGAGGGTTTCTCCGGCTTGGTGATGGAGTTGAGGAAGTCCTGGTTGGTCTGCGTCTTCTGCATGCGCTCGATGACGCGCTCCGCCGCCTCGGTCGGGTTCGATGAGTCGCGGGAGATGATCGAGACCATGCGGCGCAGGAGCCAGACCAGGCGCAGCGTTGACTCATCAAGGAGCAGTTCTTCGTGGCGTGTCCCGGACTTTTCAATGTCTATGGATGGGAAGATGCGCCTGTCCGCCATGTTGCGGCTCAGGTGCAGTTCCATGTTGCCGGTCCCCTTGAACTCCTCGTAAATGAGTTCGTCCAGACGGGAGCCGGTGTCCACCAGGCACGACGCGATGATCGTCAGGCTGCCTCCACCCTCGCAGTTGCGGGCCGCGCCGAAGAAGTTCTTGGGCGGGTAGAGGGCGACGGGGTCCATGCCGCCCGAGAGGGTCTTGCCGCTGCTGGGGACTGCGATGTTGTAGGCGCGGGCAAGGCGCGTGAGGCTGTCAAGGAGAAGCACGACGTGTTCGCCGCTTTCGACCAGGCGCTTCGCCCGCTCGAGGGCGCGCTCTGCAGTGCGGCAGTGGTCCTCGACCGGTTCGTCGAAGGTCGAGCTGAAGACTTCACCCTGGATGGACCGGCGCATGTCCGTGACTTCCTCTGGCCGTTCGCCGATGAGGGCGACCATCAGGAAGATTTCCGGGTGGTTGACCGTGATGCCATTGGCTATCTGTTTAAGGAGGACGGTTTTCCCAGCCTTTGGCGGGGCGACGATCAGCCCGCGCTGTCCGCGGCCAACGGGGGAGACGATGTCCACCAGGCGCGTGGAGATGATCTTGGGCGTGGTCGTCAGAGTCAGCTGGCGGTCGGGATAGACGGAAGTGAGGTCCTCGAACCGCGGACGGCGGCGCGATGACTCCGGGTCATAGCCATTGACGATTTCAACCTGTTTGACGCCGTAGTAACGGCCATCGTCCTTGGGGGCTTCAATTTCGCCGGCGATGAGGTCGCCCTGGCGCAGGCCGTATCGCCGGATGAGCTGCGGCGGGACAAAGATGTCGTCCTGCCCGGACTTGCGGTCAGGCGAGCGGAGGAAGCCGTAGCCGTCAGTCAGGATGTCAAGGATGCCGCCACCGAGGGTCTTGCCTGTTTTTTCGGCGTTGTGGGCAAGGAGCGAGAGCACGAGTTCCGAACGGCGGGCGGGCATACCGTTGCCGTTCTTGTTGATCCCGGCTTCAAACGCCAGAACCTTGAGCTCGTCGTTCGACTTTGCGCCGAGGCCGCCCAGCCCGGATTCAGCCTCAGTCTCGAGGAGTTCATCTGTGGACGGGACATAGGCATCGTCATAACGCTGGGCGGCGTCGTCGGCCGGACGCTTGTTGCGGTTGGGACGGCGGCGATAGACGTTGCGGGACTGGGCACGGGCGAATGGGGTCAGGTGAGGTTCCTCCGGGCGCGACCGGCTGGCCCGCGCTGCTCAGCGCAAACCCTGGCCGGATGGTTGTTCAGTAGATATGGGATTGGGATCAAGACGGTCGGCGTTCCGAGGGTGTCAGGCGCAGCGCGCTTGCTTCGGAAGGTGACGCTGCGGATCTCTGTGCCGTGCGACGCGCCCAAGACCGGTTGTATGTCCTTGAGGGGCGCTCGCGGCAGGGCACGCCGCTGTAAACCTTAATGGACAACGTGGCGGCAGGGCCGTCATACGTTTCCCGATGTATGTAGGGGCGGCACCGCGGACTGCAGTGCATGCGCTGCTTCAGAGAAAGATGACAATCACTGAGGCGCAGCGACGATATCCCCATGTTAGCAGACCGGCAGGCCTTTTTTCCAGCCGGGGTGAAACGCGGGCGGGCGGTCCGCTCTGAATCCCTTCTCCATGGGAGGGTGAGGGTTGAAGGCCCGCATTGACCCGCTACCGGCAAGCGGGCGCACAGAGACGGGGAGAAGCCGTGACTTCGCTTGCATGGCCGGGCCCCATCCGCGCCCTCCCCCATGTGCAGGCACAGGCACGGCCAGGGCGATCAGTGGATGTGGTGATGGTCTTCAGACCGTGTGCACCCTGCTGGCGGCCTCGGGTTCGATCGGCATTCTGTGTTGCCCGCCCTCGCGCAGGACGCGCGCCGCGGCGGCGATGAAGGCTTTGAACAGCGGGTGCGGCCGGTCTGGGCGCGAGGCGAATTCAGGGTGGAACTGGGTCCCCAGCATGAAGGGGTGGCCCAGGAGTTCGCCGATCTCGACAAGTGAGTCATCGGGCGCAGTGCCGCTCGCCACCAGGCCGGCCTCCTCGAAGCTGGTGCGATAGTCGTTGTTGTACTCGTAGCGGTGCCGGTGGCGCTCATGGACGAGTTCAGTCCCGTAGGCAGCGCGGGCGATGGTGCCTTCCCGCAGCCGGCAGGGGTACGAGCCGAGGCGCATGGTGCCGCCCGTGGCCTTGAGCTTCTGCTGTCCGGGCATGTAGGAGATGACCGGGTCAGGGGTGTGTTCGTCAAATTCCTGGGAGTGGGCTTTGGGGAGGCCAAGCTCGCTGCGGGCGAACTCAATGATCATGATCTGCAGCCCCAGGCAGAGGCCGAAGTAGGGCACCTTCCTCGAACGTGCGTAACGTGCTGTATCGATCATGCCGTTGATACCGCGCTCGCCAAACCCGCCTGGCACGAGGATGCCGGCCGCGTTGGCGAGGAGGCGCTCCGGGCCGACCTGTTCGACCAGCTCCGCAGGTATCCAGTTGACCTGCACCTGCCGGCGGTTGTGCCACCCGGCGTGCAGGAGCGCATCACGCACTGAAATGTAGGAGTCGTGCAGGTCAACGTATTTGCCGACGACCGCAATTTCGATGATCTCTTTTGGTTGACGGACAAGGTTGACAAGCCCCCGCCAGCCGTCGAGGGCAGGCTCGACATCCGGGAAGCCCAGGGACCGGACCAGGGCCTTCCCCAACCCGCCTTCCTCAAGGACGAGCGGCACGTCATAAACAGTGTCCAGCGTGGGCAGGCCGATGACGTTTTCAACCGGTACGTCGCAGTAAAGACCAATCTTCTGCCGCACGCCCAGATCAACCACGGGCGCGTCTGTGCGGCAGAGGATGGCGTCCGGCTGGATACCCATGGCCCGGAGGGCCTGGACACTGTGCTGCGTGGGCTTGGTCTTGACCTCCTCCGTCGAACGCAGGAAGGGCAGGAGGGTGACGTGGATATAGAAGACGTTCTGACGTCCGGCGTCATTGCGCATCTGGCGGATGGCCTCAAGGAACGGCTGGCCCTCGATGTCTCCCACAGTGCCGCCCACTTCGACCACGACGACATCCGCCCCGCTCTGCCGGGCCAGGTTGGTGATGCGTTCCTTAATGGCGCTCGTGACGTGCGGGACGGTTTGGATGGTCACGCCCAGGAACGCGCCCCTGCGCTCTTTTTCTATGACCTCGCTGTATATCTGGCCGGCGGTGGCGTTGGAAAGCGAAGTGAGCTCCATGTCTATGAAGCGTTCGTAGTGGCCGAGGTCGAGGTCCGTCTCGGCGCCGTCCACAGTGACGAACACCTCGCCGTGCTGGTAGGGCGACATGGTCCCGGGGTCCACGTTAAGGTAGGGGTCCAGTTTCAGGACGGAGACCTTCAGCCCGCGCGCCTTGAGCATGCGGCCTATCGATGCAACGGCGATGCCCTTGCCGAGGGAACTGACGACGCCGCCCGTGACGAAGATGTATCTGGCAGTCATGGCATGCCCTCCGGGCGCTCGCTCGGAAAAGAGGGGAGGTCGAAGTAATCGAAGGGGGGTCTCAGCCGTCCCGGCAGGCCGGGGGTTAAAAGCGCTCGTTTAAAGCGGCGGCTGAGGACAGTGATTTCGGACCACCTGGCTAATTGCCCAGGGCACCGGGACACAGGCCCACGATTTATCGGGGCAGGCCCGAACCGGGGCCGTGGCCATTCCGGATTCTAGGCACGCAGGTCGCAGGGTGTCAAACCTCGAGTTCCCGGTCAGCGGTTCAATTTGAATCACCGTCCTCACCGTGAGAGGAGATTCAAGCTTCGGGTTGACCCGCTCCCGCAGCCCGAAGGCAGCCATGCGGGCGGGAAGACCCCACGTCTTCAAAGTCGGGCCGCAGGAAGCACACCGGAGGCAGCCATGCGGGCGGGAAGACCTTTGCTAAACTCGGCCTGATCGGCCTTGCGCGTGCCGCAGGCCAATTTTGTTCTGAACAGCACCGGCGTGTGCAGTTGAAGATGCCCTGACCCCAGACTCTCTCCCGCAGGGGGAGAGGGGAGATCGAGTAGCAGATGCCGGGTTCAACTCCGCAGGCGGGCCTGTTCTCATCCGAACAGGTGCGCGCCGTCGCCCGCCTCACCCGCCTCCATCTCACAGATGAGGAGGTGGAGCGCATGCGCGGGCAGCTTTCGGCCATCTTGAAGCACTTTGAGTCGCTCTCAAAGGTTGACACTTCGAACATCGAGCCTACGGGCCACACGACCGAGGCGCACTCCGTGATGCGCGAGGACAGGGCTACGCCGTCTCTGCCAAGGGACCTCGTGCTGGCCAATGCGCCCGACAAAGAGGGTGAGTTCGTCCGCGTCCGGCCCGTACTTGAATGACCTGATCTTGAATGACCTGATACTGGGGGAAGGGCCCGCCCGCTTGCCCTGCTCCTACCGAGGGGCCTCGTATCAACTCAACCCGAGCCGCTGCGAAGGACCTCTTCTCACCACTTCGGACCTCAACCCGACCCTCTCGCGCAAGGGGAGAGGGAGCGATCGAGAGATGCTGAATTCAGCATGACACCTCTCCGATGATCTCAAGATAGATCGTCAGAACAGATTCACAATGCCACCTGCTTCCACAAACGGCCATCACGGTGACCCCACGCTGCTTGCAGCGCACGAAGCGCGCGGTCTGCTCGCGCGGCGGGAAATGTCATCCGTCGAACTGACCAAGGCCGTGCTGGAACGCATCACGCGCCTTGAACCGAAGCTGCACAGCTTCCTCACCATCACGGCTGACCTTGCGTTGAAGCAGGCGGAAGAGGCGGACAGGCGCCTCGCCGGCCACGGCCCTGCACCCACCCCATTAACAGGCATCCCTGTGCAGTTGAAGGACAACATCTCAACCGAGGGCGTGCCGACCACCGCAGGCTCGAAGATCCTCGCCGGATACGTGCCGCCCTTCGACGCCACGGTGGTTGAGCGGCTCAAGACTGCGGGAGCGGTGATGGTGGGCAAGGGCAACCTTGACGAATTCGCCATGGGCTCCTCCAACGAAAACTCTGCCTACGGCCCTGTCCACAACCCGTGGGACGTGACAAGGGTGCCCGGAGGGTCCAGCGGCGGCCCGGCGGCGGCGGTGGCCTCAGGCGAATGTTTCCTCTCGCTCGGCTCTGACACCGGCGGGAGCATCCGCCAGCCTGCTGCGCTCTGCGGCATTTCTGGCATGAAACCGACCTACGGGCTGGTGAGCCGCTACGGGCTCATCGCCTTCGGCAGCTCGCTCGACCAGATCGGCCCGCTCGGGCGCGATGTTCAAGACTGCGCCGACATGCTCGATGTGATCTCGGGCAAAGACCCGCGCGACGGCACGTCGCTCGACTCGCCCGCCGGGGGATTCAGCGCGGCCCTGAAGCCGGGTGGGGTCAAGGGGATGCGGATCGGTGTGCCGCGGGAATACCTGGTGGACGGCATCGAACCAGGGGTGCGGTCAGCGTTTCAGAGGGCACTGACCGAGTTGGAGAGGCAGGGTGCGTCCATCGGGGAGACCTCACTTCCCCTGAGTGACCATGCGCTGACCGTGTACTACATCATCGCCCCGTCGGAAGCTTCGGCCAACCTCGCACGCTTTGACGGTTTCAAGTACGGCTATTCTCCGAAGCAGGCGCGCACGGCGTGGGAGACAATGGACATGGCGCGCGGCAACGGCTTCGGGCCGGAGGTGAAACGGCGCATCCTGCTCGGGGCTTACGCGCTCTCATCGGGCTATTACGACGCCTATTACAAGAAGGCGCAGCAGGTGCGGACGCTCATCCGCGCCGAGTTCACAGAGGCGTTCAAGCGGTTTGACTGTCTCGTGACGCCGACCTCGCCGACCGTGGCGTTCAAGCTGGGCGCAAGGACGGACGACCCACTGGCGATGTATCTGAGCGACGTTTGCACCATTCCTGTGAACATCGCCGGGCTGCCCGGCATTTCGGTTCCCTGCGGCCTTTCGGACGGGATGCCGGTGGGACTCCAGTTCATTGGCCCGCAGATGGGAGACGCGACAGTGTTGAAGGCGGCATATGCATATGAACAGTCGACTGCGTGGCACAAGATGAGGCCTGCCATATGAAACGGGTTTCACTTCATCTCGCGGCCCTCGTGCTGCTGGCGGCATCGCTCCTGGCCGCGGTCGCGTGCAATGGCGCCGGGACCCCCACGCCGACGGCGGTTGTCAGCCCTTCAGCCACGGCGACGGCGATACCCCCTGCCAGCCCGCCTGCCTTCCCGTTCATATTCGCCGGCAAATTCACTGTCGCTGGCAAGCCCGGACAGGCGGGCCTGAAGATATTCGCGCGCATAGGCGGGACGCGTTCAGCAGCAGCAGAGACATTCGACGGGACATACCGCAACATCATCATCGGACCGTCCAAGCTTGAAGATCAGAAGGGCGATATCACGTTCTTCCTTGGCGATCCGGACGGGAAGACCGTCCAGGCCGCCGAGACGTACACCTTCCGGATGGTCGGACAGCCTACTTCGCTGGTACTGGACCTATCCTTCCCGAGCTTGCCGTAACCAGATCTCCCTCCCCCTGCAAGGGAGCGGGAGATCACTGCTTCTCTTGCACCTTCCTCCTCTCCCGCTGGGAGAAACATTCGTCCCACGAGCGTTGTTGAACACACAATCACCGAAGAGGCTCCCATGATCCGCAGCCTTGGCGGCAAGACGCCGAACATTCACGAGACCGCATTTGTGAGCGAGTTCGCCTATGTCATAGGCGACGTTGAGATCGGCGCGCAGTCAAGCGTGTGGCCTGGAGCGGTGATCCGGGCGGACTCAGGGAAGATCATCATCGGGGCGCGGTCAAACGTGCAAGACAACAGCGCGATGCATGCCGATGCGGACGCATGGATCGGCGATGACGTGACCATAGGCCACGGCGTCGTGTGCCATGCGCGGAAGATCGGCAACAACTCCCTCATAGGCAACGGCGCAGTGTTGAACGACGGCGTCGAGGTCGGCCAGTGGTGCCTGGTCGCGGCGGGGTCAGTCGTCCCTGAGAACACGCAGATACCTGACAGGGCCATCGTGCGGGGCGTGCCAGGCAAGGTGATTGGGGAGATCCTCGACAGGCACGCAGATCTGATCCGGCACGCCGGTGATTTCTATGTGAACCGCACACCGCTATACAAGGCGGAGGGGAACCTCGAATAGGAGTCTGCGCGCAGGGCCTCGCAGGCTGATCTTGATGCCCCCGGCGGGAAGCCGGAACGCTTCCTACATTCTTTCCGGGGCGGTCATGCCCATCAGGCTGAGCGTGCGGACGAGGGCGATGCGTGAGGCGTCCACGAGTTTGAGCCGGGCCTTTGTGACCGGCAGGTCCGCGGCTTCGTTCGAGACCACCCGGCACTCTTCGTAGAACCGCTGGAGCGCGTGCGCCAGCCCGGCTGCAAAGTGCGGCAGGTGGTGCGGTTCAAGGCGCAGCGCAGACCTGTACACCACATCGGGAAGCTCTATCAGCTCACGGATGAGTTCGGACTCGCGCGGGTGCGTCAGCAACGAGACGTCACCGTCTGCGAACGTGATGCTCCGCTCCTCCGCCGTCCTGAGCACGGAGCAAAGGCGTGCGTGGGCGTACTGCACGTAATAGACGGGGTTTTCGCTGGACTGCTTCTTCGCCAGGTCAAGGTCGAAGTCCATCTGAGAGTCAGGCGACCGGCTCAGGAACATATAACGGCAGGCGTCGGCGCCGACTTCCTCTATGAGTTCGTGCACGCTGATGATGACGCCCTTGCGCTTTGAGAAGCGCACCGTCTCTTCACCCTGCTTGAAGTTCACGAGCTGGTTGAGTATGACGGTGAGGTTTTCGGGGTCGTAGCCGATGGCCTTCACCACGGCCTTCATGCGGCTTACGTGGCCGTGGTGGTCAGCGCCCAGGACGTTGATGACGCGCTTGAACTGCCTCTTGTGGAACTTGTTGTAGTGGTAGGCGATGTCTGTGCCGAAGTATGTCGGGCCGCCTTCTCCGGAACGTATGACGACGTTGTCCTTGTCCTCGCCGAGAAGGGTGGAGGCGAACCACGTCGCGCCGTCGCGTTCAACGATGAACCCGCGGTCAGCGAGGACTTTCATGGCTTCGTCGAACTGGCCGGTATCAAGCAGAGACTGCTCACTAAACCACTTGTCATAGCGCACACCCAGGTCACCGAGGTCCTGCTTGATGTTTTCCAGAGTGAGTTTCAACGCCTCTGGGGCGAGGGACCTGATGACCTCTTCCTTCGGCCTGCTGACCAGGGCCTGCCCGTGACCGGCGAAGAGCTTCTCGCCCAGTTCCTTCAGGTACTCGCCGGGGTATGAGGGTTCGGGCAGCGGCATGTCCTGGCCTGCGGCCTGCATCACTCGGACATACAACGTCTCATAGAAGACCTTCATCTGAGCGCCGCCGTCGTTCACGTAGTACTCGCGCTGCACGTCAAACCCGGCGGCTTCGAGGACCGTGGCGAGAGTGGAGCCGATGACCGCTCCCCGCGTGTGACCGACATGGAGGGGGCCGGTCGGGTTCACGCTGACGAATTCGACCTGGACCTTCTCATGCTTGCCGGCGTCTATCCGGCCATAGCTGTCGCCCTCAGTCCGGATGACGTTGACCTGATCCTGCAACCACCCCTGATTTAGTGTGAAGTTGACGAAGCCAGGGGGCGCAACCGAGACCTTGCCGATGATGGAGTCCTTCGGCATGGCAGCGGCGATGCGCCTGCCAATTTCGAGCGGGGCCATGCGCATGACGCGGGCGAGCTTGAGTGGGGTGCTGGTGGAGAAGTCACCAAACTCAGACTGCGCGGGCTTCTCGATGACGATCTCAATGTCGCCGGCAGGAGGCAGCGCGCCCTGCGCCTGTGCGGCGGTGAGGGCTTCAGAAACGAGCCTGGCGAGTGTGTCCGTTGTGCGCTTCATCCGAGGCTGTCCATGAGATGGGTAAACTCAAATCGTAGCACAGGCCGATCTGCGCGCCCGATTGAAAATGTTCTGGCTATACTTGCCCCGTTTGACGGGTCTGGACACAGACTAGATCGAACCCCCGCGGGGTGGAGGATGAGATGCCACGCAGGAAATCGGGAAGTCCGGGCGTTCAGGCAGCAGTTGCCCCTGAAACCGCAGAGGAGTCGAGCCGCATCGCCGCTCTGGCCGGCCTGAAGCTGTCGATCGAAGATGCCGCGTGGGTGGCCAACAAGACGGCGCAGAGGCGGGCAGCCTCAGAGACCGTGCGCAGCTTGAATTACCGCGGCCACGAACCCGCGAATACGTTTGGGCCTGCCCGATATGGCTAAGCCGCCCCCTCGCAAAGCCGCTCCTCCAGAGACCGGCCTGACATACGCCTCGGTCAGTGAACTTGCCCCACGAATACGCGATGGGAGCCTGTCGCCGGTGACGCTTGCGGAGGCGGCGATCAGCCGTACGAAGCGTCTGAACCCGAAATTGAACGCCTATCTGGCCCTCTATGAAGACGCTGCGCTGCTCGCCGCGCAGCAGGCCGAGCGAGAAGTAAAGGCGGGACGTTACCGCGGCCCCCTGCACGGCATCCCTATCGGCCTGAAGGACCTGTTCAACGTGGCTGGCAGGGTCACGACAGGCGGAACAAAAATCCTCATGGATAACGTGGCGAAGCAGGACGCGACGGTGACTCGGCGCCTGCGCGAGGCCGGCGCGGTGATAACCGGCAAGTTGAACATGGTTGAGTTCGCCATGGGAGCGACAGGCCTCAACCCGCACCATGGGGACACGCCGAACCCGTGGGATCTCAAGCGAGTGGCGTGCGGATCCAGCAGCGGGTCGGCCTCGGCTGTGGCGGCGGGGCTGGTCGTGGGCGCGCTCGGCAGCGACACCGGCGGCTCGATACGCATGCCCGCCGCGGTGTGCGGGATCGTGGGACTGAAGCCGACGTACGGGCGCATCTCCCGTCACGGCGCGCTGGACCTGAGCTGGAGCTGCGATCACGTGGGGCCGATGACGCGGACTGTGGCGGACAGTGCCCACATGATGAACGCTCTTGCCGGGCACGACCCGCTTGACCCTGCCAGCAGCCGCGAGCCTGTGCCTGACTTCACTGCCGGGCTCGGACGCGGGCTGGACGGGCTCATCCTTGGAGTGCCGCAGCACTATTTCTTCGATGACGTTGACCCGGAGGTGGAGTCCGCTGTCCGCAAGGCGGTCGCGCTGATGGAGCACAACGGTGCGAAGATCGTCAGCGTGCCAATGCCATGGGCCAGTGTGGGCCGGGCCATCAACATGCGCGTGGTGATGCCTGAGGCGGTAGCCGTCCACGAAGAGTGGATCGGGTCAAGGCCGCAGGACTACAGCCCCGAAGTGCGCGCCCGCCTGCTTGCAGACCTGTCTACACCGGCGGTTGACTATGTCCGGGCGCAGCGCGCGCGCCGGTGGTTCTGCGAACAGATGGCGCAGGCGATGCAGGGCGTAGACGTTCTGGTCACGCCTTCCGTGCCTGTTCAGACGCCCACGATCAAGGCCTGCACTCCTCTACCCGGTGAAAATGAGGGGCGCGAGGGGGGCCGGCTGGCAATTTTCACCGGGGTGTTCAACACGACGGGCCAGCCGTCGATGTCCATCCCTTGCGGGTTCACAAAGGACGGGATGCCCATCGGCATGATGCTCACCGGCAGGCCGTTCGATGAAGTGAACGTGCTGCGGGCGGGCGCGGCCTACGAGGCACTGACAGATTGGCACACGAAGCGTCCGCCGGTCTAAAACACGATCCCAATTTCAAAACTCAGGAGCCAGCCATGCGCATAGTTGACGTGAATGTCAGGGTCTTCAACTACACCTCGACCATAATCAGGGACGATGAGGGCCACACGCACCCCGGGGAGGAACATGACGCCCGCAGCCAGCTGCTCACGGTTGTGTGCGATGACGGCAGCGAGGGCTACTCGTTCGGGCCGGTTGGCCACGCGGTAGTCAACTCCTTCATCAAACCCCTGGTCGTGGGAGAAGACCCGTACTTCCGCGAGAAGATCTGGCAGCACCTCGTGCACAACCAGCGCGGCAGCGGCGGCACGCTCAACGACCGCGTCCTCGCCACGTTCGAGCTTGCGTTGTGGGACCTGGCCGGCCGCAAGCTGGGCCTCCCCGTGTTCAAACTCCTCGGCGCTTTCCGGGACAAGGTTCCCGCCTACGGCTCGACGACGTGCGGGGACGAGATGAAGGGCGGCCTGTCAACGCCCGAGGATTACGCCCGCTTCGCCGAGTGGCTGGTGAAGCGCGGGTACAAGTCGATCAAGCTTCATACCTGGATGCCGCCAATCAAATGGGCACCGGACCCGAAGATGGACGTGAAGGCCTGTGCCGCAGTACGGGAGGCCGTGGGCCCGGACATCGCATGCACTCTCGACTGCTATCACGCCTACAGCCGCGAAGACGCCTATTACATAGGCCGCGAGCTGGAAAAGTTGAACTACTACTGGCTCGAAGAGCCGATGGACGAGCACAGCACGTCGTCATACACATGGCTGGCGGAGCAGCTTGACATCCCGATACTCGGCCCGGAATCGGCGGAAGGCAAGGCCCAGACGCGGGCGGAGTGGATCGTGCAGAAGGCCTCGGACATGACGCGGACAGGCGTGATGGACGTGGGCGGGATCATCCCGAGCATGAAGATCGTCCACCTTGCAGAGTCACATGGAATCTCATGCGAGATACACAGCCCCGGCGGCGGCAACCTGCACGTCCTGGGAGCGATGGCGATACCCGGCAAGTGGTACGAGCGCGGCCTCCTGCACCCGTTCACAGATTACGAGGTCCCGCCGCCCTGGCTGAACAGGATCATTGACCCCATGGACAAGGACGGCTTCGTGCCTGTGCCGCAGGGGCCGGGCCTGGGCTATGACATCAACTTCGCCTACATCAACGGCAACCTGGTGAAGGAGAAGTAACGTGTCAACGCATCTCCCACCGGGAAAGGATGGATGAAGGGCGGATGAGGGCGTTTATCTCGACCCAAGCCCGCAACCCCCGGACTCGTATAATTCCAGGTGCAACAGCCGTGTTGCGGACTGTGACTCTCGCCAGTTTTTGACTGCTTCCGCGCCCCCTCAGATGGGGCGCGGCGTTTGATATGGAGGCCCGTCATGTCGCCCAAGGCCCTTGCGTTCCTCGGCGGAAAGGTGCTCCCTCTGGCTGAGGCCAAGGTCGGCGTCATGACGCACGCCCTCCACTACGGCACGGCTGCATTTGAAGGCGTGCGCGGCAATTGGAACGAAGAGCAGGGCAAGGCCTTCGTGTTCCGCATGAAGGAGCACTATGAACGTCTGCACCGTTCGTCGCGCATCCTGCACATGGCGCTGCCGTATTCGCCGGACGATATGTGCAAGATCACCGTGGATCTGCTTCAACAGTGCGGTTACAGGCAGGACGTATATATCCGCCCGCTCACGTTCAAGAGCCAGGAGATGGTCGCCAACCTGAAGCTCCACGAACTCAAGGATGACTTCTGCCTGATCATCGTCCCATTCGGCTCATACATCGCCACCGACCGGCCGCTGCGGTGCCAGACGTCATCATGGCGCAGGCCCGAGGATGCCATGATGCCCACAGGCGTGAAGATCGCCGGCCTTTACACGACGAGCATCCTGGCGAAGACAGAGGCGATCAAGGCAGGGTTCGACGAGGCTGTCCTGCTGAACTGGGACGGCACGGTGTCAGAAGGATCGGGCGAAAACCTGTTCATGATCAGCAAGGGTGTGATCTCCACCCCTGCGGAGACGGACAACTGCCTGATGGGCATCACGCGTGACTCTGTGATCACCATCGCAAAGGAAGAGTTCGGCATGGACGTTGTCCAGCGCCGCATACACAGGTCAGAGCTGTATCTGGCCGATGAGGTCTTCCTGACAGGCACCGCCGCGCACCTGACTCCGATGGGCGAGTTGGACAACCGCAAGATCGGTGACGGCAATGTCGGCCCCATCACCAAGAAGCTCCAGTCCGTTTACTTCAAGGCCATCTCCGGCAACCACCCGAAGTACCTGAAGTGGTGCACGGCAGTCGTCCCTGGCGGGGGATAAGTTCCGGCACTTCCTCCAGGACACGTCCCGCAGAAACAGTTTTGCCCTGTTGACGTTTCCGTACAGGTTCATTGTCCTCCTGAGCGAAGCCAGAGACTTCTCCGCGTGGCTCCAGCCATCTACACCCGCAAGCGGGTATCTCCCCTCTCTCTTCCGTGGAGAGGGGACCTGGGATAGTCATACGTGTCATGGACGCCTTCAGACGCATATGCGGTGATAACCCGGCACTACCTGTTGCTTTCGTTCGGGGGGAGCCTCGGTGTGCTGCAAATTGCCGCCGGACTAGCCGGGCTGCGCGGCATCTGGCTCCTGCCTTCGGCAGTTGCGACCAGGTGGCTGGGGCTCGCCATCATCACCGCATCAGTCGCCCTGTTCCTCATTGCGCCAGTATGGGTGGAGGGACCGTGGGCGGCGGGCTCCGCCGAGGCTGACTCCGCAACCCGGCAGTGGGGCAAGGCCGCATGGAGCGAGCTCGCCGGCGCGTACAACGTCAATGACATCCATGGCGGAGTGTCCGGAACCGAGCAGGCGGTCTGGTTACCGATGGGTTTCGCGATGGCCCTTGCGATTTGCCTGGTGTCAGGGGCGCTGCGAGCGAAGCGTCGCGGGCCAGTAGGTGACGCGGAGACTCCGGACGGTCTCGATGGCCTGAAGACGCACGGGTACCAGTCTGTCCTGCCCCGTTCATGGGCCGTGTTCCGCCGCGATCTCCAGTCCGAGATCGGACGCGAGTTTGATGGGAGACGGCACCGCTACGGGCTCCCGGCTCGGATCGCGCGCCTTTGGAGGCGGGGTTGAACCTCTTCGACCGCGCCACCCTCGAATGGCTGAACGGCCTGCACGGTTTCGCTCCACTTGACGGCGCGATGCGCGTCATCGCCACCGATTACCTGTTGCCTCTCGCCTTCGCCTTGTCGCTCGTCGCGCTATGGTTCATCGGCAAGGGCAGAGAGCAGAGGTTCAACTTCCAGATGACCGTGCTGCATGGCATGTTCGCCGTGGGGCTTGCGAACGTTGCCGTGTGGCAGATCAACCTGGCCTGGGATAGGCCGCGGCCCTTCGAGGCGCTGCCGGGACAGCTTGACCTGCTCTTCTACCCGCCGACCGACCCATCATTCCCTGCCAACCCGGTGGCCGTGGGGTTTGCGGTCGGGGCTGCGATCTGGCGCGTCAACAGGATGTTCGGGGCAGCGGTGCTTGTCTCTGCGGCGTTCTTCGGGTTTTCACGCGTCTATGCGGGTGTCTTCTGGCCCACGGACATCATCGGCGGGGCGGCGGTCGGCATGGTGGGCGCCTGGGGCGCGGTCTGGTTTCGCCGGCTACTTGAACCGTTGCCGACGCTTTTCATCCGTGTTGCGCGAGCCGTTGGCCTGGCCTGAACATCCCATCTCTCCGAGCGCGACGCGTGTGCCCAGGAGGTGGGGGCGCGAACAAGGGGCCGTGCAATCTCCGGCAACGGACGCAGGGATGCTGAAACGAGTTCGACATGAACTCAGTTTCGTATGCGCGCCACACGCCCGAAGAACCACCATCTGGCAGGCCCGGGCGAGAGCAGCCGCATGGCCTGGGGCCGCCTGTCTTCAAGGATGCTTTGAGGATTGTCCTCGAAAAGCATCCGCGCATTCTCATCGCCGGCAAGCTCCGCCACCCGCGCGACGGCGGCGCTCATGTGCGGTGAGCGCGGGCCGCTCGAATTGTGCATGTCTGACGCGATGACGTGAACAAGACCGTGGCTCAGGAAGGCTAGAGCAGCCCTCTGAGCGGCCTCGCCGTGTGCGCCTGTGAAGCTACCGGCGGTCACCTGCATCACCATGCCCGCCTCGATCATCTCGGCGAGCAGTTTTGGACGCCTCTGGAACACAACGTTGCGCTCGGGGTGGGCGATCACCGGGACCAGCCTTTTCAACAAGAGGCGCCCGAGGACGTCCGCGACGTACTTCGGGTTTCCGGTGAAGGGCGGCTCGGCAAGTATGAACCGGGTGCGGTTGAGAGTGAGCGCCTTGCCCTGGTCCAACCAATCGGGCAGGTCTGGCTCGATGTGGTTTTCCATGCCCAGCAAGATGCGCAGCGGGCGGGGGCCGGTGGAGGCCGCCCGCAGCAACGCTTCGTTAAGCGCCCCGACCAGGTCGCGGGCCTTCTCCACAGTCGCATTGAGCATGACGTCCCGTTGGTGCGGGGTGGCGACCATCACGCTCGTACCATCCTCGTGCGCGACGTGCGCCATGGCGATGCTTTCACCTGACTCGCGCGGGCCGTCGTCGATGGACGGGAGTATGTGGCAGTGGATGTCTATGCGGGGCATGGACCTGAACCTGTGAACTCAACGCAGATCATAAACTGTTACCGTCGGGCGACGATGCGCCGGAAGGACTCGCCGTATTTGAAACCATAGCCCTTCGCCAGTTCCGCGGACCGCTTCTTCACGCGGTCCCCCACGGTCTGGCCCGGCTCGACGGACAGCCCCGGGACCTGGCTCTCGTGCCGCTCAAGCGCCGCGATCTGCCTTTCGATGGTGTCCGTTATGTCAACGATGATGTTCGGTTCGTCCGGGCCCCAAAACCACAGCTCCTTTACCTTGTGCGGCTCCAGACCCTCCTTCGTGATCTGCTCAGGGTAGTGCAGGTGGTCCCGGGCGTAGGGGTACACGGCGTCCATGGCGGTTATGCCCACCATTCGGTGGTCGCGGTGCTGGAAGGCCTTGAAGCGGTACGGGTCATGAGCGAAGACGGTATCCGGCCTGTATTTGCGTATCGCGCGGACGATGTCGCCCCGGAACTCACGCGTATCCTCGAGCCCGCCATCCGGGTAGCCGAGCATGACGACGTTCTTCACTCCCATGAACTTCGCCGCTGCGCGCTGTTCCTTCGCCCGCTTTGCCGCGAGCTTTTTCGGGTCCACGGAGCGGTCGGCAGTGCCGGCGTCGCCTGACGTGCAGAGGACATACGTCGCTTCGCAGCCCGCCGCGGCCCACTTCGCCACAATGCCTCCGGAGCCGATCTCGGCGTCGTCCGGGTGGGCGAAGATGACCATGGCCCTCTTCGGCACTTCTGTCACGATTGTCAGCTTGCCCCATGATGCGGGGAGCATGAACTCAGATGACTGTTGTTTGCTTGCGTTGACTCTGGCGGTACGAGGCATGACTACTCCGGGCTATTTGCTATTGATCTGGCCCCGGCGGGGCTGAGGAACTCCAACCTCCCAGGGGGCCAAGGGGCAGAGGGAATTCGCGACCCACACCCTGCGACCCGTTGTCACGGGTATCGGGTCCCTTGCAGGGAGAGGGGACGTTCATCCTATCGTGATGAGGCTGATGAGCGAATTGTGCCAGTCATAACCGTGCGGGCGGCGGTCGGTATTGATCGCCGGGCTTGACCAGTAGTAGAGCACAAGTGACTTTTCCGGCGCGTGATACTCCTTGATCGTGTCTCCGAAGAAATCGGTCAAACGGCCAAGGAACTGACCCTTCTCGACCACGTCGCCCTCCTTCACCGCGCAGTTCCACACTCCGGTCGTCTCGGCGTTGATCTGGTAGCGCCGCCCGGTGAGCAGCTTCTGCTTCGGCCTTGCGGGCGTGCCGGGCAGCATGCCGGCGGTCTGGATGGCGGCATATGCGCCGTCGTACTGGATGTCCACGTGTTCTTTGGCAGGCAGGCCGTTCTTGCCGACCTCCGCCCAGATGTTTGCGATGCCAAGGTCGGACATCATGGCCGCGAGCTGCGGGACGGACTTGCGGCTGGCCCGCTCCTCGATGTATTCGACGCGGTAGCCCAGCGCCAGTGACTTTGACCTCTTGTTCACTTGAGGCGAGCCGGTCATCGGGATGGGGATCCATGCATAGAGGGCCTGCGCAAACTCGCCGGCGTGCATGTCTATGACGTAGTTCGCGCCCTTGATGACCTGCCAGAGCGTGTCCACAAGGAACTCTGTGTAGCTGCCCTGCGGATTGCCGGGGACGTGGAAGTGGACCTCGCGTTCGTCCACAACGGAAAGCTGCATGTAGCGCATGAGGAACGACTTCATCGAGACGATGGGAATTACGATGAGCCGCCCGCTCAGTTCCTGCGGCTTCACGGTCTGTATGAACCGCTGCGACGCGAGGATGCCTGCGTACTCCCCGGCATGCATGCCGGACATGACGGCGAACGTCGGGCCGTCCTTCGCGCCGGTGATAGTGGCCACGGGCAGGACAACATCGTGGCCGGTGTGGTGGGTCTTGCGGACGAAACTCTTTTCGATACCGGTCGGCATGTTCGCCCTTCTTTTCTGTGGCGAGTTCTGCTGGAGGCTGTCTTGAAGTTGGCGAAGCAGGTGCAGGCTTCAACCCTCACCCTCGCCCTCTCCCTCTCAGGGAGAGGGGACGCTTACGCGCTCGCCCCGAACTTGTCGATGGGCCCCGTCATCTGCGCGCCGGAATTCCAGAGGCTGTCGTTTGAATTCGATCTTCTCCCTCACCCTGACCCGCGCCCAGAAGGCACCCGGCTGGGAGAGGGGATTCGGGTCAGGAGCAGGTTGCCGTGGACATCCGTTTCACCCTGCCAGCCGGGCAGGATGATAGTCGTGGAGTCATGCTCCTCGATGATTGCCGGGCCGGAGATGCCTGCACCGGCGGGCAGTCTGTACCGGTCATACACAGGCGTGTCTGTCCAGCCCGAAGCCGCGCTGGACGCCCTGCCTGCGCCGGAAGGCGTTGCGCCAGACTTCGACCGTTTCGTCGAAGGCGCGTCCGGCGCAGTTGATGGAGCGGTGAAAAAGACCTTGCGGGCGCCCTTCAGCGCACTCTTGGGATCACGGCTCGATTTCTTAAGATCCCGCAGCTTCGGCTTCGAGATCCTTCCGATTGCAGTCACGCGCAGGTTCACAATCTCGGTTGGTTCCGTCGCCACCTTGAACCCGTAAGCGCGCTCATGCGCGTCATGAAAGCGCGTGTTCAACGCTTCGAGCCAATTCGCGTCTAGAGCGGGAGTTGCAGACGTGCCTTCGACCCCCACCCTGGCCCTCTCGCGCCCAGAGGCCACCCGAGGGAGAGGGAACGTCGGCGGGATGTTCAACTCGAAACTCTGGCCGAAGTAGCGCATGTCTATTGAGCGTTCAAAGGCCTGCGACCCCTTCGCCACACCTGCGTGCGCGAGTGCGGCGCGGCCCTGCTCCTCCAGCTTCTCGAAGGCCGTTGACACATCCTCCGGGTCCAGGTCATCTGTGCGGCGTATCAGCGTCTGCGAGTAGTCGTATCTCAAATCGGTCACGAGCAGGCCAAGCGCGCTGAACGTGCCGGGGCTCATCGGGACGAGCACCTTCTCGACGCCCGCCTCTTCGGCGAGGCGGTTGGCGTGCATCGGGCCTGCACCCCCGAAGGCGATCAGCACGTACTCGCGGGGGTCGTAACCGCGCTGCACTGAGACGAGGCGG
Organism: Dehalococcoidia bacterium; assembly: GCA_009693115.1. GTDB lineage: Bacteria > Chloroflexota > Dehalococcoidia > Lucifugimonadales > Lucifugimonadaceae > SHXW01. Next base: position 5,883 of record SHXW01000031.1, on the reverse strand, counting down.
AGCGCGTTGACCATGGCCGTATTGGCTATCTCGATGATGCCGTTGGCTGCCTCGTCAGGCTTGAGTTCCAGCGGCCCCGCGCAGCGGTCCTGAATGACCTTGCGTGCTGCGACTGCGTCCAGCTTCATTTCGCCGCCCAGGAAATAACCCGACGCGAGGCGGCCAAGAGCGAGGTTGGCGTCCGTGATGGTCGGTTCTCCGCCGCCGAGGCCGTAACAGGCCGGGCCGGGGTCAGCGCCCGCGCTGTGCGGGCCGACGCGGAGCGCCCCGCCGGAGTCCACCCACGCTATCGAGCCGCCGCCCGCGCCGATCTCGACGAGGTCCACGACCGGCGTCCTGATCGGATAGCCTGCCGCGCCGCCAAACGCACCTGCGCTGCGCTGCGCCGCCGCTCCCACGGTGTAGTCCTTCGTGACGCGGGGCTGGCCGCCCTGGATGAGAGACAGCTTGGCCGTCGTGCCGCCCATGTCGAACGAAAGCACGTTGTCGTACCCGAGAGCGCGTCCCAGGTGCGCCGCGGAGACCGCGCCTGCGGCGGGGCCGGACTCGACCATGAACACGGGCCGCTCTGAAGCGGCGCTGAATGTGAACACGCCCCCGCTTGACTGCATCACGAGCAGTTCGGCGTCCACGCCGTCGTCGCGCAGGCGCTTCTCGATGCTGCGCAGATAGCGGCCAACGGTCGGGCGGACAGATGCGTTGATCACCGTCGTGCTGGCCCGGAAGTATTCACGGAACTCGGGCGCGACGTCCGCCGAAATGGAGATCAGCACGCCGGGGAGGGCCTTGCGAAGGATTTCGCCCACGCGCCGCTCGTGCGCGGGGTTGCGGTACGAGTGCAGCAGGCAGACGGCGACGGCCTCCACGTCCTCTTTCTTGAGGGCCGCGGCGATCTGGCGCACCGCCTTCTCGTCCAGCTTCCTGACGACTGCACCCATGGCGTCGAGCCGCTCCGGCACGCCGAAGCACAGGTAGCGCGGGACTAGCGGCGGCGGCTTTTCGAACTGGAGGTCATAGAGCGACGGCCTGATCTGCCGGGCGATCTCCAGCATGTCCCGGAAGCCGTCCGTCGTCACGAACCCGGTGCGGGCGATCTTGCCCTCGATGATGGCGTTCGTGGCGACAGTCGTGGCGTGGACGACGAAGCTCAGGTCGCCGGGCAGAATTCCCGCCTCTTTGACCATGCGGCGGACCAGAGAGAGGAAGCCGTCCGACGGGTCGTGCGGCGTCGTAAGGACCTTCCCGATCCGGACCTCGCCGCTGGCCTCATTCACGAGCGTGGCGTCGGTGAACGTGCCGCCTATGTCAACGCCTATGCGGTAGCGCGTGGGCACGATCGGTGTCGTCCTGCGAGTCTTTGCTGAAGTCAGTTCTGACCCCTCAACACCCACTGTGGTGGGTACCCGCCCTCTCCCACAAGGGGAGAGGGGATTCAATCTGCGGACCTGTATCGAACCGCTCGCCCCGAGCTTGCCGATGGGCCCCATCATTTCATCCTGAGCGCAGCGAAGGACCTGTTCTTGTGGCTTTCCCCTCTACGGGGGTGATAGGGGACCGGGCAGAACGCCGGAGTACCTCAGTCCCAGTTCGATTTACTACCCACGTCTCGGTGTCTATCGCCACGCGATAGAACTCACGCGCACGGGCGACGCTCACCTTGCCGTCGCGCACGTCCTTCAGGACCAGCAGCGGGTCGCGCTCGTGGGGCGGCCCATAGCCGCCGCCGCCGGGCGTCTGAAAGCTCACAGTGTCGCCGGGCTTCAGCTGCACGACGCACTTGGACGTGAGCATGCGCGGCCTGCCGGGACCGTCAGGGTTCAGGACATAGTGCGCCTTCTCGCCGGGCATGCCACCAAAGAGACCCCACGGGCCTTCAAGGTCGCGGTCGGACAGGATCGTGAACGTCGCCGCGTCGTTCGGGAAGTGGTAGTCCCGGCGCAGGCCCAGGCCGCCGCGCTGGCGTCCCGGCCCGTCGGAGTTTTCGATCAGCGACAGGCGCGAGATTCGCACCGGGTAGTTGATCTCAACCTCTTCTACAGGAGCGTTCTCCGTGTTCTGGCCATGGCCCTGCACGGCGTCCGGGCCGTCCTTCGAGAAGCGTCCGCCGTAGCCGCCAGCAAGCGCCTCGTAGTTGCAGTGGTACTCGCCCGTGCGGCTGTCGAGCACGCCGAAGCCGGCCTGTGCCATCATCGCCTTGCAGCCCGCGGCGACGGCGCGCGGCATGCCTTGTGAGAGCGCCTTGAACAGGAGGTCGTTGACTCGGATCTGCGTCTCCCAACCGCCGACGACTGCGCCGGGGTGGACGGCGTTCACGACCGTGCCCCGAGGAGCGTTGAGTTTGACGTAGCGGTAGAAGCCGTCATTGATGGGCAGGTCGCGGTCCATCAGCGCCCGCAGGGCATAGGCGCAGGCCGAAAAGGTCATGGCGTATGTGGAGTTGACCGGGGCGCGGCGTTGCGGGTCGCAGCCGGTCATGTCGAAGAAGACGCCGACTGGTTCACTGGAGTCAGGGACAGCATCGCCCGCTCGCTCTGAGCTTGTCGCAGGGCCTCGTCCAATCCCCGGCCCTATGGTGATCTTGACCTTGAGCTTGACTGGCTTGTCGGTGAAGCCGTCGTAGTCGAGCTGGCCCTCGGCTTCGAAGGTGCCAAAGGGGAGCTTCGCCATCTCGGACTGAGTTCGTCGCGCAGTGTAGTCGAGCAGGAGGTCAACGTACTGGTTGAACTGGTCGAGGCCGTGACGGTCTATGAGGTCGGTGACACGGCGCACGCCTGCGAGGTTGGCCGCGATCTGGGCGCGGAAATCGCCTGCGGTGATGCGCTTCGACCTTATCTGCGCCAGGATGAGTTTGAAGATGTCCTCAACGACCTGCCCGTTCTCGACGAGTTTGACCGGCTGGATGATGATGCCTTCCTGGTAGATCTCCTGGAACGGCCCGATGCTCGCCGGCGCGCCACCGCCCACGTCCACATGATGAGCGAGCGCAGCCACGTAACCAATGAGGCGCGGTTTGATCTCTGCTCGCCCCGAGCGTCCCTGCCCTGAGCCTGTCGAGCGACCACCATCCATCCCGTTGCCTTGCTGTCGCGAGTTGCCCCCCGAGAGGGTTCGACCCACACCCTGCGACCCGGTTTCACTGCTGCCCCGTCCCTGAGATTGAGAGGGATGGAACACCGGCGCGAAGACCGTCGTGTCGTTCAGGTGCGAGCCGCCGGAGTATGGGTCGTTCACGACGATCATGTCGCCGGGGCCCATGTTTTCCGGGCCGTATGCCCTGACGGCGCGTGGGACAAGCTCGACGAACGACCCCAGATGCACGGGCTGCGCGAAGGACTGCGCGATGGGGCGGCAGTCCTTGTCGAAAAAGGCGCAGGAGAAGTCCTGCCGCGTTTTGATGTTCGTCGAGTACGCGCTGCGGCGCAGAGCCGCGGCCATCTCCTCGGTCACCTGCGTTAGCGCCGAACGGATGACTTCAAACCTGATGGGGTCGAATGGCAGTGAAGATGGCAAGGTGTGCGGCGGTGCCGGAAGGGTGCCGAAAGAGTGAAGGAAACGAAAGACCCGGCGGATTATAGTCGGGCGTAGTTGGAAAGGTGGGTCAGGTTCCTCGGCTTCGCTCGGAATGAGGGCGGCGGAAGGGCGGTTCCTCTCCCGGCGGGAGAGGATGCCCCAACGGCAGGTGAGGGAGATCCAGATCCGGTCTACCGCATGACGAGGCCGCCGGCGACGACTATGGTCTCCCCTGTGATGTAGTTCGAGTCCGGATGAGCGAGAAAGGCAACGGCGTTCGCCACGTCCTCCGGTTCTCCGACACGGCCGAGCGGCACCGGCTTCCACCGGCCCTCGAAGTGCTTGCCCGGCGCCATGCCCAGCTGCTTCTGGCCGATCTCTTCGTCAAGGCTCCAGTTGAACGCAGTGTTCACGATGCCCGGTGCGACAGCGTTGACCGTGATCCCGTACTGCGCGACCTTTGCCGCTGCGACCTTGGTCAGGTTGATCAGCGCGGCCTTGGCGCCTGCGTAGGGCGGCGAGAGGGTCATGCCCCCCTGGATACCCGCTACGGACGCGATGTTGATGATGGCGCCCGACGCTTGCGGCGAACTGGCGTGGCGGGCCTCGGGGGAGTGCGCCTGGGCAATCATCACCTTCGCCGCCTCCTGCATGTAAAAGAAGGCACCCTTCAGGTTCAGGTCCATCGTCCAGTCCCATGTCTCCTCTGTGACCTCGAGGAACGGCTGCGCCCGCAGCGCGCCGGCGTTGTTCACAAAGACGTCCATGCGGCCGTAACGCTTGATGACTGCGCCGAAGAAACGGCGGGCGTCGGCAGCCTTCGATGCATCGAACACACCGCCGGAGGCATCAACGCCGCCCGACTTCAGTTCCGCGAGCGCGTCTTCAAGAGACGAAGTGTTGATGTCACTGATGAAGATGCGTGCGCCTCCGCTGCCCAGGCGCTTCGCCGTTGCCCGTCCGTTGCCTGCGCCCCCGCCTGTGATGGCGGCGACCTTGCCTGCGAAGGGTTTTTCGGGTGCGTCAGGAGCCATCTGAGTCTCCTTCATTCGCTGCGGGGCATTGCCCCGAAAGTACCCTCTCCCTGCAAGGGAGGGGGATTGGAACGCGTAGAGGGGATCAATATCGTACTCGCGGTGCCACTACCGTGCCCAGTTTTGGCCTGATGTGTCCGCGATCCGCGGCCGAAGTTCGGTATTCAGTTCGTCGGCGCTGAGGGCTAAGGAAAGGAACTGTCTAGACTGCCGGGGCAGCTGTTGGAGCACCATGAAACAGCATCAGGACGCCGTTTAATGATCCGACATCCGGCTATTTTGCGATGCCAGTTCGAGTCCCCCAGCTCCACCAAACGAACCCAAAGTTAGCGCCGAGGACAACGTAACGCCTACCTGCTCCGGGGGCATGGGAAGCGTGTAGAAAACCGTCGCCTCGGCGTCGCCTTTTAAGATCTCCTTCACGAAGGATTTGAGGATCACCCGGCGTTCGCTAACAGTGCCCTCGTTCAGCAACGCCTCCATGTCCGCCAGATAGCCTGCTGCTTGAGGGTGAGCTTCTCTCGTGGCATGGGCGTAGCATACCCGCCGTTCCAGTCACCGCCAAGATCAGCAAGCCCGCCGCTTCGCCTAGTGTCCGGGGAGCATCCGAACGTGACGACAGGAAGTGCCGGAGGATCACCCGAAGCCAGGGATGACGCCACCGGTCAGGTCGCGTCGGCGTCGGAGGCGGTGGAGCTGCGTGTGACGGAGCGCGTGCGGGGGCCTGAACACCCGGACACGCTCAGAAGCCGCAGCAACCTGGCGTTTGGCTACCGCGCACTTGGACTTGAAGATGATGCCATCAGGGTTGAGGGCGGCTGGGTGCCTTAGGGCGCATCCAGCAAAGAAGTCGGCGTGCGCACGATCGAATCGGAAGGGCTCGATGCGTCACCTTATGCGCAGCATACCCGGCCCATGCCGACGCTTCCCAAAAGGGCTAGCCTGCCCCTGCCGCAGGTAAGCGGCGCGTCATTCATCTGGAACCCTTTCGAAGTTCAGGTCAACATCACGCCCCGGACGAACCTGCGCGTCTCCTGCGTCCGCTCTTCCGCCGACGCCCCCGCCCCATTCCCTGACTGTTCCTGGCTCACTATGACTGCCTCCATGGGTGACTTTACCCGCATGGAGCAGCCTCCCGACTCTCTCTTATTTCAGCTCCGAAAACAGTCCCGCTTTCGCTGACGACGCACACATACGCTCCGGGTTGCTACCGTACCCGCAAACTGGGCATGGAGCATCAACCTTGGGAGTGCCAGTCACCACGTCTCAAGATGCCCAAACCATACCGCATTTCTCATGGATTTGCAGCGGTGTCACCACGCTCACCTCGTTCACATCG
>SHXW01000006.1 GCA_009693115.1 Dehalococcoidia bacterium | reverse complement strand
GGAAACCTGACCGTGCCGGACGGCCCGGGCATGGGCGTGGAGTATGACTGGGCGTATATCGAAAAACACAAGACGGGGCGGACGGTGTACGAGTAGTCCGATTCCTGATTAGTGAAAGTCCGGTGGGGGATGCCCGGCCTGCTTTCGAGGGGGGCCGGGCATCTTGCTATTCGGCCGAAAGCGCCGGCATTGCGTTAGATGTACGCCGGAGACGCTGCAACTGGATGATCCCAAGACGTCCATCCGCACCCCTGACTATCCACCTCAGAAGTTGAGGGGAGTGCCAGGGTCGCGAAACGGCAGGGTGTTTGACGCCTGCGCTCTACAGTGTTAGCTTTCTCCTTTTAGATCTTCTGATACTAAGTCTCAACGAGGCTGGCTTTGACACTCTCTCCCATCAGGAACACTCTCAGATTCTCGATCGCCACTCTGGCGTTGCTCATGGGCATCAGTGTGGTCACCGTCGCCTGCGGCTCGGACTCCCTCAAGGATCCAGCGGCTGACGGAAAACTCGCGGTGGTCACGACAATTTACCCGGTGACCTACTTCACACAACGCATCGGCGGGGACCGCATCCATATCACCAGACTTGTGCCGGCGGGAGTTGAAGCGCACGACTACGAACCGAAGCCATCTGACTTGCAGGCCATCAACCGGGCAAACGTCGTCGTTTACACCCACCCTGCCTTCGAGACGTGGGTGGCGGACGCCCTCAAGTCAGTGGGCGCGGGCAAAAGTGTGGTCCAGGCAGCGGACATCCCGCTCCCGCAAGGCGCGCCGGGGGCTAAGGCGGGCGCAGCCGGGGGCGAGGAGGCTCGGTCCGCGAGCAGGGACCCGCACGTCTGGCTGGACCCCTTAAAAGCTATTGGTATCGTGAGCCGGATAGCCGGCGGTCTCATAGCAGCCGATCCCGCCGGTCAGCAGGTTTACAACACCAATGCCAACGCAGTCATAAGCGACCTGACGGCCCTTCACGAACGCTACTCCGGCGGGCTTGCGAACTGCTCGCTGAACACGATCGTCGTGTCGCACGAAGCCTTCGGGCACATGGCGGAGCTCTACGGCCTGCGCCAACTCGGACTGTCTGGCCTGTCGCCCGAGTCGGAAAGCAGCCCGGCCACGATCGCAGACATCATCAAGAATATGCAGGAACTGGGGATCAAACACATCTTGGTCGAACCGATCATCAGCCAGAAGCTGGCGGAGACCGTGGCGGCTGAGACTGGCGCTACCCTGTTACCTCTGCACCCGATCGAGTCTCTGACACAGGCAGAGGCCGCGGCTGGCGCCGATTACCTGAAGCTCATGGACCGAAACCTGCAGTCGCTAAGGACTGCACTTGCTTGCGGAAGCTGAATCACTTTGGAACCAGCCGGAGCGGCTTGACTCCTGACGCACCGACACTCACTCCAGTCCTTTGTGATACTGAATATCAATCACGTGGCAGAAACCACACCGCCGGCCATTAGAGAACCCGAACTGACGGCCAGCTAGACATCAAAGGCACCGTGGGGGTTATTGCCTTCACCGTCGCACTTTCACCCGGCGAGAGCAGGCGACAGCGTTAAGTCCTAACGGTGAGCCTGATGGTAGTGCGCGGCGAGGAGGTCTTCGCCCCAGTCGTGGTCGAAGTCCCGGATGACGGAATGGATGTGGTTCGCGCCATTCTGAGTGTTGTCGTATTCGATGAGGAACAATGGGCCCTGGATGGCGTAGTAGTGTCCCTCGCCCCGCTCCTGCGGACCTGCCCAGGCGAATGTCACCGCATCGAGCCCGGACAACTCTATGCGCCTCCAGAGTTTCGGAGCGATATCGTCTGCGGTGCGGTCGGTGTAGTTGCGTATGAGCGCTATGAGTTTTGTGCGTTGGGGGTCTGCCATGTCCTTGAAGGCGAGACCTCGGGGCGCCATGTCCTGCTTGGCGACGCGATCCATGCGTGAAAGTATGTCGCGGGGCGCTTCTGCGCCAGTGATGGCCATGTGTTTTCGGGCCGGATCAAGCGCACTCAGAAGTTCGCGAGCGAGGTCTTCTTCGGCGGCAAGGACGCGCTTGCCGCGATCTGGGCCATGCCTGACTTCGGCCGGGTTTGCTCCGAAGAAGTGAGGCATTGTGGCAACGAGTTCGCCTCCTGCCACCGTGACGTGGATGCCGATGTGATGTCCGCCGATCCGGAAACCCCAGGGTGCCTTGCTGCCGGGCGTGCCATGGACGGTGAAGTAATAGCGTTCGACGTCGCGGTCCCACTGGTTGACTGCCCGCTGAATGTGTTCCCATTCCCGCAGCGTGGACTCAAGTTTCATGATTTCGCGTGCCTGGCGGGCTGCGCGTGCCGACAGGACAGTGTCCATCAGCATCAGCGCGAGATCCACCTGCGGGCCGGTCATTTCGATAAGGGTCAAGCCGTTGCGGTGTACAGGGACGTAACTCCACTCGTACCGCTCAACGCCTTCGAACGGAAGGGTGGCCTTAGCGCGCTGATCCGGAGTGAGGCTGTTCAGGAGACGGTTCGCAGCGTCTGTGATGCGCCGCGCTGTATCAGGCAGGTGGGCGTGGACATATCGAGCGATGGTGGTCACGTGCGGAACCTCCTTGCGAGGGTGTTGAGCGCCGCTAAGGGTAATCGTGTTGAGCGGGTTCGGGAAGCGGTCAACGACGCGCGATTCGTCCCTCGGGCGCCGTAAACGCCCAAAGAACCTTCACTGGCGTTCAGGGTGATATTGTCACCCCTCATCACCCACCTCCACCAGAGGGGTCATGTTCAGACTGTGGAGAGGCGGTTTTGAGATAGTCACCTGCAACCAGAAGGACGGAAGCAGCACGTGACATGAAAGGGAGGATATCCGGTGTTGATCTTCGATGGCGACTATCCGATGGCGCTCGGCCTGGCTTACAACCGTGACCTTACGCGCCCCATTTCAGAAGTGCGCTCCGCCCAACCAGTGCCTGGGACACAGCGTTCCGGGGACGATTCACAGACGATGGCATCCTTGCCTGAGATGCGGCGGGGCAGGGTCGCGGCCGCCCTGGTGAAGGTCGTCGTTGACCAGCACAGGCACGGAGCGATCATGCCGGGCGGGCCCCGAAGCGATGAACTGGCATATGCGCGCGGCATGGGTCAGATGGCGTACTACCGCATCCTTGAAGTGAAGGGGGAGGCACGCATCTTACGGACGGGGGCTGATGTGAAATCCCTCTTCACTCAATGGGAGCGGGCCAAGGACACATCAAGGCTGCCTGTCGGGTTTCTCCTCGGGATGGAGGGATCAGACCCCGTCCTCTGGCCGGACCAGACGGAGGAATGGTACGACCTGGGGCTCAGAGTGATCAGCATCGGCCACTACGGCCCGGCGCGATACGGAGGCGGCACTGGGACGGGAGTGAACGAGGGACTTTATGAGGGAGGCCCTGCCCTTCTGAAAGAGATGGACAGGCTTGGAATGATCCTCGACGTGACGCATACATCGGACCGATGCGTGAGACAGTCGCTTGAAATATTTAACGGGCCTCTCCTTGCCAGCCACCAGAACTGCCGCGCGCTCGTGCCGGGCGAACGTCAGCACCCGGACGACATCCTCAAGGCGGTGATCGGACGCGGGGGCGTGATCGGAGCTTCGATGGACTCGTGGATGCTGACAAAGAAGGTGGAAAAGGACTGGTCGGGGCGCATACCAATGAAACGGACGGACTACTACAAGCGAGAGGACGTGACACTCGAGGACGTGGCGGATCACATTGACTATGTGAACCAGCTCGCCGGGGACTCGCTCCATTCTGCGATCGGCGGGGATACAGACGGACAGGGGGGCGCAGTGGGCGCTCCTGCCGATGTGGACACGGTGGCGGACTACATGAAGCTAGTGCCGATTTTCGAGAAGCGCGGCTACAAGGCTGCGGACATAAAGAACATGATGTACCGCAACTGGCAGAGGTTCTGTGAAAAGTGGCTGCCTGAGAAGTGAGACGCTCCTACGCAAGTTAGGTCAGGCAAATGAGGTATGGCTCTGGCGACGGGGGTTGAATGATCAAACTGCACCTGCAGACGCTGTCTTATAGGGACACAGTGAAGTCCGGCGAACGCGACCTCCACGGGATGATCGACCTCGCAGCGGACCTCGGCTTCGACGGCATTGACTTCGAGGACCGTCAGTTCGCCTCGACGGATCCGGACTATCTTGAGGCGCTCAGGCTGCACGCGTTGAAACGAGGGTTGAACACCGGGTACATCGGCGTGATCGGCGCGTTCGGGATGGGGCAGCACGGGTCGGACGAAGGCCATTTCCGGCACATCTGCAAGTGGATAGATGTGTGCGCGCAGATGCAGGTCCCGCTCCTACGGCTGATCGGCGGGAAGCTCCCGGAGGGGCAGACGGACGAGCAGGCATGGCCGTGGCTCGCCGGATGGATGCGGCGCGTGACGGACTATGCGCGGGCAAAGCGCGTGCTCGTGGGCTTGCACAACCACAACCACGGCATGTTCCCGGCGACGGGGCCGCAAGTAATCCGGATGCTTGATCAGATCGCCGACCCGTACTTCACGCACATCCTGGATACGGGCCAGTACAGGGGTTCGCCCGGGGCGTCGGGAGGGACAAAGGGCAAAGCCGACCCTGCTCATGACTTTTACTCGTACATCCGCCAGACTGCGCCCCGGGCCGTCGCAGTGAGGGCGAAGGTTTACCGGATCAGGTCCGGCGAAGAGGAGTGGATCGACTACCGCCGCGTCATGCCCGCCCTCAAGGAGGCGCACTTCAACGGACCGCTCTCCGTGGTATTCGAGGGATGGGACGACATGGACGAGCGGGAGGCTGTGCCGAAGGCGTTGTTGTTTTTCCGTCGAATGATGGCGGAGCACGATATGTGAAGGCACGAGAATATGTTGGAGAACGTGTACGAACCTCTCTGCATATGGTGCCCTCTGGACGCTGAAGGCGAGGCGACGTTCTGGATCCGCCGAATTAGTCAGGGTTAACGCCTGCTGTAGATATTCCTCGTCACACCCGAAATGAAAGGTTAAGGCTGGCACTCCGGCGCGTCAGGCAGTATCGTGTGCCGTTGGCGATTAAATGTGGCTGCCGGCCCTACCAGGGCAAGCGCCGCGGACCAAGTCACATCGAGAGGAGATCGAGTTGGGCAGGTTTTACGACGCAGAGCCGATACCGGCGGAGTTGAAGAGGAACTTCAACGTATACGACCGGATCAAGAAGGCCGGCATCAACCTGGGCACATTCGAGGAGCACGTAACGTCCCTGCAGGGCCGGAACATAGCAGGCACCGTGTTCCACAGTGGTGGAACGGTGTACCTGTCCGGACAAGGCGGCGGGCAGTACCAAATGTCCGATGACCCGGACAAGGTGAAGCACGGACAGCAGGCCGCAGCCGACATTGCAGATTCGATGATCACACGGCTGCACTGGGCGCTCGTGTGCGGCAAAGAAGGCGGCGACCTGAACGACGTCCTCTATACGATGAAGGCGCTCGGCATGGTCGTGTCCACGGACGTTGACTTCAAGAGCGGCCCGGCTGTTGTGAACGGGTTCTCAGGCCGCTGGCAGTCGGTCTTCGGAGGGGGGATCAGCGACAGCGCAGTTAACGGTGTGGACGGCGGATGGTCCGGCGTTCATGCACGCAGCGCGATAGGCGGTTTTACAGGCCGGTTCTCACTGGAGCCGGAAATCATCGTGGCGATTCCATCGGCGCTGGCACAGGCAATCATCATGAACAGAGGTTGGGTGATGCCGCTGCCGCCGACCATGTTTGAAAAGGTGAAGAAGTTAAACGGGTAGAAGAAGAGAAATGAGGGCGGCCGCAGGGCCGCCCTCATTCGTTCAAATCGCCGCATTCCAGACCCAGTTTGTCCCCACATCCTCCACCCACCCCCGGCGGGATGCGAGGCACATCAGCTACCCCGATTGGCCAGACTGGCCGTCTGGTTCGCTTTCGACGTTCTTCAGGAACTCTTCTATCTCAGGTGAAAGCGATGGTTCCCGGCCGCGGTCGGTGGCCTGCTGCTGGTCATACTCTCTCTCGAAGGCAACGACCATTTCTTGAAGCTGCGGGTTGTGGGCCATGGCCGGTGAGACCTGAGCGTACTGCTGTGCGCCCATCGCCATTTCAGGGATGTCGCTACTGAAGCCGTACAGGGACGAGAGGACCTTGAGTATGCGGGCGGCGCCGGCGTAGTCATCGTCGAGCTTCAGGTACATGGGCAGGTGGACGATTAGGCTCAGGGTCTCAAGTCCCAGTTCAGTACGGACACGCTCGCTCAATTGGCTGGCCATGCTGGTGGGGCCCTGGTAGTTGCTCCGGCTCAGCTTGACGCCTGAGAAGTCAGGCGGCGGCTCCCACCCGCGGGCAGAGCCTGTCACCTGAAGCGGGCGCGAGTGGGGGACGGAGTCGTACATACCTCCAGCGAGTATGTACCGCCTGACCCCCAGCGTCTTCAGGACTTCAATCACAGAGTCGTTGAAGTCCTCTGAATTGGCCTGTGGCTCCAGCATGTGGAGGAGCACGAGGTCGGGCGCGCCATCGCGGCGGGCGGCGAAGATGAGGGAATTGGGCACCGTGACACGTCGCTCGCCGTCCTCAGTGCGGATCTCTGGACGGTAGCGCGTGAAGTCGTAAAACCGACCCGGACGGTCGAGGCGTCCGATTTCCTCCGCCCCGTACGCCTTCGCCAGGCGGTTCAGGGTGATCATGCCCACGTTGCCAACGTTGACCCATGGCCGCAGCATGGCGATGCAATGCGGCGCGCGCAGGGAAGGCTCGGGAGCGTTGAGTTCAAAGAATCCTGTATTCATTGATCCACCCGCCGCACATTATGCCCCAATCTGCATGGCCGGAACCACGGGCAGGCATGCAGGCCAACGACAGAGTCAGGGGAATGTTCCCCTTGGTGCTAGAATCCGCCAGCCTCATGACAATGGGATTGGTGGGGTTGAACATGCCTGATCACCCGTCCGTGACGGGTACACGCTCTCCCGCAAGGGGGACGAAAGACGCACCCTGACCCTCTCCTTTTCCGAGAGGGGGTTTCGACCGGGAGATGCAGATGGCGCTCAAATTCGTTTTCTATCCTCCACAGCGTGAGACGTCACGACAATGGGCGGCGCGGCTATCAGATATGGCGCCGGAAATCAGGGTCGTCGCGCCAGAGACTGAGGAGGAGGCCAAACGGGAGATGCGCGACGCGGACGCCGCCTTTGGGACGCTCCCGAAGGACGCTCTCGCCGGTGCGACCAAGCTGCGCTGGCTGCAAGCACCTGCCGCTGCGCCCCAGGCCGGTTACTACTACCCGGAACTCATCAAGCACCCGGTGCAGGTGACGAACTTCCGGGAAATCTACAACGACCACATCGCCAACCACATCATGGCGTTTGTACTATCTTTCGCCCGCGGACTTCATTACTACATCCCGCGGCAACTCAAGAGCGAGTGGAAGCCGGACGCGCTCGATGGCGGAGTGGTGCACCTTGCCGAGGCGACGGCACTGGTCGTGGGCGTGGGAGGCATCGGTAGTGAAGCGGCCAGGCTTTGCGCGGCATTCGGGATGAAGGTCATCGGCGTTGACGCCCGCCGCACAGATAAGCCCCAGGGTGTCGCCGAGCTTCACAGGCCAGATGAACTCGACAAACTCCTGCCGCGGGCGGACTTCGTCATCCTGACCATCCCGCACACGCCGCAGACCGAAGGGTTGTTCAACACGCAGAAGTTCAGTCTGATGAAGAAAGGTGCGTTCTTCGTCAATATCGGCCGCGGCATGACAACGAAGCTGGACGCTCTGAACGACGCCCTCCGCAGCGGCCACCTCGGCGGCGCAGGCCTCGATGTATACGAGATCGAGCCTTTGCCCAAGACTCACCCGCTCTGGAGCGCGCCGAACGTGCTGCTGACGCCGCACACCGCGGGTTTTGGACCGTACCTCGACGACCGCCGCTGGGAAATCATCCTGGACAACACACGACGCTTTTTGAAGGGCCAATCTCTGCGGAACGTGGTTGATAAGGCGAACTGGTTCTAAAAGCTCCTCTCTCCCGCCCGGTTGCCCTCCGGGCGCGGGTTCAGGGTGAGGAGATCAAGGAGCAACGCATGCCCGGCAGAACAAATTACAAACCACTCGTCGTACACATTGACTCGAAGGAGAGCCCACTGACGCTGGAGCGTGAAGCTCTCAAAGGCATCGACTGCGAGATCGTATCCGTGGCGGCGCAGAGCGAAGGCGAGATCATCGAGGCGATCAAGGACGCTGACGTGGTGCTGAACGACCATTCGCCAGTGACTCGGGCGATGGCGGAAGCGCTGACCCGCTGCAAAATGATCGTCCGCTACGGCCACGGTTACGACACGGTGGACGTGGACGCGTGCACAGAGCGCGGGATCCTGGTGACGAACATCGCAGGCTCGACGAGCGAGGAGGTGTCGAACCACGCTCTGGCGCTGCTCTTCGCCTGTGCGCGCGAACTGAAACGGCTGGACCGGGCGACGACGCAGGGCCGCTGGCGCGAGGTCTATTCGCGCAGTCTGGGCCGCCGCATCTGGGGCGAGACTGTAGGCCTGATCGGCTTCGGGTGGATAGGCCGGGCGATGGCGAGAAAGTGCCGGGCGATAGGGCTCGAAGTCCTTGTGCACGACCCCTACGTGGGCGGCTGGCTGGCCGTCGAATACGGAATCAAGTTCGTGGACATGGACACACTACTCGGGCAAGCGGACTATGTTTCGTTGCACATCCCGCATTCGGAGCGCAACCACCATCTGATGAACGAGGCCGCGTTCCGCAAGATGAAGAAGAGTGCGTACTTCATCAGCACGGCGCGCGGGCCAGTGACGGATGAAGCGGCGCTGACGAAGGCGCTGCGCGGGGGATGGATCGCAGGCGCGGGTCTGGATGTATTCGAAAGTGAGCCGGTTTCGCCGGACAGCCCCCTCTTGAAGATGGACAACGTGATCGTGACACCTCACGTCGCAGGGTCCTCGGAGCCGGGGTGGACCGAAATCAGAAGGCGGGCGGGCGAAGAGGCGGCACGCGTATTGCGCGGGGAGAGGCCGCAGGTCGTAGTAAACCCCGAGGCCCTAGGCAAATCAAAGCTGCGCCCATCTGCCTAGAAGCTCTCAGGCAATCCCCTCTTCCGCAGGGGGAGAACGCTGGGTAAGAACAGGTTCCCCATCCTGGCGGGAGAGTGGGCTGTACCCCCTCTGGCGCACGGGCGGCGTTCACCTATAATGTCGTCGTTGGACTGTCGGGCACTCGCCCGGCGGCCGCGCAAGAGGCGGGCCTTCCGTCTCGTTGCTGGATATGAGCCAAAGGAGGTGGTCTTACACGTGTCTAGTAACCAACCTCGAGGTGCCTTGACGTAAAGAGCAGGGCGCCCTGCTTTGTCAGGGCACCCCGACGAGTGAGGCCACCCGGCTTTCCCGTACATGCGGGATCGCCCGGTGGCCTCACTTGCTTAAGGGCGTTGCTTCCATCCCCTGGTCTGTTTCCCGTCCTTGTCCACCCACCCAGAGCTAGCCTCGTCTGAGCGTGACCGAAAGGGCGAGGAACCCCGTCATCCTTATCCTTATGCCCCATCCCTCGGGTACAGCGTGGCCTGACGCGCTGGGCCGGGGTTAGACTGCGAAAATGATCCGCCATCTCGTCGCCACCGGCTTTGTCGTTCACAACGGCTCCGTGTTACTGCACTGGCACAAGAAGGTGCAGGCATGGCTGCCTCCAGGCGGACACATGGAAAAGGACGAAGACCCGGTTCAGACAGTGCTGCGGGAGGTCATGGAGGAAACCGGGCTGGAAGTGCGCATCGTCCCGCACCGTGAGCCGCTGGACATCGGGAACCTGGGGCAGGTTGATGCTCCGTTTGCCGTGATGGTCGAGGATGTGTCCGACGAAAAGCATGGCGCCCACCAGCACATAGATTTCATCTACTTCACGCGGCCCGTGGGCGAGCCGGGCACTCCCGACGGCTGGGTGTGGGTGTCGAAACATGACCTGGAAATGGGGAAGACCCTGCCGTCACCTAGCGGCAGATATGAGCCGCCGCCGGAGGACGTAATCAAACTTGGGCTGGTTGCCCTTGAGGCTGTGCGCCGCGAGGACGCAGTACGCGGCTCTTAGCGTTCACCCGTGACGGCTTTCAAGATGGCCCTCAGTATGCCCAGCATCAGGCCAACCGACGCTCCTGCGATGGCCCCTCCCGCACCTGCGATTAGAACTACGAAGAACCCGGCGATGGCGATCAGGCCGACGATCAGGACAACGCCAGCTATCGCGCCGACGATGACGGTGCGTCTGATGGTGGCGATGAACAAGTGTCTCGCGTCCAGTTGCTTGCAGGGCTTCGCCTAACGTATCTTGCCGCGGCCTTCGATAGGGATGACCGCTTCGAGTTTGCCGTTGCGGATGCCGAAGTAGTGCGTGTGGAGGTTGATGGTCGTATCGCCGTGCATGGGGAGGAACCGGATCTTGTCACCGGGGCGGAGCTTCGCAGCCTCGCCCTCGACTGTGATGTTACCGTGCTCTTCCGACAGACTTTTCACCGTTGCGCCTGTGATCCCGGCTGCAGCAGGGAAGCCCCTGTCCGTCGAGATGGACTTGAGGCCAGCATCGGTTATCGCACGGTCCGGCGCGGGCCGCGACGTGACCTGTGCCAGGACATGGAGCGCGGGTTTGAAATCCTTGAGCACCTGCAGATAGTCGCCGTCCATGAAGATGTAGCTGCCCGGCTGGAGTTCGGTGACGCCTTTCACCGTGCCGGTGATGTTGTAGGTGCCTGTACCGGCCGCGGAGACGATCTTCACATCCAGCCCTGCCTTGCGCATGGCGTCAGCAGTCTCCACGAGCTTCTCGACTGCCTTGAGGGTCTCGGTCTTGCGGACCTCGTAGTCCCGATTGGCGACGAGGTGGCCCTCGTACCCCATGACACCGTCGAAACGAAGGCCGGGGGCCTTCGCTATGGCCTTCGCCAGTTTCACCGAAGGCGCACCGGGGGCCGTGCCGCAGCGGTGCATCCCTGTGTCGACCTCGATGATGACGCCGATTTCTGCGCCGCAGGCCTGCGCAGCCTCGGACAGGTCCCTGACATTCTCCGGGCTGTCCACCGCCACTATCATTCTGGCGCTGCGGGCAAGTGACATCAGACGGGTGATTTTGCGTTCGCCAATGATCTGGTTGGTGATCATGATTTCAGGCACGCCGGCGTTGGCGAGGACTTCAGCCTCAGACACTTTGGCGCAGCAGATTCCGATGGCGCCGGCAGCGAGCTGCTTGCGCGCCCAGTAGGGGCTCTTGTGGGTCTTGGCGTGGGGACGGACGGCGACCTTGTGGCGGTTGGCCCAAGTTTGCAGCTTGCTGATATTGCCCTCGGCCACGTCGAGGTCAATGATCAGGGCCGGGGTGTCCAATTGTTCGACTGGTGTGCCGGGAAGCGGGAAGTATTCGAGGGTCACTGGCGTCTCCTAATGTGCCTGGGTCTATGACGGTGCGTTAGGCCGGGGCTGGGCCAACGGCGGTGGGGCGTTGTTGAAAATGCCCTAACCGTAACCATCCCCCGGCGGGCGTGGGAAATCGGTCTATCTGAACATGCCGCGTGCAGCCACCGGGATGACTGCTTCGAGGACGCCCTTCCGTATGCAGAAATACTCATTGTGGATGTTGATCGTGGACTCGCCATGCATGGGGAGGAGATGGACCTTGTCGCCGACCTTGAGTTTCCTCGCCTCGCCCTCCAGTTTGACGTGGCCGTGCTCGGCGTTGAGCGCCAGAAACTCAGCGCCGGGAGTGCCAACGATCCTCGGCTGGCCTGATGAGTTTGACACGGACTTGAGACCGCAGTCCAAGATGGCCTTGTCCGCCGTGGGCCGGGAGATGACCGTGCCAAGGACCGTCATGGCCGAGGTGAAGTCGTCCATCTCTTTGAGGTAGGCACCGTCCATGAAGATGTAGCTGCCCGCCTGGATTTCTGTCACGCGCTCAATCGCGCCAGTGACGGTGTATGTGCTGGTGCCGCCGGAGCTTACGACTTTCACAGGGATGCCGGCATCTTCCGCAGCCCTGACTGTGAACAGGAGCTTGTCGAGCGAGTCAATGGTTTCCTTGCGGGCGGCAGGGTCGATCCCCGCCCCGGCGATGTGGCCTTCGTACCCCATGAAGCCTTCGAACCGGATGCCGGGCATCCCGGAGGCCTTGCGTGCGAGGGCGACGGCCGGTGCGCCGGGTTCAACACCGCAGCGGTTGATACGGACATTAACATCCACCAGGACACCGAGTTCGACTCCATGCTTTTGGGCTGCGGCGGATAGGTCTTTCAGGTTCTGTTCGGTGTCCACTGCCACGGCCACCTTCGCCCGCGCCGCTACGGACATGAGCCGGGAGATCTTGGGAGCGGTGACGATCTCGTTGGCGACGAAGATGTCACCGATGCCGCCTTCAGCCATGACCTCGGCTTCGCTCACCTTGGCGACGCATACGCCAATGGCACCCGCGGCTATCTGCTTGCGCGCCCAGTACGGGCTCTTGTGGTTCTTGACATGCGGGCGCAGAGCGACACCGCTCTTATTCGCGAAGGCCTGCATCTTGAGGATGTTCGCCTCAGCGATGTCAAGGTCAACGATGAGGGCCGGTGTATCCAGGTCGTGGACGGGCGTGCCGGGCAGGGGAAGGTATGTCAGTGCCACGAGGCCCTCCGGGTGTTGTTCGCAGTTCTGGTTGAGGACAGATGCCAGCCGACAGAGTGTATTTCGCGCCGTCTGCTCCAAAGTGGGCAACGGTGAACGTCACGAGTATCGCAACGGGAGTGTAGCAATGCGGCGCGCAAGCACAGGCTGGGCCGCCCATGACCTCCTCCTCCTTGGCTTGTTGATCATGTGGCTCCACCTGCAACATCCAGCACTTGCGCCGATCCGTTCCAGGCGCGCCGGGAAGCGCGCAGGAGGGAACATGAGTTCAGACGTCTGCCACGCGATACCTGTACGCTCCTCTGGCTCGTGCAGGAAGCGGAGCTCGGGGCGAGAGGTCAACGAGAGGTGCAGTCATGAAGATCGCGATCATCGGGACAGGCAAGATGGCGACCGGTCTGGGCAGGGCATGGTCGAAAGCGGGACATAACGTCATGTTCGGGTCGAGAGACCCGGCGGCCAGGCAAGACGTGGCCCGGGAGGTCGGCGGGGTCTCGCAGGTCGTGACGCACGATCAGGCGATGTCCGGCGCCGAGGTGGTGGTCCTGACGACGCCCTACATTGATGTGGAACCGTTCGCGAGGGAGCACGCAGACAGGCTGCGCGGCAAGGTGGTGGTGGATATCACGAACCCGTTCGATTCCGTGCCTGCAGGCGGTGTCTCTGGCCCTGAAGTGACGGCAAAGGCGATCGGCCAGGGGGCGAGGGTTGTAGCTGCGTTCAAGACGAACTTCGCTGGCGTCCTGGACCAGCCTGTGGACGCATCAGGAGTGCAAAGGGACGTCTTCTATTGCGGCGACGACGTTGTGGCGAAGGAGATTGTTCGGCGGCTCATCGATGTGACGGGGTTCAGGCCGGTTGACTGTGGGGCGCTGAAGGCGGCTCGAGCGCTGGACCCCATGGTGCCTCTGATGATCGAGATGGACAGGCGTCTTGGCGGCAAAGGGCTTGGGCGGAGGTCGCACTGGAAGTTCGTGACGCCGTGACCTGACCTGGCCCCAGCAGACCAGTCGTCATGGCATGGCCCTGATGGCCCCGCCGGCATTTCCGCCCTCGGTCACACTGCCGTGTTGTCGGCAGTTGAAGGCGCTGTACGTTCGGGGCGTGCCCCATTAGCAGAGAAGAGGTCTTTGCGGGCAACAGTAAGGGCGATAAGAAGGAGCAGGCTTCCGCCGATGGCCGCTGACCCTCCGAGGGCAAGCTGTGGGCCGATGACCTCCGCCAGCGCGCCCATGGCTATCAGTCCGATCGGCTGAACCGCGGAGACAACGTAGCGGACGCTGATGACGCGGCCGCGGTGTTCCTCGTCGGAGTTGAGTTGGGTGGCGGCCATGTTGGAGATGAAGAAAGGAGCACCACAGGCCGCTGCAAATGTCGTCGCCACCAGGGACAGTGGGTACCAGGTCGAGGACGCCAGCAGTATCACAAAAGCAGCGAACAGGAGGCCGCCGGCGAATTGCAGACGGACATCGGGAACTTTGCCGGCCAGGACCATGGCCAGCACTGCACCCGTCAGCGCTCCTACTCCCACCGCGAGGGCGATGCCGCTCAGGCCACCTGCGCCGCGGTGCAGTACGTCTTCTGCGATTGTTGGAAACAGGCCGCCCCACGTATTGACGAAGAGAACCATGACGAAGAAAGCAAGGAACATCCATCGCAATGACGGTTCCCGGCAAATGTAGCGGACGCCTTCGACAAGGTTTTTTGCAAAGGGGCCTTTGGTCGGGGTACGTTTTTGCGCCTCGAGCGGCCTGACAAGCAGGTAGATCGGGATGCAGGAGATGAAGGCAAACGTGGAGACGATGAGGGTGGCGTTAATGCCGATGCCTGTCAGGAGAGGGCCGCCAATGGCGGGGCCGACCAGGATGGTGAGGTGTACGACGACCATGTACGCGCCGATGGCCTTGCGGTGATGCTCCCGCGGGACGGTGTCAACTATCAGGGCCTGTCTCGACGGGCTGACGAGGGCCATGACGATACCGAGCAAGGCAGTGGTCGCGAGGATGTGCCAGGGTTGCACTACATCCAGCGCGGCGGCGACGGCGAGACCGGCGAAACCTATCAACTGCCCGACCTCGCCGAAGATGACGACCCACTTCCTCGGCAGGCGGTCGGCGAGTTCACCCCCAAAGAAGCCAAAAAAGAGCATCGGCAGGACATGCAACGCACCCACCAGCGAGACCATGAAAGGCGAGTGTGTAAGTTCCTGCATCTGCCAGCCGCGGACCATCATCTGGATGATGAGGAGGCTGAATGAGATGAACTGGGCGAGGGCGAACCACCTGAACGCAGGATAGGCGAGAGCGCCGGCAGCGCGGACGCGCGGCGGCCTTTTCAGACGCTGACCGAGGTGGATTTTGGCGCGGGAAGGGATGGGTGGGGATGTGTCGGTGGACAAGTGGGACCTGACTATTGGGCAGATGCAACCAGCACGGGCAGCAGTTCAAAATAGCTGCGCCCTGCCGGGTTTAACGGCGATCAACGACTGCCGAGGCGTGTGTTTCTCGCGAGACGAAGCGACGGGCGCACATTCATCTGCGCCCGTCGTGCTCCTTTGAATGTCAACGGACTTACCGGCGGGACTTGATGGACGCTGCCCCGCCCTTCCGGGCCGGGGATTTGGGAGCAGGTGTCCTGGCAGTGTTGCGTTTCGTCGCAGGCCGGACCTGAGATTTGCGTGGGCTAACGGCGGCAGGAGGAGTCGCCATGGCCTTGTCACCGGCTTTCGCCCCACCCCTGGCGCCTGGTTTCGCTCCGCTCTTTGCCGCTGGTTTTGACCCGGCTTTCACGCCCTTCTTTTCGCCGCCTCCATCGTCCCTGTCCAGTCGTTGCTCCATTTTGTCCAGGCGTTCGCGAAGCTTGCGGTTTTCATCTTCGAGTTTGCTGAAGTCGTCGCGGATTTTCGTCGTCTCGTCCTTGCGCCCGGCCCTTATGGCGGTGATGGCCTCGCGGGCGGACCGGACCACGCGCCCGTCTCGTTCCTTGTTGGCGAGACGCTGGATGGGCGCAATCGCGTCTGGTTCCTTGAGGTCTGTGAGGGCGTGGACGGCGTAGAGGCGGGCGCGATACCAGCGGTCGTCGAGGAGGTCGGTAAGGCGGTCGAGGGTGTCGCGGTCATCCATGCCGAGCTTGCCTAGTGCGGAGATGGCGGACTCGCGAGCGCGGGCCGGGCGACCATATTCGGTCCACTCGGTGGCAATCTGGCGGGCTTTTTTCTGGAGATCACCCTTGAACTCGGAGAGGCCGTTGAGCGCGCCTCCACGGATGACTTCCATGTGGGAGTCCCGACCGAGGGCCTTCACGAGGACGTCAAACCCTTCGGGCTGGCGGGTCTTGCCGAGGCTGGAAGCAGCTGTAGATGAGACGTAGTAGCTCTCGTTGCTGGCAAGAAGGACCATCAGGGCTTTGGCAGAGCGTTGTTCTTTGTAGCTGCCGAGTGCTTCGGCCACCCCGCGTCGGGCCTTGGGGTGCTTTACCCCAATACATTCGATCAGCGTGTCGAGTGCGTCATCGGTGCGGATTTCACCCAGCGCGCGGGCGGCATTGACCTGGACGCCCCAGAAGCGGTCCTCCATGAGGGCCTTCTTGAGGGCGGCAATGGCATCAGCAGATGTGTGCTTGGCGAGTCCGCGGGCCGCGTCTATGCGGCCTGTGACGTCGTCGTCATTCTCGATCTGGTAGAGCAGAAGGTCCTTCGGCTTCTCGAAATCCACGGTCTTGAGGAGAGAGTAGCCGGCGTCGAATTGGACGAGTTTGGGCTTGTCAGGCAGAGCGAACGAAAAGGTGTGTTCGCGCTCGGTTAGTTTGACGCGCCTTGTGCTTCGGCCTTCAGAAGTGACGAAGGCGATGTCCACGGTGGCACGGAAGACACTGGGTATGCCCTCGGTATTCTGGGTCTGCCGGACGCCGAGGGTGGCGACGCTCTGTTTATCGTCCCAGGAGTAGGAGACCTTCAACTCTGGGTGGCCGGCTGAGTAGATCCACTGGTCGAAGAACCAGTCCATGTTGCGGCCAGTGGCCTCTTCGACTGCGCGCTGGAAGTCTGGTGTGACTACGTTGCGGCCTTTGTACTGCTGCATGTAGCGCTTAATGGCGCGGTAGAAGGGAGCGTCGCCCAGTTCCTTGCGGAGCATGTGGAGGACAACGCCCGCCTTGTCGTAAAGGTGACGGTCGAAGAGGTCCACAGGGGTGTTGAATGTACGTTCGACGATGGGGCGGCGATAGCGCTCTCCGATGTAATTGCGGGCGAGGCCCGTGATGTCATAGATGTACTCATCCAGGCCGCGGTGGTGTTCCTGCCAGACTGATTCAAAGAAGGTGGCAAAGCCTTCGTTGAGCCAGCCATGGGGCCACTCGCGACAGGTCAGCAGGTCCCCGAACCACATGTGGACGGCTTCGTGGGCGACAAGGAAGTCTGACGAGAAGTCGAGGTGGGCCTTTGCATCATGGAGGGTGAGATCGGTCTGCGTCGTGGCGGATGTGTTCTCCATGCCGCCGAAGATGAAGTCCTGTGCCGCGACCTGGGTGTACTTGTCCCACGGGTAGGGTTCACCGAAGAGGTCCTCGTAGAGC
Source organism: Dehalococcoidia bacterium (assembly GCA_009693115.1). Classification (GTDB taxonomy): domain Bacteria; phylum Chloroflexota; class Dehalococcoidia; order Lucifugimonadales; family Lucifugimonadaceae; genus SHXW01. The sequence goes on along the minus strand of SHXW01000006.1, from coordinate 61,088 downwards.
TTGATCATGGCGCCCGTGTTGCCGAAGGCGCGCTTGCCGTCCTCTTCTCTGCCGGGCTGGCAGTAGAAGTCAATGAGGACGGGTTTTTCCTCAAGGATGACGCGGGAGAATTCGGCAGCGGCAAGCGTGATCAGATAGACGGCGTGGGGCTTGTCCTGCAACCAGTGGAAGGTCCGCCATGAGGTCTGCCCTGCCGGGAGACCCACTCCCTCTCCCGTTGCCAGGCGCCCTGTTGGCGCGGACGCAGGCGATGGGTCGCTCACCAGATGGCCGTTGGAGACGGCGGTCCAGGTGCCGGGCACGGTGGCGATCACCTCGCTCGTCAGGCGGCCCTTGGGTTCATCGATGCAGGGAAACCAGTGGTGGTTGTCGGTGTCCTGGCCCTGCGTCCAGACTTGGTAAGGCTTGTTGGGGTAACCATCATCGGGGCCAGTGAAGTAGATGCCGCGCTGGGGGGTGGAGATGTATGTGACGGCGATGTCGATTGTCTTGCCGGCGGCGGGGGAATCAGGCAGCTGGATGTAGAGGGTGGTACCGGTCTGTGAGAAAGTGAGCGGCCTGCTGCCAGCCCGGATTGCGCTTACCTGGGTGTCTTCGCAGTCGAGCTCGACCTTGTTGGACGAGCCTGTAAGGGCTTCAAGGGTGAGCGTGGCCGTGCCCCGGACCTGCTTGCGCGGGACGTCGAGAGTGACTTCGATCTTGATGTGCCGGACGTCGAATTCTCGGTCGCGCAGGTAGTTCTTCTTGTCGCCGGGGAGGGCGAAGGGCGCCGCAGCGCGAGCGGACGCCAACGTTGTGCCGGCGCCAGAGTCAGAGTCCTTAAACTGGTTCAGGACACTCGATGATGTGTTCGCAGACACGCCTGCGGTCCAGTCCTGCCAGAAGGAGCGGTCATCATCGCGGGGCCAGCAGAACAATCGGGGCAAGGAGTTCCTCCAGCGCTCTCCCATCCCAATGTGGGAGAGGATGCGGGTGAGGGGCCAATTCCGTCCCATCAAGGCACGGCTGCTTCCTCACCCAGATTCGCCCGCCGGGCACCCGGCCGGGGCGGTATGTGAACAGGTCAACCCAAGGATTATAGATGCACCCTGCCCCGACATTGCCCTCGCGGCGACCACGCGGGCATCGCTCCCTCGAGGCAGTCATGAAATCTCGGGCCGGTGTCCGTGCCATCACCCACACCTTCTTCCGGAGGAAGAGGGGATATCAGACGCCCGTGTCAAGGCTGCCCCGTTGTACCATTGACCGATTCAAGGTCACATTTGCAGGGCGGCGACCGCCGCCATGGAGTGTCTGATGGCAACGACGGCCCGGCGCGTGAACAAGGCATCAGCGAAGGTGGCGGCGAAACGGAAAGGCGCGGCCAACACCCTGCAACCCGTTCAACAAACCCAGGGCACCGAAGTTGGCGGCAAACTTCCCACGTTCGGGCCAGTGCCGGGCAAGTGGCGCTCTTGGGAAACCACAGAGGGCAATATCCGGGCGCCGCACCGCAGCATGATGCGCGCCATGGGCCTCACCGACAAGGACATCGCCGCCCCCTTCGTTGGCGTCGCCTCCACCCACAACGAAGTCACGCCCTGCAACTTCGGCATCGCCCCCCTCGTCGAGGAGGTCAAGCGCGGCGTCTTCGCGGCCGGCGGCACCCCGTTCATGTTTGGCACCATCACAGTTTCAGACGCCATCTCGATGGGCACCGAAGGCATGAAGGGATCGCTCGTCTCTCGCGAGGTCATCGCGGATTCCATCGAGACCGTCTGTTTTGCAGAGCGCTTCGACGGCCTCGTCGCCGTGGCTGCGTGCGACAAGTCGGAGCCTGCCGCCATGATGGCGATGGCCCGACTCAACATACCCTCACTCTACGTTTATGGCGGCTCGATCCTCCCCGGCCACTGGCGCGGCAAGGACATCCAGGTCCAGTCCGTGTTCGAGGCCGTCGGCCAGCGCCAGGCCGGACTGATCGACGACGAGGAGCTGCGCAACGTGGAACTCCACGCCTGCCCCGGGCCGGGCGCGTGTGGCGGCATGTTCACGGCGAACACGATGTCGTCGATCGGCGAGGCGATAGGCATGTCCCTGCCCGGCTCTGCTTCGGAGCCAGCCGTCGATCAGCGCAAGCTGGCGTCGTCACGGCGCGCTGGCGAGGCGATCCTGCACCTGCTGCGCGAAGACATCCGCCCGCGGGACATCATGACACGCAAGGCGTTCGAGAACGCCATCACGCTGGTCGTATCGCTGGGCGGATCGACGAACTCCGCCCTGCACCTGCCTGCGATGGCGCACGAGGCCGGGATCAAGCTGACTCTGAAGGACATCCACGAGATCGCCATGCGGACGCCGCTGCTCGCCACGTTGAAGCCGGGCGGCAAATACGTGATGTTCGACCTCGACCGCGTGGGAGGCGTGCCTGTCGTAATGAAGCGGCTGATGAAGCTGGGCCTCATTCACGGCGATTGCATGACCGTCACAGGCAGGACCATCGCCCAGAATCTGGCCACCGTCGAGGACGATGACCGGGACCTGGGGGTCGTATCCTCCACCGCCAACCCCTTCTCCAAGACCGGCGGCCTCGTCGCCCTCTTCGGCAACATCGCGCCCGACGGCGCGGTCCTGAAGGTGGCCGGGCATCAGTTCAGCAAGGGCTTCTCCGGCCCCGCGAAGGTGTTCGACCAGGAGGAGGCCGTCATGGAGGCCCTGAAGCGCAGGTCAATCAAAGCGGGCGACGTCATCGTGATCCGCTATGAAGGCCCCAAAGGCGGCCCCGGCATGCGCGAGATGTTGTCCGTGACCGGCGCGCTGACCGGCCAGGGCATGGGTGATACGGTGCTGCTCCTGACCGATGGACGATTCTCAGGCGCGACACACGGGTTCACTATCGGCCACATAGGCCCAGAGGCTGCCGTTGGCGGCCCGATTGCCGCGGTGCGGGATGGTGACACGATCTCGCTGGACATGGTGAAGTTCCAGTTGAATGTATCCAGGTGCGCCGACGCTCCCGGTGAGGACCCAAAGAAGGTGCTGGCCGGACGCCTCAAGTCATGGCGCGCCCCCGCACCCCGCTACACCACCGGCGTACTGGCCAAGTACATCAAACTCGTCCAGCCCGCCGCCACCGGTGCCGTGACGGGGTAGTTACCCTCCCCCAGTGGGCGAGGGGATTATCAACAACACCGATCGTGGACAACTGCCCTAATGCCGAGCTTTGCCGAATGGCGCGACACCCATCCTCTAATTGCCATGAGGTTCTCGAGAGGTCGAAACTCCACGCCATCCTGAACTCGTTTCAGGACGTATGGCTACGTGTCATTCCGATTCCCCGGCTCGCTGTGGAACAGAGATCTCTGTTGGCAACCACTCACCCTTGACCCTCTTCCGAATTGGGATAGGGGACGAAGTGACTCTTGCTCTCACTTCGCTCAGAGTCAGGACGGCTTTTACCAGCAGGCGAACTTCATTTCAACGGGCTGAAAGGGAACGGCAGCATGAGCTTATTCTCCTGCCGCAATGGCACGGGGCCGCCGGGGGCCGGCCACAGCTTCCTCGCAACCATGTCGGCGCGGACGCGGGCACGCTCTTCGAGCGACTTGTAGGCCCACATGTGCGCCCACTGGTTGAGGCCGCCGAGGTCGGTGTACCACGCACCGATGAACGACGAGTGCTTGCGGCGTTCGTCTATGGCCTTAGACCAAGCCTCGATAACGTGCGGGATGTCGCCGGTGGCGTAGGTATAGGTGCGGAGTTCATAAACGGGGCCGAGCTGGCCGGTGACCTTCTCATCATTGAATGGCGCAGGCAGGAATATCTCTGACTTCTGCGCGGCGAGCAACGGGCCCGAGGCCGGGGGCCAGTAACCGAGTTTGCCCACTACGGCCCGGATGTCCTGGCGCTGCTTGAGGTCTTCGTACGGCCAGACGTGGAGGGCCTGGTTGAGCGGGCCGAACTCGGTGTACCAGTAGCCAAAGAGCGGGGAGTACTTGGTGCGGCCACCAGCGAGAGCCTTGTCGACGGCGGCCTGATAGTCACCCATCATGCGGGGCTTGATGTCATAGGTGCGGAACTCGTAAATCACTGGCGGCCTCCGGGGGAGAGGAGAGTTGAGCATGGCGTGTCGAGGGATTACGCAGGGTACACAGATTTTGGAACGTTAGGAACGGCCATTCGCTCCCACGACTCTCCGCCTGCACCCATGACTCTGTGGCACAGGACGCTCAGCCGTTGTACGTCAGGTCCGGGAACTCTTCGGCAGCGCGGCGTTTGAACATGGCAACCGCAGCTTCGGAGACGGGCATGTAGGGTTTTCGGCTGAAGCGGTTGCCGTGAACAAGGAAAGGCGATCCCGCTGCAACGGCCTTGGTGACGATGCCGTGAAAGTTGCCCGTCTCCGAGAGCGTCGCTCCCACCATGTTTGCGAAAGCGACGATGCGGCGGTTTTTGGCCAGGGCAATGTCCCAGCGAGAATTGGCCAGGTCATCCCAGAGATCGAGCATGTACTTCGGGTTATAGCCGGTGAGCCACGAGTTGCAGCCGCGCGCGCCGAGCATGTAGAACGGGACGAGGACATGTTCGCCAGCAAAGTATGAAAGATCCGGGGCCTGATTCATGACGTCAGTAAAGACGTCGGCCGTGCTTTGCGGGTACTTCGCACCGGCGACCTTCGGGAACCTTTCCTGGAGGATGCGGTAGTCCGCCCCTGTGAGGACGTGCTGCTGGCGTGGAGTGTTGTAGTGGATGAGGGCGAATTTGTCAGGGACGGCGTCGGAAACGTCGTGCCAGAACTGGGTGCGGGACGGCTCGTTGAGTGGCATGAAAAACGGAAAGCCGACATGGGCGCCCATGATCCCGCGTTCAGCGGCGATCTTGAGTCGCTGTGTGATGCCCTCGGTGTTCACCCATGTGACGCCCATCATGGAAGGGAAATTGAGGCGCAGACATTCGGCGGCGAAGACGTCAGCAAGCTGCCGGAACTCGTCTAACTCGATGGCGTAAAACTCGCCATCGGAGTCTGTCGTGTAAATGCCATGGAGGCGCGCGGCGTGGAGGCGGCGCATGTTTTCACGGAGGGCATCGAAGTCAATGCGGCCGTCGTCCTTGAAAGGAGTGTGGATCGCGGCCCAGATGCCGTGGAGGTTTTTGCGGGTCAGGCCCCGCTGCATGGAAGGGAAGGTGCTCATCTTGCGCCGCACATGTCATGGGCCAGAGCGATCATCGCTTTGGTGGCAGAGATGAGAGAGGCGATGCCGACCGATTCGTCCGTGCCGTGGGCACGGTGGAGCATCGGGTCGTCATCGGGGTGTCCCGCGTTGAAGCCGTAGGTGATGATGCCCATGTTGCGGGTGAAGCGGGAATCGGTGAATCCGGTTGAAACGGCTGGGACCCACTGGATATCGTCACGCTCGACGGCCAGGGCCATGGCGCGCTTTATGGATTCCGCGAGTTCCGTCTCAAACGGAGACTGGTTCGGCACGGACATGTAGTCGATGTCGTACTCGACGCCCTCTATACCTGCGAGGACGCTGTCGAGTTGAGCACGGACGTAGGCCTCGTCCTGGAATGGCAAGGTCCGCACGTCACAGGTAAGGCTGATCGTCTCTGGAACTGAGTTGGACTTGATGCCGCCGCTGATCATGGTGGGGGTGAGTGTCATGCGGGAGAGGGCACGGAGGATGGTGGAGAGGCGGGGGGATTTCTTGTGGGCCTCAGCGATGACCGCCTCGACGTTTGCGGTAGAGGCCTTTGTCTCGATTCCGAAATTGCTCAGGTGGTCGAAGAGCGGGAGGGACGTGTCGAGTTCAGGCTCATACGCCTCGATGGCAGTGAGGGCACGGGCCAGGGTGTAGCTGGAATTCTTGCCAAGCCATGGAACCGAGGCGTGGGCACTGTCTCCCTTGAAGCGAATGTGTATTTCGAGGCGGCCCTTTTCGCCTGTGCCAAGGAGGTATGTGAGGTTGTTGCCAGTTCTGACGGGCACGCCGCCGCCTTCATTGACAGCGAAGTCAGCCTCCAGGGTTTCCGGGTGCTTGTCAGCAAGCCAGCCAAAGCCCCAGCGCCCGCCGTGTTCCTCGTCCGCGCCTGAGACCAGGCGCAGGCCGTGGGTGAGGTGGACATTGTTGCGCTTGAGAATGGCGAAAGCCATGAGCTGCGATGTGAGGAGGGCCTTGCAGTCGGAAGCGCCGCGACCATAGATGCGGCCTCCTGCGATTTCCGCACCGAAGGGCTCATGTGTCCATTTGGCTCTGTTTTCAACGGGAACGACATCCAGGTGGGACATGAACATGAGTCGGGTCTTGCCTCGCGTGCCTCTTCCAGATCGCCCCGCACTGCCCGAGGGGCCTCGTCTTGCTGCCGGGGCGGCGGCATCATCAACGAGGGGGTAGAGAGAGATGATGTTGTCGCGGCCGGGATCGCGGGCGAGAAGCTGGGAGGAGATGCCTTCGTTGTTGAGCCAGTCACGGATGTGGGTTGCGACGGCGGTCTCATTGCCGGTGGGCATGAACCCTGTGTTTACGGAAGGTATGCGGATGAGGGCGCGTTCAAGCTCGACTATCTCCGCTGTTGCTTTGTCGACCTGGTTGAGGAGTGTCTGGAGAGTGGGCAAATAAGCCTGTCCTTCTATCCGCTGCAAGTTCAATTAGTGAGGCGGCCAGTTTTACCGGGAAGCCACGCCTCAAACCAATCCGGCCGGGATTTCAAACCTCAGCCAAGAACTTCTCCCTCTGAGGGAGATTGACTATCTGTTGGTGTAAAGGTTGCTCTTGTGCTGTGGGACTGGCGGAGTAGCAGACGGGGGAGCGCTGAAGGCGGGAAGTTTGCCTGCGGCGCGGTCGGCAAGCGTGCGTTCCCACGAGGACTTTAGCTCGTTCGTGTGACCCCGGAAGTGCGGGATCACATAGCGGGCGAAAAGCTCCATCGAGTATTTGATCTTCTGTTGCGGCATCCATTCGTGGGTGGTCATCATGATGCCCCCGATGCCATTGGCCTCTCTGTTGATGGCCTCGATCTCCTTGATCGCATCGTCAGGCGTGCCGATGATCCAGCGGCCGCTGCGGGCGGCGGTGTGCGGGTCGAGGGGGTCGGCCTGCTCCTTCCCGGCGGCGTGATCCTGTGTCCCGCGTGCCCCAATTCCCGCGAAGTAGCCTTGGTCGCGCCGGGCGCCCGGCCCGGCCTCCTCCCATGCCTTTTCACGGGTGTCCGCAAGATGAATGTATGTGGCGCCACGCCACTGGTCGCGCGTGACAGTCTTGCCGTGTTTTCGGGCGACCTCTTCAACGAAGGGCCACTGCTCGCCTAGAGACAGCGTCCCTGGGACCGGCTCAGGCGCCTTGTAAAGGGAGGAGAGCAGGATCATGCCATGTTTGCCGGCCAGTTCCAGATTGAATCGGGACCCGGTGGTGGCGATGGCGAGCGGAAGCCGGGGAGTCTGATATGAGCGGAGTTGGAGAACCATGTCCTTGATCGTCCAGTATTTGCCCTCGTATGAAACCGGCTCCGGGGATTCAAGCAGTTTGACGATGATCTCGACGCTTTCGGCCATCATCATGCGCAGGTCACCGACGGGGATGTTGAAGAGCTTGATGTCCGGGGGCAGGTTTGACTGGCCGACCCCGAGGATGGCCCTGCCGCGCGTCAGGTGGTCGAGAAAGGCAATACGCTCAGCGACGTGGAAGGGATGGTGGAAGGGGAGGCTGACGACGGATGTGCCGAGGCGGATGTTCTTCGCAGTGGCAGAGGCCTTGGCGAGAACCATCTCGGGTGCAGGAATCGTCTCCCAGCCGCCGGAGTGGTGTTCGCCAATCCAGAACTCGTCATAACCAAGCTCTTCGGCGTAATTAATGAGGTCTATGTCACGGTCAAAAGCGAGCGACGGGTTCTCGCTCGGGAGGTGGAGAGGCATCATAAAAAATGAGAATTTCAAGTGGATCTCCTGGGGTCGTCGGGTGTTTCCGGCTGCCGGCGCAACTTCTGCGGCCGTGTGACCCGTTGGCGTTGCTTCAGGTCAACGTTGCGAAACAGCGCGTTTGAGTTTCTGGTGCGGCGAGATTATATGCCACTCGAATAGGCCAACGGTTGCAGCATGCGGGCAGTCGCGAGAAATAGGTGATTCCTGCGCGCCGCGCTGAATGAGCTTGGCGCATGTACGGCGGTAGCATCAACTTTCGCTCTGTGACGCGGGTTTGGAAGAACGCGCTCGTGGCGGCGCGGGCTGCAACAACAGGTTTAAATGACAATTACCCCTACCCTCCCCCTTTTGGTCGCAGGAAATAAAGGCGCCCTGTCCATGCCTGTGAGCATTGGCGGGTTGGGCCGCCATGCGGTCATGGCCCTGCTGCTCGGCATTGCCGGGTTCACAGCAGGAGCGTGTGCCAGCGGAGGCGCACGGCCTGCCTCTGACGAGGCGGTGTTCACGGCTACAGAGGACGGAAGACAGGAAGTATTCGTTGTAGGAGCCGCAAGCGGGCACGTAATACGGCTTTCCGATATTGAGGGGTCTGACAGAGCGCCCGCATGGTCCCCTAACAGGAAGCAGGTGGGGTTTCTTTCGGACCGAAGCGGGCTGCCCACCATCTGGTTGATGGACGGGGCCGGCCATGAGGAGCACGCAGCGTTTCCGGACGAAGTGGGACCGGTGGTGAGGTTTTTCTGGTCACCTGACTCCCGGCACATGTCTTATGAAGTGATGAGGGACGGTACGACGGCGATATTTGTGGGAGATGTGACTACAGGCCGGAGCGAAGCCGTGCCGCACAGCGCTGTGCGAGTGGGACTGGGCGGGTGGTCGCCTGATGGGAAGTGGGTGCTGTATTCGGCTCTGGACGCGTCTGACCAGGGTGTACGCAGGCACAACCTCGGCGGGGTGAATGAGGTGCGGATATCCAGGGGCGCTGACTTCAATGCACTTTGGTCGCCGGACGGGGATCATGTGGCGTTCAACAGGCGATCGGGGGACGGCTCCTTCCGTTTGGTAGTGTCAAACCCGGCGGGCAATAGTGAGCGTGTGGTTTCATACGGATCGCATGACGATACGGATTTTGCCTGGTCGCCGGACGGCAAGCAGATCGTATTTGTGTCGAACCGGGATGGGAACCCGGAGGTGTATGCGGCTTCCGCAGACGGTAACAAAGTGACGAGGCTGACCTATAACCGTGCCTCGGACGAATCGCCGCGCTGGTCGAAGAGCGGTAAGGCGATCCTGTTCGTGTCGGACATGGACGGTGACTTCGATTTGTATCAGATGCGGCCTGATGGATCGGCGCAAGTGAGGCTGGTGAATACACACCAGGATGAGCGCGAGGGCGACTGGTAGGCACCGGGCCTCTTGGAGGCTCGGCTAGCGCACAGAACGTTATCGGGCGGGGGCATGCTGCTTATGCAGCTTCACCGCGAAATAATCCTGATTCCATCCGTTTCGCTCCGGATTCAGGATTTCCATCCGTTGTCCCTGGGTTTGGCGGCCCACTGAATTTCCTCTCCTTTGATCCCGGCACAACGGGACTCAGAGAGTGCCTTGGGTCGGCTGCTCTTCAGTTCTCTCCTGTGGGACCGGAGGGGGTGGCTGTATCGCCCAAACCAAGGCGGCGGAGCCATCCCGAACGACGAGCGGTTGTCAGCCGGCCACCAGCGTCTTCGCCTCCCGCTGTTTCCGTAGGAGTTGATGGTGGTTCTGTGGAAGCCACGGGCTGCTCGGGGCTGGCCTGGCCTGTCTCGGGGGAGTCTCTGCGAACTGCCGCCTGCTGTTCCGACCTCGCGCGTGCATGGGCTGAGCGGAGGGGAGGTGGCGGGAGACGTCCCGGCGCAGCGCCGTCTGCATCGCCGCTACTGTTGGCGACGGGAACTTGCCCAACCGTGGCGCTGATGCGGCGGCGGGCCGGGGTGCGCCGGATGACGGGGCGTGCAGGCCCAGTTGAAGCGGCAGGTTGCGGTTCGGATCGAGCGGTGTCCACGGGCGCGGGCACAGGACTTTCCATCTCGCGAGGGGCACCCGCGGGGGACTGTCCCTCCTGTTCTGAGCGAACCGTTTCGTGGACGGCCGCAACCGGTGTTCGAACAATCCGGCGGCGGCCAACCGTGGCGCGGGCCGGAGCGGGGGCTGTTTTTTCGGGTTCGAGTTCTCGCCGCTCTTCGCGCTGCACGGTGCGGCGTTCCGGGCGAGGCTCGATGCGATCTTCCTCAGACCCGCCACGCCGTGGCATCCACAGACCCGTGAACCATGTCTTGTTGAGCTTGATCCAAAGGTCTGCGGCGCGGCCGGCTTCTGCGGAGAGGTTGTCATCGAAAGCTGCTACTTCGACGTGCTTGCCGGCGTCCTTGGCGGCCTGGTAGGCGGGGAAGAAGTCACCGTCACCGGAGACGATGATTGCGGTCTCATACTGGTCACGCAACGCTTTTACCACGAGGTCAGTGGCGAGCATGACGTCAACGCCTTTTTCGACCATGCCTTCGCCGTGCTGACGCCAGACGCCCAGTCTCACTTCCATGTACGGGGTGTCGTAGAGGCTGGCGAGGAATTTTTCCTGGTCTTTGCCCAGTTCGGGGCGGCGGTCGGACTCCTGGCGGATGTTGTAGTAATAGACACGCCGGAGGTCGCGGCCATTGGCGAGTTTCTGCGCGAATTTGTCGAACTGGAGATCACGGCGACCGCAGATTTCACCGAGGACGTGGTAGAGGTTCGAGCCGTCTATGAAGATATAGACACGTTCATCGGCTCGGGACGAGGGTTCGGTCGTGGATTTCGATGTCATTCAGCCTCCGGGCATAAAGTGAAATAAGCGCGCCGCGGGCTGCCCTTGCACCCATGCAGCGTTATGAGGTTTTATGCGAAGGCGAACCCGGCCGGTATGAAGTGAAATAGGGGCCGGGCACCACGCATGACGGCAAACAAACAGGCAAGAGGAAGCAGGCTGAAGGCTGTCCAAGAAGTGTTGCGCCTGTTGCGGCGGGATGTTGACACCCACGCGTAATTTTCAGTGTCAGCATGTAGTTCTGGACAGATCCTGATGGCCGGGACTCCGGTCTCGACAGGGCCGACCACGCTATGTTACGCCCTCCCCTAGCTGTTTGCCTTTGGCGCATGGACGGATGAAGCATGTCACCACGGGTCCCGGCGCGCCTTTGACGTGGAACCTCTTCCCCTTGCTTCGTTTTTCAATATCCGCCGTCTCGCGTCAGAATTACTGAAGCAATCATGCGAGTACGTGCTTCCCTCTCAGACAGCCCCTGCATGGCTCTGGAGCAAGAGGGGACGGGGCTGCACAACGGCCTCGTGGTAACCAAGACGCGCTTGACGCCGGGGGCGTGTGGCAAGATCATTGCGCCGTCTGTGTCTGCTCAATGGATTACGCGCTGCTCTGTAAAGTGCCCGGCGCGGAAGAACGGGAGATTCATGCCTGCTACAAAGATTGTGAAGACGAAGAAGGCGATGGAGTCACCCTGCGAGATGCCGAACGGCCTCCAGTGGACGGATGACGGCCTGTATGTGATGGACCAGTGGACGGACAATGTGTACGTGGTGGACGAACGGGGGAAGTTGCTCCGAACGCTGAACACTCCGACTGAAAACGGGTCGGGGATCACGTTGGGCGGCGGGTTCATATGGACTGCATCGAATGGACGGTCCGTTTCAAGGCCGCACCGTTCGACTGACACGCACCTGGGCTATATCTACAAGTTGGACAAGAAGACGGGCGAGGCGGTTGACCGCTTCCGAACGCCGGACGGAGGCGGGTTGCACGGGTTGGAATGGGATAACGGCCTGCTGTGGATCACCCAGTTCACGCCAAAGGCACTTGTGCTGGTAGACCCCAAAAAGGACTACAAGGTTGTGCACAAGTTCGAAGTGGACCTCCCGCGTGCGCACGGCCTAGCGCGCGACGGGGCCGGGATATGGTGTTCGTTCACGGGGGTTCAGACGATAGTGAAGTACAACGTGGAGACGGGGAAGGAAATGGAACGGTTGCAGATCGGCGAGGGCGGGCCCTTCCCACACGGGCTTTCGATCAGAGACGGCACGCTCTGGTACTGCGATGCGGATTTCCCAAAGAACTCTGGGACATCGAGAGGGTGGCCGGAGATCGGGACCCTCCAGATAAACGGGGTGAAGAAAGCGACGGTCAAAAAGAAGTAGTCCCGATCGCCGGTGGATCAAATGCTGTGGCCCCGTACGCGGGGCCACAGTTATTTGAAGCGGTGTCCTTCCATTTTTCAAGATGCTCGGGGCGAACGGGTTATTAGAAGAAGCTCCTTCAAGGCGAGGCTTCAGACCACACCAGGCGTCAACACCCAACACTCTCTCCCAACAGTAGATGTGAAGCATGGCTGGAATGGCGGGTGGCAGTGAACATGAACTCAACCTTGTCCTCTCCCGACGGGAGAGGGAGGTATGAAAGGGCCCCGCATGCCGGACAAGACTCAGGTCATAGACAGCCACCACCATTTCTGGGACTTGACCCGGTTCGCGTACCCATGGATGCCGCAGGAGGACAGCGTCCTGAAGCGGACCTACGGGCCGCCTGAGCTTGCGCCGTCCCTTGAAGAGACGGGGGTGGACAAGACTGTGATCGTCCAGGCGCACCAGTCGGTTGATGAGACGCGGTGGCTGCTCAAAGTGGCGCACGAGTCGCCGTTTGTGGCGGGTGTAGTGGGGTGGGTTGACCTGACTGGCCCAGGGCTGGGCGATGTACTGGATGAGCTACAGAGGGATGTGTCGTTCAAGGGTGTACGGCACATCTGGCATGACGAGGCAGCGGACGACTGGCTGGCACGCCCGGCGGCGGTCCGTGGGTTAAAGGAAGTGGCGCGACGAGGGCTGGCATATGACTTCCTCGTAAGGCCGCAGCACCTGAAATATGTGCCTCAGATCATTGATGCCGTACCGGATTTGCGGGCGGTGATTGACCACATCGCGAAGCCCCTAATCAAAGAGCGCGGCATCGAGCCATGGCTTTCCGACCTGCGCCGTGTAGCGAACGTAACGGGGATCATGTGCAAAGTGTCCGGGATGGTTACAGAGGCCGACCACAGGAATTGGACACCGCAGGACTTAAGGCCGTACACGGCGCATGTGGTGGGGATGTTTGGGTGGGACAGGCTGATGTTCGGGTCGGACTGGCCCGTGTGCCTGCTGGCGGGGTCGTACGCACAGGTAATTGGGGCTGCGCGGGCGAATTTGGAGTGGCTCAAGCCGCATGAGCGGGACGCTGTATTCGGCGGGAATGCGGCAAGGTTCTACAACCTCGGCGCAGATCGTCCCTCTTATGAGGCGTCACGCAACCACTGAGTTACCGCGGTTCACCTCCATGCGATCGCATGAGACTGGCCGCGCGACATGGCGTGGCGAGACCGGTTCAGAACGGGCCGCTCGCCATCTCTCACGGCCCCGTGGTCTATACGGGGGGACGACGAAGCCCTTAGGGAATATCGTGGCGCTGAACACCAGGCCATAACACTTGCACCTGCGCTGCCTGGAGCCTGTCGGCTGTGCTCGCAGGGCCTGATGCGGCGGGCACAGTGATTTTGGATCCGGGAAACGCGCCGCCTCGAGCTGGGCGAGCGAGCGAATTGGATTCTTCACTTCGCGCAGACTGACAGAAAAACACAGCCGCACGGGTATTCCGTGCGGCTGTGTCGCGATGATCTAGATCCCCTCAACCATGGTCCCGCGCAAAGGAAGAGCGAGGCGCTCTAGCGTGTGGGCTTGCCGGTGGACCAGTGCCAGTTGTCCGCAGGCCAGATGTTCTTGCCTCGGACTACGCCGGTGCGTTCCCTGACGTACCAGTCTTTGACGGTGTCCCGCCACTTCGCGATGTGCGGCGTCTTGGCGTGGTATTCGAAGGCGGCAGGGTTGGCGTAAACCTCGTAAAAGAAAAGATCGGATGGGTTCTTGATGTCCTGATAAAGGTCGAAGCGCAGGCAGCCAGGCTCTTCGCGCGTGGATCCAACGCAATCTCCGAGCGCGGACTGGATGAAATCGTTCACCTTTTCAGGCTTCACGGGCAGGGGTACCCAGAGGACGGCCAGACCGGCATTCTGGAAGTGCGGGTGATCTACGGCGTCAGGGCGGTGGGAGCTCCATGGGTCCGTGAAGCCGTGGACGGCGGTGGACTCTGCTGTTGCTCCTTCGGGGAAGATCTGGCGGCATTCTGCGACGTAGGTCTTGTCGCCTTCTATCATGTCTTTCGTGCTGGCGGCCCACGTCTTGAAGTGAGGGCGGGTCTTGTGGTCTTCAAACGCCGCCGGGCTGTCATAAACCTCTGTGAAGGCGACCATCGTGGGGTCGGCGTTGTCCTGGATGACATCAAACCTTCGGCATCCCGGCTCGGTGAGGACGGAGCCCTTGGCATCCTGAACGGATTCCTGGAGGAAGTTGGCGACTTGGTCGGCCTTGACCTTGAACCGCACCATGACGATGTGCATGTCTATGACGGTCCTCTCTGCGGGTTGGTTGCGGTGTGTACAGGGCCGAGATGACGACCTGTTTTGTTCAAGCGGCAGTATATCGCGACCTGCCCGGTACGAACGGAAAGACCACAGGCGCCGAGCTGACTCCATTCAAGAATGACATGGATAGCCCAAATCGAGGCCCAGCCTGGCCTTCAGCCGGGGAAGGTGGCGCGGGAGATTGAGACTTGATGATGAGTGACCAGCGACGACGGGTAGAGGAGGTTGTACGGGCGCTGGCGGCGTCGCCGCGGCATGGCGAGACCAGTCCCGAGGGACATGCGCGGGCTCTCGCGTTGATTGAGGACTGGCTGCAAGACGCTGGATGTGCGGTGAGTAGACAGGCGTTTGAGATGCCAGTTGAGGCTGGCAGGCGGTCGGGTGTGAATGTGGTAGCGAAACTGAAGGGAGACTCGGGCGGAGAGTCATCATCGGTCATCATCGGCGCGCACTTTGACACGCGGCCCAATTCACCGGGAGCGGACGATAACGCGAGCGGCGTGGCGGCCATGGTGGAGTGTGCGAGGGCGCTCGCCGGACGCGGGCTGCGGCGGGACGTTGTGCTTGTGGCGTTCGATGCCGAGGAAAGGCAGGGACAGTCGCACGGGCTGTGGGGGTCAGATGCGTTTGTCAGGTCGCTGGCGGGAGCAGCGTCCGGCAACGCACACCGTCGATCGGCTCAGGACAGGCAGTCGGTTCAAGTCAGGGCCGCGTTTGTTCTGGAGATGGTGGGGTTTTCGTCGCAGAAGGGGACGCAGAAAATCCCGCTCCCCATGCGGGCGCTATTCCCTGCGGCGGGCTGGAGTGTGATGCGGCGAGGGTACGCCGGCGACTTTCTGGTGGCGGTGACCCGCGGCCGCGGGAAGAGAGTGGCAAGGGCCCTGGCCAGGCATTCCTCTCGCGTGGGCGGTCCCGAGGTATTGACGCTCGGTCTGCCCGCATGGCTGCCTCCTCCGCCGGACCTCTTGCGGAGCGACCACGCGCCGTTCTGGCAGGCTGGCGTACCCGCAGTGATGATCGGGGATACTGCGAATTTCAGGAACCCGAACTATCACCTGCCTTCTGACACCCCTGAAACCCTGGATTACGAAATGGTTGCAGGAGTGGCCCGCGCTCTAGCGGAGACGGTGTCGGAACTGTCAACTGAGCGTTAGCTGCCTGTAATGCCCGGAGAAACGACTATTGCCGGAAATCCACCAGCGGAGTAGCTGGCCCGGCACAGAGGCCAGCACGGTACGTGCGGCTCCGCCCTGCTACCGTCTGGCCAACTGCTCTACGCTCTATGGGCCGGAACTAGATGGACGCTCTTTTCGACGGGCGGGCAATAGGATCGCCGCGGCGACGCCCCCGGCAACTGTGAGAATGCCAGCGACGAGCCAGGGTTTCACGGCGCTCTTGAACTGGCCCGTCACGATGCTGACTGCTTTCAGGGCCTTATCGCGAAACTCATCGGATTCAAAGAGGCGCGTGAGCGCAGGGAAGTCTTCCCTCATCTTCGTGTCAGTCACGAGCTGTCGGCCCGTCAATTCATCTCTCACGACGTCCCGCAAGAGACTGTCGGCGACCTGTGTCGCTGCGAACATGATGCCTGCGACGACCAGCAGCGGGATTCCCGCCCATAACAGGCGGCCGCCCCAACTCCTGCCCCCGAGCAAACCGATCAGGAGGAGGAAGAGAGACGGAAGCAGGACGCCCCCCCATTTCAACAGGGAGATGTAGCCCCCATAGCCGCGGACCCTGTCAACCAAGTCCCACTCTTCGTCTGTGAACTGTTTCCTGAGGTCGTTCTGATCCCATTTCGCGCCAGCGCGAATCGTGTCGAGGGTTACCTGAATGTCTGCCCGGCTTTGCGGGTCTTTGATGCTGTTCAACAGGTCCCGGTCGGTAAACACTATGCCCTTCTGGAGGACGTCGCGCAGATCGTCCAGTGGCTTGATGGCTTCAGGGCCGAGGGTAGACCGGAACTGCTGGTCGGTGTAGATGACGCGGTCAGGGATGGCGTTGGCGACAAGACGGTCGAGGTCGCCGAGTACCAATGGGAGCAGGGGCGAGACCAGCGCAGGCAGGTTCAGGTTCGCGGGTGAGCAGCGGGGGATTTGGTTGGCGGCAAGGTCTGATAGCGATTGCGCCGTGGCTTGCGGGGTCGAGCAAGTCGGAACGAAGCGCAGGATTTCGGTGAGCTTTCTTTCGGCGAGCTTGTGGAGGACCTTTACTGCGGCGGTCTTGCGGTCGCGCAGGTCCACTGAGTAGGCGAGGGTGTCTGTCTCAGATGACACATACGCCACGGCAGCGTCTATGACTTCTGCGGAGCGGGCGCGGATCCAGTCCGGCGGGAGGACCTGTTTGAGGGCATCATCAACCTCATCGGGCGTGATTGGGATATCGAAGGAGAGGACTTTGGCCCCTCCAAGCGCCTGCAGGATGAGGGGGCGGGCGACCTGGTCGTAGACAAGCCTTTCGGCGATGCCCTGCCTGACCACCTTCCCCTTAAGTTCTTCTGCTACGACCTTGACGCGATCTTTGAGTGGGATCCGGATTTCGAAACCATCTATGCGGCCGGCGATGTATGGCGCGACGACATCGGCGGTCTCGAATATGCGTTGCTCTATCCACTCGGGGGGCATGATCCGGTTGGCGATACCTACGGCCTCATCGGTGGTGAAAGAGATTCCGAGTTCAGGAAAGACGAGTTCGCCCATGCGGTCGCGGATGAGGACGGAGATGAGGTGGTCTGATATGAGCTGGCCAAGGCTCAGCTCGGCGGAGGCGGCACGAAGGGCCGCAGGAACCACCAGGAAACGTTCGTCTGTCTCGAGGTTTATGGAGAAGGTGTCTGTGCGGCCCGTGAAATAAGGCTGGAGTTCAGCGAATGCCTGCTCCATCTCCTGCTTGACGTACTCGCGGGGCAGTACGGTCTCAACGAACTTGCGGAGCGCGGCTTTGGCCTGCGCCGGGTCGTTGAAGATGACATTGACTGTCGAGCCTTTGCCGTCCGGGCTGTCGAACCTGATGCCCCGGGTGACCACATCATCTATTGCGGCGTCTATGACGTCGTCATAGATGAAGTCGTATGCGTCAAGCTCCAGAAGGATGCCCGGGACGAATGTTTCGTCGCTGGCCATGGCGGAAATGAGACAAGCGCCGACGCCCGCGATAAAGACGGGGATGAAGACGATCGCCATCATGACGGCGAGGATGCGCCGGAAGATGATCATGCTTATCCTTCCCGTCAGGCCCGTTAGGCCGGTCAAACGTGGCGTCCGTCTATTTTCGCTCAATTCGCGGCTGCGTGCACCCGTGAGGGCTCGTCGGCGGGCCTATCCAGAGGCTCAATCATGTCCGGAGCTTTTCGAGTGAATTACCTGATGGCAGGCAGGCAGGCCGTGTCATCCTGTCACCGGCCCGCCTACGCATCCTCTCCGCATCCCCGGGCAGAGGGGCTCTAACCCCGGCCCAGGTAGGTCTGAGCATTGGGGAGCACAATCGCCTCGAGCAGGTTTGCGTCGTTGGGCATCGTGGCCATGAGAACCGCTACCCGGCCTATGGGCTCGGTACTGAGCATGGGCTCAGGTCCCTCATCGCGGCCAGCACCGGAGCGCGAATTGGAGCGACGTTCCACCATGACGTTGCCGGGGTGGAGGCAGCTGACGGCAATATTGAACTCGCGTCCATCAAGCGCTGCTGCGTTTGTGAGTCCCCATATGGCGAACTTGCTCGTTGTATAGGCGGCGGACTGATGGCGCGGGCGCTGGGCGGAGATGGAACCGATGTTGATGATCTTGCCGCCGCCCTGCACTTTCATAATCTTGAAGGCTTCTCGCAGGCAAAGGAACGCTCCTGTGACGTTGACGTCTATGACCTCCCTCCAGGTGGCGGCTGGGAGGGTATCCACGCTGCCGCCTTTAACGACGCCAGAGTTGTTTACAAGGATGTCCACGCGTTTGAACTGCGACATGACCGCCGCGAAGAGGGCCTGAACCTGCTTTTCGTCCGTGACGTCAGCCTGCATGGCAATGACCCGGGCTCCATCCGTGGCACCGGATTGCAGCTCTTTCGCTGTGACATCGAGCCGGTCCATGGTGCGAGCCGCTATGACGACATTGCAGCCTTCCTGTACGAAGGCGCGGGCGATGCCCTTGCCTATGCCGGAGCCCCCGCCCGTGACGATCGCCACCTTTCCGTTGAGCATGCCCATTCGGTGTTCCTCCTGTTGCTAACGGGACCCTTCGACAGGTTCAGTGTGCACAATATCAACCCTTACCCTGGCCGCCTGCTTTACCGGCTGCCCGTCCCGGGGGAAACCTGGACTGCCGCGGTACCACCCTTCGCCGCGGGTGCGTCCTTCATGCGAGTGCGCGCCGGTTCTCTGCTGAACATCGCCGTCACCAGAGCGAGCCCCAGCAGGGCCATCTGCATGATGTAAACGACCCTCATACCCGCGACGAAGGCACTGGCGCTTGCCGAGCCGCCCGGCCCACTTATGGCGCCCAGATCAGCAGGAACGCCCTGGCTGACCATGACGCCGGCCACTATGGCAGTGATCATGGCAGTGCCTGTGACGTTGGCTATGTTGCGGACGAGATTGACGAACGCACCGACGATACCGTAGCTGCCGCGGTCCACGGCACCAAGTGTCATGCTCGTGTTGGGGGCATTCCATGTCCCCATGCCAATGCCGTTGAGAAGGAGTATTGATGCGACCAGCCAGACGGGTGTGCTGGTACTCAAGGTTATGAACGCCGCGTTCGCCGCCATGCAGAGGATGAGGCCGAGGATGACGAACTTCTTTGAGCCAAGCCGATCTGACAGACGGCCGCTGAAGTAGGCCGCGATCGCTAGGCCGAAGGCGTTGAAAAACAGGACGAAGCCGACTGTCCGCGCTGAATAGCCGAGGATGTCCTGAACAAAGAACGGCATCAGGAACCACGAAGCGGTCCCGCCAAGGAAGGCGATGAACCGGGTGAGGGTGGTCCATGTGAACTGCCTGTTTTTGAAAAAGCGCAGGCTGAGCATGGGGGCTTTTACGCGTAGCTCCCACCAGACAAAGAAGACGAAAAGCGCTGCGGCGACCACTCCACCGGCTGCCAGAACACCGGAGGTCCACGCCAGGTCAAGCGGGTTGGAGATGGTAAATATGGCCAGGACGAAAAATACGGCGGATGTAACCGCTCCGATCCAGTCGTAGGCCTCACCCTGTTTGCGCTTTACGGTACCGACGCGGGAATCATCCAACACGCGCCATGCGAAGAAGAAGCCAATGAAGTTGGGCACGAAGAGGAATAGATAGATGGAGCGCCAGCCGAAGGCTTCAACCAGCGGGCCGCCGACCACTGGTCCAGCGACCGAACCGACGCCGACCACGGTGGTGATCATGCCCAGGCCCTTGCCTCGTTCATCTTGAGGGAAAACGGAAAGGACCATGGCTGTTCCCACGGCCTGGATCATGGCCGCGCCGAGGGCCATGGTCATCCTGGCGGCTATTAGGACAGGGAGGTTTGGAGCGAAGACGGCGATGAGTGTGGCAATGCCAAACAGGACAATCCCGGTGAGCTGAAGGGTTTTGCGCCCGGCAATGTCCGCCAGTCGGCCCATGGGAAGCAGCACTGCTGTGATTGTGAGGGCGCCAGCTATCGATACCCATGAAACGACGCGCAGTGTCAGGCCGAATTCTTTGGCGATGCTGGGAAGGGCCATGTTGGTGACGGAGAAGTCCATCACCATTGTGAAGAGGGAAATGCCGATGACCCAGAAGGCCTTCCACTTGTATGGAAGGCCCTTTTCGGCAGGTACGGTGGCCGCGGTCAACTCATGTGCGCTTTCACTCTCGATGTTTCGTGATGGACCCAGCAAGGGTTTCGGCCCGCACCCTGAACAACAGGCGCCCAATGGGCGCTGCGCGAGAGGGAGCGAAAAACAACGACTGAATCAGGCAAAACTCCGGCATTATAGGCGCGCATGTATTCGTGAACGAAAAGACGCCTGTCTACGACGTGCAGCGTAACGCCCGGCCCGGCCCAGCAGACGTCAATGACACAGGTCCCAACTGAAACGATTCACCATCGCGCTACCACCTCCACGGGATCTCCTGTCACCCTGCACCGCAAGAGCACGGGAACCTATGTGTATGCCGCGAGGCGATCGCCGTGGGCGGACCACATTTCATCAAACATCGCGCTGATCTGGTCGAGTGTGAGTTGAGCGGATGTGAGGGGATCCACCATGACTGCGTGCCTGGCGGCTTCGCGTGAGCCGTCGAGGACGGCGCGCGTGGCGAGTTCCTGGACGTTGATGTTGGAACGGTCCAGCGCAGCAAGTTGCGGCGGTAACGCGCCTACGGCCATTGGGTGGAGGCCCAGACTGTCCACAAGGCACGGGACTTCGACACAGCTGCCCGCCGGCAGGTTGTCTATCAAGCCGATATTGGGGACGTTGCCGTTGATGACTGTGGGCCGGCCGGTTTCAATCGCCTCGATGATGCGAGACGCGTATTCGTTGGAACGTGTCGCCTTGAGCGGCTCGGTGGATGAGGTTTCAGTCTTGAGCTGGGCGAAGTGGGCATCATCGCGGACCGAGCGGCGTTTGAGGTCCTGCTTGATCTTGTCGAGACCAAAGCGTTTCATCAGGGCGTCGTTCTTGCGGAAATAGGGTGTGTATTCGGACATGTGGCGGGTGGACTCAGTGACGAAGTAACCGAAGTGACGCATGACCTCGAAACGGACTGGGTCCAGTTCGTATATGGCGGGGTTTTCAAGGGCGCGCCAGAGTTCGGGGTAGGCGTCGCGCTTGTCGCGTTCGAAGCGGATGAACCAGGCCATGTGGTTGATGCCCGCAACCCAGCCTGTGACAGATGCAGCGGGCGCTCCGATGTAGCCTGCGAGTTGTTCCGTGGTGTGTTGGACGGAGTGGCAGAGGCCGACGGTCTTGATCTTCGTGGCGTCTGTGATGGCCCAGCAGGCAATGGCCATCGGATTGGTGTATTGAAGGAGCAGCGCCTCCGGGCAGAGGGCTTCCATGTCTTTCGCGATGTCAATGAGGACAGGGGCTGTGCGGAGGGCCTTGAAGACCCCGCCGGGGCCGATGGTGTCACCTACCGACTGGTCCACGCCGTACTTCGCCGGGATGCCGTAATCCACTTCGACTGAATCACCGACGCGGATTGTTGTGAGGACGTGGTCAGACCCGTCCAGAGCGCGGCGGCGGTCGCCAGTGGTTTCTATGCGCCAGTTGGCATTGTTGTCTTTCGAGAGCTTGCGGGCAAAGGCGGAGATGAGACCGAGGCGGTCTGCATCTATGTCCATGAGGGAGACGGTTGAGTCGGCTAGTTCAGGGACGCAGACGGCGTCCTGGAGGAGACGGCGTGCAAAGACAACGCTGCCTGCGCCGATGAGGGTGATCTTGGGCATCTGGTCTCCTTACGATCCTACGGCTGACAAGTCACCCGTTCGACTCCATCGGCAGCGAAATGACAGGGTGACTGCGCGAATATACTCGCTGCGCGCCGCGGTGGGGCCGCAACGGCGCCGGTTATGTTTCGGCCTCCCTCACCCTCTCGCAGATTGAGAGGGCTGACCGATACGTCAGGAGCAGTCAGATGAAGATGTACATGGGCGGCGAGTGGGTTTCCCGCTCGAAGACAGTTCCTGTGACCAACCCGTTTACAGGCCAGCCTTTCGACTCTGTCCCGGTGGCAGGAGTGGAGGACGTTGACCTGGCGGTGAAGTCGGCCGTCAGAGGCGCGGCAGCGATGCGGAAACTCTCTGCTTTCGATCGCTACGAGGTCCTTATGAAGGCAGTCGGGCTGTTGAAACAGCGGGCCGAGGACATAGCCCGGACAATAACGGCGGAGGAGGGAAAGATCATCGCCGAGGCGCGCACCGAAGTGGCACGTTGCGTGCAGACCCTGACCTGGTCCGCTGAAGAGGCGAAGCGCCTCTACGGAGAGACCATCCCGCTCGATGCCTCGCCCGGCAACGCCATGAAGTTCGGGTTCACGGTCCGCGTGCCTGTAGGCGTCGTGGCGGCCATTTCACCCTTCAACTTCCCGCTGAACCTTGTGGCGCACAAGGTCGGGCCAGCGCTTGCGGCGGGCAACGCGGTCGTGATCAAGCCAGCGAGTGACACTCCCCTATCAGCGCTAAAGCTGACTGAAGTCCTGTTGGACGCGGGAATTCCCCCCGAAGCCATCCAGTGCGTCACCGGCCCGGGCGGTTCGATAGGCGACGCACTGGTATCGCACCCGGATGTCCGCAAGGTGACATTCACGGGCAGCAGGGACATTGGCGAGCGAATCTGCAAGACGGCCGGGCTCAAAAAGGTGACGATGGAGCTGGGGTCGAACTCGCCTTTGATCGTCCTCCCGGACGCCGACCTCATAAAGGTCGCAGAGGCGACGGTGGCGTCCGGCTACGGCAATGCGGGGCAGGTGTGCATCTCGACGCAGCGGGTGATCGTCGACAAAAAGATATACGTGGACTATCTGGACATCCTGACGCCAATGGTGGCGGCGTTGTCAGCCGGCGACCCGATGCACGAGTCGGTCAAAGTAGGCCCCATGGTGCGAGAACGCGACGCGGAGCGGGTCGAGGGATGGATCAGGGAGGCAGCGCACAGCGGCGCTCGGGTCCTGACGGGCGGTGAGAGGTCGGGCGCAGTGATGAGACCGACGGTCATAGCTGACGTGAAACCTGAGATGAAGGTTTCATGTGAGGAGATATTCGGGCCGGCGGTCGCAGTTACGCCTGCATCAGACATTGACGAGGCGATACGGCTGGCGAACTCGACAAGATACGGGCTGGCGGCGGCAATCTTCACTCAGGATATAAACAAGGCGCTTAAGTTCGCCCTTGAGGTGGACTCCGGGAACCTGAACATCAATGGCGGTACATCATTCCGGGCGGACATGATGCCCTACGGAGGCCTCAAGGACTCCGGCATGGGCAAGGAGGGCCCGCGCTACGCCGTTGAGGAAATGACCGAACTCAAGATGGTCATCATTCACAGGTAAACGGACGTGGCATACAGGAAGCCAACTCGCCTGCAACATAGGGCAATCCCGGTACTCGAATCTCAATACCGCAGGTGTTTGTCCACCACGTTGACTAGCGGCTGCCCAGCCAAATACCGGCCAAAGTTCTCCTCGAATATGGCGAAGGTGCGTTCGTCCAGCTCGGGGGAGTTGCCGGCGACGTGTGGAGTGATGATGACGTTGGGAAGGTCCCAGAGTTCGTTGTCGGCCGGCAGCGGCTCCTTGATGACAGCGTCGAGGCCGGCGCCCGCTATGCGCCCTTCCTTCAGGGCGGCGACGAGGGCTTTGTGTTCGACGATGCGTCCCCGTGATGTCACGATCAGGCGCGCCGTCTTTTTCATGAGACCAAGTTCCTTCGCGCCGATCATGTTTTCGTTCTGGGGCGTATAAGGGACGGTGATGACAACGTAATCGGCCTGTGTCAGCAGCTCATTAAGGCGGTCTATCGGCCAGACGTGATCGAGGATTGGGTCGCCATCAACGGGTTGTTTGTCCACGGCGATGACGTTCATGCCCATCGCTTTGCAACGCCAGCCGATTTCCTTGCCTGACTTGCCGAACCCGACGATGCCTACGGTCTTGCCGTGAATCATCTGGACCATGTTCAGCCCGTTGTCCTGATCCCAGGTGTGCTGCCGTTGGAGGCGTGCGAATTCGTGTATGCCTCGGGCGAAGTGGAGGATCAGGGCGAGCCCGTGTTCGCCGATCTGAGGGGCGCCTGCGCCTCTAGCATTGGAAATGACTACAGGGGTCTCTGCGATTTCAGGGATGTGGTTGAAAACGCCTTCCATGCCGGCGTCGAGGGTCTGCAGCCACTTGAGTTTGCGGGCGGCGGCGAACTGCTCTTTGGTCAGATACCCAAAGACGGCGTCAGCATCCGGGATTTCGCGCAGAATGTCGGCTGCGGAGTAGGCCTCGACGAAGGTCTCTCGCGGGTACTTGCGGCGGAGACGCTGGTAGAAGGGTTTGCCCCAATCGGCCAGGAGGAGGGTTTTCATATTGGCAAGGCTCCGAAAAGTTGCGCTCTTTCGATGACGCGACTCAAGACGGGTTGTAAGCAGTGTGCGGGCGGATGGCGAGTGTAGCTGATGCCCCCTAACCCTGTGCCAGGGATCAGGGTGAGTGCTCCATGTCACCCTCTCTCCGATCCACTCCCACGAGCGCGAGGAGGTTGCATCAGATCTGTTTGAGGAGGTTCACCGATGCCTCAACAATCGCTTCACCGGATGTTGGTGCGAAGGGACTGGTTGTCGTGCCGTAGTAGCGTCGGTACTTGTCCTGGTCCACGATTTCATCGAGTGGGACCGATTCGATCTCTTCATGGGGTTTGCGGGTAGAGATGTAGCCAATATATTCGTTGGAGTAGCTGGCGACCCACGTCTCGCCTCGGCCGCCTCCCTCCTTGATCTGCAGGCCAAGTTCGTTAAATAGTTCACCGGGGCTGATCGAGATACGGACCGGACCGATGCGCATGGCCTGAAGTTGCGCTGGGAGCGCGGGTTTGTCCTGGTTTTGCGCCAGGCGCAGCTCATTTGCGCCTGCGCCATAGAGCGCAGGGACTTTCATTCCGGCGTTGGCGGTGGTCGTGCCCACGGGCCAAATGTCGCCCTGGTAGACGCCTAGCTTTTTCCTGAGCCGGGCGTGGTTGTCTTCGGCCTGTTTGACTGTCCACGGCACTCTGTGTCGGGGCAGACCAACTGTGCCTGTGGCAGCGGCGAGTACGATGTTTCGCCTGGTTTCAGTCCCTTCTGCAACCCGGGCGGCCTCAGCAGCGAGGGCACGGCCAAAGGAATCTGTGTCAGCGTGAGAGTGCAGGTGTTTGGATTTCCAGTTGCCAAACCACCAGTCAAATGGGTGGATGTCTCCCGCAGCGCCCTGGATGAAGAGTCCGACTGAACCGGGGTACAGGGCTTCAAGGTCAGCTGACATGGCGCCAGAGAAGTCGCCTGACCAGTCGAGGTACTGGCCGCCGTCACACACCCCATGACAGGGGAAGTGGACGGCGCGGGCGATCGGGCGGCCGTCGGTGGCGTCGACGCGCATGACACCGACTTCAGTGTCAACGGGGCGTTTGGGGTACTGGCGGTTGACCGTCCAGCAGGGGAGACTACCGCTGCCGAAGCCTATGCGCGCAGGCTGGATGCGGCTGTAGGCCTCATAGACTGCGCCCGACACAAGTTCAGAGAAAATGGCGGTGTAAACGCCAAGCTCGGGCGGTATGCCGAGGATGAAATCAGGGGTGGTGTGACTGTGAGTGGAGTTGATGAGGAGGTTTGACGCAGGTATCCCTGTGAGGCGTTCGACGCGGCTCCTGATGGCTTTGACGACCTCAATTGGCACTCCGGCGACGTCCATCGAGACGAGGGCGAGTTGTGTATCGCCCGCCTCCAGGACAAGGGCGCGCGCATAGAGGTGGCGGTAAACGCCTGTGGAGCGGCCCTGTCTGAGGCCCCATGCGCCCATCGTGTAACCAATAGGCGGCGTGACGGTGGCTCTCGCCGCTCCGGCCCTGAGTGATGGCATCAAATACTCCTGAATGTGTGGTTGAACCGGAATGTTACGGAACTTCTACCCTGCCCCAGCGGACCGGGCGACTCCGGATGCCGCGCTCAGAAAGGATTCGTCGAGTCCGGGCGGAGGGCCGAAAGGGTCACCACGAATGTTGGCTGACATGATCACTGTTGCTCGGGCCAGCGAGTCACGGAGGCGCGATGTGAGTGTGGATGGTTGCGGCGACTCAGAAGATATGAATACGGCATCGCCGACCCTCAGAGCGCGCAGGCCGGCGGCAGGGTCTGCGCCCCAGCCAATCGTCACATTGCGCTTCATCTGAGCGCGTGCGGCGGCCTGCGCGGCCTGCGTGGCGATTAGGAGGCCGAGCGCCTGCACATCGGAAACCAGGCGCTCAGCATGAGTGGGCGACGGGTTTCCGGACCACCAGTCGAAGGGGCGTATGTCCCCGTCTGCGCCGCGGGAAAAGAGGGTGATGCCCCCGGCGCTCTGATCAAGGGCCCATGCTGCGTAGCCAGGCCAGTCGGCAGTCCATGCACCGTCGGCGCTGGAGACGGATGCCGGGCAGGCGAAGCTGACGACACGCGCTATCGGCCTGTCGTTTTCGCCTATTACTGACACCACGGCGACGGCTTGGTCGGCGTCATGGCCGCGGCCAGCGACGTTCGTTGAAACACCCGGCACGCGGGCGACGGCGCCTCCAATACCGGCGGGGCCCATTGCCTGGAAGGCGCTTGCCGCGGCCCCGGCGCAGAGTTCAGGGAGGTAGGCGCTGTACCGGACGTACTCCTCATCCCGCGCCCAGAGATTTGGCCCGGTGGCGTTGCCGGTGCAGGAGACCCAGACAAGGCGGGGGTCGCACTTGACTGCCTTCGCTGTCTGCTCACAGATGGACTGCACGAGGGCAGGGGCAAGTCCCCAGACATCGAGGGTGATCACAACGGCGCTCTCGTCGCCTGTGGAGAGGACAAGAGCGCGGGCAAGGAGGTCGTCTCTAACGCCCACAGAGCGGAATGGCTCGTGTTCTGGGCCGTGGATAGCGTGTCCGGCAGGCGGCGTGATGACCGTTCGGGCTGCCCCGGCGCGCAGGAGATGTGCCGGGTCTGGCCTGGTGGTCATGCGCTCTGCGTTAAGGCGAGGGTCGGCATGCGAATCACTCTCCCATGTTGGGATGGGGCGAGTACCCACCACAGGTGGGTATCGAAGGTTGAAACAGCGGGATGCAGCCCTTCCCATCGCTCAGGATGACGTGCGGGTGTTGGCCTTGATGCCCGCACCCCAGTTCTCCCGGCGAGAAACAGGGAACGAGAAGTTACTCCCAGTTCTTGTATGTGCCTGGGGAGGTCTTTCGGCACATCTGGATGAGGACGCCGTCAGGGTCGTGAGCATTGGAGATCGTCCGGCCGGACTGCTGATTTTCGAAGGGTTCGAACTCGAACTTGACTCCGCCGAGGAATTTAACCTCCCTGGTGGCGTCCTTCGGGTCATCCACACCAAAGGAGATGTGGTCGAGGCCAGTCTTCTGGCCTGGCTGGGCCTGGTGGAGTTCGATACGGACGGGGTTAACTTCGTCGCCGTTGAACATGAATACGGTCGTCTCACCATCAAGCGAGCCTTCAGGGTGCATCCCGAACTTCCTGTAAAACTCGATGGACTTTTTGAGGTCGGCGACGACGAGGTCTATGTGGTCCACGCGTATGAAGTGCATGCGGACGCTCCGTAACTAACGGGGTGGCTGGAATTGGAGGTGTGATTGTAGCCGGGCGCGCAATCCGGGGTGCACATGAGGCCGAATGTTGTCCTGGGTGGGACTCAAACGCTCGTCAGGGCACCACTCGACTACCCAGTGATTCCTTGGATTGAAGCCGTCAGGTTTGGAAACAGGGATGGAGAGTGGTAGCCTGCGCCGTCGCGCGGGCGAGAGTTCCGCCGGAAATGGAGCGTCAGGTGCCGGGTGAGTTCGAGATCATAACAAGTGAGTTCAAGAGGATACTGGGGCAGTCGCCCAGGCTGGAGATGATCGCCGACGGGCAGGGGTTCAGCGAGGGGACAGCGTGGTCACCAGATGGGTTCCTTGTGTGGAGCGATATCCCGATGGACCGCATGCTGCGCTGGGACCCAAAGGGTGGCGTGGGGCTTTTCCGCTACCGCGGCGGGAACGCCAACGGGAACACGTTCGATCTTGAGGGAAGGTTGCTTACGTGTGAAACGAGCGGCCGGCGGGTGAGCATCACTGGACGGGACGGGTCTGTGTGCACGCTGGTGGACAGGTATCAGGGCCGGAAGCTGACTTCGCCCAATGACGTCGTTGTGAAATCAGACGGGACGGTGTGGTTCACGGACCCTGACTACGGCGCGGTCCATCCCGAACTCGGGCACGGGGAGAGATTTGAGCAGACTCGGAACAGGGTGTACCGCTACGACCCTGCGCTGGGTGAACTATCGGCCGTTTCAGAGGACTTCGACAAGCCCAACGGAATCGCCTTTTCTCCGGACGAGAACCACCTGTTCGTGGGGGACACCGGGCGGACGCACGGTGAGTTCCGCAACCACCACCTAATCAGGTTTGAAGTTGCCCGGGACGGACGGTCCGTGAGCAAGCCCCGCGTGTTCTGTGTTGTAAACCCTGGAGTGCCAGACGGGTTCAGGTGTGACACGGAAGGTAATGTTTACGTGGGCGCTGGTGATGGTGTGCAGGTTTACAACAAGGATGGGGAGTTGATTGGGAAGATCAGGACGCCTGGTGCCGTGGGGAACTGCTCGTTCGGGATGGGGGAGTATGACACGCTGTTCATTGCGGCAAGCAAACAGGTGTTCAAATTGAAGTTGAACGCGCAGGGTGCGTACAGGCCGGGAGCAAAAAGGGCGTCCGTGATTTCCAGGAAACACATCTAACTGACATCCATCTCCCTCAGGAGCGGGGTAATTGCCCCCACACTCCGTGTGGGCGAACGGGATATGGTTCCTCACCGTGGCTCGGACTGACATCGTACTGGCGGGGCTGGCCGGACAAATCCGGCCCTTTGTGAACATCAGTTGCTCAAGACACTCTCATCACCCGCACCCGCTGGCGCATGCGCCATGTGGGTACCCTCTCTCATGAGGAGCAGTGGATAGCCGAAAGGGGCGGACAATGCCTGAAGGGTACGTCGTCAACGACAAGCGGTTCGAGAAGTTCATCGTGCCAGGCGAGAAGCTGAAGAAGCTGTGGACGGGCGCGGTGTGGGCCGAGGGGCCGGTGTATTTCGCCGACGGAGACTACGTTCTGTGGAGCGATATCCCCAATGACCGGCTGATGAGGTGGTCGGCGAAAGACGGCGCGAAGGTGTTCATGAAGCCGTGCGGATACATGAACGGCCATACTCTCGACCGCGAGGGAAGGCTTGTCAGTTGCGAGCACGGCAACCGTCGTGTGAGCCGCATGGAGAAGGACGGTAGTGTCATCACGCTCGTGGACCGTTATAAAGGCAAGCGCCTGAACTCCCCGAACGACGCAGTGGTGAAGTCCGACGGGACGGTCTGGTTCACTGACCCTCCATACGGAATCCTGAGCGATCGGGAAGGCCATAAGTCGGATTCGGAACTGGGCAAGAATTATGTGTTCAGGCTTGACCCGCGCTCGGGCGACCTGCGGATAGTGGCTGACGATTTTGACAAGCCGAACGGGTTGGCCTTTTCGCCTGATGAGAAGCGGCTGTACATTGCAGACACCGGCGCTTCACACACGAAGGATGGGCCGCACCACATCCGGGTGTTTGACGTTGCCAACGGTGAGAAGCTCTCTGGCGGCAGGATGTTCGCGGACATCAACCCCGGTTTCGCGGACGGTCTGCGGGTGGACAGCGATGGCAATGTGTGGACGAGCGCGGGCGACGGGATCCATGTGTTTACACCGCAGTCGGAACTGATTGGCAAGGTGCTCGTGCCCGAACCCCAGGCGAACCTTGTGTTCGGCGGGCCGAAGAAGGACACCCTTTACATTACTGCGACGACTTCGCTCTATACGATCAGAGTGAACGCGCGGGGTGACCAGAAACCGTAGGTGGCAAAGGGGATGGTGAAGGTGAGAAACAAACAGCCCCTCGTCCTCCCGACACGTGTGAAGAGGAACGCATGACGACTGCACAGACGATGAACACTGGCACCGGCACGGACATCCACTGGCGTTCAATCAACGCCATCAGGTTTTTGTCCGCCGATGCGGTCCAAAAAGCAAAGTCAGGCCACCCCGGTGCCCCGATGGGGATGGCACCCGCGGCTTATGTGTTGTGGGACCGCTTCCTGAAGCACAACCCGCACAACCCGCAGTGGCCGGACAGGGACAGGTTTGTTCTCTCGGCGGGACACGCCTCGATGCTGCTCTACTCACTGCTACACCTGACGGGCTACGACCTATCACTCGATGAGATCAAGAACTTCCGGCAGTGGGGGTCGAAGACACCTGGACACCCCGAGGTTGGGCTGACTTCAGGTGTGGAGGCAACGACCGGGCCCCTCGGGCAGGGTTTCGCCAATGGGGTGGGAATGGCCATTGCCGAACGCCTCCAGGCGGACACCTACAACAGGGCAGGATACGAGGTCGTCAGCCACCACACATACGCGATCGTCTCTGACGGGGACCTCATGGAGGGAGTTGCGTCAGAGGCGGCCTCTCTTGCTGGCACTCTCCAACTGGGCAAGATCGTTTATCTCTATGACGACAACAAGATTTCCATTGACGGGCCGACGGGCCTTGCCTTTCGAGAAAACGTGCCTGACCGGTTCCGTGCCTACGGTTGGCACGTGGCCGGGCCAGTGGACGGCAACGACCTCACCGCGATCGAGGCTGCGGTCAGTGCCGGGCGGGACGAGACGACGCGACCATCACTGATCATTGTGCGGACGACGATCGGCTACGGTGCGCCGAAGAAAGCCGGTACTTCAGGAGCACATGGCGCGCCGCTGGGCGAAGATGAGATAGCCGGGGCGCGGGCGCAGCTTGGCTGGCAGCACGGGCCATTCGAGGTTCCTCAGGATGTGCTCGAACACACCCGGAAGGCAGTTGGCCGCGGCGGCAAATCGGAGTCCGGATGGAAGGCGAAGTTCGAGGCGTATCGCGCTGCTCACGTGGATCTCGCCAACGCTTTTGAGCGCGACGTGCACGGGGACATGCCCGACGGGTGGGAGCAGGCACTGGACGCATTGGTCCCGACATTTACCGGGCCGGTGGCGACACGCGCCGCTTCGGGGAAGGCGTTGACCGCGATCGCAGGCAAGGTTCCGGCGCTAATCGGCGGGTCGGCAGACCTTGCGGAGTCCAACAACACGACTGTGGCGGGCAGGGGTAACTTCTCTCCCGAGCACCCCGCCGGCCGGACCCTGAATTTTGGCGTGCGTGAACACGCCATGGCCGCGGTGTGCAACGGCATGGCCCTGCACGGAGGCTTCGTCCCGTACGGCGGTACGTTCTTGATTTTCTCGGACTACATGCGGGCAGCGATGCGCGTGGGCGCTCTAAGCCACCTGCACACCGTGTGGGTGTTGACCCACGATTCGATAGGGTTAGGCGAGGACGGACCGACGCACCAGCCAGTGTCGCAGTTGATGGGCCTGCGATTGATCCCAAACATGACGGTGCTGCGCCCTGCTGACGCGGAGGAGACGGTGGAGGCCTGGCGCATCGCAATGAAGCGGAAGCACGGGCCTGTGGCGTTGGTGCTGACGCGTCAGGCGGTACCGCCGCTGAAGAGCATCGGCGGGCAGGGGGACGCTCGTACTGGCGTCGAAAGGGGCGCGTACGTGGTGCGCGACTCTGGCGGGAAGCCGGATGTGATCTTGCTGGGCACGGGGTCCGAGGTGCAGCTTGCCCTGGGGGCGGCTCTCGCTCTGGAAACAGAGGGCGTGAAGGCGCGTGTGGTGTCGGTACCATCGTGGGAGCTGTTCGACGCGCAGCCCGCTGAATACAAGGAAAGCGTACTGCCCCGGTCTGTGCGGGCGAGAGTGGCAGTTGAGGCCGGGACGCCGATCGGCTGGGAGCGGTACACGGGGCTGGACGGAGAGATTGTGGGCATGGCGCGTTTCGGGGCATCCGCGCCGGGCGGCGTGGCCATGGCGAAGCTGGGGTTCACAATCGAAAATGTGACGGCAGCGGCAAAGAGGGTTTTGCAGCGGCCATGGTGAAAAGCCGCACATATCCACAGATTGCACTGTCCGTGCTGAACTACCCGAAAGATGTCACAGGCCGACTCATGGCAGCGGGCAGGCAGCGCCAGGAGGGGGAAATCCACTCGGGCCATCGGCTTCGCTCGCGGCGGGCGGCGGAATCAATACTGACAGGCGGAAGAGTTTGACTCCTCAACCCAACCCTCTGGCCCACAAGGCGAGGGAGAATCGGACGGCAGCATGAAGGTTGCGATCGGCGCGGACCACGCCGGATATGAGCTTAAGAATGAGATGGCGAAGTTCATCCGTGGCCTCGGCTACGAAGTGACCGACCTGGGCGCGCACCAGTTTGACGCCTCAGATGATTACCCGGACCTGGCCGCGCCCGTGGCCAGAGAGGTGCAGGCGAGCAAGGCGGACAAGGGGATAGTCATCTGCGGCAGCGGGGTCGGCGCGTCCATAGTGGCGAACAAATTCAAGGGTGTCCGCGCTGCGATGTGCCACGATACGTATTCCGCTGCACAGGGCGTGGAGCACGATGACATGAACGTGCTGTGCATGGGGTCGCGGGTGATCGGCATCGCCCTCGCACAGGAGATAGTAAAGGCGTTTTTGAAGGCGACAATGGACACACACCCGCGGTTCAGGCGGCGCCTCGAGAAGCTGCTGGCGATTGAGTCAGGCGAAGCCGGTTTGTAACGGTCGGGAGTGTTTGATTTTGGCCTCCAGCCCTCGCCTTGACCCTCTCCCTCCCACGGAAGCGGGATTCAAAGTGAATCACCGCCTGGCAATCAGGACTCTGGACACAACACCGACAGGCGATAGAATCCGGCGATGCGAATAGACGAATAGAGAGGTACTGATGGTCACGACCTACAAAGAAAAGAAGAGTTACAGGGTGATCGGGACCCGGCCCATCAGACATGACGGGCTGGACAAGGTCACGGGCAAGGCTGTTTACGGAGCGGACGTCAAGCTGCCAGGCCTGATCTGGGGAGAGTTGCTCCGCAGCCCGTATGCCCATGCCAGGATCAAGAAGATTGACACCTCGGCGGCGGAGAAGATGCCGGGTGTGCTGGCCGTGGTCACGCACTCCGATTTCCCTGCCGCCTCGGCAAAGGAGATCGACATCGGCGAGGACGTGGTGAATTTCAAGCGCGCGAGCGCCAACATCATGGCCTCAGGGAAGGTTCTCTACAAGGGCCACATCGTAGCTGCGGTGGCCGCCCTCGACCGCAACACTGCGCTAGAGGCATGCAAGCTCATCAAGATTGTCTACGAACCTCTTCCCGTCGTCCTGACGGTGGATGAGGCAATTGCCCAGGGAGCGCCGATCCTCCTCGACGACCTGATAGGCGATGACCTGGGCGAGAAGACGAAGAACACGAACGTCGCGAAGCATTTCAGACACGAATTTGGCGACCCTGAGAAGGGTTTCGAACAGTCCTCACTGGTGGTGGAGCGCGAATTCACGCTCCAGATGGTGCACCAGGGCTACATAGAGCCGCAGAACGGGACGGCGCTCTGGGACGCAGAGGGGCGCATCAACGTCTGGTCATCCACTCAGGGCGCATTCGGTGTGCGGGCGCAGACGGCTGGCATACTCCGCGTTGATGAATCGAAGATCAAGGTAAACCCGGTAGAGATCGGCGGCGGGTTCGGCGGGAAAACGACCACGTACCTCGTGCCGATCGCAGCGCTGCTTTCGAAGAAGTCTGGCCGCCCTGTGAAGATCGTTATGGACAGGAAGGGCAATTTCGAAGGGACGGGGCCTGCACCGGGTGGCAAGGTCAAAATCAAGATGGGAGTGAACAACCAGGGGAAGATCATGGCGGCAACTGCGGACATCCGGTTTGACGCCGGCGCCTACCCTGGCTCAGCTGTCGGCGCGGGCGCCATCTGCGTGCTGGCCGCCTACAACATCGCCAATATGCGGATAGATGGTTACGACATCCTCGTGAACAAGCCGAAGTCCGTGGCTTACCGCGCTCCCGGCTCGCCACAGGTGGCATTCGCGACAGAGCAGGTGGTGGATGAGATTTGCGAGAAGAAGGGCTGGGACAAGTTGGATTTCCGGCTCAAGAACGCATCACGCGAGGGCACGCGCCGGAGCGACGGGCCGGTTTACATGCGCATCGGTCTTGAGGAAACGCTGAAGGCGGCACAGAACTCACAGCACTGGAAGACACCCCTTGAGCGGAACGGACCGAACGGCAAGCTGCGCGGCAGGGGTGTGGCGACCGGGTTCTGGATGAACGGCGGCGGCAAATCGTCAGTGAACCTGATGCTTTCGACCAGTGGCGCGGTGATGATGAATGAAGGTTCCGCGGACATTGGCGGGACGCGTGCGTCCATAGCGATGCAGGCGGCAGAGGTGCTGGGCATTGAGGCGCACGACGTGCTGCCTAGCATCCCGGACACAGACTCGATCGGGTTTACGGGCGTGACCGGCGGAAGTCGCACGACGTATGCAACAGGCCTCGCGGCATATCAGGCCGCGATGGATATGATCGAAACACTGAAGGCCCGCGCCGCCATGGTCTGGAAGATTGACGCGAAGGACGTCGACTTTAAGGACGGGACCTTCTACGCGAAAAAAGACCCTGAACTACGACTCACCTTCAAGCAGCTTGCGGCAAAGCTGGAAGGGACAGGCGGCCCGGTGGCCTCGACTGGTTCCGTGGACCTTTCGACCGCGGGCGGCGCGTTCGCGGTGCACATCGCTGACATCGAAATCGACCCGGACACCGGCAAGTCGGACATCATCCGTTTCACGGCCGTGCAGGATGTGGGCAAGGCCGTACACCCGTCATATGTGGAAGGCCAGATCCAGGGTGCAGTGGCGCAGGGCATAGGGTGGGCGTTGAACGAGGAGTACTTCATGACCAAGGAAGGGGTCATGGCAAACTCGTCGTTCCTTGACTACCGGATGCCAACGGCGTTGGATATGCCGATGATCGAAGTAGTGCTGGTAGAGGTGGCAAACCCCTTGCACCCGTTCGGCGTGCGTGGGGTGGGCGAAGTGCCGCTGGCGCCGCCGCTCCCGGCGGTGGCCAATGCCATCAAGGACGCTACGGGGACACGCCTGTTTGACCTGCCAATGAAGCCGGGCAGGGTGCTGGAAGCTCTCGGCAAAGTAAAGTCCTAGGCGAATCGATCCCCTCTCAGGCAAAGGAAAGGGTCATGGGTCGGCCTTTGCCTGGATCGAAGAGGCGTAAGGAATTCAGGATCAGTGTGCGGCGGGAGAAGTCCCGCCGCACTGCTTTTACATGGATTGGGGTCTCGCACTAAAGCTCCGAGTTGGCTAGGATGGCACCGGGCCAGTGGACCTGTTCCCTGCCCCATCGAGTTGACATTGAGGGACAAGAGACATGCCTCCTGCGAATGCGATCAAGCAGGCAAATGCCCTGGGACAGTCCATCTGGCTAGATTCGATCAGCAGGGACATGATCAAGTCCGGGGAACTGGCGCGGATGGTGGAGACTGGCATTTCAGGCGTGACGTCGAACCCTTCGATTTTTGAAAAGGCACTATCCGAAGGCGCGTCCTATGACGAGGCTCTAACGCAGTTCGCACACTCTGGCGGTGATGTCCGGCGCATCTTCGAAGGGCTGGCGGTTGATGACATCAGGGATGCCGCGGACGTGCTGCGCAAGGTGTATGTCCGCACTGGGACAAAGGACGGATATGTAAGCATCGAGGTCAGCCCGAAGCTGGCGCGGGACACAGCGGGGACTATCGAAGAAGCGCGGCGCCTGTTCAAGTCCATCGGGCGACCGAACGTGATGATCAAGGTCCCTGGCACGCCGGAGGGCATCCCGGCGGTCCGCACCCTCATTGGCGAGGGTATCAACGTGAACGTCACGCTACTGTTTTCGATCTCGGCGTACAGGCAGTCAGCGGAAGCGTACATCGCGGGGCTGCGGGACTATATCGCGGCTGGCCGTGCCTCACCAGGGCACATCGCCTCAGTGGCGTCCTTCTTCGTGAGCCGGGTGGACACTGCAGCTGACAGGCTGCTGGAAAAGCCGCCGAAGACGGTGGTTGGCGTGGATCCAGAGCAGTTGAAAAGCAAGATCGGCATAGCAAACGCGAAACTGGCGTATGCGGAGTTCGAGAAGCTGTTCCACGGACAGTCCCTGTGGGACCTCCGCGAGGCGGAGGTGCAGGCGCAGAGACCGCTGTGGGCCTCGACAAGCACAAAGAACCCGAAGCTGCCAGACACTATGTACGTGGACGGACTGATCGGCCCTGACACGGTGAATACAGTACCTCAGGCGACCCTGACTGCATTCCTTGAGCACGGCAACCCATCGGGTTCATTGACAAAGGGTGTCCGTGAAGCGCATCTCCAGGTCCAGCAGCTTGCCGATCTAGGGATTTCGCTGGATGGGATCACAGACGATCTGCTGACAGCGGGTGTGAAGGCGTTCGCGGATTCGTACGACAAGCTGCTGAAGCAGATAGAGGACAAACTGGCGAGGCTGTCTTCGCTACCGAAGCCGGGTGTGGGTCAGCATGCCCCACCCGTTCCCGCGTCGGAGCATGTGTCAGGCGACCGCTATTCGTTCGGGCAGGCGGCGGGCGCGGTAGAGGCAGAGATGGAGCGCGTCGAAAGGGAACAGGTGATCCGGCGCATCTGGGACAGGGATGAGTCGGTGTGGCCCTTGCCGCCCGCGGGGTCTGCCAGGGCCAAGGACCGGCTCGGGTGGCTGGCACTCCCGGCGACAGCCGCAGAGCGGGGCGCTGAGATGGTCTCATTTGCCGGGCAGGTGCGCAGTGAAGGATTCGACAATACAGTCCTGATCGGGATGGGGGGATCGTCAGCGGCCGCGGAGGCCATTCGAGACGTGTTGGCGCCGCCTTATGCGCTGACGGTGCTGGACACTGTCGAGCCTGAAACCGTCCAGGCAAGACTGAACACCATGCGGGGCCGGGGCGGGTCTTCACTTGGCCGGACTCTGTTCGTGGTCGCGAGCAAATCAGGCACGACCATAGAAGTTATCGAACTCGAACAGGCGTGCAGACAGTTGTTGGCGGAACACGGGACGAAGGACGCGTCCCGCCAGTTTGTAGCGATTACGGACGCTGGCACACCGCTGGGGGAGCGACTGACGGAGTTCAGGCGAGTGTTTTCCGCGCCGCCAGACGTGGGTGGCAGGTTTTCGGCACTGTCGGAAGCAGGGTTATTGCCCGCCGCTTTGATGGGTGCTGATCTACGAAAGGCAGCGGCATCCACTCGCATGGCGGAGCTTTGCAAGGGGCCAGCTTCTCAGAACCCAGGCGTAAAGCTGGGGGTTTCACTTGCGGTGCTGGCTCAGAGCGGCAAAGACAAGGTGACCTTTATCGCGCCTCCGCCATTGATGACGTTGGCCATGTGGGTGGAACAGATGCTCGCGGAGTCGCTCGCCAAGAACGGGAGCGGAGTAGTGCCGGTGGTGGATGAACATCTATACAGCCCCGCCGCGTACGGCGCGGACAGGGTCTTCGTCTACCTCCGCCTGCAGGGCGGCGCAGCGCAAGCAGAGGACGCTCTGGTGGACAGGCTTGAAGCATCAGGCGCGCCTGTGATCAGGATTTCGCTTGAGGACAAGTACGAGTTGCAGGCAGAGTTCTTCAAATGGGAGTTCGCGACGGCGGTTGCGGCCAACTGCCTCGGCGTATATCCGTTTGACGAACCTGAAGTGGCGTCTGCGAAGGCCAGGACCTCCGAGGAGTTGAAACGCGGTTGGGCCGCCGCTGTCCCGGAGGTAGGGCTGGCGCACGCGCTGGAACAGATGTTGAGGCAGCGCCGTTCAAGGGACTATGTAGCAGTTCTGGCTTATGTGCCGGAGTCCGACGATTTTGCGCGGGCAATCGCTGGCCTGCGTGAAGGGATCACCGGGCGGACGAGGATGGCGACGACATTCGGTTACGGCCCGAGATACCTGCATTCAACCGGACAGTTGCACAAGGGGGGGCCGGACTCGTGCATGGCGCTGGTGCTTGTGATGGACACTGTGCCAGGGCGCGACGGGAAGGCACAGCGGATGGCGAGGCTCCTGCGGGCACAGGCGTCAGGTGATGTGCAGGCACTCCGGGACCGTGGTGTCCGCGCTGCCTTCGTGAACCTGGGTGCCAGCGAGCATGGCGTCAACCCGGTGGCAGAATTGGCGGCATTGGGCGAGGCATGGAGGATTTGATGAGTGCCCTCGCACTTGCCCTCTCTCGGTGAGTGGTAAGTGCCAATGGCATTGCGAGATGGGTTGGGTGGTGGTTACGTTCCAGTCCGCCACCTCGTTCGGACATTTGAAACAAGGCCCCCCTGGAATGGCTGTCTGAGAATGGTTCAAGACATGTGATTGAGACAAGCGCTGTCCTAGCTATAGGTATAGACAACAGGGTTGACTTCTGCCGGGAGCTTGTGGGAAGCGGCGAGAAGCCATCAGCCAGGGACCGGCAAGAAGCGGCCTTGCTCAAGCTGACTGTCCTCGACGGGCTGGCGAGGGCGGTTGAAAAGGGCGTGCCTAAAGGGGACGTGGTTTTGTGGGCGGACGCCGACCTGGGTGAGGGAGCGCTGCTGAAGGCGCGGGCGGTATCGTTCGAAGTTGCCGTGTCTATGGAGAAGCCCGGCCCTCTCCCAGCCAGGTTGTCGCTAGATGCGACCGCAGATGCATGGAGCCTAATCACGAAGCTGAACGCGAAATT
Source organism: Dehalococcoidia bacterium (assembly GCA_009693115.1). Taxonomy (GTDB): domain Bacteria; phylum Chloroflexota; class Dehalococcoidia; order Lucifugimonadales; family Lucifugimonadaceae; genus SHXW01. The sequence continues at coordinate 22,294 of SHXW01000006.1, read as the reverse complement.
TGCTGCCGTTCGCGTGGGGTACAACTTCGCCGACCCTGCACCGGTGAAGCAGAACGTTCAGGAACATTTGCGCACGCTTGCGTCGCGCTGCCGGGACGCAGGGAAACAACTGGCGATAGAGCTTGCGCCGTCGGCATCTCTTGAGCAGACCACTGCCACAGGCGGTACGGCGATATCGGCGCTGAGAGCGCAGTTGTTGATTGAGGCCATGCGGGAGCTTCAGGACGCGTCCATCGAGCCTGCGGTGTGGGTCTGTGTCCCACCGCTGGATGAGCTTGCGGCAGCGACAGTTGCGGCACAGGCGCACGTGGATGACCGGAAAAATGTCACGGTGTGGTTTGAAGTGGGAGCAGAAATAAACCCTGGGAGGATAACGCCCGGGCCATCACGGGAAGATCGGTCGCTAGTCCGGCTGGCGGCGAGGGTGGTGGGAGTGGGCGGGGTGCTGGTTGGGCCGGATGCCTATTTTTCTACACTCACCCGCCTCCATCAGGGCTTGATCGGCCGCGAAGCTGCCGTACAGCCGATCGCGGGTTATGTGAGAAAGGTCTGGGACTTATACACGGAAACGAAACGGGCTTCGGGTGTCGCCTGAGCAAGGCGTGCTGGCGGTGTACGGCCCGCGACCCACACCTGTTGGATGCCCGATGCGACTCTCCCATGCCTCCTAGAGTTCACTTGTGATCAAAGCGTTCATATTCGACCTTGACGGGACGCTGGTCGAGACAGAGGAGATGAAGGCGAAGGCGTACGCGCTCGTTTCGCAACGGCTTCTCGGACTGCCCGCGCCGGACGCCCGCGCCATCTCGCTGTACAAGATCCTCGTGGGAAGCACGGACGAGGCGGTGTCGCTCCGGATGCTCGCCGAGCTTGACCTTGAAGATGCGGTTAAACGCGCCTCGCCATCACTGCCCGGAGAGTCCGGCACGTGGCAGGCTCTGCACCGGCTCAGGATGGACGTCTACCGGGCTCGCGTGGGGACCCCGGAGGCCATACGGGCCAACAGGTATGAGCACAACCTGACGGTATTGCGGGCGCAAAAGGCGGCGGGCAGGAAGGTGGCGGTGGCTACCTCTTCATACACGGACGAGGCGCGGCGGGTGCTGGCCGCACTGGGTGTACTCGACCTGCTTGACCTTGTGATTGGCCGGGACATGGCGAAACATGCAAAACCAGACCCGGAGATCTACCTGTTGACGATGAAGGAACTGAGAGTGCAGCCTGAGGAGTCGGTGATAATCGAGGATTCGCCTGTGGGGCTTGCTGCCGCGGTGGCATCCGGAGCACGCTGGGTGTGCGTTGCGACGGAGTTTTCTAGGGACGCGCTTCGGGCGCGGAGAGATATTGACCAGAATTGGGTGGTGTATGAACCGGCGAGGGTGGGAGATGCAGTGGCGAGGAGGTTGAAAGAGGATCTTGTGCTTTGAGGCACCAACCTCCGGCACGAGTGGCTCCCCTTCCAATGGGACGATACTGTGACAACAACATCGGCAAACACACCGGTCTTCGTGCCTTCACCCAACCCTCTCCATGAGAGACAGGGTATGAACTCATCAGGGTGGTTTAAAGTAGCGATCGCCGATATTTCCTCCCAGATTTGATTAGATGTGGCTGGGGCAGGGTGGCATCCATCAGCGCAGAAGCAGGCACCACAGGAGCGATCTGAAATGCAGATAGGGATGGTCGGACTGGGCCGCATGGGCGGCAATATGGCGGAGCGGTTGTTGCGCGGCGGACACCATGTCACCGTGTTTGATGCGAGCGCGTCGGCAGTAGTGGCATCGGCGGCGAAGGGCGCAGAGGCGGCGGCGTCTCTCGAAGACGTGGTAAAGCGGCTGAAAGCCCCGCGTACTTTCTGGGTGATGGTGCCTGCAGGTGAAGTGACCGAAAACACGGTGGCCGCTCTGACGGGGCTACTTTCGAAGGGCGACACACTCATAGACGGCGGCAATTCGAACTACAAGGAGTCGCAGCGCCGCGCGCTGACGGCAGCGGCTGTGGGCGTCGATTTTCTCGATGTGGGCACGAGCGGGGGGATATGGGGGCTTGAGAACGGATACTGCCTGACCGTCGGTGGGAGCAAAGCGGCCTTCGAGCGGAACCTGCCGGTCTTTCAGACGCTCGCGCCAGGGGACAATCACGGCTTTTTGTACGCGGGCCCGAGCGGGGCCGGGCATTACGTGAAGATGGTGCACAACGGCATCGAATACGGGATGATGCAGGCGTTCGCGGAGGGGTTTGAGCTGCTCGCTGCGAAAAAGGAGCTCAACCTGGACCTGGCGGCGGTTGCGGAGAACTGGCGGTACTCGAGCGTGGTGAGGTCCTGGCTGCTGGACCTGACGGCCGCGGCCCTGAAGGAGGACGCCGGGCTGGAGTCGCTGACTTCGTATGTGGACGATTCGGGTGAGGGACGGTGGACAGTGCAGGAGTCGGTTGACCTGGCGGTGCCTGCGCCTGTGATCACGGCGGCGCTGCAGGCCCGGTTCAGGTCCAGGCAGGAAAACCCGCTTGGGGGCCGTGTGCTGGCGGCGATGAGGCAGAAGTTTGGCGGCCACGCGGTGAAGAAGGCGCTTTGATCACGGCCGGGTGATCTTGCTGGAGCTAGCGCGATGTGTGCCTTTGCCCTGCCTGAATTGCCGGACATTTCCAGCCTGGATCCGGCGATGCTCAGCGTGAGCGAATTGAAATCTCTCCACGAAATGCTGGGGGAGTGGATTGACGCGGCCATGGCGGCATCCTTCGACGATGCGCCGGGGGATGATGCTATTGAGGCGGTGCGGGCGGTGCTTGTCCGGGTCACAAGCGAACGCCGGGAGCGGCAGATGGAAGAGCGGCGGAGCAGGTAACCGCAGCTCTCATCCGAACCGCGGCTGTCCCATGACCTGCCCGTAGAGTCGCTTCTGCCGACCTGCCATGTCACCGTAAAGGCCAGCCTTCGCGGGATCGGGCTGAAACGTCGCGCTGATTACAGGCGGGACGTGGTCGAGGCCGGGCCACAGCCTGAGAGCATGCAGTGCCAGAATCGCAGTACCGCGGCTGGTGTCCTGCCCCTCACCTGAGACTTTGACGGGCATCTGGAGGGCGTCGGCCATGAGCTGAAGCCAGTAGCGCGACCCGGTGATGGCGCCCCCCGTTGCTATGATCTCCGGCTTTGCACCAAGTTCAGGCAGGAGAAGGGACGCAACGAGGCTGACGCGACAGGCGATGGCCTCCATGCACGCCTGGAGGATTTCGACAGGAGTGGTCGAGACACGCAAGCCATGGATGACGCCAGACGCGTTCATGGACCATCCGGTGGCACGTTCGCCTGCGATGAATGGCAGGACGTTCAAGCCATGAGCGGCTGGCGGGAGTTTAGACAGTGTTTCGTCCCACTGTTCCGTAGGGGGTAGCTTCAGGGTGTCTTTCGCCCAGAGAAGGACGTTGCCGCCTTCACTGAATGCGCCGCCCACCAGGGTGAAATCAGGGTGCTGGCGGTAAGCCCATAGGCCCGGAGGGACTCGTTCAGGAGTGCCGTGGACGACGGCTCGCATTGCGGCTGTGGTGCCGATTGTGAGCGCGACTCTATCTGCCGAGGCGCATCCTCCTCCAACGTTCGCCGAGAACCCGTCACCAACTCCCAACAGGAAGGGAGTGTCTTTCAGAGCGGGCCACCGCCGTGCATATTCCGGACAGAGGCCGGCAATCGGGCTGGAGTACGGAACCACGGCAGGCAACAGGGTTTCATCAAGCCCGATATGGCGCAGGAGGTCCTGGTCCCATTTCATTGTGTGGCGGTTGAGGAGGCCGCTCCATGAGGCTATGGAGTGACTGCAAGGTATGTCCCGCCTGCCCGTCCAGCGGCGGTACAGGTACGTGGGCACATCGCACCAGGCGGCAACTTTCGCTGCCAGCGCCGGTTGCGTACGCCGGAGCCACCTGACGCGGCCGGGCAGATATGAGACGTGCTGGGGACAGCCGGTGCGCTCATAGACTGCGGGTTCGTCCAGTTCACGTCTGAGCTGCTCCACATCGGGTCCGGCGCGTGTGTCCGAGTAAAGGTAAACGGGCGTGACGACCCGCCCGCGGGCATCAAGGCCAAGGAAAGTGCTGGCCATGCTGTCAAGCCCGACGCCCGCGATGTAGCGGGCGCGGTCCCCTGCCGCGGCGAGGACGCCGTCCACGGCCTCATCAACCGCGCGGGCCAGGGGTTCCGCATCCTGCTCAGCAGTTCCGTCCGCGGCTGTCCTGATGGCATTGGGCACGCGCGCTTCAGTGCCGGGGATGGGATGAGCGTTGGTGTCGTACAAACCGGCTTTGATCGAAGATGTGCCGGTGTCTATGGCAAGGACGAGGGGTTCATGTTCGTGCATGGGCGCCTCAGCGGGAAAGGGGATCAGATGGCGTATTTTTCAAGGGCGGAGTCTGAAATATCCAGGCCGAGGCCAGGAGCGTCTGTTACCCGGAATGAACCGTTCACGGGGCCGTAAGGTGTTTTCAATATGGCCTGTTTGATGGTGTGGTCACGGTGAGAGTGCTCGAGAACCATGAAGTTGGGAATGGCGGCGGAGTATTGAACTGAGGCCGCGACTGAAATGATGCCGCCGCGGCCAATGTGTGGAGAAATGGGGATGTTGTAGGTGTCGGCAAGCGCAGCGATGCGTTTGCCCTCTGTGAGTCCGGTGCGGGCGATGTCCGGCATCACGATGTCAAAGGCGCGGCGTTCAAAGGCCTCCCGCATCTCGTAACGGGTGCGGCTCCACTCCCCTATAGCCACAGGCATGTCCAGGGCGCGGGCTATCTCTGCCTGACCCGGGATATCTTCGGGTGCGGTGGGCGATTCGAGCCAGCGCACGTCGAGCTCTTCCAACCGGCGGCCAAGCTCAATCGCGCCAGTGACGGTGTGACGGGTGTGGACGTCAACCATGATCTGTATGGAGGGGCCGACCCGATCCCGAACGGCGCGGACGATTTCCACAACGCGATCGCGGTCAAGCAGGAGATGGAGTTTCAGGGCGCGGTAGCCGTAGCCGACATGCTCCGCAGCTTCATCAGCGACTTTCTGCGTGTCGGTGCCGCCGATGCCGGCGTAGATCTCGACCGCGTCTCGGTAGCGGCCGCCGAGAAGTCTATGCGCGGGTTTCCCTGTGGCTTTGCCCATGATGTCGTAAAGGGCGATGTCCACCCCAGCCAGCGCGTCCACATAGAAGCCCGTAGGGTGGCCACGCTCCCGCATCGCGCCGTAACAGCGCGTCCAGATGGCTTCGGCATCAAAAGGGTCGCGGCCGACAACGAGCGGGCGGACGATGTCCTCAATGATCGCCTTGCAGACGCGGGGCGCGATGGGCGCCTGCGCCTCGCCGTAGCCTGTTGTTCCGTCATCGGTGCGGATGCGGACGACTGTCGTCTCGATGTCTTTCGAGTAGATGGAAACGAAGGCGGAACGGTCTATGTAGTAACGGCCGTGGCTCTCAACCGGAGGGGTGTCCTCGCCCTTTCCTTGAACGGGTATGCGTATGGCAAGGGCTTCCACGGACGAGATTTTCATCGACACTCCTGTCTATCCCCCGGTACGGACGTTGGACAGGATACGGGAAGTGGTGGATATGGAATATCATGGGCGGGTTTTGGGGAGAATCGGACCAGCCCGTATTTGTCTGGTTATTTCAACAGTGGGGTCAGTCCTGAGCCCGGTACGCCCCCCGGCGGCTTCTCGCCGGAGCAGGACGTTTGCGAGTACGGTGAATGAAGATAGGCGCGCCTAAAGAGACTGCCCACGGCGAGACGAGGGTTGCCCTCGTCCCAGAGACGGCGCACAGGCTTGCCCGTGCGGGACGCAGTGTCATCGTGCAGGCAGGCGCAGGAGTTGCAGCGGGGTTCCCGGACAAGGCATTCGTGGACGCAGGCGCACAGACGGTTGCAGATGGGATGGCTGTCTCCGCAGAGGCAGATATTGTGATCAGGGTCGGCAGGCCATCTGATGCCGAAGTCACTTCCCTCCGCTCTGGGTCTGTGCTGGTGGCGATGCTGGGGGCGAGAAGCGACCCCGCCGTCGTGAAGGCGCTGGCGTCGCAGGGCGTGACAGCCTTCGCCATGGAACTTGTACCGCGCATTGCACGAGCGCAAAAACTGGACGTGCTGTCTTCGCAGGCCTCCATTGCCGGGTACAAAGCGGCGCTGATGGCTGCGAACTCGCTCGGGAAGTATTTCCCCATGCTCATGACTGCCGCAGGGACGATTCCTCCTTCAAAGGTGGTCGTCCTGGGCGCAGGCGTGGCAGGGCTGCAGGCGATAGCGACGGCACGACGGCTCGGTGCTGTAGTGGAGGCCTATGACGTGCGCCCGGCAGTGAAGGAGCAGGTGCAGAGCCTGGGAGCCAAATTCATCGAGATACCGCAGGTGGCGGGTGCGGAGGCGGCTGGCGGCTATGCTCGGGAACAAACTGTCGAGGAACAGGCGAAGCAACGGGAATTGCTGACAAAGCATATTTCAGAGGCCGATGTCGTGATCACCACGGCTGCGGTCCCCGGACGCAAAGCGCCAGTCCTCGTGACCGAGGAAATGGTGGATGCCATGAAGCCGGGTTCGGTGATCATTGACCTGGCTGCGGAGACGGGCGGTAACGTTGCAGTTACCAGGGCAGGGCAGGTCGTAATCAGGGGAGGTGTGGCGGTGCATGGGCCAGTGAACCTGCCCGCGACAATGCCCTGGCACGCGAGCCAGCTCTACTCCCGGAATGTGATGGGCCTGCTGGATCTGATCATTGACAAAGAGGGGAATCTGAAACTGGACTTCAACGACGAAGTGGTTGCAGGGATGTGCGTATCGCACGCTGGCGAAGTGAAACTGAAATAGACGGCAAGGACCCGCCACCATGACCGCGGGCATGCGGACGGGCGACATGGAAGATCGTCCACAGTCAGACAGGGAGAGATGATGGAAACGACCACGCAATTGATGGAAACGACCACGCAATTTCTACAGCTGTTCGTGTTCCTGCTCGCCGCGTTCACCGGGTTCCAGATCATCACGAAAATCCCGACGCTGTTGCACACGCCTCTGATGTCCGCGACCAACGCCATCTCGGCGATATCGCTCGTGGCGGCGCTCGTGTTCGCCGGGGCGACCGACAAGGGCGCGGTGACGACGATACTCGGCACCGTGGCGGTATTCGCGGCGACGACGAACGCCGTGGGTGGCTTCATGATCACTGACCGCATGCTCCGCATGTTCAAGCGTGACACTCGGAAATCCGGATGACGGACACCGCCAGGCAGACGCTTGTACAGATCGCCTACCTCGTCGCCTCAGCATGTTTCCTGCTGGGCTTGCGTGGGCTCACATCACCCCGGACGGCGCGCCGTGGCATGGGCCTCGCAGCAGCGGGCATGGTGCTGGCGGTCATAGGGACGCTGCTGCACCACGACATCGTGTCTTACCAGTGGATCGCGATCGGCATCGTGGTAGGCGCAGCGGTAGGCGCGCCCATGGCGATCTTCATGCCGATGACCGCCGTGCCGCAGCGGACTGCGATCTCACATGCCTTTGGCGCGCTGGCAGTGACGCTGGTCGGAGTAGCCGAGTACTACCTGTTCACGCACAGGCTGGGCGAAACGGGGCAGATGAACGAGCACGTGCGCATGGTGGCGATCGGGTTTGAGGTGTTCTTCGGGTCATTGACCATCACTGGAAGCATCATGGCGTTCGCCAAACTCCAGGGCCTGATCCCCGGCAAACCGATGACGTACCCGTTCCAGAACGTCGCTAATATCGCCCTTTTCCTGGCAGGGTTCGCGATGTTCATCTATCTGATAATTGACCCGACGCAGAGCACAGTGTTCTACATGATGATCGGCGCTGCCGTGCTGTTCGGGGTGTTGTTCGTAATGCCCATAGGCGGCGCGGACATGCCCGTGGTCATATCGCTACTGAACTCGTATGCGGGCCTGGCCGCGGCCGCGACCGGGTTCGCCATAGACAACACCGTGTTGATCGTGGCGGGCGCGCTAGACGGGGCGTCAGGTTTCATACTTTCCATCCTGATGAGCAAGGCGATGAACCGCTCGTTCAGGAACGTCCTGTTTGGCGCTTTCGGAAGCCAGCCAAATGCCGTCAGCGGAGCCGGAGCCAAAGAGCAGCGGCCTGTGAAATCAGTGACAGCGGAGGACGCTGCGTCCGTCCTCGCATATTCAAAGAGCGTGATCTTCGTCCCTGGGTACGGCCTGGCCGTGGCTCAGGCCCAGCACACGGTGAGGGAACTGGCGGATCTGTTGAAGTCGCGCGGGATCAGTGTGAAGTACGCAGTGCACCCGGTCGCAGGCCGCATGCCCGGGCACATGAACGTGCTGCTGGCAGAGGCGAATGTGCCTTATGACGAACTATATGACCTCGACCAGATCAACCCGGAATTTGAACACACTGATGTCGCCGTTGTAGTGGGGGCCAATGACGTGACGAACCCGGCGGCCAGAACGGATAACAAGAGCCCGATCTTCGGCATGCCAATCTTGAACGTGGACAAGGCTCAGGCGGTGATCTTTATGAAACGTTCGATGGCGGCGGGCTTCGCAGGTGTGGACAACGAGCTGTTTTATCTCGACAAGACCCTGATGCTGTTCGGGGACGCCAAGAAGTCTATGCAGGCGCTTGTGACAGAGGTGAAGGCGATTTAGCGAGTACAACCGCGGGTTTCGGGACGGTCTGTATTTCGGTGGGCGGCGCGACATGCAACTGCGCCCACGGGCCGGAAGCACCGAGAGTGGAGGAGGAGGCTCGCCAGAGACTTCTGCTCTATCTGGAGTTGCCGGCTATGAAACCCAGGACGCGCTCCCAGGCGTCGGCAGAGTCCTTCGCGAACTCCGCGTAACGACGGTCGAAAAAGGAGTGCGGCGCGCCGGGGTAAGTGTGGATTTCGTGGGGGACATTCGCGCTGGTGAGAGCTGCCTCAAACTTCGCGATCTCTTCGGCGGGGATGCCTTGGTCTGCACCGCCCATCAACCCCAGTACAGGGCACTTGAATTCGGAGACGCGATCGACCACTGCAAGAGAGCCATCGCGGCATGGGCGCGTCGGATGACCGTAGAAACCGATGGCGCCCACAAGCCCATGACCCGCCGCTGTCTGGAGCCATGATTGTGAGCCCCCGAAGCAGAAACCGACCGTGAAGAGGGGCCGTTTCGCGTTGCCTGCGCCCTGCCTGAGGTAGGCGGCTACGGCTGCGACGTCTGAGGCGAGTTCGGGGCTTTTTGTCTTCGGGACGTGTTCCATGTACGGGAAGTCTGCGCCTCGCTTGCCCACTCCTGCGGTCCGGCCGAAGTAGTCGTAGGCGACGGAGTCATACCCTCTCTCTGCGAAACGTAGGGACAGCTCTTCATAGAACGGGAACAGGCCGCGTACATCAGGCATGACTATGATGCCCGGACTGCCGGGATGCCCAGACCCGGCAAAGTAGGCGGCGAATTTCGTCCCGTCAACGGACGTTAGCGTGAGGTCTCGCGTGGCGACGGCCGCGCCGGTTATGGGCGCGACGGGCGGACGGGAGTCGTAGGGGACGCACATCTGTGGCATCTCTCGGTGTCACATGCCGCGCCAGCAAGTGCAAAGCGCCTCAAGGATGTCGCGGCGGAAGGATACACGGCGTTCGATGGCGCGATGACAGCGGCGCGCTCATGACCGTTTGCAAGTTCATGAAGGCAGGTTTGCTGGCAGGCGATTCAGTAGGCGCTACCGCCAGGTGCGCTAACGCGCAAGCGGCCCGTGCACGAAGAGGCGGTTCACGTCTGCCTCGGAAACAGGCGGGAAGCCCAGAAGGCAGGGTCACCGGTCTTCGGGAAGTCAATCGTTTCCATGATGCTCTGCGCCGGTTGGCCGAGGAGGGTGCGCTCCACATTACCCAATGCGAGTTCCACGGCTGCCCCATCCGCCTCTGGAGAACTGGATGAGGCGTCGTCCGTGATGATGGCGTTCGGTAAACTGCGGAGCTTTTCGATGCCCCCACGATTCGCTGCCTCCGACGCTGGCGCAATGTCCAGGCCAATCACGGGCGGAGACCCGCGTGATGTTGCCTCTGCGAGCGCCGGGAGATCAATGACCCGGGCGTCGGATGTCGAGACAAGACCAGTGGCAGGGCCGATCAGTGCCAGTTCTCTCGGACAGAGGAACGGGCTGGCCGTCGGACCGTGCGACAGGTGCAAGGTGATGATGTCCGATGTGGCGAGGAGACGGTCTGACGTGATTCGGCGCAGGCCCAGCCTAGCAGCGAGGCCCTGGGGCGCCATGCGGATGTCCGCGTAAGCGATGTGGGCGCCATGGGGCTTGAGGAGGAGTGCGACCTGCTCCCCTACCCGCCCGAGGCCGATGATGCCTATGGTCTTGCCCCGGAGTGACGCCAGAGAGGAAGCGTCCTGTGCCATACGGACCGTCTGATCGGGAGGGGTTGGTTTCCCGCCATGGTTCAGGTTGGCGGCGGCGTTTTTAATCAAGCCGACAGTGAACTCGGCAACATGTGTTGCAACAGCGGCGGAGACGTTGGCGACTATAACGCCCTGCGCTCCAAGTGCGAGCGGATCCACAGTCTCGTTTGCACAGTCGAGGAGTTGGACGAGGCGCGGCATATGGCCTGGCTGAAACACGGGCAGGCGCGCTCCGGGTGCGATGACTATGATTTCTGCGCCCCGGCAACCCTCGGCTAATGACGATTCGTCTACCGTCACTGGAAGAGTGATGAAGTCAACACGACCGCGGGCACGGCCGGTGAAGAGCCGGGAACGCGCCTTAACCGGGCCTTCTATTAGAACGACTGTGCTCATCAGTGTGATAGCGACCAATCTGACACCACGCCCCCACCGTCCTCGCTACGGGATGGGAATTACTGCGCAGGAACAACTCAATCTTCCGGGGCAATGCAGCGCCAGGAGCGGATATCGTACTCCGGCCCGCGTACGGCGGCTCGCACAGGAAGCCGATGGCGGCTATCATGCGCTCCGCCTCGGTCTTCTGTGTGCAAGCAGTCATCGCTGCGAAGCAGGCCATGACTTCATCAAGGTATCTGCTCTCAATACGACGATGCAGAAATCCACATGACGAGATGGTTCCCCACACTCAACACCCGCTGGCAGGCACCCGCCCTCTCCCATTTGGGGAATCGGTATTTCGTATCCCCGCCTTAAAGGCGAGGCTGTTCACCGAGGAGAACGACCGGAGATGAAAATCCTTGTGACGAGCGCCATGTCCGCGATGGGCCGGACAGTTGCCGGCGCGCTGAAAAAGCATGATGTGAAGCTGACGGACCTGACTGGAGGGTGTACGGGCGGCATCGTGGCGAACAACCTGAACCACGACGCTGAAACAGACAGGCTCGTGGATGGGGTGGAAGCGATAATCCACACAGGCTACGAAGGACAGGAGGGTGACGCCTCTTCCCTGCTCGATTACTACTCGCGCCGGACTTACAACCTCCTCCTCGCAGCTTCCAATGCCAGGGTGGACCGGTGCATCTACATCAGTACGCTCAAACTCCTGCAAGACTACGAGGAGAACCTGACGGTAACGGAGCGGTGGCGGTCTCACCCGCCGAGCAATGACCCGGCGCTGCTCGCCTGCCATATCGGAGAGCTTGTGTGCAAGGAGTTCGCCCGGGACCGGCTGATCAAGGTGGCAACTTTGCGGCTGGGCTGGCCTATCGTCACAGGGCAACGCTCTAAGGCGACTGCGACGGGCGAGACTGCAGCACTCGCGACCGATGACCTCGCAACGGTATTGAATGCTGCTCTCGGGGCAAAGATCGAGCAGTGGCAGGACGTGCATGTGCAGTCGCCCGCGCCGGGTCAGCGTTACCTGTTGCACGCGGCGCAGAAGTTGTTTTCGTTCCCAGTCCCGCCTCCGACTCCTCCGGGCCAGCCCGTGGCGCGCAAGGGAGCGCGGCGATGAAGGTCTTGCTGCTTGGCGGAAACGGGATGCTGGGGCCGTGGGTGGTTAAGGCCATGGCCGACCGTCACCAACTGCGCGTTACAGATGTAAATGAGCCACGGAAGGGGTTCAAACACGAGTTCCGCAATCTGGACGCGTCCAATCTGGACGCTGTGTTGCGTGCTGCGGAAGGGATGGACTGCATCGTGAACCTGTCTGTGCTTCGTCACGACCGCAAGCTGGCGTGGGATGTGAGCACACGCGGCAATTACAACATGATGGCCGCGGCTGTTGAACACGGGATCAGGCGCGTGGTGAACACCGGGCCGCACTTTCAACTGTCCGGGCCGCAGTATGAGGACTGGGACTTCGGGTTGAATCCGGACATGCCACCCCAGCCCGGCACTCGCCTCTACGCGCTGAGTAAGGCTATGGGGCAGGAGATCTGCCGAGTTTTCGCGGAGCGGCACGACCTGTATGTGATTACGCTGCTCTACTACAACATGAAACTTCCGGGCTCGCTCGCGGCGCCGCTTGAAAAACAGGTTAATTACCACGATGATATGACGCCGTTTTCGCTCGCGTGGACGGACTGCGGCGAGGCTGTCAGGTGCGCGGTGGAGGTGGAACTTTCAAAGCTGCCTTCGAGGTGCGAAACGTTCCACACGTTCTCCGACATACCGCACGACAAGTTCAAGAGTGACAAGATCCAGCGTGTCCTGGGATTCAGGCCGCGGTATCACCTTGAGGCGATGTGGAATAAGGGGTACAAGACAACGTGACTGGAATCTGCGCCGGAGATTTGAGATGAAAGTGCTGGTGCTAGGCGGGAACGGGATGATGGGGCCTTGGACGCTGAAAGCGCTCGAAGGCAGGCATGAATTGCGGGTCACGGATGTGAATGAAGCCCCGAAGGGGTTCAAGCATGAGTACCTGCGGATGAGCATCGCTGACGCGGACGCCGTGATGCGCGCCGCCGAGGGGATGGATGCCGTCGTGAATTTCTCAGTCGTGCGGTGGGACAGGGCGCTCGCGTTCAATGTCAGCACGGTGGGCAACTACAACATGATGGCGGCGGCGGTGGAACATGGCATAAGGCGCATCGTGAACACAGGGCCCTTCTCGCAGGCGGCGGGACCGGAATACTTCGAGTGGGACTGGGGCATCGGGCCGGACGTGCCTCCCAGGTCCGGAACGGCGCTTTATCTCATTAGCAAGATGCTCGGGCAGGACATTTGCCGAGTCTTCGCGGAACGGCATGATGTATACGTGCAGTCGCTTGTGTTTTGCAACTTGAAAGACACGGCGGCGCTAAAGGGGCCGGAGGGGCCGTCTGAATATCACAACGACCTGTTTCCATTTGTGACGGCGTGGCCGGACACGGGGACCGCCGTGCGCGCTGCTCTTGAAGTTGAGTTTTCGCGGCTGCCGTCCAGGTGCGAGACGTACTTTGTGGGCAATGATCTGCCACAGGGGAAGTACGACTTTTCAAAGATGCAAAGGGTGCTGGAGTGGGCGCCGCGCTACCACATCGAAGCAATGTGGAATAAGGCCAACGTCGGGGCGTAGAGAGCCGGAGGACATCTGGCCACCGGCGAAGAGGCGCTGAAACGGGTCCGGCATGACGCTTTCCAAATGAATTGACCAGTTTTCCCAAGGTCTTTTGCCGAATCAGGCGCTCATCCCCTCGTCATGATCCTCTCCTGCGCGTGGAGAGGCAAGCCTATAGCCCGTTGGCGGCGTTGACCTCTCTCTGGTAACCCTCGACTGTGCCTTCCAGGATGTCTGCCATCCTCACCGGCTGGCGAGTGAAGCCGGACTCAAGTGTGGCGTATGCGAAGCCGAGCGCCTTCATGCCCATTTCTGGCCCGACCTCCACCGGCATCTTCGTCGTGATCGCCTGGTAAAGCTCCTGGTATTCAATGGCGATGAGTTTGCGATCGACGTCTGCAAACGGCATCTCGTACGAGGCCAGACGGCGCGCTCCGTCCCAGAATGGTGCAGTGATGTCGTCTAGCTCCCAGTCCGGGACCAGAGAGAGCATGTCGGCCTCAGATATGGGTTGCTCCCTGCCCTCAAGCTTGATTACCGGACTCTTGCCGGACCGGCTCGGAGGTGGCAGTAGTGTCCCCGTTGAGCCGTGGATGGTGTCCACGCTGACAGTGTGGCCGTGGGATGCGTTAGACATGGCGAAGTGGCCTATGGCTCCGCTGGCGAAGCGGAGGACGGCGAATGCGGAGTCTTCCTGGTCAATTTCTACCGTGCGTTCGCCTGCGAACTGGTCTTCGACGCGGTGGCTGTAGAACTTCGTCAGGGCGCCGCTCATCGGGGCGCGCCTGCGTGTCTTCGTGAAGATGGCGGTCTCGGCGTACACCGACTCGATATCGCCCATGAAGTAATTCATCAGGTCGGCATCGTGGACGCCCTGCTCTATGATCATGGACCCGGCACGTGACTTGAGCGCGCGCCAGCCGGTGTTATGCATCAGATCCGAGCCGCCGCTGAGGCCGATGCGCTCGTAAAAGTGGGGCTCACCTATGGCGCCAGCATCAATGAGGGCCTTGGTCAGGCGGTTCATCGGGTCGCGCCGGTAGTTCTCTGCGACAGAGATGATCTTCTTGTACTTGAGGGCGGCCTGCCGCATGACCTGGCAGGCTTTGATGGTGACGCCCATCGGCTTTTCCGTGAGTACGTTAACGCCGTGCTCGAAGGCAGCGATGGCAAAGCCATGGTGCATTCGAGTGTCTGTGACGATATCAAGGGCATCGAGCTTCGCTTCGTCGAGCATGCGGTCAAGGCTTGTGTACACCTGTGGACGTTCGCCTGTCGCCTGCTCGATCTCGTTCGCGACTGCGGCGGCGGCTGGCTCGTGCAGGTCACAGATGGCGGCCATGCCGAAGCTGTCGAACTGCTTGCGAAGTTCGATGTAGCCGTGGGCGTGGCGCATCCCCATGCCGCCAGCGCCGACTAACCCTAGTCTGAGTGTCACCTTATCTCGCCCTTCTATTAGTTGACCATCGCGCTCACACAGGACCTATCCCCGCAACCTCGTCCGGGGCCATCGAGCGTTAATGTTGATGCCCTCACCGGAACGCCACGGACCCGTCGGCACGCGTCGCGGTGGGGCCGATGCTGAGTTTTGGCTTGACCTTCTTGAATCCTGCATCATTGAGGGAGATGCCGAGTCCGGGGCCTTCAGGCGCGATCAAATAGCCGTGGTCCAACTTGACGACGCGGTTAACGACCTGGGGCCATGAACCCTTTTCCTGCGGCCGATGTTCTTGAACTTCCCAGTTGGGCACCGCGCAGCCGAGCTGTGTGTGGGCGGCTGTGGCGACCGGGCCACTGGGGACAGCGTGCGGAATGATCCACTGGTGGTGGGCCTCGGCAAGGGCGCAGATCTTCTTCATGTGCGTGATGCCGCCAGCCACGCCTACATCGGGCCGGATGAAGTGGACGCCGCCCTGTTCGACATACTCCCGGAACTCCCAGATGTTGAGGTTGCGTTCTCCTGCCGCC
The DNA here is from genome assembly GCA_009693115.1 of Dehalococcoidia bacterium. Classification (GTDB taxonomy): domain Bacteria; phylum Chloroflexota; class Dehalococcoidia; order Lucifugimonadales; family Lucifugimonadaceae; genus SHXW01. Next base: position 6,889 of record SHXW01000006.1, on the reverse strand, counting down.
ATCGGAACCCGCACCTTCTGGGCAACCTCCGCGAAGGACAGCACGCTGTCAGGTGGGACGGGGTCTTCCACGAATAGCGGTCGCAGCTTTTCGAGTTCAGCGGCGAGGACGATGGAGTCACCCACAGCCATATTGCGGTGGATTTCAATGCCGATGTCACAGTCCCAGCCCACGGCATCGCGCACAGCCTCGGCACGCTCCACCAGGTCTTTGATGCGGCGGCCATGTGTCATATCTATGTGCTCATGCTGGAAAAGAAGGACCTTGACGGCGGTGTAGCCATCCTTCGCGGCCCGCGCAGCCTCGTTTGCCACTTCGTCCTTGGTGCCTGTTTCGAGGACGAGCATGGCCCGCACCTTCTTGCGGACCGGCCCGCCGAGGATTTCGTACACGGGCGCCCCGTAGTGCTTCCCTCGGATGTCCCACAGTGCCTGGTCTATTGCGGAGATGGCGCCGCCGATGGCCATGCCGCGCATGTTCTTGTTGCGGAACATGTAAAGCCAGTGCTGTTCGACGGGGAGCGGGTCCTGGCCGATGAGATATTGGGAGAAGGACTTGGCGACCGTCTCAGCGGCCTGGGGCCAGCCGAAGAAGGTTGACTCTCCGACGCCCGAGATGCCGTCATCCGTAGTGAGCCGGACGAACATCCAGTTCTCTGCGATGAACGTCTCGAGTTTTTCGATTCGCATGTGTCTGCTTTCAAGTTGGATCTAGACCCGGAGGCCGCCCATAGATCCCCTCTCCCATCGGGAGATGGGCCCCCATCCGGCGGTGGGGGGAAGGTGAGGGCACGCACCTCAACATGAACCTGACTCAGCCGGGCCTTGATGCGAAAGGTCAGCCAGGACGAACGCGGAGGGTACTCCCGGCCTGGATGAGAGACAAGCGCGTACGATAGCAGTGCTGGGCGGGTTGACCTCTGCCCTGCCGACCTAATACGCTGGAAGGAACGCAGCGTCGCATCCAAGCGGGAGTAGCTCAGTGGTAGAGCGTCTGCCTTCCAAGCAGATGGTCGTGGGTTCGAATCCCATCTCCCGCTCCATCTCAGTCTGATCTCAGCACTACCCCATGGCGGAGATGAGTATACGGCGCATTTGGGGACAGCAGCCTTGAGACGAGGCCTTACGCGCATCGGCCTGCCGGGTCGCCGGAGCCACCGTCATTCCGGGCAGGGTGTGGGATCTTGGGCGGTGAGACTTGAAATCACCCCGACACCCGCCCCAGACCCTTCCCTTCCCCTGCGCCCAGAGTCGGTATGAAGAGACGAGGCGTGGCTGGACCGACTGGATAGGCCAGATCACCGTTCGTACGTCTTCACCGCCGCGGTAAAGCCGGCCACTTCAGCCGCAGTCTTCCCCGGAAACGCCTCACACTTGAGCGTCCGCGCCCCGGTCATCTGCACCAGCACAACGCCCAGCACCTGTTCCCTATTTTTCGAGGCTATGTCGTCGCCTGGCTGTATGCCCCCCTTGCCCCAACCGCGCCTTGTTGAGTCGTTCCGGGCGTAGTAATCGTGGTACGTGACCTCGTACTTGACCAGCCCAGTCTCTTCCGAGACTGCGCGCGGGTCTGGAGCATTGCCTTTCACCCCGAACTGGCGGGCCGCGCCGGAAAAGTTACCCGTCGAGAAGCGCCACTGCGTGGGGTCGAGGTGATCTGGGACGAAGGCGAGGTGACCGTCCCAGTAATTGCTTTGAACCAGGCCGGCATAGCCGTTCGTACCCTGCTGGAACCAGTTGCCAACAAGCCTGCCGTCCACATCGTGGTCTATCTTCCCGGCACGCGGCTCGGCCTGCCTGAGCATTTTCTTCAAGAGGGCTTCACTGATCTCCTTAGGGAAATACGGGAAGGGGTCAACGGTGTGGAGCTTCCACGGCTCGTTGTAGTGTGACGGCACGACGAAGCCGGGGAGGGTGATGTCATAGTCATATACGCCGAAGTCGAGGGTCTGCGCGCCGATCCGGCCGACAACCTGCCCGGCCTTGACCGGTATGCCGTTCCACCGGCCCGTGCGGCCGCCCTGCGTCTTACTCCATTCCGCCTCGAGCGCCGGGTCCAGCGACGTGAGCAGGTCGAAGTAGCTGGTAAAGGAGCAGGAGTGCGCTATATCCATGCGCCACTCGCGCTGCCTGGCCTGGCCGGTGTCAACGTTGATGTCCCGCGGCTGCATGCTGTAGATCACACCGTCCTGCACGACGCGGACCTCGTAAACGTCGCGGCCCAGCGAACGGTCGAGCGGCTCGAAATACATGTGGTCTATGGGCGTGACATGCGCGCCGGCGAGCAGGCCGTAAGGCAACAGGTACAACACGTCTTCTATGCGCATGGGCGAGTTCGCGAAGGCAACCGGCCCCGTGCCTGTGCAGCCGGTGAAACGAGTTTGCGCAGCCGGGACAGTGGGTGTCGGCGGCGGAACCCTGGTGGCAGTCGGAACCGGCGCGCGTGTGGCTGTCGGCGAAGTTTCAGGAGGACGCGTCGGCGCAATCATCGCAGTGGCGGCCGCTGCCGGACTGGCTGCCGTCGTTGCGACAGGCGTCGGGGTGGCGGTCGCGCCGACCCCTGCCGTCGCGCTTGGTGCAGCCAATATGGCGGAGGAAGACGCTGTCAGCGTGGGAACGGCGCCTACTGGCGTGGTTATCTGCGTACCCGCCGCAGCGGGGGCAGTTTGCTCTTGCGGACTGCTGCCGGAACATGCCGCGGTCGCTATGAGTAAAGCGCAGATTACAAAGAGGACAACCGGGCGCGAGGCGACGATCCTTACGAGTCTCATGAACAGCAGCTTACAGGCCAGACGACAGCGTGCAGTATCACCTTGATGCCAGCACAACAGCCATCCCGACCAGCGACAACCCCGCGCCGATGATCGCCACTTTGGTCAGTTTCTCCTTTAGGGCGATCGCGGAGAGGGCCAGTGCGAATACTGGAGACGTGCTTGAGAGCAGCGCCGAAAGACCGGGAGAAATCTTCGTGATCGAATACAGGAATGTCATGTAGCTCACGACAAAGAAAAAGGATGAGGCCACCAGGTTGAAGCGCACCCTGGCAGTTGCCTTCCATGGTGCAAGGTTTGGGAACATAAAGGCGACTGGCATGTATATGAGCGCCGGGACCGTGTTGCGGACCAGCGCGGCGCTCCAGATATCGGTTTCGCGGACCGCCCGGGCCGTCGTCAATAGCCCGATCGTCCACACCGCGGCGGTGACCATGCCCAGGCCCAGCGCGATTAGCGTCTCCCTCCGGGGATTTCTCAGTGAGCCGTCTGCACTCTTGCCGCCGAGGATATTCATCACGTACAGCCCGGCAATGATGATCGGAGCGCCCGCGAGCGCCACAAGGTTGATCGTGTCGCCTAGGAAAAGCGCGCTCGCAGCGAGCGACAACACTATGAACAGCCCGGTCGTCGTCGTATAGACAACTCCGACATTGCCCTTCCTAAGTGCGCTGAAGAAAAGGAACTGCCCGCCTGCGTTTAACACCGCGCCGCCTGCGAGCAGACCAGCCACCCAGCCTGGCATGCGGAAGGCGTCGTCAATGGTGCCGGTGACGGCCGCCATGAGGACCGCAGCCAACGCGGCGAACCAGTTCTGGGCGAGCATGATCTGGGCCGTCTTCACGCCCGGCCCTGCCCGTTTGATGAAGATCCCCGTCAACGCCCAGAGAACAGCGTTTACAAGGGCGAAAGCCTCACCGATCAGCACTCAGTACCACACCCTGCCGCAGCGGTGCTGCAAGCCGCGCCTGCGATAAGTCACGGGTGCGCCGAAACCCGTCCGCGCGAATCAGGTCCGCCACACAACGCAGGCAAACCCATGCTCGCTGATGGTGTATCGCCCCAGAATCTGAAACACCAGCGTGATTGTACGCACCCAAAACATCGGTGCGGATCGCACAACGCGTTCCGCGCGAGCAACGCAACGGCAGTCTCAAACATGCACCCCATGCATGCCGAAGTCTTGAACCATGCCGCCAGACCCTGCACAAGAACCGACTGTGCTCGTATTGCCAACCGCGAGGTGCACACAAACCACACAGGTACCGGCTGATCGAACCATCGCCATCCTCGCCAACCCTCGCAGCGAACAGTGATGCGCATGGGACTGCCCGTGCCTGATCTCAAGTTGCCGGTGTCCCAATCACGCTGGCGATGCACCCCAATCAAGGGGAAGAGGTTAACAAAGGTGAAGCAATGATGCTAGATTCGGGCGGCTTTGCTGTTTGGGTTTGAGCTAGTAGCCTGCCAAACCGCATATGGTGGATCGAACAGGCTAACCCTGCCGTAGGCGTGACGACACTCGTCACCGCCGCCCAGACTGGCCACATGGGACAAGCCGCGGCGGAAACCAGGAACAGGGTGCGGTTGGTACAGGCGGGAGATGCCTGAACTGGATTGCGGACGCTGTTCCATTGCCACCGTCCCCTCCTGACGCGAGTCAACAGCATCCAAGTCGTCATGCACCGAGCTACCATGTGGCCTCTGTCCGAAAAACGATTGGCAAGGCGGCAACTGGAGGCGCGGATGAAAGTCACAGGACTCAAGACGATGGTGGTACAGAACGAGGAACCGCATATCGGCGGCAAGTACTTCCTGTTCCTCGAACTGATGACCGATGAGGGCATCACCGGGATTGGTGAACGCATAGCCGGGAGTTCGTACTCGAACCACCTTGGGGATCTGAAGTCTCAAGTCAGCCTGATTGAAGAGTTCGTCGGTCAGTTCGTAATTGGCGAAAACCCACTCAACATCGAGCGGATATGGGACAGGATGTATGGGTCACGGCACGATCTGCGCCACCCGAGCCTGTATTCCACCCCCGTGATGAGCGGGATCGACATGGCTCTGTGGGACATCGCGGGAAAGGCGGCCAACCAACCCATCTACAACCTGCTCGGCGGCCAGTACCACGAGAAGCTCCGAGCCTATGCCTACATGCCAAGTGCGGGCATCAGGGAGAACCCGTCAAAGGCTGGTGAGGTTGCCGCAAAGCTGCTTGCGGAAGGGAATTCCGCCTGCAAGATAGACCCATTCATGCCGACTTACCCCATGCGGGACATCCCCCTCTGGGAGATTGAACACGCAGCAGAGATCTTCGAGAGCATCAGGAAGGCTGTCGGCAGCAAATTGGAAGTGGGGATCGGGACCCACGGCCAGTTGACGACCTACAGCGCGATACGGGTGGCTGCCCGCCTGGAGCAGTACATGCCGTTCTGGTTCGAAGAGCCGGTCTCACCAGAAAACATAGACGAAATGGCCCGTGTCGCCGCTCACACGAGCATCCCCATAGCCACCGGCGAACGGCTCGTCACCAAGTACGAGTTCTCGCAGCTGCTCGAAAAACAGGCGGCGCAGATCATCCAGCTAGACGTTGGCCAGTGTGGCGGGATCACAGAGGCCAAAAAGATCGCCGCCATCGCGGAGGCCCACTACGCGATGATCGCTCCCCACATGTACTGCGGGCCCGTAGCCGCGGCAGCCGCAATCCAGATCGATACGTGCTCGCCCAACTTTCTGATTCAGGAAGCCAACCAGGGGCCGCTGCACAAGACCATCTTCAAGGAGCCGCTGGTATTCGAGAAGGGATACATCACCCCGCCAAAGGGTCCGGGACTAGGAATTGAATTCGATGAGAAGGTGCTGAAGGCGCACCTGATCGGCTAGGGATGGGCCCCGGCCAACCCCTCCGAGCAGCTTCACGACCGCCTATGGCCGCCACGCCATGGGCGGTTTCGCGTCTTTGTGACGCCAGCAGGGACGCTCGAACAGTCCCCGGAACGGCTGTCCATCGTTGCCTGACTGCTGACCCGCCCCCTGAGGCGATACCAATGATTATGTGGTTACGGCCGCGAGCGCAAGAGCCGGTTTGACGGCCTCAGGGGCCGGCGGGCGGTAGCCCAGTGAGCTGTGCGGCCTGACCTGGTTATACTCCCGCCGCCACTGCTCGGTCAGGATCTGTACCTCCCTTAGCGAGTAGAAGACCTCCCTGTTCAGCAGTTCATCCCTGAGCTTCCCATGAATCTCCACCATGTGGAGCCTCTGAAGCTCTCGCAGTAGCCGTTTTCCCAAGGGCTCCCTGGCTCGATGTAGAGCGTCTTCACACCTACCTTGCCAAGCCAGTCGCGGACCGCTGTGGCGGTCATCTCGGGCCCGTTATCCGAACGTATGTAGTCCGGCACGCCCTTCAGGATGAACAGCTCGCTCATGACTTCGAGCACGTGCTCAGAGGTCATCCTCCTGCCAGCCCTGATCGCCAGGCATTCACGTGTGTACTCGTCGATCATGGTCAAGAGCCTGACCGGCCTGCCGTCATGGGTGCGCACTGCGACGAAGTCGTAGGCCCAGACGTGGTTCCTGTGCAGCGGCCTCAGCCTGATGCACGAGCCATCGTTGAGCCAGAGCCTGCCCCGCTTGGGCTGCCTCTTCGGAACCTTCAGCCCCTCGCGGCGCCAGATCCTCTCCACCCGCTTGTGGTTGGAACCTTCCAGCCCGACGTGTGGAGAAGGGCTGTGACCCGCCGGTAGCCGTACCTGCCGTACTTCGAAGCGAGGGCGACGATGTCCCTGGTCAAGGCGTCTTCGTCGCCGGGCGGCTTCATCACCCGGCGCTGCGTCGACCTCGGCTGGCCCAGCACCTTGCATGCCCTTCTCTCGGCTACACGGAACGCCCTGCGCACGTGCTCGACGCACCTGCGGCGCCGTGAAGGGCTCAGAAGTTTCCCTCGGCCGCTTCCTTCAGGATCAGCTTATCCAGAGTCAACTCAGCGACCGCTCGTTTGAGCCTGGCGTGAATCTCCACTGCGTGGAGCCTCTCTCCTGCTCGAGCAACTTCATCCGCTTCACCTGGTCGATGCCCACGCCGCCGTACTCACGCCTCCAGCGGTGGTAGGTCTGGTCT
>SHXW01000030.1 GCA_009693115.1 Dehalococcoidia bacterium | reverse complement strand
CCTGCATGTGATTAGGGGACAACCCTCTAGTCCATCCTGCCGTGGATCTTTTCAGGCAGAACCTTGACTATCAGCCGGGGGTGTTCCGGGTCGAGGTTGGCGTAACGCCGTTTGACGTACTTCTCGGCCATTGCGGAGATATGTTCGTCTGCGCCTTCGCGGGTGATCTCTACCACCCTGCCCTGCACGTTCAGCACGCGCGAGTTGGGGTTCTTGGGGTCATAGACACCGATCGCGACGCGCTGGTCACGCCGCATGTTTCTGACCTTTACCCGCCCGTCGGCGGTGTTGATGATGAGGTGTGTGCCGTCAGTATCAATCCACAACGGCGCAATATGTGGTGAGCCGTCCTTGTTAAGCGTTACGAACTGTGCGAGATGAGGCTCTTTGAGCAGGGCCACCTGCTTTTCGGTGAGCCTGGCAGGCGATTTTGCGGCCATCTGATCTGACCCCCAAAGAATTAAGCGTTGCCGCGACTGGCCCCGCTCCGTACGACAGGGAGATTCTACGGGAGGAGCGGAAAGTCATGCCGAGGTCTATCGTCCTTCCCGCAGCCGAAGGCGGCGTACCGGAACAATGCTCCTGTAAACGGCTCGGATTGACACCGCTTGCTGAGATGTCAGTCATCAGTCAATGGATGCGCCGCCATCCATGACGATGTGCGCGCCGGTCATAAACGACGACTCGTCGCTTGCCAGAAAGAGAGCGCCATTCGCGATCTCTGAAGGCATGCCCATACGCTTCATGAGCGCGTCGTTGCCGAAGTCCCTGTACGACTTCTCTGGATCAAGCCCCAACGAAGCGATGTGACGGTCGGTGGCCTGAGTGCGCACCGAGCCAGGGCAGATGCCGTTGACGCGGATGTTGAACGGCGCCAGGTCCATCGCCAAGCAGCGGGTGAGCTGCGCCACCGCGCCCTTCGACGCGTTGTACGGGATGAACGCCGGCTGCGCGATAAAGGAGGACACCGAGGCCAGGTTCACGATGACCCCGCCGCCTGAGCGCTTCATGTGCGGCAGGACCTCGCGTACGCAGTTGGCGTAGCCGATGACATTCACTCCAAAGACCTTCGCCCACTGCTCGTCCGTCACCTCCTCCACCTTGCCGAACACGAACGCCGCGGCGTTGTTGACGAGCACGTTGACGTCGCCGTACGCCTTCACCGCGGCTTCGGCCATCGCGGCCGCGCTCTTGCGGTCGGACACGTCTGTGCGGACGAACGCCGCCTGCCCTCCGGCCTTTTTGATCAGGTCAACCGTCTCCCTGCCGCCCTTCTCGTCCACCTCGGCGACGACGACCTTCGCGCCCTCCTTCGCAAAAAGCTCCGCCGTGGCGCGGCCTATGCCCGCGCCTGAGCCTGTGACGATGGCGACCTTGTTCTGCAACCGCATTTGAACGCTCCTTGTCGTACGGCTCGGCATCCCCTCTCCCAGCGGGAGAGGGTCAGGTCCGACGGCAGAGCCGTCGAGACTCTCCACGGGGTCGGAGGTGAGGGAGAAGTCTCGCCATAACCCAGACAGGCCGCGAAGCCACCACACTATACCCGCTCGTCGCGCCGCGAACGCGCCCGCCCCGCATGCCCGAGTGTTCACCTAAGCGTAAGAATTCTGCAGGCCCACGCAGCGCCTACACCTACGGCTGCGCGTATGAATAACCGAGTCCGGATGGAGAGCGCACGCCGGGCTGAAAACAGAAAACAGGGTGGTTACAATGCGCTCTGGACAACCGCCTCCCTGCTCAGAGGGGGGCAGATTGGAGCAATCATGGTCACACGCGGTTTCATGGGCAGGAAGCGGTCCGACGCCCAAGGGCGCATCCCGCCAGGACAGTACCTCGAAACCGGTTTCCCGGTCCTTTCCGCAGGCCCCACGCAGCGTTCGCCTCTCGACAGGTGGACCTTCTCCCTTGAGGACCGCAACGGCAGGCCGTTCGCGTCATGGAACTGGGAGCAGTTCATGGCCCTGCCCCAGACCGATATCACGACCGATATCCACTGCGTGACCAAGTGGTCGAAACTCGACACGCAGTGGAAGGGCGTCACGGTGGACGACATCCTCAAGGCCGCCGGCATCGCCGAACCTCCGGACGCCTACCTGATGGCCTTTTGCGAGGGCGGCTACACGACCAACCTGCCTCTCAGGGACCTGGTCAACGGCAAGGGCATGGTGGCGCACGAGTTCGCCGGCGACCCCCTGACCGCCGAGCACGGCGGCCCGGCCCGTCTCCTCGTCCCGCACCTGTACTTCTGGAAGTCGGCCAAGTGGGTGCGCGGCCTCCGCTTCATGCCGGAGGATCAGCCGGGCTTCTGGGAGGCTTACGGCTACCACATGTACGGCGACCCCTGGAAGGAACAGCGCTACACGAACGACTGAAGGACGGCCGGCCCCATGCACATTCTGTCCAGTCCGCGCGCCCCGAGCTTGTCGAGGGGCCCCGTCATCAGCGGGGCCCCTTGTGCTGTGATTGATCGCAAAACACCATGACTCAAAGACAACCCCTAGGCCCGCCCCGCCTCGTGTGGCAGAAGGCGGCTGTCGAGGCGGTCACGCCCGAGACGTACCGCGTCAAGACCTTCACACTGCGCCCGCAGGAGTGGCGCCCCTTCAGGCCCGGCCAGCACTTTGACGTGCGCCTCACCGCGCCCGACGGCTACCAGGCCCAGCGCAGCTACTCGATAGCCTCCGAACCTGAACGGACAGGCACGTTCGACCTGACCGTAGAGCTGGTGGACGGCGGCGAGGTGTCGCCCTTCTTCTTCAATGTCGTCCAGATGGGCGACGAGATCGAGGTCCGCGGCCCCATCGGCGGGCCGTTCACATGGACGGTCTTAGACGGCGGCCCGGTGCTTCTCATCGCGGGCGGGTCCGGCATCGTGCCCATCATGTCCATGCTCAGGCACCGGACTGCGATGATGGTCAAACAGGGAGGCGCGCCTCCCCCCCCTGCTCTGCTGCTCTACTCGTCCCGGTCGTCGGAGGACATCATCTACCGCGGCGAGCTAGACCTGATGGCTTCGGGCGATGGGTCGTTCCAGCTGTTCAACACTCTCACCCGCCACCAGCCGTCAGGCTGGAAGGATTATGCGCGACGGCTGGACAGGCATATGGTGGCGGACTGCATTGGCCGGCTCGGCACGCCGAGGCTGACCTTCATCTGCGGGCCGACGGGATTTGTCGAGGCTGCGGCAGAGGCGGCTGTCGAAGCGGGAGCGGCCCCTGCCTCCGTCCGCACCGAACGCTTCGGCCCTTCCGGCTCCTAGACCCTCCCGCACGCACCACTCGCCCTGAGCCAGCGTGTCATGCCCTCTCCCGCTGGGAGAGGGTTCGGCGTCGTCCTGAGCACCCTCTAGGCCTGTCGAAGAGCCCCGTCATTCTGGGATGAGCACACACCACCTAACGGGATGCGACACCGGTCGATCGGAGCGGGCTTAGCGGTAGCTAGAGTTGCTTCGGGCGTCGTCGTACTTGGGGCCGAGGAATGGTTATTGCGGCTCATGACGACAACATAGACCGAAGGACTTGGCTCGTATCGACGCGATTGCCGGGACGCGAAAATCCTCGCATCCCACCTGACCATTACCTCTACCTCAGGGCCCGCTCACGCTGGGTACAGGGATGGCGTCGATGAGGGCGCTCGCGGAATACATCATCGAGCAGCTACCAGCCAACTCCACGGCAACAATGAAGTTGTGACGGGGCGACAATAATCTGGGACAGATGTCGTCCCGAAGCATCGGGTGTCAGCCGTCCGCCGCAATATCCTGTGGTGGGCGGCTGCTCATTTAACTGGTTTACCGCGGAGGCGTCACCCCGACGATTGACCCCGCCCCCTGAAGCAGTACCGGGATTATGTCAGCGCCCTGGCGAGCGCAACCCCGGTCAAGCCATAGTCACCTGCAGCCACGTCACTCCGGCCCCACTCCAGCCGGCCCGGCGTCGAACGGGACTGCGGCATCGCCGTCGCCTGTGAGCCAGGCGAAGGTCTGACCGTCCGGACTACGGCCCCTGCGGCTCAGGCCCTCAGGTGCCTACCTTGATGCCGCGGGAGCAGTAGCTGCGCAGGGCCTCTATCGCCGAGTACACGGCGAGCGCGCTCGTCTTCTGGTTGCCGGGGTGAGGCCGGTTCTCGAACCTGAGCCTGACCTCGCCGAACGACCCGCGGGCCATGATTTCATGGACGTTGCCGGGAGAGGCCGGGTCCGCCACGACCTTCACCTTCGTCCGCAGCGGCCCCAGCCCGGCCAGGCTCAAGGTCGCCGCCACGTTGACGTTCGCCGGGAACAGGGGCACGGCCTTCGCCGCATTGCCTTCAAAGATGACGGTCGGCGCATCTATGCGCCTGCCCTCGAACGGTGCGAAGCCGGGCGCGCCGGCAAAGGCGTCGGGCCGCTTCGTGGAAATTAGAACTACCTCGTCGAGCATGCCCCGGACGGCCCGCACGGTGTCTATGCCGCCTATCGCGCCGGACGGCACGATGATGTTCGCGCCGGTGCGTTCAGACGCGGCGACAAGCCTATCGTGGAGGTCCTGGTCGAGCAGCGCCCCGGAGCTGATCGTGAGCAGGTCCAGTCCCTTTTCGACGGCCGAGACCGCGACGGCCCTGACCGCGGCCTGCGACGCGCACTCGACGACTATCCGCAGGCCGGGCGTGTCTAGGAATTCCTGGAGCGCGGACGGCGCGGACGGGCTGCCCCACCCCCTGCCCAGTCCCGGCAAGCCGTGGACGAGTTCGAGCGCGCGGGGGTGGTCGAGGTCGAACACGGCGATGACGCGTGCCGCGCCAGTGCGCCCGGACGCGGCGGCAAGCGCAACCTCCCGACCCATCGTGCCGCACCCAAAAAGTCCGACACCTATAGCCTCTACCATTGTTCAGAGCCTCCCAACGCCGCCAGTACTCATCATCTCGAGGCCTTGCGAGGCCGAGGGACTTGGGGAGGGGAGTATGAAAACATCCACACCCCAGATTCCTCACACTGCGGGTTCGGAATGACGGCAGAGCCTACCCCTGCATGGTCTTAATGACGCGCCCGGCGGTCTCGCTTGTCGGCTTCCCGTTCGACACTGCAAGCGCGCCGTTCACCAGGACGTGCTCGACGCCTACCGAGTACTGGTGCGGGGCCGTGAAAGTGGCCCGATCAACAATTGTCTCAGGGTTGATCACGGCCACGTCGGCGAAGTACCCCGGCGCGAGCCGGCCGCGCTTCGTCAGGCCGATGCGCTCCGCGGGCAGCGACGTGCTCTTCCGCACGGCTTCTTCAAACGACATGAGCTTCTTCTCACGCACCATCTGCGCGAAGAACCTGGGGAAGGTGCCGTAGCTGCGCGGGTGCGGGTTACCCGTCGAAAGCGGCCCCGTCGCCTTCAGGGAGTTGCCGTCGGACCCGACCGCGACGAGCGGGTGCGCCGCGATTTTGTCCACGTCGGCCTCAGCCATGCCAGAGAGGATGAGCTGCGGGTCGAACTTTTCAAAGAGCCGCAGCAGGGCCTCGGACGGCCCGCACCGCATGTCCTTTGCGACCTGGACTACGGTCTTGCCCTCGTACTGTCGCTCGATCGGGTAGGAGGCGATCATGAGCTTTTCCGCCCCACCGATGCTTGCCGTGCGCTCGTCAAGGTGCTCGCGAATGGCGGCGCGCAGGTCGGCGTCCTTGACGCGCTCAAGGGCCTTCTGGCGGCCGCCAGCCATCGCCCAGCGCGGGAAGATGTTCATGCTCATGGCGCCGCTCGCAGCGATGTACGGGTACTGGTCGGCGGCGGCGTCTATGCCCTCGTGCCGCGCCTCTTCGATGCGGCCCAGCACCTTGTCCGCCTTGCCGCGCGTCGCGCCGTTGCACTTCAGGTGCGAGACCTGGACTTTGACTCCGGTGCGCCGCCCGATCTCAAGCGCCTCTTCAACCGACACGAACAGGCCCGCACCCTCGTCGCCGGAGTCGCGTATGTGCGACGAGTAGAGCAGGCCGCGCTTTGCCGCCTCGCGGGCGAGCGTGATGACTTCCAGAGTGGTCGAATAGACGGCGGGCGGCATCGAGAGCCCGGTGGAGAGCCCCAGCGCGCCGGCGTCGAGGGCCTCGGCCACAAGCGACTGCATCTGTTTCAGCTCGTCTTCGTCGGGAGCGCGCGTCTCCATGCCCAAGATGGCCTTGCGGACGGTGCCGTGCCCGACCTGCGTGATGACGTTCAACGCCTTGCCGGTCTTTTCGAGAGCCTCCATGTACGCAGGGAATCCGGTCCAGTTTGCGCGCCACTTTGTGTCATACCAGTCGACTCGGGTGTCCATGTCCTCTCTGGACGGGCCGTGCAGCGGGGCGCACATGCTCAGGCCGCAGTTGCCCATGAACTCGGTCGTTACGCCCTGAGTTGTCTTGGAGTCCGCAGAGGGGTCCACGAAGAACTGGAAGTCGGAGTGGGTGTGCAGGTCTATGAAGCCGGGGGTGACGGCGAGGCCCTTGGCGTCAACGGTGCGTTTCGCCTGGCCCTCAATCTTGCCGATGGCGGCGATCCTGTCGCCAGCTATCGCGACGTCGGCTTCGAAGGCTGGCGAACCGCTGCCATCAATCACGCGGCCGTTCTTGATGAGGATGTCGAACAAACTCGTGCCTCCGTGGGGGGGGTTGCAAGGCCGGATTGTAGCTCTGCGAAGCCGTGCGGTGTTTCGGGCGCCGTCACACGGGGACTGCCGGGGTACAATCCTGCAGCCCGCAGCACGCACCCCCTCTCCCATCGGGAGAGGGGATTTTCAGCGCACTTATCAACTGTGTCTCTGACACACGGGAGGCCCGAATGATCGTCGTACGCCGCACATATTCCCCGAAGGCCGGAGAGGGCGGCAAGATGCTCACCCTCATCAAGGACGCCAGCGCAGCCATGAAGGCGGCAGGGTTCCCCGAGGTGCGCGTCCTCAGGGGCTGGTCAGGCGACCACGGGGTGATCTACACGGAACAGCGGTGGAAGAGCATCGGCGACTACGAGGCATCGCGTGATGCCGTCCGCAAGACGCACGCGATCACATCCGTGTTCGACAAGATTTACCCGACGCTTGAGAAGACGCACCACACTGAGATACTCGAAGAGGTGCAGTAAGACGCAGCCGCCAGCCAGGACTCGGTGGTCGGGCCGCTTCCTCCCACACCCTTACACTCGCCCTCGCAAGGGGAGGGACCGTCCGGGCGCGGCGATTTCACGCCGGACTCCACATCACTCAGCGCAGGTGAACCTTCTGCGCGACGCCTGAAGTCAGTGTAACGCAGCCGTCCTCTGTGACCAGGACCGTATCGCTGCAGCCAATTGCGCCCAACTCCGCCAGGCGCATCGTCGTGATGAGGTGGAAGACCATGCCCTGCTGGAGGGAGCGCTTTTCGTTGACGTTGATGCTGATGATGTGCCCCTCGTCCCAGCCGGGCGGGAATGCCGTCCCGAGCGCGTAGGCCACCCGTCTGCCCTGCCTATAGCCGATATTCGCCCCGTCTATCCGCGCACGAGCAATCTCGAACACGTCGCATGCTCGCACGCCAGGTCTGACCGCTGCCTTCGCCTGCTTCAGGGCATCGGTGTTGACCTCGATGCCCCGCATGAGCATGTCCGGAGGGTCGCCCACGAAGGCGCAGCGGGTCATGGCAGCGTGGTAGCGGTTGACGGAGCCGGGGACTTCTAGGAACACGACTTCCCCGGCTTCGATCTTCTTTTGAGACCACGTGGAGTGGACGAGGAGAGACTTCTTCCCTGAGGAGATGAACATCGGCAGGCCGGTATATTCACTGCCGGCGAGTATCTGCGCGCCGTGCGCGGCTACTGCGACATCCGCCTCCGTCGCTCCGGAGTGGATCGCGTCAAGGCCCGCCTGCATCCCGGCCTCAGCGGCCTTCGCCGCCTGCCGCATGTATTCGACTTCCTGCGGGGATTTGATCATCCGACCCTCCTCAACGAGGCCGGAACCGTCAATAAGCGCGGCGTCAGGCATGAGTTCCCTGAGCCTGCCAGCCACCCCCACCGTAAGGAACCAGGACGAGTGCTCAAGGCCGATGCGCCCTTTGCCCAGACCGAGGCTGACAAGTACGTCCCGCGTTGCTCCTGCCCAGTCCGTCGTATCCCGGAACAGGCGGTATTCCTCGACCCACGAGTACGCCCGGACCAACGACTCCTCATGCGGGGGCGGGATGAGCACCGGGTCGCGGTCGATCGGCACTACGAGCGCCATGTACCAGTAGTAACCCGGGGTCTGGTAGCCGCTAATGTAGTTGATGTTCTCCGGCGTGTGCAGGACGAGCGCGTCCAGCCCACATTCCCGCATGCGCCTGCGCAGGGTGTCGAGACGCTGCCGGTACTCATCCAGCCGGAAGAACTGATACGTGGGGGCTTTCATGCGACGCGCCAAGCCTTGATTAAGGACAGCGTGCTTGCAGAAAGGCTGGTATCAGGCGGAATAAAACGAGACATTGCCTGACTCTGAGGCAAGAGGTGAGTGGTGGGCCCGGCGGGAATTGAACCTGCGACCAAGCGGTTATGAGCCGCCCGCTCTAACCACTGAGCTACGGGCCCGTGCCCCTGATTCTAACCGCTCATCAGGCTCAAGGCCTGTCCAGTGCTAAACTCCGGCCTCAAAGCACGTCCCATTGCTCGTACGGGCATCGCCGCTCACACATCAGCCCGGGGAGATACTGGGACAAATTCAGCATTACATTTCCTCGGCAGCTTCAAGTCAACATGCAGGTCGTTGCACTCACCGTCGGCCCCCTCCCATCAGGAGGGGAGTCAGGATCGCCCCTCCGAATGGGAGAGTCGACATGGAGCACAACTCACGATGAAGATCAAAGACGTGCGAATGGAGGTGTACGAGTGGCCGCTCAAGACGCCCATCCGCAACGGCCTGTATACGTATACCCACTCGCAACTGAACCTCGTCCTCGTTGACACTGACGACGGCGTACAGGGCATAGGTCTGGCGGGCGGCATCCTCGGCACACCCGAGGTCGGGCCGGCGATCCTCGCCCACTTCCGCAAGGGGCTGATCGGCCAGGATCCCCTCGACCACGAACGGCTCTGGCACGAGATGTGGCGGCCCAAGCTCGTGGGCCGGCGAGGCATCACGACGCGCATCATCGCGGGCGTGGACATCGCCCTCTGGGACATCAAGGGCAAGGTCGCCCGGATGCCGGTTTACAAGCTGCTCGGCGGGTACTCGAACAGGGTGGACACGTACATAGCAGGCGGCTACTACGAGGAGGGCAAGGGCCTCAAGGAGCTTGCCGCCGAGATGGCGCGCAACATGGAGCTCGGCGCCCGCGCTGTGAAGATGAAAGTGGGCGGAGCGTCGATCAATGAGGACGTTGAGCGGGTGCGAGTGGTGCGGGAGACGGTCGGCCCTAACATCAAGGTGATGGTTGACGCCAACAACGCCTACCGCCACTACGAGGCCATCGAGTTCGCACGCAAGGTCGAAAAGTACGACCTGTTCTGGTTCGAGGAGCCTGTCGAACCAGACGATTACGAGGGCCAGGCTGCTATCACACACGCAACATCGGTGCCTGTGGCCGCTGGCGAAAATGAATACACGCGCTACGGTTTCAAGGAGCTGATCAACAAGCGCTGCGTGGACATCCTGCAGCCGGACGCGCTGATCACGGGCGGCGTGACGGAGTTCATGAAGATTGCCGCTCTGGCGCAGGCGAGCGACTTCGACATCGCCCCGCACGGGTCGCAGGAGGTGCACATCCACCTCGTTGCGGCGATCCCGAACGGGCTGATCCTGGAGTACTACCGAGACTCTACGAACCCGATGCACGGCAAGGTGTGGAAGAACACGCTGCAAATCAAGGACGGGCAGGTGTACGCGCCGGACCGGCACGGCATGGGCCTTGAGCCGAACTTCGAGGCGCTGAAGCCGTACCGCGTGGCATGAAGTTACCTCTCTCACACGAGAGGAATTGAACGACCGCCTTCAGGAGCTTGCACCAGTGCCCTACCTAAACAACAGCGGGATCGGCATCTACTACCGCACGGAGGGCGCAGGCTCGCCGGTCGTGCTGATGCACGGCACATCGGGCGACATGGAAACCTGGCGAGACTACGGCTATGTCGACGCACTGAACCAGTCACACCGACTGATCCTGATCGACTCACGCGGTCACGGACACAGCGACAAGCCGCACGACCCCGCCACGTACACGCTTGTCCAGCGAGTCGGCGACATTGTCGCTGTGCTGGACGCGCTGGAGATACGGAAGGCGCACTACGTCGGCTATTCGATGGGAGGCTGGATCGGGTTCGGCATGGCGAAGCACGCCCCTGACCGGGTCTTGAGTCTGTCACTCGGCGGCGCACACCCGTACGAGGACTCGATGAAGATGCAGCGCGACACATGGGCAGGCAGGACAACGGCGGACGTGCTCGCTCAGGCTGAGGCCGATGGCCGGGCATTCACCGAGGACAGGCGCGTCCGATATCTGGCCAACGACCCCCAGGCACTCGCCGCCCTCTGCGGGCCGCGGGAAAACAACGAGGCCGTCCTCTCCGGAATGAAGATGCCATGTCTGATCTATTGCGGTGATGCCGACCCCAGGCACCCGCTGGCCAAGAAGGCGGCAGCGGCGGTCACGGGGGCGAAGTTCGCATCGCTGCCCGGCCTCGACCACCCGGCGGGCTTCTCGGAGTCGCGGCTGGCGCTGCCGCACCTGAGGGCGTTTCTCAACCCCTCTCCCTTGCGAGGCGATCAACAACCCGCTAAGCCTCTATAATCGTGCGCCGGTCTCGTTTCCAACAGGGCCTTCACGGATGCGAACACGAGGACTCAATTGCCCGCATTTGAATTCGCAGCGCCAGGAACACTCCAGGAAGCCCTGAAACATTTTGCAGGGCAGGGTACGGTGCGCGCCCTCGCAGGCGGCACCGACGTCATCGACCAACTCAAGACGGCCCGGCGCAAGGCGGACCTGGTCGTGGACGTGAAGCGCATCCCCGAACTTCAGCGGCTGGAGATGACGGCTGACGGCCTGCACATAGGCGCTGCCCGCTGCTGCACGGACGTGCACCACAACCCGACGGTGCGCAGGTACTTCGCGGCACTGGCTGAATCGGCAGGTCTTGTCGGCTCTGTTCAAATACAGAATCGCGCCGCGGTCGGAGGGAACGTCTGCAACGCTGCGCCCTCCGCCGACACGACCCCCGCCCTGCTAATTCACGACGCCAGAGCGGTAGTCGTTAGCCAGCGCGGCAGGCGCGAGATACCGCTGACGGACTTCTTCTCCGGCCCCGGGCAGACCGTCCTCCAGAAGGGCGAAATCCTGCAGGAGCTTATCTTGCCAGTGCCACCCGCCAACAGCGCGTCTGCTTATCTGAGGTTCATCCCGCGCAACGAAATGGACATCGCGGTTGCAGGCGTGGGTTCTTACCTGGAGATCGACCCCGGCACGAATTACGTTCGCAGGGCGCGCATCGCGCTGGCATCTGTTGCTCCCACGCCTGTAAGGGCGAGGGCGGCGGAACAGGTGCTGGAGGGCCGGCCACTGACAGAAGACCAGGTCACCATGGCCGCAGAAGCAGCTGCGCAGGCGGCTTCACCGATCACGGACGTGCGAGGCTCGGCAGAGTATCGCAAGGAACTTGTGAAGGTGCTGACCCGGCGCACGCTGGCCATCTGCCAGGAGCGCATCGCGGGCGTGCACCGCAAAGGGCCTGGACATTGACGATCCCGAACATGTCATCCTGACCCCGAACGCAGCGAAGGGGCAGAACGAATACGGGGGACTTCACCCTCTCCCTGGCCCCCCATCGACGGGGGACGCGACCCACACTCTGACCCTCTCCCTTGTGCGGGGAGAGGGAGTGACAGGAGTCACATTTGGCAAAGATCCCGATCTCTTTCAAGGTGAACGGCGAGCAGCAGGAAATGCTTGTCGAACCGGACTGGACGCTGCTTGAAACCCTGCGCGACCGCATGCGGCTGACAGGCACCAAGGAGGGCTGCTCCAACGGCAACTGCGGCGCTTGCACCGTCATGATTGACGGCCGCACTGCCTGCTCGTGTCTCGTGCTGGCAGGTGAGGCCGACGGCCGAGAGGTGATCACCGTCGAAGGGCTCGCGGACCACGGCCACCTGACTGCGCTTCAGGACGCGTTCATCAAGGAGGGCGGGCTGCAGTGCGGCTTCTGCACGCCGGGTTTTCTGATCTCGGCCACTGCCCTGCTCAAACGCAACCCTGACCCCTCTGAGCAGGAGATCCGCCTTAATGTGGCGGGCAATCTTTGCCGCTGCACCGGTTACGACAAGATCGTACGCTCCATTCAAGATGCAGCGCAGAAGATGGGCACGAGAGCAGCGAACTAAGGCCCTTCAGGGTTTGTCACGCTGAGTTTGTCCCAGTCTCCTGGCGTTTGCAGGCAGGGCCGCTTCCCATACGCCCCTAACTCAGGTCGGGCAGGAGAAGTCTGGACTTCGAGCCTGACACTGATCCTCTCCCTTTGAGAGAGGAGCGCATGGTCACAGCCAACCGGCTTTTCGGAATACGAAGAACATTCCGGCGAGCAGCGATAGTTGCCCGGTGACAACAGCGATGTAAACCCATACGTAATTCAACTCCGGCATGTATTTGAAGTTCATGCCGAAGTGGCTGGAGATAGCAGTCGGCACCGCCAGCAAGATCGTTATGGCTGTGAGGCGACGCAGTACGACGTTCAGGAGCTCAATCCGCTTGTTCAACTCATTGGCGGCCTTCATTTCTTGGTCGCGGGCGATTTCCCGGATGTTGTTCAGGCGTCGCCTGACCCTATCCATGAGCGTCTGGCTCTCCGCAAGCAAGACGCTCCAGTCGAACGACAGGTAACGAGTTTCCACCTGTTTAAACGAGCGTTCCTGCAGTCGCACTAGAAGCTCGTGAAAGTCTTCCAACCTGTCCTGTAACCTGTCGTTGGTGTTCAGAAGTTCGCGGTAGCGGACCTGATCGAAGTTCTGATCCAGATCACGCATCGCAGGTATGAGCAAATCTAGGCGCGCCTTGTAGCTCATCAACGCCTTGTTCAACAGGAGAAACGCGAGAACGGTTGTGCGGCCAAACGGGCGCGCATAAAGCCGTTCAAATTCACGGAATACCTCAGGTTTGGGCTGGCGCTTCGTATAGACGAAAGAACCTTCGGCGCGCAGGAACATAAGGTTGTTGAGGTCGGTGTCCCCCTCTTCCTTGACGTTCAATATCAGATACTGATCAGTCTGCTCATGGAAGTTCGTGTTGAGTTGGACCACCTCGCCAAAGTCAACCGTCACGCCGGTAGCCGCTTCCACCGCTTTTGAAAACTCTGCGAGATCGTCGAAGAACGCGACATCGCTTCTGCCGTTGGACGCCCGTGTCGTCAACGTTGACGCCTCCTAACGCACTGTTTCTACACTGCCTGGTTTCGTTCACATGGTCACGGCTGACACCCGTGCACATCCACCAATTTCAACAGATCCACCCTGATTCAATGCGGAGAGTTTAGACCCGTACCGCCCCTCCGGATACGCCATTCGGGCCTGATTTTCGGTCAGGCAAGTCCAATGTCAGACGGTTTTCGTGTATCGCGATCCTCAGCGGCTTTCGCCAGACGGCGCTGTGCTATTCTCGGCCTTAGATGCGCAGCGTCCCTTCCGAACTCGCAGTGAGGGGGCCGCACAGCGAGAGCGATCCACCGCCTGACCCTCTCCATTTCAAGGGAAGTGAGTTTAGGACAGGCGGTGCACCCGGGCCGAGGAGACGTTCGTCACATGGAACCAGTCTTTCGCGCTGCACTTGAGGAGCTCAAGGCAGGCCGGCAGGCCGTGGTTGCCTCCGTCGTGAAGACCTCAGGGTCTACCCCGCAGAAACCGGGGGCGAAACTACTTGTCCGGGCGGACGGCTCCGGTGTGGGCACGCTGGGCGGCGGCTGCGTAGAGGGAGACATCTGGTTCGCAGCAAAGCAGCTCTTGAAGCGCGGCGGCGGTTCTGAGATGCGGGACTATGTCCTGAATGAAGAACTCGCCGCGAAGGACGGCCTCATCTGCGGCGGGACGATGTATTTCCTGATCGACCCTCTGCGGGCTGAAGGCGCTCAAGAGTATGAGGGCTTTACGCGCGAGGTCATCTCGGCGTATCAGGGCGGCGCCCCGGTCGCCATCGTCAACCTGATGGTCCCGCCCGCAGGCTCTGACAGCACGCACGTGGGCGCGAAGATGCTCGTCCGCGAGGACGGGTCTTCCAAAGGTTCGCTGGGCATGGCCGCGCTGGACGAGGAGGCCCGCAGGCGCGCCCATGGCCTGATGGCCCTGGGCAAAACGGACTACATCACCTCGCCCACAGGCGCAGAGTATTTCATCGAGGCGTACACAACGCCCCCGACGCTCGTGCTGGCAGGCGGCGGCCACGTGAGCCGGGCCATAGCCTCCATCGCAAAGACAGTGGGCTTCCGGCTGTTCGTCGTTGACGACCGGCCCGAGTTCGCCAGCAAGGAGCGGTTCCCCGAGGCCGAAGAACTGCGGGTTGGCGAATACGCCACAACGATCAAGGATCTTCCGGTCAACCCGAACACGTTCATCATCATCGCCACGCGCGGCCACAGATATGACGACGCTGCCCTCGCCGCTGCGCTCGAGACTCCTGCAAGTTATGTCGGCCTGCTGGGGAGCAAACGCAAGACTATCCTGATCTACGAAGAACTCCTTGAACGTGGATTCACAGCGGAGCGCCTGAAGCAGGTCTATGCGCCCATCGGACTGGACATCAGCGGCCGGACGCCGGAGGAGATTGCCATCTCGATCATGGCCGAGGTGCTGATGTTCCGCCTGGGGGGAAACGGCGGCTCGCTGAAGTTAGACGAGAAGCAGTTCCAGCGCATGGAAGAGCGCATCGCTCGGCGGCGGGAACCTGCCGCAGCGACATAAGGCCGCATCTGAACGCGCACCCTTTCAACCACTCCCGGCGTACTGCCGCCATCCTGCTCTCTGCGGGCGAGTCCACGCGCATGGGGTCGTCCAAACCGTTGTTGCCGTGGTTCGGCGCTACGCTCGTCGAGCGGCAGGTGGAGGCCCTCCTCCGCGCCGGGGTGGACATAGTCTGTGTGGTCACCGGTTACCGTGGGGATGAGGTCGCCGCTGCCGTGGGCGGTTCTGCACTCTTCACAGACGCCCTGCTAAATGGGGACCGCAGGGTCGTCATGGCCCATAACCCCAACTTTAAAGATGGCAAAACGACTTCGATAAGGGCCGGGCTTGCCGCGTTACCGACCCGGCTCGGCGCAATTGCCGTCCTGGCCGTGGATCAACCCAGACCGGCCAGCGTGACCCTAAGAGTCCTGGAGTCTCACGCCGCCTCGGGCAGGCCCGCCACGTCACCTCGCTTTGATGGCCACGGCGGGCACCCATTAGTCTTCGATGGCGCGCTGATGCCAGAACTCGAAGCGGTCTCAGAAGCGAAAGAGGGCCTGAGAGAGGTCATGAGGCGGCATGCCCAGCAGATAAACTGGGTCCCCTTCGACGACCCGATCGTCCGCCTCGACCTGAACACTCCCGATGCGTACCAGGCTGCGCTAAAGACCTTCCCCGACCCGCGCCCTTCCCGTTAGCTGAGGCGGTGAGAGGGGCGGGCCGGAAACAGCTGCAGTGCGCGACGGCCAACGGCATTAGAATCTCAGGACATGTCCACCTTCACTGCCGCCCAGGAATACTTGCGCAGGTCCGGCCTCGACGGCTGGCTGACACGCGATTACCGCTACACCAACCCAGTCTTCGAAGCCGCTCTTGGTTCGCATGTACAAAACCTGACTCGCCCCGTCTGGCTCTTCATCCCGCGCGACGGCGAGCCTGTCATCCTCGCCCACGATGTTGATGCCGGCCGCTTCCCGCAAGGCGCGCCGAAGGTCGTCCGCTTCTCAGACCGCCGTTCGATGGTCAGCGGTCTCGAAAAACTCCTGCCGAGGGGCGGCTTGGTGGCGATGGAATATTCCCCCATGTACGAACTGCCACGCGTGGGCCGAGTGGACGCCGGGACGATAGAACTTGTGCGCAGCCTGGGCATAGAGCCTGTGCCTTCGGGGGATGTACTGCAGTACGCGACAGAGCGGTGGTCGGCTGAACAGCGAGCTTCGCACAAGTACGCCGTCGAGTCGCTCGTCAAGATCGTCAAAGAGGCATTCAAGTTCGCAGGCGAGAACATTCGGTGGAAGCTGACCGAGCATGATGTGGCGGAGTTCATTCGGGGGCGCTATGACCGGCTTGGCCTCGTCGCAGATGACGGGCCCATCGTGGCGTTCAACGCGCATTCCTCCGACCCGCACTACGAGCCACGGCCGAAGGACTCGGCTATCATCCGCAGGCAGGGCTGGCTGCTGATAGACCTCTGGGCGCGTAGGGCCGGCCCGAAACCCGGAACGATCCCACCGGCCCCGGAACACAGCCTCCCGTCCACACAGGACAACATCTACGCGGACCTCACCTGGGTCGGCTCACTCGGCGGCCAGCCATCGGAGAGGGAACGGGAGGTGTTTGACATCGTCCGGGAAGCCCGGGACTCAGCATTCAGGTTCCTTGAGGACCGTGTGCTCGCCGGCGACAACCCGCAGGGCTGGGAGGTTGACCGCGCTGCACGGAATGTCATCGAGAAGGCCGGATACGGAGATTTCTTCGTCCACCGGCTGGGCCACAGCCTCGGGCGAGAGGTACACGCCAACGGCGTGAATCTTGACGATTGGGAAACACACGATACCCGGACCGTCATACAGGGCGTTGGCATCACCATAGAACCAGGGGTGTACCTGCCAGAGTTCGGTGTCCGTCTGGAAATGGACGTGCATATGGCCGATGACGGACCGGAGATCACCGCCGAACACCAGACCGAGATTGTGATGGTGGACACTTCAGGCTGATTTGGTGCCTGATCAGAACACCGTCTCCCGCTGGAAGAGGGCGGGGTTCCCGCCCCAGCGGGCCGGAGGAAGAAGCCCGATCTCAAACAGCAGTCGATGAAACGCCGGGGTTGGGAGTTCGGGATCGTTTCCAAGCGGGGACGAATCCCTCCCACCTGCCCGGACCAGTTATTTGCGGACTTGCCTGAACATCCTCGGAAGATCAACGCAAAAAGCGCGCTTGACCATTCCGCCAGTACAGCGATAATTAGGACACCGCGCGGAAGTAGCTCAGCGGTAGAGCTTCTCCTTGCCAAGGAGAGGGTCGCGAGTTCGAATCTCGTCTTCCGCTCCACCAGAGATTTAGACAGGCGTCCCAATGACCGGGACGCCTGTCTTGTTTAACTCGGGCTTTCAGACGGTGTCGGGCGCGCCGATGTGGCCAAAGCCAAGGCTGTCACCGCAGGCGATCCGGACTGCCCGGGCAACAGAGTCGCTGACATGACAGCCGCCGGAGTGCAAGACGGGGCGGGAGCGCGCTGCGCCGTTGGCGACGGCGGCAGGTCGGGCGTGGCAGACATGGAATGTATCGCAGCGGGCGATGCCGCTTGCTTGAGTGAAACGGTCGCTCCGGAGGCCGGACTCCACCGTGGGTGCAGGCAAGCACGAGCGCGAGTGTTGCAACGACGAAGCTCCGCGATCCCATATCCGGGTAGTGCACCATGTCACCTCACTGTGCAGGCCCCACCCACGGAGAACCCCGTCCGCCCAACCGCATGCTAGAGGAGGAATTGACCGCACGGCCGGTGTTTGGCATCCTCACTGCGTCGCGCCTGCAGGTGATGGAGCGCGCAAACACCTCTGAGACTGCCGGGCCCACCCGGTGAAGCGAGACACATGCCCGAATCAGCCCCCAAATACGACTTAATCTTGCGTGGCGGCTGGGTCATAGACCCTGCCAACGGCCACGACGGCGTCATGGATATCGCAATCGCAGGCGGCAAGATCGCTGCAGTGGACAGCAGACTGGCAGGCGCCTCGGCGAAGAAGGAGGTTGACGTCTCAGGCCTCCACGTCACCCCGGGCCTGATCGACCTGCACGCCCACTTTTACGGTGGCGGGGGCGGGTTCAAAGACTTCGAGATGAATCCGGACATGTATGGCCTGCCCAACGGCACGACAACTGTCGTGGACGCGGGCGGAGCGGGCTGGACCAACTACGGCGGGTTCATTGACAAGGTCGTCCACGCATTCAGGGTGCGCGTCCTCGGCCTGCTCAACATCTGCGCGAATGGCATGTACACGCACCACGAGAATGATCCAAAGTCGCTCATGCCCGAAGACTGCGCCCGCACAATACGCGAGAACCCCGGCGTTTTCGTGGGCGTCAAGACGGCCCATTACATGCAGCCGGACTACGCATCGGTTGACGCTGCCGTCAAAGCTGGCGATCTGGCTGGCGTGCCAGTGATGATGGACTCGTGGCCGTCCGAAGTCCGTCAGTATCCCGACATGATCCTGAAGCACCTGCGCCCCGGCGATATCCACACTCATTTCTACGCGCAGCAGTTCCCGTGGCTGGGCCCCGATAGAAAAGTAGCCGCATACATGTGGCAGGCCCGCAAGCGCGGCGTCATCTTCGACGTCGGCCACGGCGGAGGCAGCTTCTGGTTCCGTATCGCCGCTCCAGCGATTGAACAGGGCTTCGGACCGGACACGATCTCAACCGACGCACACTCGACGTCGCTCTATATGCCACGGGCGACGATGCCCGTCACCATCTCGAAGCTCCTCTGCCTGGGGATGCCCCTGCAGGAGGCGATCGACCGCTCTACGCGGGTGCCCGCGAAGGTAATCGGCAGGAGCGACATTGGCACACTCAGCGTTGGTGCAGAGGCGGACGTGGCCGTGTTTGAACTTGAACGGGGGAAATTCGGATACGTCGATTCAGGCGGCGCACGCATGGATGGCGACAGCCGCCTCTCGTGCATGATGACCCTGCGGGCAGGAGCGGTGCTGTACGACCGCGAAGGCCTGACACGCCCGGACTATCGCACCCTCGGCGATTACAAGCGCGCTGATTAGGAAGCAATGCCACCACGAACTGCAAGAACTGTGCCATCTGCGAAATCAGTGACCCCGTCCGTCTCTCCGCGGGCGGCGCGTCTGCACGCGTCCTCCCTCGTCATAGACACGCACATAGATACGGCCACTCACCTGCTGTACCGCGACCCTGACTTTGGGGCACGCCTCAAAGAGGGCCACGTGGACATCCCACGCATGAGAGAGGGCGGAGTGGATGCGGCCTTCTTTGCCGTCTGGATAGACGAGATCTATGACGAAGCAGCCGCTTTCAAATATGCCGTGCGCGAAATCGACGTCATCCACCGCACCATCGAAAAACACCCGGACGACCTTGCCCTCGCCGTCAACGCAACGGACATCGAAAAGGCGCGCGCCGAAGGCAAGATCGCCGTGTTGATCTCGATAGAGGGCGGGCGAGCCGTCGCCGACGATATGGGCTGCCTGCGCGCCCTGCACCGGCTCGGCGTGCGGTCCATCACCCTTGCCTGGTACAGGTCAACGAACTGGTGCGACTCCCACAACGAAAACCGCCACGGCGGGCTCACGCCCTTTGGCAGAGACGTAGTGCGCGAGATGAACCACCTGGGCATGCTCGTGGATATATCGCATGTCTCAGATTCCGCCTTCTGGGACGTGCTGGAGACGAGTGAGAAACCAGTGTTCGCATCGCACTCGTGTTGCCGGGCGCTCTGCGATCACACGCGCAACATGACGGATGAGATGATCAGGGCGCTGGCGGAAAAAGACGGCGTGATGAATGTGACATTCGTGTCAGGGTTCGTCGCTGGCAAGCCATCGTCCGATTTCAGACCTCCGGTCATCCCCCCACGGGAGAAGCTACGCGACCCGTTCGACTACATTGGCTGGCCCTGCCCGGAGCCGGGGCCACCCTTCGCTTCGCTGATGGCCCAGTTCAACCACGCCATAACACTGGCCGGGCCGGGCCACGTGGGCATAGGCTCGGACTATGACGGCACAACGCAGACTCCGCAGGGCGTGGAGGATATATCCAAGCTGCCGCGGGTAACCGAAGGGCTGCTTGCCTCCGGACATTCAGAAGTCGCCGTGCGAGGCATCCTGGGCCTCAACAATATGCGGCTGTTCCGAAAGACGCTGCGATAGGGCCCGGCTGGCAGGCCCCTCTCCCGCCCGATGACGTCCGGCAATCGTTATCATCAACTTCTTGCGCGAAACATCCAGCTGGCCTCGCAAGGCCCGAAGATCGGTGCAACAGGTGGAAATGAAAACGTTGAGGATCATGGCAGCGACCACGCTGACAAGCTTCGTCGCTCTTGCTGCGGCCTGCGGTGGCGGCAGTACAGCCCTGCCGGACGAGACGAAGACTTCCGAGTACACGCTCGAGCCCGGCGCCATTATCACGGTGCGTACCGGGAACGCTGATATCACTGTCAGGCCATCCCACACCAACGTTTTCAAAGTCAAGTCCACGCTGCACAACCCGCTCCTGTACCAGTTCTACATCCTGCCAGCAGGCTCCCCGCCGAACCGTGAGATCCTGATCTCCGCGCAGCTGGTACCGGATCAGAAGGGGGACGCCAGCGCAGAATTCGTGTTGGAAATCCCTGACGGCGTGACACTGCGCCTGGACGGCACAGACGGGACAATAGACGCTGAAGGGCTGAACGTGGTGGACGGCAACCTCGTCACGACCAACGGCGCGGTCACGCTGAAATCGTCCACAGGTGACTTCACAGCAAACACGACGAACGGCGCGCTAACGATCACAGGCTCCGAAGGCACGTTCTGGACCCAGACTTCAAACGCCTCTATCAATTTCGACGGCGTAATTAGCGGTCGTTCCCTCAACCGGTTCAAGACAACGAGCGGCGACGTGAATGTCCGGCTTGGCGGCACGCCCGATCTGCGAGTGACCCTGAAGACCGGAAATGGCACAACCACAGCCGATGGGTCAACTCCCATCAGCGAGGCAGGCGGTACCGTCATGGTCCGCTACGGTCAGGGCATCGGGCAGTTAGAGACGGAAACGACAAAGGGCAACATTCACATCTCGATTGCGCCCTGATAAACACGCAGGTACCGCCCCCCTGTCGCGTTGCAGCCCCCGCAAGTGGTGACACACTGAATGGGCGGTGTCCTCTTGACGACACCGCCGCTCCTGTAACCCGCCTATTCCGCCCTGCCGGTCAATAATTTCAGGGGCTCAAAGCCGTCACCAACATGCCCGTACTTCCGCCAGAACTGCAGAGCACCCTGCGGGAAAGCTTCTACATCCGCATCACGATGATGCGGCGCAAGTCTGGTACGCCCCGCACCGTAGAGTTGACCTATGTCTGGAACGGCAGGGACATGATGGTCCTGTCAGGCTTTCCCGGCAGGCGAGACTGGGTGGCGAGCATGGCAGCCAACCCTGCCGTGACTATCCACACCGTCGAATCCCAATTGTGGTTCAACATTCCGGCCCGGGCACGCGTCATCCGTGACCGCAAGGAACGCCTCCCGCACCTGTTGGCGTACATAGAACACTGGTCGACGCGCCCCGGTTACCGGCGGCCGCTGGTTCTACTCGTCATCCGGGCCGTGAGGATCAACAGGGCGATGCGCCTGCCGATGTGGGGTCCGTTCTGGCTGCTCCGCCGGAAGATCTTTGACCATATGCCGTGCGTGGAGATCACATTCACAGGCGACCCGGTTCCCCATACCACTGGTGGTCCGCCGCCTCTTTCAGAGCAGCGCGATGGTCGCCCCTAACCTGCCTATCACTCGAGCGCCGCTTGGGCGAGAGAGGGCGGCAGGGCGATCCCTTCCGCGTACACACCCCATTCGACCAACAACGGCCAGTCCTTAGACACCCCGCATACGGAGCCTCGGTCCAACATGACACACATAGCCCGCATCTGCCTTGGCGTGCTTATTGCTGCAGTCCTGTGTATTGGGGTAGTCGGCCCTGGCCCGGCTCCCGCACAGGCACAGACACCCCCCTCCGGCACGGATGAGGCCCTCATCGTCAATGCGGGGATCTATGTGTTAAGCGTGGGCCAGTTCAACATCTCCACTGGTTCGTACGTCGTTGATATGTACCTGACGCTGCAGTGCGCGAAGCCCTGCACGCCAAACCGTTTCGAGTTCATGAACGGGCGCGCCACGTCTACCGACCTCGTGGAAGACGAACCGAACTACAAGTCTTACCGCATACAGGCGGCGCTCCAGACCGACCCTGATATGCGTCAGTACCCCTTCGACGAGCAGACCCTGACCATCCAGTTCGAGGACAAGTCCATGTCCCGGTCTAACCTCGTCTATGTCGCAGATCCGGGGCTGAACGGCGTGGACCCGTCCGTGATCATCGCCGGCTGGCAGATGCGCGATTGGAAGGCGCAGGCTCAGGACCACTACTACCCGACCTTCGACGCCACTTATTCCCGGTTCCAGTTTGACGTCGTGGTCGCGCGTGGCGCCATGTCGTCCATTTTCAAGGCCATCCTGCCGGCGATCTTCATCGTTCTGGGCGGGTTCCTCGCGCTGCTACTGGGGCCAGACAAGGCGCTGCAAAGGTTGGGAATCAACACGTCCGCCCTCATAGGCGGGATCATGTTTCACATCAACCTGACGTCTCAGCTGCCGCCGGTCGGCTACCTGACGCTCGCTGATAAGTACATGATCGTCAACTACATAGGCCTTGTCGGCGCGCTGGCCTCGACCACCGTCCTGCTTGCGATGACGACCGCCGGGAATGACAAAGCCAAATTGAAGACCGACACTATCCACCGCTACACCGCCATCTCGCTCCCGCTAGTGTGGCTCGTGGGCCAGGTGCTCATATTCACGCTACGCTGAGACATGAATTTACACTCAACCCCCTGCGGGAACGGTACCCATGGATAGGCATGTCAGGTTGAGAAGTCAACATAAGTCGCCCACCGCCAGGTCCATCTAGACGGCGCGCCTACCCTTCACGCCTCGGCATATCACCCTCAAGCGCTCCTGCTGCGATCTTTCTGACCTCTGGCCCGAACTCCGGGTTCGTCGCGATCCAACCCAGGTAGTCCGCCTGCCGCTCGCGCACCACGGACAGCCTGTGGCCGCGGTAACGCCCAAAGTTGATCAGGGCATCCCCGTCGTCCGACCAGACGAACTTGCCGTCGGGGTCAATCGGATCACCGCCGGGGTCTCTTAGCCACGCAGCAAGCGCAGCCGGTTCCTGCGGCAGGTCCGGGTGTTTTTCGAGCTGCCCTGCAAGCACCTCGAAAGCCGCCCTCACTCCCGTGTCCGGATCGCGCATGTCCATCAGGACATTCCCGGTGAAGCGTTTGTAAGCGGCGCCCAGATCCCTCGGTTCAAGCTTGTGGAACACCATCATCGCGTCCAGCACCGCCCTACCCTGGACGGAGAACTCAACGCCCGCCCGAACGAACTCCGCCTCGAGCAGCGGCAGGTCGAACCTATCGACGCCAAACCCGGCAAGGTCACACCCCTCAAGGTACGCCGCGAGGTTCTTCGCATAGGCCCGGAAAGACGGAGCGTCCTGCACATCTTCACCGGTGATGCCATGGACCTTCGTCGCTCCCGGCGAGATGGGCTCCCCGGGATTGATCAGTACCGTCTTAAGTTCCTGCTTCCCGTCCGGCCACACCTTCAGCACACTCATGCGGACAATGCGCGCCGACTTCGGGTCCAGCCCGGTGGACTCGGCGTCTATGACGGCTAGGGGGCGTGTGAGGTTTAGCATGGCCGCAGCAGGTTCACCTGTCCGTGGAACTCATACCCTCCACAAACCCCTCCGCCTGGAGGGCGAGGGCCAGATCAGGGTTGAAGCCGCGAGAAGACATACTTCGCAGCGATCAGGATGCCATGCACCGGTTCACTCAACAAACATTGGGGGTGCGGCAAACTCTGCTCGCTGCGATAATTGCCCTTGCGCCTTCCGGGCAGACTGCCTGACATGATGTCATGCAGAACATCTTGCCAAGAGTTCTGCGTGAGCGGTCAAGACTGCCCTGAGATGCGTACCCACGGTGCCGAGGTGGCGGAATGGCAGACGCGATGGTCTCAAAAACCATTGAGGGCAACCTCGTGTGGGTTCGACTCCCTCCCTCGGCACCACTACCCTGTTCATTTAGAGCGCCGAAGATACCTTAGATCGCTCATGGTTGCCCGCTTGCCTGCAGTCGAGGCTCATGGAACCTGAACTACAGGTCGAGAGTAACCGCCAGCGGATATTGGCGGGTCTGTGCTACTTCGGTCTCTTTGTCGGCGCCGGGCCTTTCAGGATTTCGACCAACCGGTCGGCTATGACCACCTCTTCACCGTCCTGAACGTTCACCATCACAAGGTTGACGTCGTTCCCTGCGCTGCCGCCGCCAACGTAGATCGGCGGGTTCTTCTCCAGGAGCCGCTGGCGTATCTCGGCGGGCGATGGGCCCTTCCACTCCTTCTCGAAGTACATGACAGGTTGTGGGCCCTGGCGGCGGCTTGAAAACGGCTCGATGGCAACGCGCAGGCCCGTCATGCCCTGCAGCCTGCCCTTGAGGTATTCGGCCTTCCTCTGCCAGCCGGCGATAAGCGCCTGTTCGTCCGACTCCAAGTACAGCTCTAGCGCCATGACCATCCCGACCAACTCTTCCTTGGTCACCTTCATGCCGCGCCCAATGCCGGCGCGCGGGCTGTTCAGGTTCAGGTTGTTTTCGAACGCCGCTTCGATCAAGTCTTTGCGGCCTGCGAGCAGACCTGCCCCCTGCGGCCCGCCTATGCCCTTGCCGCCTGAGAACATGACAAGATCCGCTCCTTCTTTGACGAAGCGGGTGAGGTTCGCCATCGGTGGGACCTCGGCGGCGGCATCCACTATCACTGGCACGCCGCGCTTGTGTGCGATGGCCGCCAACTCAGATACCGGCAGGCCGCGCCTGATCCCCGGGCTGAATGTTGTCGCAATGCAAGCCGTCTTTTCCGTGATCGCTGCTTCCAGCTGCCAGGGCTGCGCACCACCGAGCATGCCCCATTCGACTATGTGCGCACCCGGCACTTCAAAGGCCATGTCATATCGGTTGCGCTCGCCCTTGAACATCAGGACCTCGTTCTTGAGACCCTCGGTGTGCGGCAGGCGCTCTACCTTTGCCGGGTCTGTTCCGGTCATGCAGGCAGCGACGGCGATCGTCTGCGCCGCTGAGCATCCGTTCGTGACCATGCCGGCCTGAGTGCCGCAGGCGCGGGCCACCACTTCGCCGGCCTTGTGGTTGAGCTCAACCATATCTACGAAGCACGTCGCAGCCTCCGACATGGCCTCGCGCACTTCCGGCCGCATGATCGAGCCGCCAAGCGCAGTGATCCATGACTGGGCGTTGATTACCGGCTTGATGCCAAGCCGCGCATAGACTTCAGGTACCTTCCTGGGCGCCATAATTCCTCACTTGCCTGAACTGTGTCTGGCTTGAACTTGCAGGATCTGCCCCGTCCAAGCCAATGGGCTGGGGAGTCTATTTCTTCGCCGGATTCAGGATCTCAAGCAACCTTGCGGCTATGATCTTCTCCTCGCCAGGCTGCACATTCACCATCGCCATGTTGATGGCGTCGTTGTCACCCGATACTCCGAGCATTACAGGCGGGTTGCCATTGCGCATCTGCTTGCCGATCTCAGCAGGCGACAACCCCTTCCAGCCCGCCTCAAAGTAGATCACGGGCTGAGGGCCCTGACGGTTCTCGTTTTCCTCTACTACAACGCGCAGGCCGGGGATGCCCTGAACAGCTGCCGCGATGGACTTCGCCTGGGCGCGCCAGCCGTCCCAGATGCCCGCGTGGTCAGCCTCCAGAAAGAGTTCAAGGGCAGTCACCATGCCGACGATGGTCTCCTTTGAGACCTTGGCCGGACGTCCCACACTGGCCCTCGAAGAGCCGGGGTTCATGTAATGCTTTAGCGCAGCGGCGACCAGATCCCTGCGCCCTGCTACAAGCCCGGCATTCTGAGGCCCCGCCAGGCCTTTCCCGCCCGAATACGTAACCATGTCAGCGCCCACCTTCATGGGCATCGTCAGGTTCTCTATCGGGGGCACTTCTGCGGACGCGTCCACTATCACCGGCACGCCTCGGGCGTGGGCAATCTTCACCACCTCAGGAAGAGACACCGGCCGCTTCATCATGGGCGCGAAGATGTATGCCACTGCGGCGGTCCTGTCGTTGATCGCGCCCTCAAGGTGGTACGGCCTCGCGCCGTCCGGCATCCCCACATCAACAAGCTTCGCGCCGGACTGCTCAAACGCCTTGTCGTAATAGTTGCGCTGGCACTTGAAGATCAGGATTTCGTTCTTCATCCCCTTCGTGTCAGGCAGCTGCTCGATCTTCGCGTCATCGGTGCCCGTCAAGACAGACGCGGCCATTAGAAGGTTGCCTGAAGCGGCCCCCGCGCAGACCATGCCCCCCTCAGCGCCGCAAGCACGGGCTACGACCTTGCCCGCCGCTGCGTAAAG
>SHXW01000005.1 GCA_009693115.1 Dehalococcoidia bacterium | reverse complement strand
CCACCGCCGGCGGCGGTCAAGGTGACCGGGTTGCCGTAGTCGATCTGCGTGCTCTGGGAAGGGTTGCAGACACCCGTGATATTCAGGTCGAAGAGAGGGACGGTGCCGGTGGGCCCATTGCCAGCACCCGCAATGGCGGCTATCACAGTGAGCTGCCGAACGCTACTGCTCACGTTAACGAAGACGGCTGACGTCTGAACAAACGGGGATTTGACGATCACAGGGCTTGAGGCGGCCTGCACGAAAACCTGTGGATCCCAGGTCACCACGATTGTGTACGCGCCGATGCCTGTGGGAACGTTCCCTGCCTGCGCGTCTGCTTTGAATTGCAGCGTGCCACTCCCGGCGGCGCTGGTGGTCAACTGGGGGGGGTTGATGGTGATGGCGGCTTTGACGGCGTCCCCGCCTGTGCCGCCTGTGCCGGCTGTGTCCGCGCTTGTGCTCCCCCAAGAGCCGCCGAGGTAGCCTGCCAAGACCGCTAATACCGCCACAGCGACGCCCAATGCGAACCCGAAACCTGGACGGAATGTTGTCTTTTTCAACGTGGCAGCTCCCTCGCTGGTCATGCATGAAGCCGTCCCAATGGTGAATGACGGCCAGATCTGACCTATCTCGGACAGGTGACAGACCCCGGCATTATAGCGCACCCGGACTCAGGAGATGCAAGTGGGGATTATGAAGGTTCTGTGTGCTTCCTATTATTGATGGTTGAAAGAGGCTCTCATACCAGTGGCGGCGTGACGGGGATGCGCGGCATGTCCGACATGAATCGCCTGCCTGTCTCCCAATAGCCCTGCGGAAGAACCCGGAAGGTTCGGGCAGCAACCACTGTGTGGCCTTATGAGATTCGCACCAGTGCTACCCGGTCACCACTGCGGAGCAGACGGGTCCAGTGCAGGCCGTCGCTCCGCCACGCGGCCCGGTCCTCGTGTTGACGCCCGGTCCTCGTGTTGACGACGGTCGCGCCGCGTGGAACTGGCGTTCGGTGATAATGGGCCCTGATTTCTGTGCGAACGGGGCTGAAAAATCATGCGAGTGTGGTCCATGGCCGGAAGCGCGGCCAACAGGGGAGCGCCCGTGACGCCGGTCCGTCCGGTGGCTGCCGCGCGCCTGCCGCCGTTGATTCCCGTCTTCGTCTTCGCAGTGGCAGTAGCGGTCTGGGCCTGGTCCACGCAGGCCTGGCTCATACAGGATGACTTTGTCACCGTGTTCGAAGCGCCGATGCGCTGGCCTCTGGCGGAATTGCGGGAAATCTTCCTCCCCCCGGCAGGAGAGCAGGTCTATCTCCGGCCGCTGCCGTCTCTCACCTATTACATGGACGACCTGCTGTGGGGCGACAGGCTGATCTGGGGGTGGCACCTGACCAATGTGCTGCTCCATGCCGCCAATGCCGCGGTGCTGGCGTGGCTGCTCCTTCGCATTGGCAGAGGCGTGGCGCTGCTGGGCGGGGTGATCTTCGCCGTCCAACCGATCGCGGCCGAGCCTGTGACGTGGATATCAGCGCGGCCAGATCTCCTGATGGCCGGGGCCGCGATGCTCAGTCTGGCTGCATTCGGCGGCGGCCGGCGGCTCCTATCAGCCTTCCTCCTGCTTGCGGCGTTGCTCTGCAAGGAGGCGGCGGTCTCCCTGCCGCTGATCATCGGCGCATGGGTGTTGTACCGGCGCGGGAGCCTCATCAGGGAAACAGGCTGGCACTGGGCCGCCGTGGCGGTCTACTTGATCTACCGGCTGATCGCCCTGGACGGCATCGGCGGCCGCGCCGACTGGGCGACACATCCAGCAGCGTGGCCATGGGACATATTCCGGGCCTTCGCCCTGCCGTTGCCGGTCAATATGCAGGGATGGGCGGCGCCAGCGGTATTGCCGGCCGGGCTGTGGACGGTATCAGCGCTCGTCATGCTGGCGGCAACATCACTGGTGGCGCTGTGTCTGAGGCGCACATGGTTGCCTCTCACCGGTCTGCTGCTGGCGGTGTTGCCTGCGCTCCCGTTGCTGCAGCTTGGCCCGTCTCTCCAGTTCTCCCGGTATCTCTACTTTGCGAGCGCGTTCTGGGCCGTCGCGGTTGCACTGGCCTTGAATTCGCTGTTTGGATGGGGAGGGCCGCACGCGTCCATGCCATTGGATGACCGGCGGGCCAGATACATGGCAGCGGCGCGTCGTCCGGCGTACTTGCTGGCCGCGGCCGCGGTCGTCATGGCGTCGCTGGTGGCCGGGGCCGGGCCAAGGGTGCAGTTTCATGAGGCCAGTCATGCGGCAAGGGAGATTTCCGAGTCGGTCAGATCAGCGACGGGCCAGCCATCGCCCGGCGCACGAGTGCTTGTGCAGGGAACGCCGGCGAGGGTCAATGGATGGTTGATTTTCGGAGATTACATCGGGACCGCTGCATATGGGACGGAAGCAGCGCCGGACGGGCCGGTGCAGGTGACTGATCAGTCCTGGCTGCAGGAGACAGGCGCCTCCCCCGCTGACTGGAAGAGCGCGGACGTCATCGTGTCATTTGAAGCGCCTCCACATCCGCATGGCCCGGCCGCGTGCGCAGTCCGCAAGAGCGCCGCGGAGCGGTTCCCCGGTCGCGCCTTTAACCCCTGCCTTCCCCCGGAAGACGATGACATGGTGGACCTGGGGACGGTCGACCTGTTTCAGCGGGCGCCAATAGGCTTTCGCTGGAATGAAGGCATGGGAAGCACCAACTGGGTCTGGACGGTGCAACCGGATGCCGCGCTGCATGTGCGTGTGTCGGATCCGGAACGGAAGATTGTGAAACTGCGAGTGGCCTCGTTAATAGAGAACAGGGTTGAGCTCCTGCTGAATGGCAAGTCTCTGGGGGCCCGTACGGTGCCGGCGGGGTTCGGGTGGGTGGACGCCATATTCTTTGCCAGCGGCGACGTCTGGCGCAGCGACGGACGGCAGGAACTGATGGTCAGGGGCGAGTCGGAAGAGGGAGGTCTGTTTCTGGCGGTAGACCGGCTGGAGATCCTGCCATGGGTCCCGGTCGTACGCGTTGACTTTGAAGGCGCTCCGTTGGAGGAGTATGAGCCTCGTGGGTTTGCCGGTGGCGACAGTGTGGGTGGGGATGATTGGACCTGGCTGACAGACCGCGCAGCCAGTATCTCCCTGCCCTTCGGGGCCTCTGGTGATTCTCATCTCGTCTTCCGGGTTGCATCGGACACAGGAGCCGTGTTGAAGATCACGGCAGGCGGCCGCGAGGTTGGAGAGTTTCAGGTCCCTCGGGGCCACAGATGGGTTGAAGGAGGAGTGTTCGTCCCGAAAAGCCTCTGGTCGGAGGGGCCAGCGCAGACGTTCTTGCTGGATGCCAGCGTCGGGGGGCCAGGCGGGCGGGTAGCTCTGGACTGGATCGAAGACCGTCCCGTGACGAGTCAGAGTGAATTTGATTTCGGTGAAGAAGATGCCACTCGATATGCCGGGCGGGGGTTTGGTCTCTCCGGTCATGCCCCGGACGCGACCTACCAGTTCATAGACTCGAACACCGCTGTGCTTGGCCTCCCGTTCAGGACGGATGGCCCAGCCCGATTGGGTTTCAGGATGGCCTCGATGCTGCCAGCGCGGGTGGCAGTGGTGGTTAACGGGGAAACGACCGGGATGTTCGACCTCGACGGAGGAGGGGTGTTCGTCGACGCCGCCGTGCTGGTGCCTGCGGGCAGGTGGGTCGCAGGTCCCGTTCAGCGTCTGGAACTGAATGTGACTCACGAGGGGCAGGCGGCGCCATTGCTGCTCGACAGGGTTTTCCTGGGGCCGAGCATTGGTTCTGGTCATGTCGACCTCGGCGCAGCGCATCCCGCGTCGGTCGGCGGTGCGGGGTTCGGACCTGTGCAGCATGCCGGAGGCGTTGACTGGAATTGGGCCGGACCCGGCGCGGCCTCACTCCAACTGCGCCTGCCGGCCGGTTCGTCGCCCTCCTCCGAGGTCTGGTTCCGCGTGATGTCAGACTCTCCCGTGGTGGCGCAGGTGACAGTAAATGCACAAAAAGCAGGCCGGCTGGACGTGCCCGGCGGTTTCCGCTGGGTGTGGCGGAGAGTATCCCTGCCGCCCGGGACTGCAAGGCTTGAAGAGGGCATCGAACTCGGGTTGAGTCCCCCGGACGGTGGATCCAGCAAGATTGCATTTGATCAGATCGAGGTGCGGGACCTGAGTGGGGTTTCGGTAATTGATTTCGGTCTGTCAGACCTGGAGGAATACGCGGCTGTTGGCTTTTCCACCATTCAATCCGACGGGGCGGGAAGGTGGGTCTGGATGACGAGCCCGCGGGCGACACTGTCTGCGCCCATTGCCCGGGGCAGTCCCCGGCTGCTTACAATCAGATGGATGTCGGCCGTTCCCAACAGGGCGGGCGTGACCGTGAACGGTGTGCGGATTGGCGAGGTTTCGCTTCCCGGCGGGTATGTCTGGCGCACATGCAGCTTCCTAGTGCCACGCGCCGCCATCACTCAGGGTGACTATCAGGAAGTGGAGATAACGGGTTCCAGAGGCAGCGACGGCCACTTTGTTGCCATCTCATACATGGAAATCAGCGGCAGATATCAAATCGGCCTCGCCAGTCCAGACGCAGGGTGTGCCGATCTTGCCGGCTGGCGCTGGGCCGAAGGCGACACGCAGCACACCTGGCGCTGGGCAACGGCCGATGCAGCCGTTGTCAGATTGTCATCAGACCTGTCACAGGTCACCGAGGTGCGCATGACCGCGATGTCTGAGGTTGACAATGTCTTGCAGTTGAGCCTGGATGATGTTGAACTCGGCGAAGTGCGTCTCCCCGGCGGCTTTCAATGGAAGGAATTGCGCTTTCCGCTCCCCATGCAACCTTCTGACGGGTTCGGTCCCAGAAGGCTGAAGATTAAGTCATCGTCGTCCATGGACGGGCTTTTCTTCGCTGCAGAAACCATTGAGCTTGTGATGAAATGAGTTACAGGGAAGAGTTGCATGACCGCGACACGCGAAGGACGGCCTCGAACGCATCAACATGTCATGCTGTCGGCACGCCGATGTTGCGACTACCACCGTTAAATAGGCTCCGTGGGATCCCAATGGCTTCAGGCGGCAGCTTCTGGTCGTCCATGCGGGCCATGGGGGGCCGTGCGGCTGCTTGCGCTCTGATCGGCGCCTTGTCGCTGGCCCTCACGGCATGCAACGGCGGACAGAAGCCAGATGATCCCTCCCGGCCCGTGCCGCGCGTCGAACGTCTACCACCTGTCTCATCTCTGCCGACGGCTGCGCGTTCGTCCGCTATGGCTTCTGCCGTCCCTGCCGGGTCACCTCAGAATCCAGTCGGCATGGGCGACAGATACGGCGTTATCGTCCAGTCTCCGGAGTCGCCTTCAGCCGCCGCGTACGCCGAAGGGCTCGGTGTCGGCTGGTTTCTGAACGAAGGCCACTCGGCGGTGGCGAACACTGGCCCGGCGCGGAAGTTACCCATCATCAAGGAAATCAGGCCAGGCACATATCTATCACGCGAACAGATGGCCGGGCTGTTGCGGGACCACCCGGGTGTGGACCTCGTCCTTGCGAATGAACCCAACGTGGGAGCGCAGGGGGATTCGA
Source organism: Dehalococcoidia bacterium (assembly GCA_009693115.1). Lineage (GTDB taxonomy): Bacteria > Chloroflexota > Dehalococcoidia > Lucifugimonadales > Lucifugimonadaceae > SHXW01. Next base: position 75,227 of record SHXW01000005.1, on the reverse strand, counting down.
GCGGGGAAGAGTACGCGGAGGCGTTCCACTACTACAACGGTCTGCTCAAAGGGGAGATGGGGCTTGACCCATCGCGCCGCCTTGTGGCCGGCAACACGCTGAACTGGGACCTGACCTGCCTGCGCAGGTCGGAAAAGGTGCCGGAGTCGCACGGGTGCACCTGGGACTATTCAGGCCGGGAGTTCGTAAATGAGTTCCGTGCCGTCTACAAGGTGAAGTTCGGGACTGAGCCGCCTGTCGAAGTCTGGGGCGTCCACGCCTATCCGATCAACTGGAAGACCTTCCCAACCACTGACAGCGGAATTGCCATCGAACAGATCGAAGAGATGAGGAGATACCTCGACGCTTTGCCCGCGCACGCTGGCACCCCCATCTGGGTCACCGAGTTTGGACTTCACTGGGGGTTCAGCTGCGGGAGGCCGTGTCTGGTCGAGAAAAACGGGATGCTGGCGCCCGGCCCGGGGGCCGAATACCGCGAGGCGGAGGTGCTCGATTACGTTGCCGACATCCTTGACTGGCTGGAGTCATGGGCCGTGTCGTATCGCATAGAGAAGTGGTTCTTATATGCGACCTATATCGCACTTGGCGAGGCGGACCTGACCGGTAACCAGGGATTGACGTTATATCAACGCCCGGACCCCAGCCTTGGCCTTAGCCCGGCTGGAGAGCTTTACAAGCGACGCGCCCTCGCGCACTGATCACCGAACGCCCTGTCGACGCCGTTGTCCCATGTTGACGCGTGGCCAGCCTTGCCATTGCCACGGCCCGGCTAGGAGCCCGGCTTCTTCAGGTAGTGGTCAAAGTCCAGGTGCGCCCGGCTCGCCGTTGGATCCTGCTGGCCCTGATAGCGGCTCCCCAGCGCCTTCGAGCCGTAGGGCCGCTCAACCGGCGTCGACATCATCTGAAACGATATCTGCCCGATCCTCATCCCGTAATAGAGGGTCACCGGCAGTCGTGACACGTTGGTCAACTCAAGGGTCAGGTGACCCTTCCAGCCAGGGTCAACATAGCCAGCAGTCGAGTGGATGAGCAGCCCGATGCGTCCGAGCGAGCTCTTGCCTTCCAGCCGGGCGACAACATCGTCAGGGATTTCTATGTGTTCCAGCGTGCTGCCAAGGATGAACTCGCCGGGGTGCAGGATGAACGGCCTGTCGTCCGGTATCTCGATCACCTCGGTCAGGTCCGCCATCGGTTTGCGGAGGTCAATGTAAGGCTCCGTCGAGTTGCGGAACGCCAGCAGGCGCCTGTCAATGTGCAGATCCACGCTCGCTGGCTGCAGGTCCTTCTCGTCGAAAGGCCGCACTATGATCCGCCCGGCCTTCATCTGCTCCCTGATCGTCTTGTCGCTCAACACCATGTCAGTGTCCCGATCCTTTCAAAAAACACAAAAGAAAACCAGCCTTTGCCTGGCCGGGCGGCCAGCCGCGCCATCTCTGCCACCCCATATTGCCAGCTAATGCGAAACCGGATTGTATCGGCGGCTCGGCCAGCAGGACCAGGAGGGCTGCGATTTGTTCGTATTAATGGGAGGGGCTCCCAGCGGTTGCCGGGAGCCCCTCGGTTGCTTTCTTCTTCCAGCAGGGGAGGGTTAAGGCGCTATCGAGAACACAGCGGTGATCGTCGTGGTCAGGTCAATCTCACCTGGGGAAATCGGCGTTGGCGCCGATTCGGAGGCCATTGCCCGCGCAAATTGCATGTCCTTCTGCATCACAGGCGCCGAACTCTGCTGTTCGGTCAGGTACACGAGCGCGCCCAGCTTCACGCCCATGGCCTTTGCGTAAACCTCGGCCTTCGCCTTTGCGTCTTTGGCAGCCAATTCACGCATTGAGATTGCGTACGCGCTCGGGTCGCCCACGATGAACGAGATCGAATTGATGCGGATGAGGTCGCCGCCCTTGTCTGCTGCGGCGTCCACGACCCTTCCAACGTCGTCGATCTTCTTCACCGTCACTTCAACCTGGTTTGTCACGACGTAGCCGATTATTTTGGGCTGGCCGTGTGTGCCGAGGTTGTCCTTGACCTCAACCCAGACCGTTTCGGGCTGGATGTTGAAGTACGAGGTGACGATGTCCTTCTCGGCGATTCCCAACGCCTTGATGGCATCCCGCATCTTCGTAATCGCCTGCGCGGCATCTTCGCGGGCCACAGCCACCGTCTTCCCACGGGCCTCAATGCCGAGGTGCACGATCCCCGTGTCCGCAGGGATGTTCTGCCGGCCCATGCCTGTCACGACTATCCCCGTAGGGTAAGAGCTTGCTTGATAGGCCAGCCCGTATGAGGTGCTGTAGGCCGTGTCATATCCGCCTGCGGGAGCGACGCTGCGGCTACTGGACAACGCCAGACCCGGCCTGCTGGCGCTGATCGGCATTGAATTCCCCTGATCCGGCCGACCAATGGCAATGGCCGGGTTTGGCTCCAGCGCCCCGGTGGCAGGGGCTTCCCTGGAACTCGTGCATGCCACTGCCAGCAGGAGCGCCCCCGTCGTCAGGGCAACCAGCAGAGATTTTCTATTAAACATGATCTTGTGCATGACCTCTTCTCCTGTCCGGGACTTCATGGCGGCCACGGTCGCCTGATTATCTACTTTGGTGTCTGGGGTGTCTGGTGTCTGCCACGCCCCAACCGCCTGTTGCACGGCTGCGTGTCGCCGTTGCCTCTGAAATATAGACGTATGTCGCCGCCGCATTGTTCCACGCGCTTTTCTGCCCTTCTCCCTCGAGTGCGCTGCGGTCGCGGGATGGCCGGGGGTGACGGGTGCAGCCCATGCTCAGCAGGCAGCAGGTTAGAAGGTGAAGCCGTCGGTAGCCGGAGTCCTATGAAACAAGCGGGGCGACCTTGAGGCGGATGGCTCGCGGCGGAAGGCAACATGACGGACCAGAGCTCAGGCTGCGTTTCGCCTTCGCTGCCACACCCAGGCCGCCAGCAGCACCCCCGCCGTTCCAGCCAGCCCGGCTTCAATCTGCCACAACGGCAGGTGCAGTCCTCCCGTTGCGCTGACTCCTGCCGGCTCGGCGTGACCGGTTGGAGTTCGGCCTTGGCCGGAAGTATCGACGTAGTTCGCGCCGCCTTGTGCCGTCTGATCCTGGCTTTCGGTTGTACTAGCTGGCGCAGGCTCCGGAGCAGGGGTCGAAGCCATAGAGGCAACCGCATCACGTCCCGATGCCATTTCCGGCGCCAGCGCTGAAGTACGGTCCGCGGCGCCCGCCAACGCTCCCGATGGCGTCTGCGGGTCGAGGGCCTTCGCAGCCGGAAGCGCAGGCGCAGGAGAAACAGCGACCGCAGCGGTTCCCATTGTGGTCGTTCGTGGCGAGGTTGTTCCCACCGGCACTTCGGTCACTATGGGCTGATCGAGTTTCATTGCAGCCGCACCCGTCTGGATCGGCCTGTCCGGTGCCGCGAACGATGACAGAGGCATCGCCGAACTCTGGTCACGGCCACCGCTCTGCTTGAGCGCTCCCGCCAGGTCTCCGGCAATGAAGACGCCCATGACCAACACAGCCGCCGCCGCACCCATAGCCGGCGCCTGCATGCGCCACGGTGTGTTGCGCACCGTCGGCCTTTGCGCTGTGGCAGCGCGCAGAGCGAACGACCGCGGCGCCTGCGCCGGAGCGACCAGCCGCAGTAGCGACACGGTGGCCCTCATGCTCTCGGCGTCTTCTCGCTCTTCCGGCGAGGCCGCGAGCCGTTGCTTGACGGCCGCGGTTGAAGAAGCGTCCGCCCGGCCCTCCACATAGGCCTGAGCCGCTTCGTCCATGCGCCTTCTCCGGCGCATCAGTGTTCTCAACGCTTCAAACATCTTCAACCTTGAGTTCACAGTCGCGCTGCCTGCGGGCCGCCTCGCTAACGTCTGACCGCCAACCGCCCACCCGGAGCCTATCGGCAGTCCTTCTTCTCAATTGTTGCCACTTACAGGGCGGAAATCCAAGGTGGTACGCGCTACCCCTTGTCCTGCTGACGTAAATGGGCCGGCAAAAGTTCCGGCCTCTCTCTCAAGAAGTCGCGTAACTTGGCCCGGCCACGGTTCAGCCGTGACTTCACCGTACCGATATTGGCTTCCATCACTGCCGCTGCCTCCTCATAGGTATGTCCCTCAATGTCCACGAGCACCACGGCCAGACGCTGGTCGGGCGGCAGTGTTCCCAGGCCCTCCGAAATAGTCCGGCCAAGCTCTTCGGTCAGCGCCCAATCCTCCGGGCCCGGCTCTGAAGAGGGCAGCGTCTCAGAGAAGGACACGGCGTCGTCATCGATCGAAGTCTCCGCCCTGCGGGTCACGCTCCTCAGGTGGTCGTAGGTCGCGTTGCGGGCGATCCTGAGCAACCATGCCCTGAACGTATTCACGGAAGGCGCCTGGTTGCCTTCAGCGCCTGCTGCAGAGGTGCCGCGGTAGCTCTTGATTGCCCGCCATGCTGAAATGAAGGCCTCCTGAACGACATCCTCTGCCGCCGGCCGGTCCCGCACCATGCGCAACACCACGCCATAGACCGAGTCCTGATACGTCTCTACAAGCCGGTTGAACGCGTCCAGATCTCCCTCTCGGGCGCGTGCGATCAAAACCAGTTCCTGCGAGGCATTCTGCAGAGCTATGGGACTCGCTCTCAATCCTCTCTCTCAGCGGAAAGGGAGGGGATTCGCCAACATTGAGATTGTTTTCAAGCCTGGTTCTGGTCTTGCCTGGGGTTGTGACCGCCAGCCGCGGCCGCACCGTGTGCCGGTGATTTGACTGCGCGTTCCACTTGGGCGTTCCATATGGCCGTTCCACGGATGCGTACACCTGACAAGAGCCGCAGGGTCACGGACACCGGCGTGTGACCTCTCTGCATGTTATGTCTCACCCTCCGCGGCCGCAGGAGCCGAAAGTCAGCCCATATAATCTGGAGGCTGGCCTGTGAATCCGGGCAACGGCCCTTCACGGTCTGGCACCCTGACTCTGCCCGACGCTTCAGGAGCCTCCCATCGATATCCGGCGCCTATTCAGAGACATGGCGGAGACGGCCATCACAGCCGTCCTGATTTTTGTCGCCCTCCAGATCACGACGCAGAGCCGCATCATCGAGGGAACGAGCATGTTCCCCACCCTGACAAACGGCGAACGCATGCTCGTAAACCGGTTCGTCTTTGCCCGTGTGGACTCCGGACCTCTGTCCGTGCTGGGCGGAGATGATGGTTATCTCTTCCATGGCCCTGTTTCTGGAGACATCATCATCTTTCACCCGCCCAGCGGCAGCAATACAGACTTCGTCAAGCGCGTCATTGGCGGCCCGGGAGATGTTGTGGACATCCGCGCCGGGTACGTCTACCTGAACGGTGAAAGACTGAATGAGCCGTATCTGACACAGGTCACAAACGCGCAGAGCGGAACTTACCCGAAGACAGTCCCTGCGGGCCAATATTTCGTAATGGGCGACAATCGCCGGGTTTCCAACGACTCCCGCGCCTGGGGCTTCGTCAATGCGGGAGACGTTGTCGGCCGCGCATGGGTCGGCTACTGGCCCGTACCCAAGTTCAGGATCTTCGGTTAACCGACCGTCCATGCCCATTGTTGGTCGCTGGCACTCACCCTGCCGATCTCGGAGATAGTCCAAAACGCTCACGTTTCGATCGAACGCGTGCCTGCGGGGGACGGTCGAGGAGAGGGTGCGGGATTGGTCTCCAACTCAATTGCGAAAAGATCTGCAGGGTGGGCGGCGAAATCGATGTGTAGGATGTTTGTTTGGGCTGAAGCCCGCTTTCGGCGCAACTCTCCCGGCTGCGGCCCGCAAATGCCGACGCGATGGGAGACGTCACAAAAGGCGGAGCGTCGAGTACCCTAGACAGCCGTGGGCCCGTAGCTCAGGGGTAGAGCAGCAGACTTTTAATCTGTCGGTCGTGGGTTCGAATCCCACCGGGCTCACCAATCTCACTCTAATCTCATCCGGACACGCCGCCTGAGACACTCCAAAACAAGGGGTGGCAACTGTGCGTCGTTAGCAAGAATGGGACAGTTTAGCTAAGCGAGAGCCGGTGATGGGTGGGGCATGGCTTTGACGAGGGCGTACGTCTTATCGATTTGGGGATTGGTGCCTATCGGGTACTGCCGTCCGACTTCGCAGCCAATCCGGGCAACATGCCCACGTGCGCCATGTGACACGCTCGGGATGAGTGTGTCCGAGAGACTTTATGGCAGTTTTGCGATGAGCGACTCGCAGTCGGCGAGTTCCCGTTCGCAGAGCATCACGAGGTTGCCGGCCACGGCGTATGCGAAGTAGCGGTTCACAACGGGGATGAGGTAGTCGGTCTGGCCCGGTTTCCTGGCGACGGCATGCTCAGCGGGCCCGACGCCAAATTGCAGCGCCTCGGCGTGAGAGGAAAAGACCCAGACCTCAATGTCGCGCTGGTTGTAGAAGCCGAATGTGACCGACATAGCTTTGGGGAGTGTGGAGGCGTCGAACTCTTTGGACTTCTTCCAGCCCGCGGCGACAACATCGTCGAGGTTGTAGGACTTGCCGGCCCTGGTGATCACCGATGGTGCCTTCTCGACGGTCGCCTGGGCGGCCGGCGCGTCGGCCGTAACGGTCGGGGCAGCCGAAGGCGTGGCGCTTTCGCCGCAGGCCGCGACGAGCAGGCAGGCAACTGCTAACAGGACGGTTGCAGTCCCCCTTGGGGACCCCCGGGATCGTTGCAATGCGTTTGCGCTGCCCATAAAAACGCCTTTCCTGTGATGCGGGGCGAAGTGGCGGAAGCTTATGCATATACCCTTCCGGCATTCCTGACGACGCACACTCTCCGAGCGAATCAGAACGCGCACCTGACGCCCAGTTCGGCGCAGGCGGTGCGGAAGTACTCGACGGTCCACGGCGGCAGCGGGATGCCTTCCCTGCGCCGCTTCTGTTCCGATTCCCATTCCAGCAGTCCGGCATAGAGCACGCGGTCGTGGCCCTTCGCCGGGGCCAGGCTACGGATGTTACGCAGCATTTCGTCCATATAGCGTTTGAAGTCCGCCGCGGGCCGGAAGCCGTCTATGCGCATCGCCTGGAAGTAGTGACCTGACGGCGCATTCGGCGGAAGCATGCCTGGCACCCCGTTGGCCGAAAGCACGCCTGCGAGGATGTCCACCATGACGGCAAGGCCCCAGCCCTTGTGCGACCCCATCTCGCGCGTCGACCCAACAGGCGGCTGTCTGGACAGTCCCGCATGGAGCGGCGACGCGCTTTGGTCGGGCGGCGCGAACCAGCCGTCGGGGACGCTCACGCCCCACTGTTTGGCGATGCCGATCTTCCCCGCAGCGGTTACCGTCGTCGCCATGTCAAGGACAAAGGGCGGTTCCTTGTCTGCCGGCGCGGCGAAGGCGATCGGGTTCGTGCCCGTCCATGCGTCTCGGGCGTTGGTCGGCACCATGGCGATGCCGTTCGACGTGACGGACATGCCGGTCATGTCGTGGTCGATGGCCATGAGCGGGTAAGCCTGGCACATGGCGAAGTGCTTCGAGTTCAGCACGGCGACGGAGCCTGTGCCGACCTTCGCCGCCTTCTCCATCGCCAGGCTCATGGCGAAACGTCCAGCCAGGATGCCGAGGCCCCTGTCGCCGTCCACCGTCGCCGTCGAAGGGGTCTCGTGGACGACCTTGAAGTTCGGCCGCGGGTTGATGTCGCCCCTCATCAGGCCGCCCGTGTAGCTCTTGACCAGGTTCCACGTGCCGTGGGTGTCCATGCCTCGCAGGTCTGCCAGGACCAGGGTCTTCGCCACGGCGCGGGCGTCCTGCCTGTTCGGCACGCCCGCCTTTTCGAAGAGGGCCGCCACCATTTCCTCGTGGGCCACGTGGTTGACGACGGCGGCGGCCTTGCCATCCGCCTTCAGCGTTTTGAAGTCGAACTCTGTCATGCGCACCTGCCTGTTGTTGAATGTCGGAACGTGGGACTTTGCGGTCCTGTCTTTTTACCCTCTCCCGGCACGAGATGGGTGCCCGCCGGGATGTCGCGGTCGTCCCGCGGCTGGGATGTGGACGAGGACGCCCGAGCAGTGCCCGGAAGGGCTGCCCAGCGCGGCCTGATTGCTGTCAGTAAGTGTCGCCGACCGGCCAAGCGGGGCGGTGGGCGGAAAACACGACGGCCCCGGACGTCATGCCGGGGCCGCTGTTTTGCACAGATCGAGAGGTTTGCCCTCACAGAGATTTGCACGATTATTTGCACAATCCTGTTTTCGGCTTGCCCTGAGCGGTGCCTACACCTGAGATTGAGTTGAGATGGTGGGCCCAAGTAGACTCGAACTACTGACCTCCACTTTATCAGAGTGGCGCTCTAACCAACTGAGCTATGGGCCCTGATCGCCCCGGCCGGACCGGGCTTCTTACGCAGGTTTTCGCCTGGTCCGCCGCCCTCAGCAGTCTTGCCGTCCGAGACTCTCCAATTCTACAACGAGTTCAACGGGCGTGTTCCGAGCGACGATGAGCACCAGCGGCTCAGTCTTGCTCGTGTTGACCGGCTGGTGGTTCGCCTCAGACGGCACGTAGATGAAGTCCCCAGGGCCGATCTCGTCCTCCCGCTCAAGTCTGTCCCCGCTCAGGAACAACCCCCGGCCAGCGGCGACGTATATGGCCGACTCGCAGTTCGTGTGGTAGTGCGCCGTAGAGCAGCGCCCGGGCGGTATCGTCGCCACCGCCATGTGGATGCCCTCAGACCCGGTGAGCGTTTTGGACACCCCGGCAAGGCGCGTCATGGCGCCCGATGAGATTACCACTTCGAGCTGGTCTGGCCTCATGACGCGGACCTGTTTTTTCGGGCTGTTGGGCATTACAGGTACAGCACTCCCTGACCATGACATCCCACCGATGGGGAGGGTTTGGCCCGACGAAACCTGAACCAGCACGGGTACGGCCGCTTCAGCGTCCAGCCGGTCGCACTCCATTGTCAGTCATGGGACACGATGACGGCCCCGGCCGGCCCTGCGATGACCAGAACGATCCTGCCGGGCGCACTTCTGACCCGGCCAGCCGTCAAGGCGATGTCCTCCGGCGTCGGCTGCCAGGCGCCGCCGGCCGCACCGGAGAGGTCTTCGCGCCACTCTACAGTCTGCCCGGCTGCTGCCTGGAGCGCGGTCATGGCTGCCTCAGACCCCGCCTGCGAGATCAAAATGATGTGCTGCCGTTTCGCAGGCATCGTCCCGGCTACGGCCTCGCGTATGCCTCCCCCGATCGCCCTGAAGTGGAGAAAGGCAACTACTCCGCCCGTCATCACGACGCCTGCCGCCCAACGGCCTGAATCCACTGTCTTGCTACCGATGTCCCCGTTCAGCAGGTCATTGGTCACCATGTACAGCAGGGTTGCAGAAGCCCCCACGGTTGCGAGCAGCCCTCCGCCAGCCATGCCGAAGAGATAAAGCCGCTCCACCTGCTCCCGGTCCGAAGCCTGCTCCACAGCTGCAGGCCCGCCGCCCGGAACGGACGCAGCGCGCCTCTCGCGAAGGATTCCAACCCACATGGAAACCCACAACGCGAGGCCGACACCGACAGTGGCGATCACAGTCGCCACGCCCCCGCGCATGCCATCAGAACCCTTGTTGAGCACATCGTCCTCGGGGATCAGCATGCCGCCCATGAACGAAATGGCGAGGACAGCGCCAGTTGACATGGAGGCCAGCCCCATGGCGAGCACTGCGTAGCGGTACGCCCAGCCGGACACAGGCCGGGCAAGCGATGGCTCAAAAGCTCGCTTCGGCCAGAGGAGGAGCGGAGCGTGATAGAGCCACACCAGCCCGGCCGCTGCTGCAAGCCCGGCCCAGCCTGTCAGGTCACCGATGCTGTCCGCAGCGGTCTCGCCAAAAGAGCCCAGTCCGATACGGACGAAGGTCTGCGAAATGAAGATGACCGAGATGACGACTGCAGCCGTGGAGACCGTCGTCCCAGCGGCTGTATAAAAGTCCCTGAGCATGGAGTCCCGGTCGCCCGCTGCGCCCCTGCGCCAGTGCCAGCCCCACAGGATGAACCCCGCAGTTGCCGCTCCGAGGCTGCCCTGCATGCCTCGCGTCCAGACTCCGCCGGTGTACAGCACCTCCTCGGAGCGGGCCGCGTCGTAGCCAGCGCTCAGTAGACCTCCGAACAGCTGGGCAAGGCCGACGACACCAGCCGCGAGTGATCCTGCGGCCACCACGTACAGATACCAACGGTGGAAGGAACGGCCCTTGTGGCCGGGCTGCCACGTCCGGCGAGCGGTGCGCCAGTGGAACGCCCACACTGCGCCCCAAACTGCCAGATGGGAGAACATGTCGCCACGCAGCGAGTCTGCATGGCCTCCCGATATGTTGCTTACCATCCCACCTGTCGAGATGCCAATGAAGACGACCGAGACGGCCTTGACGAACGCCAGGTACGCCTGTCTAAGGCCGCTGGCACTCTCAGCGGAGTCGGCTGCGACCTTCCTCTCCGCCACCCGCCAGTGGAACAGCCAGACCGGGATGGAGACGACTAACAGGGACAGGCCGCGAGCGACGTCGCTGGTGGCCCTGCCCTGGAGGGTCCGGCCCGGCCATACCTGGTCAACGAGCGCGCCCAGCAGGTCGCTCGCCCCGGCGGCAGCTATCACCACCGTGGCGGCCAGGACGACATAGATGTAAATGCGCTGTGCCCGGTTCATCGAACCGGCCCAGCGGTGGGAGCGAGCGCAGGCGCCACGGCAGGGCGGGGCGTATCAGCCGGAACGGGAGTAACCGCCTGTTCCGGCGGCACCCTCTTTTCGGTGTCGCAGTAGAAATAGGGCCAGCCTACCTCACTCAGGCGCCACTCGCCGCCTTCCTTCACAAGCAGGTAGGTGACATCGTGGGAAGAACTACGGGGACCGAGAGGGCTCACGTCCACCCGGCCGGGGTCAACGCTGGCACGCACCGTAACGGACGACTCCAACTCGGTAACGCCTCGAAAGACGACCCGCGACTTCTCTAGGTCATCAAGGAACCCGGATGAGCGTTGGAGGAATTGTTCGCGGTCGCAACGTCCTAATGCCGCCTTGCTCAACAGGCCATACGCCGATGTGGTCTCCCCGCGGGAGAGGTATCCCAGATAGGTGCGGACGGCTGCCTTCGGACTAGACGAGTCTGGCTTGAACTCGGATGCACATCCAGTTGCCAGGACAGCGAGCGCGATTACGGCGGCGAGAATCAAGGCACGACGGACGCTCATGTTGCCCCCTACGATATTTCTCCAGATCGCCGGTCCCGCGATTATGTCACGTGATGCCATCACACCATCACCGTTGCCCATTACCGTGCTGCTGCGCAAGCAGACAGCAAAGGCCGTGCACTCCAATAGCCGAGCCAGGGACCGCCCGGATCAGAGCGTGCCGGCTCGGTGCAGCGGGTTAAAGCAAAACGCCCCCGGAAACCGGAGGCGCTTCGCATTGTGACTTAGTAACTGAACAGTGGAAGGAAGAATACGCTTTGATTCGAAGTTATTTCAATTTTAGGTTCGCCAGAGTCTTACTAGGGCAGAGTTTTCGCTAACTGGAGCCCCTTCAACAACTACAGAAAACCGTGGTGGTCTTCCGCAGCGAGAATCTCGCTCAACAGTCTGCTATTTCTCCACCACTCTGACGCAACGACCTAGGATGTTGTTCTGCAAGTCTTTATCACCCCGCTTGCTCCGGTTGTACACTCCTGGCGAGTGCTAAGTAGAGCTCACGAGATTCTTGCGAAACAAATCTCCTTAGAAAGGAGGTGATCCAGCCGCACCTTCCGGTACAGCTACCTTGTTACGACTTCGTCCCAGTTATCGGCCCCACTTTCGGCGCCTGCCTCCTTGCGGTTAGCCCAGCGACTTCAAGTGTTTCCGACTCCCATGACGTGACGGGCGGTGTGTACAAGGCCCGGGAACGTATTCACCGCAGTATGCTGACCTGCAGTTACTAGCAACTCCACGTTCATGCAGGCGGGTTTCAGCCTGCAATCCCAACTGAGACCGGCGTTGTCGGATTGGCTCCGCCTCGCGGCTTAGCAACCGTTTGTACCGGCCATTGTAGCGTGTGTGTAGCCCTGGACGTAAGAGCCATGATGATTTGACGTCATCCCCACCTTCCTCCCTTTAGGGGCAGTCTCGCTAGACATAGTAACTAGCGACGAGGGTTGCGCTCGTTGCGGGACTTAACCCAACACCTCACGGCACGAGCTGACGACAACCATGCAGCACCTGTGCAAGCTCCCTTGCGGGTCCCTTGCCTTTCGGTTCAGTACCACTTGCATGTCAAGCCCAGGTAAGGTTCTTCGTTTTGCATCGAATTAAACCACACGCTCCGCTGCTTGTGCGGGCCCCCGTCAATTCCTTTGAGTTTTAGCCTTGCGGCCGTAGTCCCCAGGCGGGATGCTTAACGCGTTAGCTTCGGCTCGCAGGGGGTCGATACCCCGCAAACCCAGCATCCAACGTTTAGGGTGTGGACTACCCGGGTATCTAATCCGGTTTGCTCCCCACACTTTCGTCCATGAGTGTCAGGGCCACCCCAGGAGACCGCTTTCGCCACTGGTGTTCCTCCCGATATCTACGCATTTCACCACTACACCGGGAATTCCGTCTCCCTCTGATAGCCTCTAGTCCTGCAGTATCCCCCGACCGTTCCGGGTTAGGCCCGGAAATTTCACAGGAGACTTACAGAACCACCTGCGGACCCTTTACGCCCAGTGATTCCGGACAACGCTCGCAACCTACGTATTACCGCGGCTGCTGGCACGTAGTTAGCCGTTGCTTATTCGCCAGGTACCGTCCTTACTCTTCCCTGACAAAAGAGGTTTACGACCCGAAGGCCTTCTTCCCTCACGCGGCGTCGCTGCCTCAGGCTTGCGCCCATTGGGCAAAATTCCCTGCTGCTGCCTCCCGTAGGAGTGGGGGCCGTTCTCAGTCCCCCTCTGGCCGTACAAGCTCTCACTCCGGCTACCCGTCTTAGGCTCGGTGGGCCGTTACCCCGCCGACTACCTGATAGGACGCGAGCCCCTCCCAGAACGGAACCAGGTTACCCCGGCTCCTTTCCTCGACGACCTTACGTCGCCGAGCGTACGTGGCATTAGCACCGATTTCTCGGTGTTATTCCCCTTTCTGGGGCAGGTTACTCACGCGTTACTCAGCCGTCTGCCGCTGAACCCCTTGCGGAGTTCCGCCCGACTTGCATGCATTAAGCGCGCCGCCAGCGTTCGTCCTGAGCCAGGATCAAACTCTTCGAAAACTGACGTATCTTCCTTCCACTGTTCAGTTGTTAAGGCACTCTCCCCAGCAGCCATCCAACTACGGACAACGCACCGGGGCGAAAGATCAGTATGGCATTGGGAAAAACCCCTGTCAACGCCTCTGACCACGGATTTTGCGAAACCGTTTCCGGCCTCGCCCGACTCCTCCGCACGGCTCCATAGAAGTATACGCGCGACACTCCCAAACCGCGCCGCATTCACGGCCTCAGGCAATGCCGACGCCCTGCGTCCAGAGTCTGTGAGTGTGTGACTAAGGGCCGCGACGCATTCACGGCCTCATTACACGGCGTCAAGCACGGCCTCTGGCAATAGCGTTGACACCCGCACAGGCGAACCCTAGCATGGGAATCACGACGCTTTCCGGCGCGATGAGTTCAATCTGAGATCGAACCTCAACGGCCCTCTGGCCTTGTCGCCGCCGCTCTTCCTGACAATACCCGGCAGGCTCACCGCCCGGCCGGACACCCCGCATCACGGAGGCTGCTCAACATGTCCAGGCAAGTGCCGGGCGAGCCGTACACGCGTATCTCCGCAAAAGAAGCCCTCGACATGCTCAACAAGGGTGGGGCCACGGCTGTGGACGTCCGCCGTGAAGATGAGTACAAGGCCGGCCACATCAAGGGCGCCATGTGGGTCCCGGTGGACGACATCATCCCCCGCTTCGACGAACTGCCCAAGAAGGGCACGATCCTCTTCATCTGCGCGGTCGGCGCGCGCTCGGGCCTTGCCTGCGAATATGCAGCGGCGATGGGCGCAGACACGGCGCTCCTATTCAATATCGAGGAAGGCACCCCCTCCTGGATCCAGCAAGGCCTGCCCACCTCGTACGGCGCGGATAGGTAGTACCCGCCCGCCCATGCAAGGTCGCCAGCCCAACCGGCCCATTTCAGGGCACATCCGGCGCCGCTCCCGCAGTCACGGACGGCAACAGCAGAAGGACGCTCTAACGTGAACATCCTTGTCGTGGGGACAGTAGCCTACGACGCAGTCGAGACTCCCGAGGGTCACCGCGCCAAACAGCTCGGCGGGTCTGCGTCCTATTTCGCCACTGCGGCCAGCTACTTCACCGAAACGGGCATCGTCTCGGTCGTCGGACGCGACTTTGAAAAACCTGACCGCGACCTGCTCACCTCCCGCGGCATAGACCTGAGCGGCGTGCAGGTGGCCGACGGCGATACGTTCAGGTGGTCAGGCCAGTACAAGGACGACCTCAACAACGCGGTGACCCTCCAGACGCAGCTAAACGTCCTCCAGTCTTTCTCACCGAAGCTGGGCCCCAAACACACGTCTGCGCCCTACCTCTTTCTGGCGAACATAGACCCGCGGCTCCAGCACGCCGTCCTGAACTCCATGTCTGCGCGCCCGGCGCTGGTGGCGTGCGACACCATGAACCTCTGGATAAACACCGCACGCGACGGCCTCCTCAGCCTGTTGCCGCGAGTGGACGCCATGCTAATCAACGAGGGCGAGGCGAAGCAGCTCACCGCCGAACGGCAGCTCCCCAAAGCGGCGGCGACGCTCCTGGACACCGGGCTGAAGACACTGATCGTCAAGCGTGGCGAATACGGAGCGGCACTCTTCAACCGTGACTTCGGCTTCGCCATGCCCGCCTATCCCCTGACGCGCGTTGTCGACCCCACTGGCGCGGGGGACTCATTCGCCGGGGGGTTCATGGGCTACATGGCCGCCGTTGGGAACACGAGCGAGGAAGCGACCCGCCGGGCTGTTGTGGCGGGGTCAGTCATGGCATCCTTTACAGTCGAGGCGTTCGGGCTGGACAGGCTGGCCTTCCTCACCGCCAACGAGATCAACCTACGGTTCAGAGCCTTTGAAAACCTGATGAGATTTCACCCCCTCGGAGGCGGGCAGGGCCTGCCGCTGATGGTGGGATAGGGGGCGCCTGCCAACGGGAGCGGCGACCGCAGAAACTATTTCCTTTAGCGAGAGCGACTTTGTAAACGGAGGGTGAGTTGAAGTACGACATCAAGGACCTGAAGCTGGCCGCGGAAGGCGCGCTTCGCGCCGAATGGGCAGGACGCGAAATGCCCGTGCTCAAGACGATCCGAGACAGGTTCGAGAAGGAAAAGCCGCTGCAGGGCATACGGATGGCGGCCTGCCTGCACGTCACCGCCGAGACGGCGAACCTCGTCTCCACCCTCCGGGCCGGCGGCGCAGACGTCATCATGTGCGCCTCCAACCCCCTCTCGACGCAGGATGACATCGCCGCTCACCTGGTCAAGTCCGGCGTGCCCACCTTCGCCATCAAGGGGGAGGACGCGACCACCTATTACAACCACATCCTGGCCGCACTTGAATTCAAGCCCCAGATCACGATCGACGACGGTGCGGACCTCGTCGCCATCCTCCACACCAAGCGCACCGCGCTCTTGAAGGGCGTCATCGGAGGCATGGAGGAAACGACAACGGGTGTCGTCCGCCTGAAGGCCCTCCACGCCAAGGGCAACCTGAAGTACCCCATTGTCGCCGTCAACGACTCTGACACCAAGCACATGTTCGACAACCGTTATGGCACGGGCCAGAGCACGCTGGACGGCATCTTGCGCGCGACGAACATCCTGATCGCCGGCAAGGTTCTTGTCATAGCCGGCTTCGGCTGGTGCGGGAAGGGACTCGCCTCCCGCGCCAAGGGGCTGGGCGCGAACACGATCGTCGTGGAAGTTGACCCGGTACGCGCCCTTGAAGCCGCCATGGAGGGGCACCGCGTCATGAAGATGCAGGATGCGGCGTCCATCGGGGACATTTTTGTGACCGTCACCGGGGACATCAATGTCCTGGACAAGAAGCACATGCGGAAGATGAAGAACGGCGCCATCATGGCGAACTCCGGCCACTTCAACGCCGAGATCAATATCAAGGCACTTGAGGAAATGTCTGAGACCAAACGCCGTGTTCGCCCCTTCGTGGATGAATACACACTCGAAGATGGGCGCAACCTCTTCCTGCTTGGCGAGGGGCGGCTGATCAACCTGGCCGCCGCGGAGGGCCACCCGGCCTCAGTCATGGACATGAGCTTTGCCAACCAGGCGCTGGCCGGCGAGTGGATCGCAGAGAACCACGCGAAGCTCAAGCCGGGGGTTTACACTTTGCCAGCCGAGATTGACCGGGAGATCGCACGGCTGAAGCTTCAGGCCATGGGCATGGGCCTGGACACGCTGACGCCGGAGCAGGAGAAGTACCTCGCCAGCTGGGAACTGGGAACCTAGAGGGTCAGGTAAAAGTCTCCGCCGTCATTCCGAACCACGGGGTACCCGCCTAAAGCGGGTCGCTGAGGAATCCGGGGCGGTGGACGCAGTGATTCCCACCAGATCCCTCGGCCTTGCCAGGCCTCGGGATGACGAGTTCTCGGTTTCAGGGTCCTGACAGAAACAAGAAGGCAGGAGGGCTCAGTTGACACAGGCGGCTACGCACTCGCAGTCCAGCCAGAACACCCGCACCGGGACATACCTCCTGACATCCGAATCGGTCACGGAAGGCCACCCGGACAAGATCTGTGACCAGATCTCGGACGGCGTGCTGGATGCCATCCTCGCCCAGGACCCGACGGGCCGCGTCGCCTGCGAGTCCTCGGTCACTACCGGGCTGTGCCTGATATTCGGCGAGATTACGACGAACGCGCAGCTGGACTTCCCGTCAATCGCCCGCAAGATCATCCGGGAGATCGGTTACACCGACGCCAGGTGGGGTTTCGACTGTGACTCCGCAGCCATCCTCGTCGCTGTCGGCAAGCAGTCGCCGGACATTCGAGACGGCGTAAACACCGCCCTTGAAGTGCGCGGCGAAACGAAGCAGGCCGTGGAGATAGGCGCAGGCGACCAGGGCATGATGATCGGCTACGCTGTCCGGGAGACGCCCGAACTGATGCCGCTGCCCATCTCGCTGGCACACAAACTCACCCGGAAGCTGGCGACGCTGCGAAAGAAGGGCGAAATCGGCTGGCTCAGGCCCGATGGCAAGTCTCAGGTCACGGTCGAATACAACTCCGACCACACTCCCAGGCGCGTCCACACAGTCCTCGTCTCCACCCAGCACTCGCCGGATGTGACAAACGAGCGCATCACTGAGGAGATCGTCGAAAAGGTCATCAAGCCCGTCGTCCCGGCCCACCTGCTGGACGCCAGCACGAAGTTTTACGTCAACCCCTCCGGCCGGTTCGTCATTGGCGGCCCTCACGGAGACTCCGGCCTCACCGGACGCAAGATCATCGTGGACACCTACGGCGGCTCCGCCCGTCACGGTGGCGGCGCCTTCTCAGGCAAGGACCCCACGAAGGTGGACCGCTCAGGCGCCTACGCGGCCCGCTGGGTGGCCAAGAACGTCGTCGCCGCCGGGCTGGCGGACAGGTGCGAGGTTCAACTGGCCTACGCCATCGGTGTGGCCCGCCCGCTTTCGATATACGTGGAGACCTACGGCACCGGCAAGGTCCCGAACAGCGAGATCGTCCGCCTGATCGAGGCCCACTTTGACCTCCGCCCCGGAGCGATCATCCGCGACCTGGACCTGCGCCGTCCCATCTACCGGCAGACCGCCGCCTACGGCCACTTTGGACGTGACGACCTGGACCTGCCCTGGGAACGCCTCGACCGCGTCGCCGCGCTGAAAAAGTCCTGAAGCCCGGACTCATTCCGCCGCCTGGAGCGAGGCTGGCAACGCAGGGCACACTCAACCGGCGCGGCGCACCAGACGACCCAGGAGCCTCGATTGGCCGCACCTACGCATCCAACCCCATCGATCCGCTTTGGAACGGATGGCTGGCGCGCCCGCATAGCCGACCAGTTCACGTTTGAAAACGTGCGAGCCTGCGCTGACGGACTGGCCCGCTATATCATCGCCAACGGGCAGGCCTCAAAGGGCGCGGTCGCCGGGTTCGATACCCGTTTCCTATCGGACAAGTTCGCCGCCACAGTCGCAGATGTGCTCGCGTCCCGCGGTGTGCCCGTCTCCCTGTTCGACCGCCCGGCGCCCACCCCGGCGTGCAGCCTGGCAGTGAAGCAGTTAGGCGCGGCAGCAGGAGCGATGATCACCGCCAGCCACAACCCGGCCCACGATAACGGCTTCAAGGTCAAATGGTCTGCCGGTGGCAGCGCGCCGCCCGAAATGGTGGCGGCGATCGAGGCCGAGGTCTACAAGGTGCTCGCCGGGCAGGCTCCCGCAATAAACGCTCCCAGGGCGATCGTCACCAACTTCAACCCCGTAGCTCCGTACATCGCCCAGCTTGAGAGGGTCGTGGACACGCAACGCCTGCGGGACGCGCCCCTGAAAATCATCGTGGACGCCATGCACGGCACAGGCGCTGGCATACTCCCCGCCATCCTCAAGGGCGGGCGAGTTCAAATCACAGAGATCCGGTCCGAACACAACCCGGCCTTCCCCGGCATGCAGCAGCCGGAACCCGTCGAACACAACCTGGCGCCCCTCATCAGCGAAGTGCGACAGGCAAGGGCGGATGTAGGCATTGCGCTCGATGGCGACGCCGACCGCGTGGGCATCGTCAGCGAGCAGGGAGTTTACTTCTCCACGCTTGAAGTCTTCTCGCTGCTCACCCACCACCTCTGGGGGCGGCGCAATGAACATGGCGGCGTGGCATGCACGATTACGCAAAGCTCCATGCTGGACAGGCTGGCCGGGAAGTACGGCCGCAAAGTCGAGCGCACCGCAGTCGGGTTCAAGTTCGTCGGCCCGGCCATGATCGCGAATGATTGCGCACTGGGCGGCGAGGAGTCGGGCGGCTATGCCTTCCGAGGACACATACCGGAGCGCGACGGCAGCCTGAGCGGCATGCTCTTTCTCGAAGCGATGGTGATGAGCGGCAAGAAGCCGTCCGCCCTCCTGGAAGAACTCCACACCATCACCGGCCCACACACCTTCAGGCGCATAGACCTCCAGTTCGACGAAGCGAAAAGGGACGCCGTTGCGGCCAGGATGAAGGAGTCGTCCCCAGAATCGCTTGGCGGACTGGGCGTGACATCGGCAGATCGGCGAGATGGCGTCAGGTTCAACCTTGCTGGAGACGCGTGGGCCGTAGCCAGGCTCTCAGGCACGGAGCCGCTGGTGAGACTTTACGCAGAGGCCCCCGCCACCGCCGCACGCGACCGCGTCCTCACCGACCTCCGCCGCCTTCTGGGCGTCTAAAGGCTGGCAGCGGCCTCCTGGTTCCCTCCCCCTTGATGGGGGAAGGGATTCACCTCAACGGGAATGCGTGACTTCAAGACAGCCTGAACGTGCGCCTGTAACTTCTGGGCAGTCGCTACCCTTTGCGCCCGGCCCCGTGCAGCCTCCGCATCGCCTCGTGGTGCGCCACGCCCGACGCCCGCAGCTTCGCGTACTCCCCCTCGTCAATGCCGTCCCGCTTGAGAAACCCACGGATGTCATACCTGCCCGGTGTTTCGACCGGCAGCTTACCCTCAGACATCATCAACTCCAGCGGGTAGCCCCTCTCGGTCAGGGGCAGGCGTATCACGTGGTGGCGGCGCGCAGATTCGTAGAGCGCCATCATCACTTCTAGAGTGACCCGTGCGCTCCGCCCCGCACCCCTGTGCGCCGGCCCGCCCTCGATCCAGCGCACAAGCTCCTGCACCTGTGCCGCGTTCGTCGCTCCTCCAATCGCCTTCGCCCCCTCCGCCGCGTCCAACTGCACATCCTTCCACCCGCGCGTCTCTGCATTGAACAGCCGGACCTGCATCTCCTCCACCCACAACATTCCTTCCGAGCCGCGCACCATGAACTTCCCGGCGTCGTAGCCGCCCTCCCAGTACAGGTCTGACTGGATCTGGAACTGCACGTTGTCATCAAAGTGGACCAGGCCGATGCATGAGTCCTCGATCGGCGTGTCCCGCTCGAACCTGTCCGTGCGGCGTTCGACTGCGCCCATCACCCAGACAGGGTTCGGGTCGCCCAGGACGAAGCGCGCCCCGTCTATCGCGTGCGTGCCCCAGTTCAGCAGGCCTTCCGCGACGCGGATCTCCACGTTCTGCGGCTTGCCTATCGCGCCCTGCTTGACGAGGTCGCGCGCCTTCTCCCACCCCGGCGTGAAGCGCCTCTGGTGGCTAATGACCAGCTTCACCCCGTTCTTCTCACACGCCTCGATCATCGCGTCCGCCTCGGCGAGGCTCGTCGCCATGGGTTTTTCGCAGATGATGCCCTTCACGCCGCCCGCCTTTGCCACGGCCACTGTCAGGGGCATGTGCAGCTTGTGCCATGCACATACGCTCACAATGTCCGGCCGCGCCTTCCGCACCATCTCATCAACGGTTTCGTAGGCCAGCTCAATTCCGTACTGGCGCATGTAGGTGTCGCGCGCACCCTTCACAGGGTCGGCGCAGGCGGTCACCTTCACGTTGTCCAGGCCCCTGTAGCCCTCCATGTGGGCCTCGCCTATCGAGCCGCACCCTGCGATGGCGGCGGTGTAGTTCTTTGCTGGCATGACCTACCTCGTGTTTCGAGATGAACATCTGGTGTGATAAACGATGGACTGCGGAAGGTTACACGCAGGCGCATGGCGCCGCGCCCCCTGAGACGGGCATGGGCGCGACCTGTCATCCTGAGCGCAGTGAAGAATCCCGTCCCCCTCTCCGGCAGGGAGAAGGCGGGTACCCGTCGCAGCTGGTGTCAAGGGTTGAAGCGACGCGAAAAGGTCCTTCGCTACCCTCAGGGCGACATCGTGACCTGGGATTGGTGCCGGGGGAGAGATTTGAACTCTCACTCCCTTGCGGGATGCGAGTTTTAAGCCCGCTGCGTCTGCCATTTCGCCACCCCGGCGTGTTCCCACATTACCCGACATTGCATCCGGAAGCATCCACCGGACTACATCTCCTGACAGGATGGGCTTGCGCGCCCCTGTCCGCAGCCAGGCAACCTGCGATCAGACCGTGGCCCCAGCAAGGCCGGCAGGAAAGCACGAACCTTGATGCGAGAATAGTGGCGCACAGCCCGACATTGTCAGCCACCCTCCTCGCCGCCACGTAGCGGGGATGCCCAGGAGTGATCCATGGCCCCAACAACCAAGACTGCCCCGCCCGTGACAGGCATCATCGGCGGCACTGGCCTTTACGGCATAGAAGGGTTTGAGGGTGCGCAGTGGGTGGACGTCGAGTCACCCTTCGGGACGCCCTCCGACAAACTCCTCATCGGTGACTTCAAGGGCCACCGCCTCGTCTTCCTGCCCCGGCACGGCCGCGGCCACCGCATCCCGCCGTCCCAGATCAACTATCGCGCCAACATCGAGGCCCTCAAGCGCGCCGGCGTCACGCAGGTCATTTCCTTCAGCGCCGTCGGTTCCCTCAGGGAAGACCTCGCGCCCGGTACCTTCGTCATCGTTGACCAGTACATAGACCGCACTTTCGCCCGTGAAAAGAGTTTCTTCGGTGAAGGCTTCACCGCCCACGTCAGCATGGCGGACCCCGTCTGCGCCCGCCTGGGCGACGTTCTTGAAGCAGCGGCGAAACAAGCAAAGACACCCGTCATCCGCGGCGGCACGTACATCGTCATGGAAGGCCCGCAGTTCTCGACGCGCGCCGAGTCCGAGCTTTACCGGTCGTGGGGCTGCGACGTCATCGGCATGACCAACATGCCCGAAGCGAAGCTCGCCCGGGAAGCCGAGATGTGCTACGCCACAGTTGCCATGGTTACGGACTACGACTGCTGGCACCCGCACCACGAGGCCGTTACGGCAACGGCGATCCTGAAGGTCCTCGCTGAAAACACCGGCCACGCCCGGAACCTGATCCGTGCAGTCGTTCCTGCGCTTGACGCCGCTCCACCACCGCCACACTCAAACAGCAAAAACACCACCAACTGCCCCCACGGTTGTGATCGCGCCCTGAGCAGCGCCATCGCCACCGCGCCCGGATCGCGGGACCCTGCCCTGTCACGCAAGCTCTCCTTCATCGCAGGGCGCGTGATGAGCGAAAAGGGCTGGACGTAAACGACCCGCAAGGGGTTCGTTTCCAGTGCCCATCCGGCCGCATCGCGGCCCCAAAGGGTGAGCGGCGCGATACGCGTCCAACTCCGGGCCAGACCGACAGTCCTGCAACATATCCGGGCCGAAAGCGCACACCTCGCCATGCGACATGGCTGACAGCGTCACGTCGGCCGGCTGCGCTGTTGCAAAGCGCCTACCGAGGGCGATCCTCCCCTCTTGGGTTCAAAGCGCGGTCAATCGCCTGGTTGCCATCTATCCGCCAAACGGAAAGGGCCGGAGCAAAGCTCCGGCCCTTGTTCGAACCGAGTTTGGAGGCGACGGGCGGATTCGAACCGCCGAATCGGGGTTTTGCAGACCCCTGCCTTAGACCACTTGGCTACGTCGCCCCAGGTTATGGGAGCTTGCTGTCAGGAGTTTCACCCATCCCTGACCCGCCTCCCCTGAAGGGCAGGAGCTGGCATGTGAAGTTGGTGCCGAGGGCGGGACTCGAACCCGCACGCCCTTAACGGACACAGCGCCCTCAACGCTGCTTGTCTACCATTTCAACACCTCGGCGGTTGCTGGAAGTCACGGGCCGCCTGTTCAGCGGCATGTTCTCGTGCTAGCCCGTCCAGCACGGGCTAGCACGCGCACGGTCGCGACCGTCAGCCCCGCCTGGGGCACATGGTGGGCGAGGTGGCAGGAGCGGAGGGGCTCGAACCCCCGGCCTGCGGTTTTGGAGACCGCCGCTCTAGCCAACTGAGCTACGCTCCTACGCCGCACCGCAGCACGCCTGTCTTCTGGTCAATCAGACGGACTGCCCTGACTGGAATCATACCGCGCCCGGCATGACAGGCACAAACGAGCCAGCCGAACGCTTCGGACAGAAATCGCCACCTGCGGCATTGGCAGGGCGCGCTGAGGCCGTAACAGGCAAGGGGCCCCGATTAGATCGGGGCCCCGGCACTTTTCATTCCTACGGCTGGGCATCGAGGCGGTCCCGAATCACGGGCGCGGGCTCAGGTTAAAGCCCTCACCCTCAAACCTCTCCTGGTGGGAGAGGGAATTTCGGAACAGCTACTAAAGCGCCGCCGAGTTCTTTTCGCCGGTGCGCACCCGGATCACTTCGCTCACGGGCGAAATGAAGATCTTTCCATCACCTATCGCGCCCGCCCCTGAGGACCGGGCTGCGTCGATGATCGCCTTGACGATCTTGTCCTTGTCCTTGTCCTCGACCACCGTGACAAGCAGGGTCTTGGGCAGTGCGGTGCGAGTCGTAGTGGCCCCGCCCCGGCCCGTGAAGACCTCGATGCCACCCTGCTGGCCGCGGCCCGTCACGTTTTCGAAGTGATAGCCGCGGCACCCCGCCGCCTCTATGGCCGACACAACGAGGTTGATGCGTTCCGGCCTGACGATCGCCTCTATCTTGACCATGTGATTGCTCCTCCCGTGAAAGCGCTACCGGGCGCCAGCCCGGTGCGGGCAAGCCCTGGTTGTGTCCCCGTCCGTCCCCTCCCATCCCGGCGGGCTAACGCGCCGCCAGAAGGGGAGGGGATGAGTGTTTCCAACTAGTCCGCGCCGTCCCTCACGTAGGCGCGCTCGCCATGCTCGGCTATGTCCAGGCCGTCATCCTCAGCCTTCTCCGAGGCACGAAGGCCCAGGCCGGGGATCTTGTCCAGGACCTTCAGGATGATGAACGTGACAATGAACGAATAGCCCATCGTCGCGAGCACCGCCCTGACCTGCACCCAGACCTGCGCGGCATTACCGTTGATGAGACCGTCCCCGGCGGGAGGCGTGAAACCGCTGATGGCGGCTGTGGCGAAGATGCCCGTCGCTATCGCGCCCCATATGCCGCCAATGCCGTGCACCGCGGCCACATCAAGAGCGTCGTCAAGCTTCAGCTTCGGCCGCAGGCGCACCGCGTAGAAGCACAGCACGCCGGCTCCGAGGCCAATCGCCATCGCGCCCATCGGGCCAACGTAGCCGGAGGCAGGGGTGATCGCCACGAGGCCGGCCACCGCGCCGGAAGCCACGCCTATCGCACTCATCTTCTTAGAGTGGGCGTAGGAAAGCAGCGCCCAAACGAGAGCCGCCACCGCAGCCGCCGTGTTCGTAACCAGGAATGCATTCACCGCCTGCCCATTGGCAAGTAGGCCGCTCCCGGCGTTGAACCCAAACCAGCCAACCCACAGGATGCCCGCGCCCAACACCACGAACGGCACGTTGTGCGGCTCGGCGCCGGGGTTGCGCCTCTTGCCGACGAGCCACGCAGCCACGACCGCCGCGACACCTGCGTTCACGTGTACGACAGTCCCGCCCGCGAAGTCCAGCGCTCCCATGCCGAAGAGCCAGCCGTTGCCAGCCCAGACCCAGTGCGCTATCGGAGCGTAAACGAACGTGATCCAGAGGACGAGGAAGACGAGGTACGTCTTGAACTTGAACCGCTCTGCGAACGCGCCCGTGATCAGGGCCGGCGTGATCACCGCGAACATCATCTGGAAGATGGCGTAGGCGGTGTGCGGGATCGCATAAAGCGGCGCGCCGTCTGCGCCCACGGTGCCCGGCAGACTGAGCGGGGCCGCGCCCACGCCCTTGAAGCCCAGGAAACTGAGGTCACCGATGAATTTGCCGCCTGGGCCGAAGGCCAGGCTGTATCCCCAGAGCACCCAGATTACGCTCACCACCGCCATGGCGATGAAGCTGTACATGATCGTGCTCACTACGTTCTTCTGGCGCACCAGCCCTCCGTAGAAGAAGGCAAGACCGGGCGTCATGAACAGCACGAGAGCGGTCGCGGCGAGCATCCATGCTGTAGATCCGCTGTCAATTCCCGCAGGCATATGTACCCTCCTTGTGTCGTATCCCATCAGGTCATTGACAGCGACATTATGGCCTGAATGTTTCGAATTTGTTGCGTGGGTGTATCACCCCCGTTACACCCTCTGGTGTCCACAGTCGGCACAGATGCCGCACTGGTATCGAGGGGTGGCACAGGTGCCGGCGTCCGAAAGGGACGGCGCGCACGAGGGGCTCTCTCGTCAGTTACGATTGCAGCCCTGTGCGCAGATAAAGCCCGTCGGAAACGGGCGAGACCGGCCCGCTGTGGAGCCTGCGGATACACGCCCATGATCATTGATTCTCATTGCCACGCATGGCGTCACTGGCCCTACCTGCCCGCTGTGCCGGACCCGGATTCCCGCGGCATGGTGGAGATGCTCCTGCACGCAATGGACGGGAACGGCGTTGACCGCGCCACGATCACGACCGCGGCAATCTGGGGCAACTGGGACAACAACGACTACATCGCAGCCGCCGTCCGCCGCTGGCCGGACAAGCTGGACCAATGGGCGGACATAGACTCGTTCTGGTCGCCGACCTATCACACGAAGGGCGCAGCGAAGCGGCTTGAAGAGGCGGCGACAAAGTGGCCCATGAAGGGCTTCACGCAGTACATCGCATCCGAGGACGACGCCTCATGGTTCCTCTCGCCTGATGGCACGGCCTTCTGGCGGACCGCCTCCGAACTGAAACTCATTGCAAGCATCGCCTGCCGCCCGCGCCACCAGGATGTGCTGCGCAAGGTGGCGGAGAGGTTCCCGGACGTCCCCATCCTCTGCCACCACATGAGCTCGCTTTCAGCGCACGAGCCAGCGCCGCACCCTGACCTGAACAACGTGCTCGAATCGGCAAAGCTGCCGAACATCTACTTGAAGCTTTCCGGGTTCGGCTACCTGCAGGGGCGGGAACGCCACTGGGACTTTCCGTACCGTGACACACACTGGGTGTATAAGGCGGCCTACGAGAAGTTCGGAGCCAGGATGTGCTGGGGCTCGGACTACCCGCCGGTCATGTCATACATGACGTACAGGCAGTCACTCGAGGCGTTCCGCGCTCACTGCGGCTTCATCAGCGAGGTGGACAGGAAGGCGATACTCGGCGGGACTCTGAAGGGCTTGTTGGACAGGGCGCGGCCGGTCAGGTAGGCGGCTGGTTCCTGCGCCGACGCGTGGACCTGTACCCGGCAATTCCCGCCAGCGCGAGCAGCCCACCAATCGAGGAAGCCTCGACACCGCCTCGAGAAGACCTGCTGCACCCTCCACCTGGCTTCGCAGCGGTGGTCTCCTCCGGCGCTGGCGATGGCACTGGCGTGTCCGCAGCGGACGGCACGGTAGCCGTGGGAGCCGCTGTCGGGACATCCCCCGCCTGCGGCGTCAGGCTGTACGGAGCGAGAGTCGGAGATACCCGGGTTGCCTGCCTGCCGGGCGTGGGCGTGGGAGCCGGCGTCGGCTCTACGTACGGGTCGGCGCCCACGTGTTGGCGCCACTCGACGTCGAGCTGGCGGAGGCCCAGGCCGTAGGTCTGCTGCATTGCCATCTCGATGGGCCTTGCCTCTCCGAGTGCGGCGAGCAGTTTTGCCATCTTCTCCGGGCCGTACTTCGTGACCATGTAGTTCACCACGCTGCGCGCCTGCCCATACGAGAGGATGATCAGGTTCGGGTCCCCGGGGAACGACCCCAGCTTCCAGAGTGGCGTGATCCTGTTGGTGTCCACTCCCCACTCTAGGAAACGGTCATAGGAGACGCCCGGATCCAGGTTCCCGTACTCGGCCAGCCCCTCGTTGAGCCACGTCGGCACAAACGTCCCCAGCCCGGCGGCCCGCCCGACAAGCACATGCGTCAGTTCATGCGATACGGATCCGATGTCCCGGTTGCCTGCCAGCACCAGCACAACGTTGTTTGCGGCAAAGGCCTGGCCTTCCGTAATCAGTTCACGCGCCGCGGCGGCGGAGGATGTCTGGATCGCGCCGATCATGTCCGCATTATTCGCATAGAGTGTGATCGTGACGGGCGTCACAGTCTCCGCCCCAGTCACAGGCGCCATCTTTTTCAACACCGCGTTGGCTGCCACGGCCAGCCTTTCTGCGCGCGTCTGTATTGGACCGGAGTAGTAGACGGTGATCGGGCCTTGTGTGACCGTTTCCCATTTGAATTTGGGCCGTCCGTCCGTGACTATGATCTCCCTCTTGTCGCTGGTCAGCTTGTTCCCGGCCTTGTCCGTAATCTCAAAATTGAATCTCACCCGCGACCCCGGCGGCATGTACCTGTCCGGCGTGTTGATCTTCTGAAGGAATTCACCACTTACAAGGCCGATGGCGCCTTTGGGCAGGTCTATGTAGTTGTACTGCCCGACTCCGCGCGCGCCCTCAGAAAAGTTGACCCTGATGTCCTGAATGCCATTTACGCTTTCGACTTCTGCGAAGAACCGGACGGCGTCCGGGAACCGGCTCTCCGCGCCCGATGAGAGCAACTTGATCGCCCCATCCGCGGTCTCCTGTACCGGGCCTCCGGCCAGCGTCACGCGGCCGGACGATAAAAACACAACGCTCACCGCGGCCATGGCGACGGCCATGAGCGAGAGTCTTCTTGTAAAGATGTGTCGCATAAGAACGGAGATGATGCTTACGTTCCCTCTATCTGGAGGGAGAGGGCCATGGGTGTGGGTAGAAATCCATCTGAGCCAGCGCAGAGAGGGCGAAAGCCCGGTGCCAATGCCCGGTGCCAAATCCCGGTGGTGGATAAGTATTACGCATCAGAGGCCGGTCTGGACGGCCCTGCCTCCGGCTGTTGCCCTGGGCACCGGGTCTGCGGCAGGCGCCCGGACAGGAATCTCGGGGCCGCAGAGGTCAGGCGCCGGGCGTCCGGCTGGCATTCCGCCACTCTATCCAGAAACGGTGGAGCGCGCTGAGCGGCGTCCCAACCGCGAGTATCCACAGCGCGTATTCAGGGTGGCTGATGAGCAGGCAGATAGTGACGATGACCACGCGCTCAGGGCGCGTCAGGAAGCCGGACGTGCCCTTGAACCCGAGGCCTTCTGCGCGGGCCCGCACGTAGCTGATCATCATTGAACCGGCGAAGGCGATGAACGCCAGGAGCGTAACTGTGTGGTCGTAACCGTAAAGCCCCGAATACCACCAGGCCAGCCCGATGAATATCGCCGCCTCTGCCACCCTGTCCGCCGTCGAGTCCAGCAGCGCTCCCGCCTTGCTTACTGTGTTCGTGCGGCGGGCTATCGCGCCATCGAGCAGATCGAACACCGAGCCGAACGCGTTCAGCAGGCCGGCCTGCCAGAAGAGGCCCGTCGCGGCGAAGTATGCCCCCGCACAGGCGAGTGCCAAGCCGGCAAGGGTGGCACGCGCTGGCGTGAAGCCGACCTTCGAAAGGAAAGCGGCTGCCGGCTGTTCAAAATACTTCGCCACGGCGCCGCGCAGGGCGTAACGGGCGGATTGAAGTGATGGCACAGCTATCGCAAAAGGATGTCAGGCCGTGGCAGCGGCGGAGATGCGCCCGCTGGCAGTAGCTGCGTAAAAGTCCAACACGCGGGATGCCACCACTCCCCAATCATACTGCCGGACGGTCTGCCTGCCCGCCAGGGCGAGCCTTTCACTCAAAGCTGCGTCCGCGATCAGCCGGCGTATGGCGCCGGCAAGGGCCTTTTCGTCACGCGGAGGAACAAGCAGTCCGTCATGCCCGTCCGTGATCACACCTGCGTAACCGGGGATGTTCGTGGCGACTATCGGCTTTGAGGCCGCCATGGCCTCCAGCAGCACCACGCCAAGGCTCTCCTTGCCCGTGGCGGGAGTGCAGAAAATGTCCGCCCATTGGTAATAGGAAACCAGCTCGGTGCGCGATACCTGCCCCACGAACGATACGTCCTGGATGTTGCGCTCTCCGATGGTCCTGTATGAGTCGGCGTCCGGCACGCCCGGTCCGACCACGGTCAGGTGGAGGTTTGGGTACTCCCACTTCAACGTGCTGTACGCGGCGAGCAGGAAACGCAGCCCCTTGCGCTTTTCTCCGACTCTGCCCACAAATAACAGGTTGATGTTTTCCGGAGACAGCCCCGCCGGTTTCGGCGCGGGACGGGAAAACATTCCGACCTCTATCCCATTTGGGATGATCTCATAATCGCCCGGAAAGTACCTCTTCGCGTAGTCTCCGGCCACCTGCGACACGGCGATGCGGCCATGCAGGCGCTCGGCCAGGTTGCCCAGTACGGGCTTCCACACTTGATAGCCGCGCCCGCCTGCCTCGTTGAAGGCGTGGAAAGTCCCCACCGTCATGGACGGCGAAGAGTACACCGCCATGATCGAAAAGAACGGCATGAGCGGCTCATGAACGTGAACCACGTCAAACTTCTCTGCCTCTAGAGTCGCCTTGAGCCGAGGCTCCTGCCACACGCTGAAGGAAATCCGGGCGACTGACCCCGCGGTGGGCACAGGCACCGACCGCCCAAACGTGATGACCTCCACACCCGGTATCTCTGGCGGGGGTGGCGAGGACGGCGCAAGTATCTTCACCGTGTGGCCGCGGCGGGCGAGTTCCGGCCCCAGCGCGGCTATGTGGCTCGTGACCCCACCCGGGTACGAAAGATCGTACGGTGACACCAGTGCGATCTTCACATCCAACCTCCACGGTGGGGTTCCGGCCCCGTCCTCACAAGCTGGTCAAGCTCCACCCTTGTCGTCTTTCAGGCCGAGCCCATCCCTCAGCCCACGTACCCCAGACCGCCTGAAATACCGTCTCCCGCAGGGTGAACCACGCCCGCGTGTTCGCGCAATTCGCCCAGGATGGCCGGACACCGTCTCTGCGCATGGCGATGGGTAAGCGAGCGATGCTGGGACAAATTCAGCATGACACGCTCTGTTTCAGACCTGCTTCGCCTTTGGCTTTCTGACCGTTCTGGCCGCCGTCTTTGCCGCCTTCACGGGAGCCGGTCTCGTGCCGCTGGCTGAAGAGTTCTTCTCGATCCACTCATCAAGCCGGTTCCGGGCCACGTCGTCTCTGAACTGCTTCGGCGGTGACTTCATGAAGTACGCCGACGCCTCTTCGAGCGGCCCAGCGATGTTCCGGTCCAACCCGAGCTTGGCGCACCTGATCGCGTCTATCACGACTCCGGCCGAGTTCGGGCTATCGTGGACCTCCAGCTTCAGCTCCAGGTTCAACGGCACATCGCCGAAGGAAGTGCCCTCCATGCGTATGTATGCCCATTTGCGGTCTTGAAGCCACGGCACAAAATCGCTCGGGCCGATGTGGATGTTCTGCTTTTCTATCTCCCGGTCCATCTGGGACTTGACCGAGTTCGTCTTGGAGATCTTCTTGGAAGTCAGCCGTTCCCGTTCCAGCATGTTCAGGAAGTCAGTGTTTCCACCGAAGTTCAACTGGTACGTCCGGTCCAGGCGCACTCCGCGGTCTCCCCAGAGGCGCGTCAACATGCGGTGGACGATCGTCGCTCCCACCTGCGACTTGATGTCGTCGCCGACGATCGGGACACCCTTGTCCTTGAACCGCTTTGGCCAGTAACCCGTCTGGTCCCCGGCGATGAACTCCGGGATGCAGTTCACGAAAGCGCACCCTGCGGCCAACACCTGCTCCACATACCAGTGCGTGGCTTCTTTCGAGCCAACGGGCAGGTAGCTGATGACCACGTCCACCTTGCGCTCGCGCAAGATGCCCACGA
The DNA here is from genome assembly GCA_009693115.1 of Dehalococcoidia bacterium. Lineage (GTDB taxonomy): Bacteria > Chloroflexota > Dehalococcoidia > Lucifugimonadales > Lucifugimonadaceae > SHXW01. Next base: position 44,596 of record SHXW01000005.1, on the reverse strand, counting down.
TGTCCGCGGTTGGCGGGTCCGCCTTCACGATGACCTCGGACAGGTACTTGCCCAGTCCGTCGTGTGTCATCCCCCGGTCAACCTTGATGCCCATCTTCGGCACATCGTGGAACTTGACCGTATTGTTCTGCCCGGCCCAGATCGCCGTGCCTATGTCCTTCCCGACCTTCTCTTTGTCAACGTCGAAGGCGGCGACGATATTGATGTCGCCCACGTGATAGCCGCCCAGCACCGGGCGCATGATGCCGGGGACCTGCGCGTCCGGGGCAACCTCAGCGTACTTGTAAACGCCCTGAACCAGCGACGATGCGCAGTTCCCAAGGCCGACGATAGCTACGTTGATCTTGCCCAAGTGTTTCTCCTGATCGTCCAGTCCGAATGGTCAGCGGTTAGTTGCCGAAGGCCGGGACGGCGGTAATCCTACCACCGGGCCAAGTGTGAACTTGAGTTTGCCCCGAGTTCGCCGCGCTGCTCTCCCAAAGAGCGCTCCTGAAGCAGGCCGTGAGGGCGCGTTCAAGGTGTTTCCCTAACTACCACCCCACGGCGGCGCCATCCTTGCGCGGCTCCGAGCCCCCGGTCAGCACACCCGTCTCCGGGTCGCGTGAAATCACCTGTCCGCCGCCCATGCCGGACCGTTCGTAGCCCGACACCAGCTGCACCTTGTGGCCCCGGCGTTTCAGTTCCTTCACGATATCGTCCGCCACATCCTCTTCGAGGACGACCGTCCCCGTCCCTTCCACGTCCACCCGGAACCGCAGCGCGTCCAACGCCTGCTGCGAGTCCAGTTTGAAGTCCACCATGTTCACGATTACCTGCATGTGACCCTGCGGCTGCTGGAACCCGCCCATGACCCCGAAGGAAAGCCACATCTCGTTGTCCCGCGTCGCCATCGCCGGGATGATCGTGTGATAGGGCCGCTTGTTCCCTTCAAGATAGTTCGGGTGCTTGGGGTCGAAGGAGAACAGCGAGCCACGGTTCTGGAGCGCGATCCCGTACCCGGGCACCACCAGCCCCGACCCGAACCCTTCATAAAGCGAGTTGATGAGAGAGCAGGCGTTGCCTTCGCCGTCCACGGCGGTCACATACACCGTGTCAGCGCCGCCCATGGGATCCCCGTAGGACACCTCCGGCATGGCAGCGCTGCGCCGGATCAGACCGCGCCGGCGCTTCGCGTACTGCTTGGAAAGCAGCGGGCCTATCGGTACCTCCGCCGCTCGCGGGTCCGCCACGTATTGCAAGGCGTCGGCGAAGCCCAGGCGCATGGACTCGATCAGGTGGTGATAGGTGTCGGCAGACTGGAAGCCCATGTCGGCGATGTCAAACCCTTCCGCGATATTCAAGGCCACGAGCGCAGCGATTCCCTGGCCGTTCGGCGGGCACTCCCACACCGTCGTGTCCCGGTACTTGGTCGAAATCGGCTTGTCCCAGTCGGAGTGGTGCGCGGCCAGGTCCTTGGTCGTGAGCCAGCCGCCCTCCTTCTGTACGAAACCAGCGATCGCCGAGGCGACCTTGCCCTTGTAGAAGGCGTCCCGGCCACCTTCTGCGATCATCTGGAGCGTCTTGCCGAGTGTCGGTAGTTTCATCACCTCGCCGTAGCGCGGGGCGCGTCCGTCCAGGAGCATCTCCTTGCCAGACGGCCTCTCATTGAGCTTGGCCTCCACCTGGGACCAGCGGTTGCCAATGATGTCGGACACGCCATACCCGTTGATGGCGAAGTCAATCGCCGGCTGGAGCGTCTCTTTCAGCGTCATCCTGCCGCAGACCTTGAGTGCGGTGTCCCAGCCGTCAACCGTACCCGGCACAGATACGGACAGGGCAGCGTCCTTGCCGGTCTTGGGGATTGCCTTGTAGCCGCGCTTGCGCACGTCATCGACGTTCGCCGCCGCGCCCGACCGGCCCGAGCCGTTGAGCGCGATGACCTTCTTTTCACCGCTGGACCAGATCAGCGCGAACATGTCTCCGCCGATACCCGTCGAGCCGGGCTCGACGACGTTCAGCGCGGCCGCAGCGGCCACCGCGGCGTCAACGGCGTTGCCGCCGTCCATGAGCATCTTCAGCCCCGCCTGGGCGGCAAGGGGCTGGCTCGTGGCGACTACGCCCCGGCGCGCCACCACTGATGAACGCCGTGACTTGAAGAAACTCATGGAGAAGGCTCCAGACTGCGCTATGAACCAACAGCCCTGCGGAACGTGATCAGGCCAGTCGGGCCATCCTAACAAACCGGCGCTGCGCCGTAGCCACAGGCCCCGCCTTGCGCGAGCCTGTATCCACTATCCACCAACCCCGTCCGGCAACCGTCCGGATGCCGCCCGCACCATACAGACAAGGAGCGTCCCGTCTCACATGCCAGCAACAAGACCCCTCGTCTCACTCGCGAGCAACCGTGAAGTCCGAGACATCTACCTCGGCGCCGCGGACATGGCGAGGCTCAACGCATTTGCTGACTTCCACTGGGAGGAGTTCAACGAGGCGTCCTCGTGGGACGCGCCGCCAGTTGTCAGCCCTGATGTGGATGCCCGGTTCACCGCTCTCTGCCAGAGGTCGGACGCCCTCATCGTTTGCCACGGCTCTCCGCGCGTGACAGACCGCGTGCTGGCCGCCGCGCACCGGCTCAGGGTGATCGGTGAACTCGAAGGTGACCGCTTCGCGCAGCGCATCGACGTGGAAGCCGCGGCCGCCCGCGGCGTCAAGGTTCTGGACACCACCCACGGATCCTCATACCCGGTCTCCGAGTGGGCGCTCGCCATGATGATGATCGGCCTCCGAAACGCCGGGGCGCATTTCCGGAAGATCATCGCCGGAGGCTGGTGGGCAGATGAAGCGGAGCGCAGGGCCGACCCCGGCTTCCTCCGTGGCGAACTCACAGGCAAGACCGTGGGTCTGATCGGCTGCGGCCACATCGGGAGGAGGCTCCTCGAATACCTCAAGCCGTTCGGTTGCACGGTGCTGGTCCATGACCCGTACATCCCGAGGGAAGTTGCGGACATATACGGCTTTACGCTGACATCTCTCGACATGGCCCTCTCCCTGCCGGATGTGGTCGTCTGCCTCGCGCCTCTCACGCCAGCGACGAAGGGCATGCTCGGCCGTCGCGAGTTCGGGTTGCTCAGGCCGGGCGCCGTCTTCGTCAATGTCTCCCGCGGGGCGATCATGCAGACGGACGCCCTGATCGAGCGCCTCCAGAAAAAGGACGTCGTCGCCTGTCTGGACGTGTTCAACCCCGAGCCGGTGCCGCAGGACTCGCCGGTGCGCCACATGGAGAACGTATTCCTGACACCCCACATCGCCGGCGTCACGGAGCGTTCGCGCACACGCTTCTTCGAACTCATGGTTGGTGAGTTGAAGCGCTTCTTCGACGGACACGAGACCCGCCATGACCTCATGCCGCGCACCATGGCGGACCGCCGCGGCACGCCCCCGCCCTTGCGCTGAGCGCCTGTTACCCGTGGCGGGAGGGCCAGAGGAGCCTATTTTGACTTCGGGTTGAAGACGTCCGTCAGCGCGTCTCCGAGGAGGCTCCAGCAGAAGATGAACAGCCAGACGGCAAGCGCTGGGAATATCAGCTGTTCCGGGTGATCCCGCAGTATTGACACCCCGGCCCCCGAAGAGCGCAGGTTCACGTCAGACAGCATCGTGCCCAGGCTCGGGCGCGGCGGTTGCACGCCCAGGCCGATGAAGCTCAACAGCGCCTCGGAACCGGCTATCGCGCCCACCCCGAACGACGCCGACACGATGATCGGGCCTATGACGTTCGGCAGGACGTGTGTGAACAGCACGCGCCTGGTGGACGCGCCGGTGGCCTTCGCGGCTTGAACAAAATCAGCTTCGCGCACTGCCAGGACCTGTCCGCGCACCAGCCTGAACGTGCCGAACCAGCTCATTGGCAGGAACACGACCGCCAGCATCACGAAGTCCACCACGCCTGATGCCACCATGCCCTTCAAGCCCCATGTGTCCTCCACCCAGCGTGCGATTCCCAGGAAGCGCGGCCTGAGAGTCGCCGCCAGAAGCAGTATCAACAATATGTCTGGGAATGAAGAGATCAGCTCTCCCACGCGGGACAGGACGGTGTCTATCCAGCCGCGGAAATATCCTCCGACCAGGCCCAGAGACACGCCCAGAACAAGGCTGCCCGAAAGCACGGTGATGATGGTGATGATCGCCGTCGTCTGGACGCTGTACAGAACGCGTGAGTAGAGGTCGCGGCCCAGCCGGTCCGTGCCGAACCAGTGTTTGCCGCTCGGCGCCTTCTGCGTCTGCGTCAGGTCAGTCTGGGCGTAGTGGTGCGTGGCGACGAGCGGCGCGAATATCCCGGCGGCATACAGGATGACGAGGATCACCACCGCGGCCATCGCCAGGCGCTTCTTTTTCAGGCGCCGCCATGCGACCGCGAGCGGGCCATCGCCCTTTGCCGTCCGGCCTGATGCAGGTATTGTCGCCGCCGCCTCTGTCATCTATCCGCCTATTGCAGCCTGATCCGCGGGTCAACCACCGTGTACGCGATGTCCATGAGCAGGTTGGCCACGACGAGAGCCGTGGCGCCCATGATCGTCAGCGCCATCACTACGTTGTAGTCGCGCGCGGTTATTGCCTCGAGCGACAACCTGCCGACGCCCGGCACTCCGAAAATCAGTTCGACGACCAAAGCGCCGCCCAGCAGGCCGGCGAGTGAAAAGAACGTCACCGTCACTATCGGCAGGAGCGCGTTGCGCCCGGTGTGGCGTGCGTTCACCGTGAACTCAGACAGGCCCTTGGCCCTCGCCGTGCGGATGTAGTCCTGGCCCAGTATGTCCAGTGTGCTGGCCCGCATCAGCCTGACGAACACGGCTATCCCCGGTATCCCGATCACTACCGCCGGGAGGATGATGCGCTTGTCCAGGAACCCGCCCCACCCTGCCGTGGGCACCCAGTGAAGCTCAAGGGCGAATATCCAGACCAGGAACGGCGCAGTAATAAACACGGGCAGCGCATAAAGAACCAGGGCTGTGAGCACGACCACCGGATCCTGCCAGGAACCCTGCCTCTTCGCCACGTAAAAGCCGAGCGGCAGGCCGACCCCCAGGCTGATGGCGAAGGCAATCACGTTCAGTTGGACGCTGACCCATATCTTGGGGCCGAGGATCTGCGTGACCTTCTGGCCCTGAAACCTGAGACTCTCCCCGAAATCACCCTTGAGAGCATTGCTGACATAGCGGACGTACTGCGTGAAGAAGGAGTCGTTCAGGCCGAGTTGATCGCGCAGGCGTTCGGCGCGTTCGGGCGTGTAGTTCTGGCCCAGCCGCACCTCGACCGGGTCCCCCGGCCCGTAGAGGCCGAGGGTGAAGACAAAGAGCGAAACGAATATCAGAAGAAACGGCGTCCACAGCAGACGGCGCGCGATGTATGCCAGCATGCGAGGGACTTTCCAGCGAAAAGCCGCTGATGTCAAGGGTGTCTGCGACTTAAACACACGCCGCGGCCGGAACAACGCAGGGGCGATGCGTGCATCGCCCCTGAAGTCACTGTCGCCCCGGTTCCCGGTCGGCGGCCCGGCCAGCATGGATCGGGGCCGCGACCTATTTCAGGATGTAAACGTCCCTGTACTTCTCGACGATGATCGGCGTGAACCTGTAGTTCTTCACCCACGGCTTGATGAGGGCCTTGCTGTCAGTGTCGAACCAGAGCGGGAGCCATGCCGCGCTGTTCAGGATTCTCTGTTCCGCCTCGTTGTAAAGCTGCACTCGCTTCCTCACGTCCTGTTCGGTCCGCGCTGCCAGCACATTGGCGTCAACGAGAGCGTCTTTGTAAAGGCCGTGGTTCCCCGCGCTTTCGGAGTAGAAGAGGATGTCAATAAAGTCCTGGGGGTCCGGGTAATCGGCCTCCCAGCCCAGGCCGCCCCATACCTGCAGCCGTCTGCGGTTGAGGTCCTGGAGGTAGGTCGCCCACTCCACCTGCTGTATTTCAATGTCTACATCCAGCACACGCTTCCACATATCCGCTAGGACCTCTATGTCGAGCGACGGCGAACCGCCGGTGCCGGGGATGGTGACGATGATGCGCGGGCGTGTGGCCTTGTCTGCGTATTTGGATTCCGAGAGGAGTTGCTTCGCTTTGTCTGGATCGAACTTCAGGCCCTGGGTCTTGTCCGAAAACCCTGGGAAGTTCGGCGGGATTATCCCGTATGCCGGGATGACAAGGTTCGAGTACACCTGCTCGGCGATGAGCTCCTTGTTCACGGCGTGGTTCAACGCCTGGCGGAACTTGGGGTCATCAAACGGAGGCTTGGAGATGTGGAAGCCAACGTACGAGATGCTGAAGCTCGGCGGGATGGTGACCAGGTCCTTGTTCAGCGGTTCGGAAGGGTCCTGCACGCGTTCGAGGTCCGCGAGGCCCACACCTGTCAAGTCAACCTCGTCGTTCTCATACATGGCCATGGCCTGGCCGCCCGCAAGGTTCAGCACCACCTTGTCCAGGTACGGCTTCCGGCCCCAGTAGCTGTCATTGCGGCTCAGAGTGATGCGCTGGCCGATCTTGTATTCGCTTATCACGAACGGGCCGCTTGAAACCGGTTTCTCGGTCCACTTCTGACCGCTCTGTGTCACATTCCGCTTGCTCACCACAAAGGCCGTCGGGTAGGTCAGCTTGGCGAGGAAGTACGCCTTCGGGGAGTCGATGGTCAGTCGCAGCGTGCGGTCGTCCACCGCCTCTATGCCCGCAACATTCGTCACCTTGCCGCGGCCGTCAATGACACCCTTGGCGCCCACTATGTCGCCGAGGTATATCTCCGAGACAGATGACTCGGTGTCCGGGTGCAGCGCCCGCTCCAGCGAATACTTGAAGTCGCTGGCTGTGATGGGGTCGCCGTTGGAGAACTTGATGTCCTTGCGGAGCTTGAACTCATAGATGGTGCCGCCGCCCGAAATGGTCCACGACTCGGCCAGTTCCGGGACGATCTGCAGATCCGTGTTCAGCGCCACGAGGCCGTTAAAGGCTTCGACAATGATCCCGGCTGAAGTCGTGTCTGACACGAGAGCGGGGTCAAGGGTGGGAGGGTCAGACCACAAGAGCCTGAGCGTGCCGCCTGTCGGCGGTTCAGTCCCAGCCGGGAGTGCGCCAGTTTTCTTCTGGAGGTCTGGAGCGATTCCCGGCGGCGTGGCCCGCGCTGGAGGAGGGGTTGTGGTTGGCGCTGGAGTATCTTTTGCGCCGCCGCCGCAGGACGCGACGAGCCCGGCTGCAAGAGTTGTCACCAGGATCACCAGGAGCCTTCGCATGTTTCCGTGCCCTCTCTTGTGCGGGCTGCACCGGCCCGCTCGGGCCTGACTTATCAGGCCGCTTGCCCTTCGGTACTCTACGCCACCTGAAACATTGGCTGTCCTTGTATACGAACACGGCTGACCGGCAGGTTTGGGGCGGGCCCATGTGTTCACCCCACGGGTGATGACACCTGCGCCCTCAGGCCTGCCTTGAGCATGTCGTCTATGTCCCCGTCCAGGACTGCCCCCGTGTTAGATGTCTCATACCCGGAGCGAGTGTCCTTGACCAGGTGGTACGGGTGGAGCACATAGTTTCTCACCTGTCTGCCGAAACCGGCAGACACATGCTCGCCCTTGAGTTTGGTTCGTTCATCGGCCCGTTTCTGGGCTTCAAGATCAATCAACCGCGCCTTGAGGATGCGCATGGCGACGTCCCTGTTCTGCCCCTGCGACCGCTCGTTCTGCACTGCGACCACGATTCCGGTCGGGATGTGCGTGATCCTTACGGCCGTCGAAACCTTCTGGACGTTCTGACCGCCGTGCCCGCCCGCCCGGAACGCTTCGAACTTGATGTCGTCGGGGTGTATGGAAACCTCCGACTGCTCGTCCGGCTCGGGCAACACCTCCACGAGGGCGAAACTTGTGTGCCGGAGGTGGTCGCCGTCAAACGGTGACAGCCGCACCAGCCTGTGCACGCCGCGTTCGCCCCGGGTGTAGCCGTAGGCATATTCGCCGTCTATCTTCACGGTGGCGGCCTTGATCCCCGCCTCCTCGCCCGCGGAGTAGTCCAGGACTTCGTACTTCCAGCCGCGCCGTTCGGCCCACCGGCAGTACATCCTGAAAAGCATCTCCGCCCAGTCCTGAGCCTCCACACCGCCAGCCCCCTGCTTGATGGAAACCAGGGCGGGTCGGCGGTCGTGCTCTCCGGAAAACTGGAGGTCAAACTCCAGCTCTGCAAACCTCGCGGTCAGGGCGGCCAGGTCCTGCGCGCACTGGGCGGCGATGGAATCGTCGGACTCCGCGATCGAAAGCTCAAGGAGTTCTGAAATGGAGGCCGCTTGCTGCTCCGCCCCGCGCCACGCCTCCACATGAGACTTCAGAGATGCCAGTTCGCGCATCTTCCCCTGTGCGCGACGAGCGTCATTCCAGAAGTCAGGCGCGACCGATTCCACATCCAGCGCAAGAGTGCGCTTCTCTACGGCGGGCAGGTCAAAGACGCCCCACAGTCTCCGAGATGCGGCGACGGAGTTCCTGTGCCTGGGCGAAAAACTCTTTCAACCTGGAGTCCCATCCGCGCAAATCCCGGCTGGCCGGGACTAGAAAACGTGTCAGCCGCTGGGGCTGCCGGGGAGCCGGATTCCGACCTTCGTTCAGATTATACAGACGGACGGTCTGGGGCCTGACTGCACATCCTGTTGCCGCCGCCACCGTAATTCCGGGCTTGGCGAGGAGTCCGTGGGAGGCGGACCCAGAGATCACATACGCACCACCCGGGTACTCTGGATGCGTTCAGGACGCCGGGGCCGGGACAACCTGATGAGCAGACAGGCCGGCCGGCCCTGTCTCGTTCACTCGCCAGGAGAGAGACGCCCGTTCGGGGCGCGCCGATGCTATTCTTTTTCGATGCGGGGCGTAGCGCAGCCTGGTAGCGCACTTGTATGGGGTACAAGTGGTCGGAGGTTCAAATCCTCCCGCCCCGACCAAACTGCTACTGAACTAGGGCCGGAGTCACTCTCCGGCCCTTTGTTTTGTGGCTACTACAGCCAAACTTACAGCCAAATGCACGCCGCCGCGCCTACCCCCGGCCCTAGTGCGAGGAGCATCGCCCACAGCGACAACCCGCCTACGCGACTCCCGGCGAGTGGGGTGCCGAGCACGCGCGAGCGCAACCGGCCCAGACCGGCAGGGGCGGCAGGCCCAGGTCCGTCAACGCCGTCACTCTGCCCGCCCACACTGAAGGCACCGCGGGCGGTCCAGCAGCGCGGTGACGCCGCCGCCGCAGGCAGCGAGACACAAGGCTCACCGGGGAGGCCGTCAGGTTTAGCGCGCACGCACAGGAGACTAAGGGCACCCCTGACGGTTTAGAACGGTTTCCGTGATCTGTCGGGACGGCCCCCAACTTCAGCGACCGCAACAGACGCGGGAGACGTGGCGCGCTGCCTGGCTGGCCGACCTCCTGCCTATGCGGACCGGCTCCGCGCCATCCGCAGAACCCTTACCATGCCCAGCATCGCTGGCATGGGTTCAAAGTGGGAGAGACGGCAATATGTCAAAAAGGCTTGGGGCCGTGCTCGTGGCACTGCTAGCGGCCAACCTGCTCGCGCTTGGGGTCCTCTACTACATCACGCTCCGGCATATGGGAAGCCTGTCTGGATGCACTTCCGATGTGTGGAACTCCTTCGGCAACCGCGAAACGGCCACAATCGTTTGCAAGAAGAAAGACGCGGCTCCCTTCAGGTTTGGTGAAGGCGGAAGTAACCGATAACCTCACCATGGGAAGGCTCTCTGATTGCAGTTTCACTCTGCCGAATACAGACCGATTCGGCTCCGGCTCAACGATCCGCCACGTTTGCAGGGGTTTCTGATCCGGCCAGGCGATACCCCCCTACTCCTTACGGGATGGACGCGGGCACCGGGGACGGTACTGGCTCGACGACGCATCGCCGGGTGGAGGTCGAGTCGGGATATCATCTCGCCCATGTTGCGGGCGCTATGTGCTGCTGCGGCCTTCCTCCTCATTACTGTGGCTTGCCGGGTCAGCAACCCGGCTGAGACGCCCCCAACCGCGCTCGTTATCCCCGCTTCCACGGCGACTGCCGCCTCGATGTCGCCGGGGGGTTCAACTTCTACCGTTCCTCCGGCCCCCGCGTTCTTACCAACCGCGACACCTTCGGCATCAGCCACGCCGTCCGGAACAGCGACCGCGGTTCAAGCCCCGGCTACCGAAGCTCCGTCGCCTGCCGCTTCGCCAACCCTGTCCGTTACGCCTTCACCACAGCCGACACCCACAGCAACGCCATCCCTGCCAAAGCCAATCGCCGTAGGGCGTTGTGGAGTCGAGCGATGGGCGGTGAAGACCCTCTCCGATGGGGATGCCTCCCAAGTGAGCCTCACACCCACACCGGCCAGCGTTGAGGCGCTCGTCAGCGTCCCCAGGCCTGATCGCGTGATTAGCGACCGGCGCAACGGCCAGGTCGAACGGAGCACGTTTGTCGTCGAGGCCGTCTTGGGCGTGGTGAAACTAGAGGGCGACCGCGACTACCATCTCGTTGTCGTGGACCGGGACACCGGCAGCACGATGATCGCCGAGTTCGTCGACGTGACCTGCCCCGGCGCGGCGGACAGCAACTATTGGCCGCTGATGCAAGGAGCGCGGGAGGCTTTCGAGCAGGCGTGTGGATTGCCCGGCACCGGGTTCAGGGACCTAGTCGGAGCAGCGCGTATCACGGGCGTAGGATTCTTCGACCGCATTCATGGGCAGCGCGGCGTGGCCCCTAATGGGATGGAGTTGCACCCGGTCATCGGGTTTGAGGGGGAGTGTCAATGAAGAAACAGCCGCCCAGCATTGAGAACATCACAAGTCGGCCACGCGGACCCCGTGTGAACTACGCCAACGTCAAGATGTTCGTTCTTTTCACAGTCATCCTAGTTGTGCTCGCCCTCGTCCTTACGGCGTGCAAGAAGAAAGACATAGCGGCCACGGCTCCGGGAAAGTGCGACCGCTCGTACCCGACAGTATGTATTCCCCCTCCGCCTCCTGACCTCGACTGCAACCAGGTCAAGTTCCGCCGGTTCAAGGTGGTGGGCGCAGACCCGCATCACTTTGATCGCGACCGCGATGGTGTGGGCTGTGAATGAGCGCATAGCGGCCAGCGCAATGCGTACGCGAGGGTCAGCGCGGCCCGTGGGTCGAGACGGAGAGGTAATCGCGGCCTAGTCCGTCGTGGCGCGGCCATATCCGGTGATAATGTCTGCCGGATTCATCCGCAGCAGGTACCCACCATGTCTGACCACGCAGATTGCATTGTCATAGGCGCGGGCCACAACGGCCTGGTCGCAGCCAACTACCTCGCCCGCGCCGGCCTCAAAGTCATCGTCCTCGAACGACGGGACATGGTTGGCGGCGCTTGCGTCACGGAGGAGCTTTTCCCCGGGCGGCGCATGGGGTCATGCGCCTACATCTGCCACGTGCTGCACGAGAGGGTGATCAACGACCTCGCGCTGCGCAAACACGGCTTCGAGGTGCTTCCTCTCGACCCGTCCGGGCTGTTCCCGTTCCCGGACGGGTCTGGTTTCTTCCAGTGGCACGACGACCGCCGCACCGCCGACGAGATCGCACACATCTCGAAGCACGACGCCCGCGCCTACCCGGAGTGGGTCGCATTCTGGAGAAGCGCGGCGGGCATCCTGAAGCGGTACTTTCTAGCGTCGCCCCCGACTCTCGCCCAGATGGTGGCTGACGCCCGCGGCACTCCCGATGAGCATGTTCTGGAAACTCTGCTCACCGTCCCGGTCAAGGACATCGCCGACTCCATGTTCGAGACGGACTCGATCAGAGCGGCGGGGGTGGGCACCGGCGACTACGGCGCGCTCGACGAACCCGGCAGCGCACTGGCGCACGCCTATTTCAAGATGAGCCTGCTCACGCCCGACGAGAACTACGGCCTGGTCCGCGGGGGCATGGGCGGCATCACCCAGGCCATGGAGCGGTCGGCGCATGCCGCGGGCGTGACGGTGCGCACAGGCGCAGATGTCCAGCAGGTCATCGTGAAAAAGGGCGAGGCGCGCGGCGTTCGACTGGCATCGGGCGAAGTCGTAGGGGCCGCCGTCGTCCTCTCCAACGCCGACCCCAAGCGCACCTTCCTCAGGCTGGTGCCCGAAGGAGCGCTCAGGCCGGACTTCACCGACGCCGTGCGCAGGCTCAAGACGCTCTCGGCATCGCTCAAGCTCCACGCCGTGTTGAAGCGCCTGCCGGACTTCTCGCGTTACCTCGGCCCGGACTACGAGAAGCGGATGCCGCCGATGATCCGGATCAACCCCAGCCTTGACAATTTTGTCGCCAGCTGGCGCGACGCCATGAGCGGGGTGCCGACGCGCCACCCGCTGATGCAGGTCCAGATACCGACCGTGCTGGACAACACTCTTGCGCCGGACGGGCAGCACGTGATGTCGGTCTGGGTCACATTCCAGCCTCCGCATTTGAAGTCCGGCTCATGGGCTGACGTGAAGCGCCAGGTGGGCGAGGGCGTGATCGCCGCGCTGGAGCCATACGCGCCGGACATTCGGGACTGCATCGAGCAGTGGGATGTGTTCACGCCGGAGGACATCGAAGAGCGAGTGGGCATGACGGACGGCAACATCCGCCACCTGGACTTCCTGCCTCAACAGCTATTCGCGAACCGCCCGATGCCCGGCTGGTCTTCGTATCGAACCCCTGTGAAGGGGCTTTACCTGTGCGGCGCAGGCACGCACCCCGGCGGCGAAGTGACGGGCGCGCCAGGCCACAACGCCGCGCAGGCTGTGCTGGAGGACAGAAGCGGCTGACAGTCATGAAATTATGAAATCCCTCGCCCTCGGGTGCCCTTTGGGCGAAAGGGGGTCTGGCCCAGGCGGAGTTTTGGAAAACCGATGATGACGGGGCCCCTCGGCAGTCTCGGAGCGAGCGGGCCGGAAGAAAAGGAAAAGCGCCATGCTGCACAACGACCAGCCATTTAGATTGATGCTCAACCAGAAGGTCCCGATGCGGGACGGGGTGAGCCTGTCGGCGGACGTGTATCTGCCGAACCCGCGTCCCCCATCTGAAAACTCTCCCGAGGGGAGCGGACATGGCGATGCACGCGGGAATGGGCCGGAACGCTTCTCTGCGCTCCTGCTCCGCACGATCTACCACAGCAAGGACACGCGCTACACCCGCTGGGCCACCGGCTTCGTCAAGGCCGGGTACGCCGTGGTCCTCCAGGACTGCCGCGGGAGACACGACTCGGACGGTGTCTGGGACCCCTACATCTGCGAGATAAACGACGGCATCGACACGCACGAGTGGGTTGCAAAACAGCCCTGGAGCGACGGTCAGATCGGCACCTTCGGCGTCTCCTATCCCGGCTTTACTCAGACCACGCCCGCCCCGGACGGCAGCAGGCACCTCAAGGCGCTTGTCCCGATCGCATCGCAGCAGGACAACTTCGGCCACCACCGCTGCGACGGACTCATCGCCTGGGCGAACACCACATTCTTCACCAACATGATCGGCCGCACGATGCAGACCGAGGCATTGAACCTGCTCGACATGCAGGCCATCTGGAAGCGTCTCCCGCTCGTCAGCGCGTGGGACGACATTGTTGACTGCCCGTACTTCCGTGGCGTAGTCGAGCATGAGTCCAACAGCGAGTGGTGGTCGCGCTACTCCCTCCGCCACCGCTACGGCCAGGTGGAGGCGCCGGCCTACTTCATGACCGGCTGGTACGACTCGCTGATGTACGAGACGCTCAAGGTCTTCAACGGCTGGCGCACGCAGGCCCGTTCCACCGAAGCGCGGCAGTTGACCAGGATCATCATCGGCCCGTGGAGCCACCAGGTCGCCCCGTGGGGCAGGCCTCAGCCCGGTTTCCAACACGGCCCGGCAGGCGAGTTCGACGACGCCACATTCGGCCCGCAGGGCTGGCTGGACATCGTTCAGGAACACCTGCGCTGGTACGATGCCCGTCTGAAGAACGCGAAGAACGGCATTGACGAGGAGCCGCCAATCAGGCTCTTTGTGATGGGCGAGAACAAGTGGAGGTCTGAGGATCAGTGGCCTCTCGCCCGTACCCGCTGGACAGAGTTCTACCTGCACGCAGGCCGCCCCGCGGACGGCCTGGAAGGTGAACACCAGCAGGGGTCGCTCAGCAGTGAACGCCCGTCGGGACACGAATCGCCCGATCGCTTCCGATATGACCCCGACGACCCTGTGCCGACATGGGGCAGCGCGTACCAGATGAAGGATTTCGGCGGCCCAAAGGACAGGCGAGCGGTCGAGAAGCGCGGTGACGTCCTGCTCTACACATCCGCGCCGCTGGATCGCGAGGTTGAAGTCACCGGGCCTGTAACGGCGACGATTTGGGCTGACTCGTCGGCTGTTGACACGGACTTCACCGCCACCCTCGTTGACGTGCACCCGGACGGGAGGGCGGTCATCCTCACCGACGGCATCTGCCGCGCACGTTTCCGCAATGCAGCGGCTGGCTGGACGCTGAACGACCTCAAGAAGGGCACGGGTCCCTACGACGCGCTTTATGACCCGTCTTTCAAGCCCGAGCTTATGAAGCCGGGCACGCCGTACGAGTTCAAGATAGACATGTGGGCCACGGCGAACGTCTTCAAGAAGGGCCACCGCATCAGGGTCGAGGTGTCATCGAGCAACTTCCCGCGCTACGACCGCAACCTCAATACAGGGGACAGGGTCGGCTTCGACACTGCGCGCCGCGTCGCCCATCAGACCGTGTACCACGATGCCAGACGCCCGTCGCGCGTCACCCTGCCGGTGATACCGCGGTAACCCCCGTCCTCCGTCATTCCGAATCTCACGGAGCGAAGCGCAGGCGGGTGAGGAATCCGAGGCGGGACACGCTGGTTCCAATGCGACGCCAAACAGTTCTCACCACCCCGGATTCTTCACCATCGCGGCCTGCGGCCACTCCGGTTCGGTATGACGCGCAACCGGGCGACTGCGCCTTTTCGTTTAGACTGTGCCGCCTGAAAGGGGTAGACACCGCTCGTCCCGCCGCTCTCCGGACGATAAGCGCCTATTTGTCAGCCCCAAGCGAGTACATCAATGACCGCCTCAACACCCTCGTTCCTCACGACCGCCACCTACAACATCATGGTCCCGATGCGAGACGGTGTGCGCCTCGCCACGGACGTGTACCGCCCGGCGCTCCCTGACGGTTCGCCTGCCCCCGGCAAGTTCCCCGTGATCCTGGGCCGCACGTCCTACAACAAGTCCGACCCGGTGATCTGGATCGGAGCGGTCGCCAACTTCTTCGTGCCGCGCGGCTACGTCGTCATCCTTCAGGACCTGCGCGGCCGGGGCCTCTCCGAAGGCACCGGGCAGTACTACCACACTGCAAACGTGAACGAGGGCCGGGACGGGTACGACACAGTCGAGTGGGCCGCCTCGCAGCCGTGGTCCAGCGGCAGGGTCGGCATGGTCGGCTCCTCCCACGGCGGCATCGTCCAGAACGTCGCCGCGCTCGAACGCCCGCCGCACCTTTCGGCCCTGTGGGTGGACGTCGCCCCCACGAGCGCGTTCGACTGGGAGGCGCGCCAGGGCGGCGCGATGGCCTTGCACATGTTTGGCGCTCTTTTCCTCCACGGCTGGGACGCTCACGAGCTGCGGGACGACACGGTTGCACGGAGACGGATCGAGGAGGGCGCGGAAAACCTGCGTGACTGGCTGCTCAAGATGCCCTTCAAGCCCGGCCAGACGCCCATCGCCTCCGTGCCGCATCTGGAGGAGGTGCTGTTCCACTATCAGAACGAGGGCGTGTTCAACGACTGGTGGCGCATGGAGGCGATGTACCAGAAGGAGTCTTTCGACAAGTACGCCGACATACCGGCGGTATTCTCGGGAGGATGGTACGACCCGTTCGTCGAGGAGTACGCATCGCAGTTCGCCTATCTGCAAGCCAGGCATGCTTTGACAGGCTCGGCAAGACGCAAGTCGGCTGCGCGGCTCATCATCGGCCCTTGGAACCACGTCGCCATGCGCGGCCGCGGGGCGTCAAATGTGGGAGAGGTTGACTTCGGCCCGGACGCCTACTGGGGCGACGTTGTCTATAACGACCTGCGCCTGCGCTGGTTCGACCGCTGGCTCAAGGACCTTGACAACGGCGTGGACGATGAGCCAGCGGTGCGCCTGTTCGTCATGGGCGGAGGGTCGGGCGCGGCCCTGCGGCTATCGAAGGGTAGGCCGGTGCCTGCGGTGTCGGGCGTTTCAAGCGCATCGCTTTCAGACGCCGCCATCGTTGACCACGGCGGGAGATGGCGCGCAGAGAAGGAGTGGCCGCTGGCCCGGGCCGTCGCCACGCCGTTCCACCTGCACTCAGGCGGCGGCCTTTCGACAGAGAAACCAGGCAAGTCTGGCGTGCCGGCGGTATGGACGCACGACCCTGATAACCCCGTGCCGAGCATCGGGGCGAACGTGACAGGCATGTACGAGTGGGTGAGGGTGCCGGAAGGCCTGAACGCGGCCTACATCCCCGCCAGGGCGCGCATGCGCTCGGTCATACCTGACGGACCCATGCACCAGAGGGAGCGGCCCGGCATGGTCGCCTGCAAGATGCCTTACCGCCTGCTTTCTGAGCGGCAGGACGTGATCGTGTTCCAGACGCTGCCACTCGATAGGGATATCGAGGTCACAGGGCCGCTCGAAGTGCGCCTCTGGGTATCGTCATCGGCAAGGGACACGGACTTCACAGCGAAGTTGCTTGATATTTACCCGCCGTCCGAAGAGTGGCCGGAAGGTTTTCATTTGCCGCTCTGCGACTCCATCCTGCGCGCCCGATTCCGGGAAGGGTTCGACCACGAGGCGTTCATGGAGCCTGGCAGCTCTTATGAAATAAAGGTTGTGCTACCGCCCGTGTCGAACGTCTTCAAGTTCGGACACCGGATCAGGCTGGACATCGCATCAAGCAACTTCCCGCGTTTCGACGTCAACCCCAACACGGGCGAGCCTCTTGGCCGCCACACGCACACCATGAAGGCCCGCAACACGGTCTACTTGGACGCGGGCAGGCCGTCTCGCATCATTCTGCCCATCGTGCAGGCCTAGCCCGCCCGCGCTCGCCCCAAAAAGCGATGCTATCCGGCGACGAGACAGGAAACGGAACCGCCCCGGCCTCGTACCGGCGAGACCGGGGTGAACGGAGAATCCAGCTCCGCGGGAGACGCGTCTCTCTCAGGCGCCGGGTTCTTCTCTGCGTCCTGGGGTCCCCGGGACTTCGCTCAGGATGACGCGGCGCTGCGCCGGTGCCTCAACATGGACAAAAAACGGACTGCCCCGGTCTCGCCGGTACGAGGCCGAGGCAGTCCGTACGGCGGGTGGAGACAGAGGCCGCAAAATAAGGTGCGCTCTGCCGGGCGACGTTCGCCCCTGCCTCCACTGTCAGTCCTAAGGCGGGACCGCTCCCGCTCACTCACTCTCACCTCGAACTTGTTCGTCTTCGTGGCGGCGCCTGAATACCGCTCTAAGGAACAATCCCAAAACCCCTCTCCCGGCGGGACGGGTACCCGGCGGCGCTGGGTGCCTGGGTGAGGGAGAAGCTCGGACTCAAACGACAGCCACTGCGCTCTAACAACCAGTCAACCAGCCGCATGTTGGGCCGCAATCGGAGACCTGTTGGAAGCGTGTATGAAAGCGAGATCCACACCTGGACCACACGACAAGGCTGGGGAGGCCAAAGAGGTCACTCCTCCACGGCTAGCCGGGACTCAGGATGAAATGCGGGATCCTTCGGCAGGCTCAGGGCGCGCTGCTCCACCCTCTCCCGCCGGGAGCCTTGCTCCAATAGCACCTTCTCCACTGGCGGGAGAAGCAACCCGCTAGCCGCCTGCGGCCGAAACGACGATTTCGTACTGCGAAAAGTCAGGCTTTTCACCGGACCGCGGCTCAGGAGACACTGAGTGGACGGTCACTGTGAATGTCGTCACGAGTTCGTCCGAAGAGACGCCATTTGCAACGTGGAACATGGTCTCGACAGCAGGCACACCCTTCTTGAAGGCCGTCATCATCAAATCCACCTGACCTGCCCGGACACAGGTCACGCCAACGGGGCAGCGCGACTCTCCCAACACGCCAGTGAACAGCACCACACTATCCGCGCTCTTGACCCGGAACCCCTCGCCTGGTTTGAGCGTGATCTTCTCCGACGCAGCAAGGTCCGAAACCGTGGCCGCCGGCACCCACACGTACTGGATATAAGCGTTGCCGGAGTCATCAGACAGGTTCAGGTTGTACCTGCCCGGCACGGGCTTCTCGAAAATGAACTCGCGCAATCCGGCAGCCTTCTCGCTCCCTGACGTCTTGTTCGGGAGGATGTCCTCACCGAGGAGGGCTGAGACTTTGGAAGCGCCGAACACACGCGCGAACACCGTCAGCCGATCGACGTCTACCTGATATCCGGCGAACTCCCACTTGTTGTTGAAAAGAGGGTCAGGCGTGGGCGCAGGCGTGCCCGAACTGCACCCGGCGACGGTTGCCAGGAGCGCCAGAGCGAAGACGACGGTCAGCGCGCGCAGGGGAAACCGGGTCAACCGGGGCTCCTTTCACTCTCACGTTCATCTCAGACCACTGTGAACTATACCCGACGGGTTCACGCCAGTTCGTTGCAGCTTGTTGCCCAATTGGCGCCTTCCTGTGTCGTCCGAAGAGCAAGGATGATCTGAAAGCCACGCATTCGGTCAGGTCCCAAGGGTGACGTGGCAGGATGCCGGTACGGCCGGACGGTCGTTCCGGAGCATCTACTTTCCCGCGTTTCGCGAGATGACTATCCCTCTCCCGGCGGGAGAGGGATGTGCGCGCCCTGAGCCTGTAGAAGGGCCCCGTTTCCGTTCTGGCGGCAGCACACCACATCCTGCTCTCTGTCGTCCCTCGCTGCCACCGGGGCGTAGAATCTCCGCCGCAGCAATGCCTGCTGCCACATTGTCAGAAGGATGGCCCAATGAAGATCACGGATGTCAGAGCCTACGTCGTCGTCCCAAACCTCTCCGGCGGCTCGCCGGGCAAGAGTGAAGACGCCGGGCTCGCCGAATGGCAGTGGACCTTTGTCGTCGTTGACACGGATGAGGGGATCTCTGGCTGGGGCGAATCGTCAAACGTCCCGCGCAACACCTCGCTCCTGACGGGCGCAGGCGTCAACGCCATCAGGGAGGCCCTCATTGGCGAAGACCCGGCGGACATCGAGCGACTCTGGCACAAGGTTTACCGCCGTTACACCTACCTCGGGTCCCGCGGCTTCCCCACCACCGTTCTTTCTGGCGTGGACATCGCGCTTTGGGACATCAAGGGCAAGACCCTCGGCAGGCCCGTGTACGACCTCCTCGGCGGCAAGTTCAGGGACACCATCCGCACATACGCCAACGGGTGGTTCGGCGGGTGCGACTCCCCGGCGAAGTACGCGGCCGCGGCAAGGAAGGTCGTGAAGGAAGGGCACGATGCCGTGAAGTTGGACCCATTCCTGGAAATGAACCCCTTCCACACGATGTACCAGACAGGACAGATCTCGGCTGCGGGCGAGCAGCAGGGCTATGACATAGTCGCCGCCATACGCGAAGCCGTCGGCCCGCACGTTGAAATCCTCATCGACGCTCACGGCCACTACAACGTGCCCACGGCCATACGCATCGGCAACAACCTATTCGAGCAGTCGAAGATCGGCTGGTACGAGGAGCCTGTGCCGCCTGAGGGCGTGGACGCCATCCGCCAGGTGCGCGAGCACTGCGCCGCGCCCATCTGCGTGGGCGAACGCCTGTTCACGCGATACGACTTCCTGCCTCTCTTCCAGAACCGCATCACCGACTACATCATGCCGGACGTGACGTGGACCGGAGGGATCAGCGAACTGAAGAAGATTTCGACCATGGCCGAGGCGTACTACATCCCCGTCTCCCCGCACAACGCGCAGGGGCCGGGACAGATACTCGCCGGGGCGCACACGATGATGACAATCCCGAACTTCTACCGCCTAGAGCACGCCATCGCCTTCAAGCCCGCCTACGACCACTACCTCCAGACGCCGCTCGGGTGGAAGGGCAACTATCTGAAGCTGTCCGACCGGCCCGGATTGGGCGTTGACCTTGACATGGACGCCGTGATGGCCGACCTGCACCCGGCATGGAAGGGACAGGTCTCCGAGCCGAAGAAGGCCACCCGCAGGGCGCGGCGATAACGCGGCGCCAGAGCGGTTGCGCTCCCTGAGTCGGGGCAGCGCTGAGTCGGGCCGTGGGGTCGAAGCGCCCCGTGCCTACTTTTTGGTCCGCTTTACGCTCTTGCCGGTTGAGCGCTTGACTGACGTGCCGGCAGGCTTCTTGATCGACGCCTCCGGGGCCAACGCCTCCGGCCGTCTGTAGGCGTCAAACTGGATCGAGCCAACGTTCTTCGCAGACACGCCGAGCACGCGCAGGAAGCCTTCGGCGTCCTCGTGGCCGTAGGAGCCGAGCTTCTCCATCGAGGAGTCATCAGTGAACAGCGAGTGCGGGATGTCGCCGTTGCGGGCAATGGCGTCGGCGCTCTCGAAATAGACCGCGCCGCGGTAAAGGCGCACGTTGATCGTGCCGGTCATCAGCTTTGTAACCGGCTCTAACGCGGCGAGCGCGGACGTGGTCGCAAGATCCAGCCAGTAGCCCTGATATATCTGCACGCCTATGCGGGCCGAGATGGCGTTGAACCACTCGCGCGCTCGGCGGTCCAATACGAACTGGATCAGGTACTCATACGTCTTCGTCAGGAGTTCCATGCCCGGCGCCTCATAGATGCCGCGGGACTTCACCCCGACGAAGCGGTTTTCGACTACATGTGTGCCGATCCCCACACCGTGCGTCCCAGCCACCCGGTTCGCCTCCTTGAAGGCATCCACGATGGGGAGCTTCCTGCCGTTGATGGCGACAGGCCGGCCCTCCTCCCAGCGCACGGACACGCTTTCGGGCCTGTTCGGCGCATCCCACGCCCACACGCCCATGCCCGGCTCGACGAAGAACGGCGGCAGGTTCAAGTCTTCAAGGTCGCCCGCCTCATGCGTCAGGCCAAGGAAGTTGGCGTCGGTAGAGTAGCGGGACTGTTTTCGCGGCCTGATGGGCAGGCTGTTCTTCTCACAGTATTCAATCATCTGCGCCCGCCCGGGGAACTGCGCGACGAACTCCGGGTCGCGCCAGGGGGCATAGATCCCGACCTCCGGGGCAAGCATGTTCGATGCCAGCTGGAAGCGCACCTGGTCATTGCCGCGGCCCGTCGCACCGTGGAAGAGGACAGGGATGCCGCGCCTCTGGAACTCGGGCAGGATGGCCCGCACCGTGATGGGCCGGGCGATACCCGTCGTATTCCAGTAGCCGCCTTCATACCCTGCAAGGGCCTGCACGACCTTGAGGCCAGCCTCCGCGAGCGGCTCCTGACCGGGGACGATATCCGCCCTCACCGCGCCACAGCCAGTCATGCGGTCCGCAATGGCATCAAGGTTCTCTTCGTCCGGCTGGCCGAGGTCAACTGTGAAGGCGTGGACCTCAAAGCCCTTGCTCGCGAGCCAGTGCGTCGTCGTGCAGCTATCGAGGCCGCCCGAGACAGCGCCGCCGAGAACCTTGATTTTTTTGCTTTTTAGTTCCCGCCAGTTCATGCGAACCCCCTGCGCGCTGTTGCTTCAACATGTGCCAGACCAGATAGAGAGTATCGTCGAACCTCGTCGCGCCGCCACTACCTGACCTGACGGCCAACTCAATTTCCCATCCCCGTGCAAGAGTCCGGGTGCCTGCGACAGCGGCGCGCCTCGGGTATGGGCCGCATCGTCCCGACTCCTGTTGCAGCAGAGGGAGAGGGGCGATGAACCAGGACCGTCCATGCGCCCGGTGTCAGGCCGGGCGAAGCATGTGTCTCTCATTCCAGGAAGACTCTCGCCCCGGTGTCTGCGCCCCTCAACGGGCGCGACATGGCTCCAGCGGATGATTCAAACGCAACCCACTCGACACGAGGGGGGTATTGTTGGAGGACTTTGCCTGCTACGCTGCGGGCCACACCAATTCCGGCTCTTTACCTAGGAGACGATGTCCGCCGTGACGACACAGACAAAAGCCAAGATCAAAGAGCCTCTGTTCAGCTTTCCTCACCCTGTGAACGAATACGCGGCGCGGTTTGTTGCGACAGGCGTCGTCATATGGACCGTGTCCACCATCCTGCTCACCCAATACGTTGACACGGACTTCAAGTGGCTCATGGTCCCGCTGGCGTATGGGTTCATCGCCAGAGTCCTGACGGGCCCCAAGCTCAGCCCGTTGGGGCTATTCGTTACCAGGTGGCTCATACCGAACGTTGTCAAAAAGGATCGGCCCGTCGCCGGCCCGCCCAAACGGTTCGCCCAGGGCATGGGAGTGGGCTTCACGGTCACAGCGGCGGCGCTGGCCCTGGGGTTCGGCCAGATCGGCGCATCGTTCATCGTGCTGGGGATGCTGGCAGGAGCGGCGTCGCTCGAGGCGTTCCTGAACTACTGCCTCGGTTGCAAGATCTTCGGCATCCTGATGAAGACGGGCATCATCCCCGCAAGCGTCTGCGCGGACTGCGCCGATTTCGAGGCACGCAACAAGAGGGCGGCGGGGACAGGCGGCGGATAGCGGCACACGCTTCCGGCGGCCCCTGCTGCTGGCGGTTTCGCGGGGACGGAGGGCTACGCCTCTCCGCGCTTCTTATACTCTTCGTATAGCTTCGTCGTATTGTCGTTGAACGGGTAGTAGCGGCCGGGTGAACCGGGGTTGCGGGCAAGCTCTGTCTTGATGACGTGCTCGATGGCCTCGCGTTCGGCGGCGATTTTCAAGACATCCTCCGCCATGCCTGCCGGCACGACCACCACGCCGTCATCATCACCAACAACCGCGTCGCCGGGGCGGACCACGATGCCTCCGCAGGTGATGACCTCCTGCGCGGCCCAGGGCTGCATCACCGCCGGGCCCTGCTTGGCGGTCGTCGAATGTGCAAAGACAGGGAAGCCGTACTCGCGCAGCGTGGCACTGTCCCTGACGGAGCCGTCCGTGACCAGACCGGCGGCCTGGCGCTGAAAGAGGCGGTAGAACTTGATGTCGCCGCCGACGGACTCCCATGGGCCGACGGAGGATGCGACCAGCACCTCATCAGGGCCGCATAACTCGAAAGCGACATATTCCGGCGAATGCTCGCCCTTTGGCTTGTCAGCAGCGATGTCCGGCCTGTGCGGGACGAAGCGGAGCGTCACGGCGCGGCCCACCATCTTTTTGCCCGGGAATATCGAGCGCGCGCCGTGGATCATGGCCTGAGGCCAGTTCTTGACCCAAAGGCCGTCAATGATCGTCTGCGTGGGCAACTGGCCTAGCCTGTGCAGGAGTTCGTCCGAGATGGGCTGGGCGGGCATGGATCCCCCTTGAAAGGCGCGCCGTTCACAAAAGCCCGGCTTCGCAGTCCGCAATGTTACCCCGGCCGCGGCTCAGATTCAGCGGGCCGTCCTGGTGGCAGCGGCGCCAGGCGTTGGAGTTGGGGCCCGTACGCACGGGCGCCCGTTTCCAGCAGTGGAGGCCGTTCCTAGGCCTTCGGCGCGCCCCTGGTGAAAGCCTGCAGCGCCATCACCAGCGCAGCGCTGGCAGGTACCGGAATGCCCTTGTCGCGGCCCTTGCGGACGACCGCCCCGAGCAGATCATCCAGCTCCAGCGGCCGACCATGCTCAAGGTCAAACTGGAGCGACGACTTAAAGTCCGCCGCCTCCGGCTTGACGCCTGCGATGCGTTCGTCGACCAGCCCGGATTTGAACTTGATCCCGTGCGCCCTGCCCACCGCGACGATCTCCTCCATTACCGTGCGTATGGTGTTCTCGCCTTCCGCACTCGCCAGGACCTCGGGCAAATTCGCACGCGAGACGGTCATGCATGTCCCTATGGACCCAACTGACACCAGCTTGGCCCACAGGCTCCCGATGATGTTTTCCGAGACCTGGACCTGGATACCCGGCTTGGAAAGGACCTTTTCTATGGCGTCCACGCGTGGGCTGCGCTTGCCGTCGCGCTCGCCGAATTCGATCCGCGCCGTTGAACCGCTCTGCTCGACGTGGCCCGGCGAGGGCTGGGCGGCCTCGATGTAGGTTGCTCCCTGGAGTACGCGCTCCCAGCCGTACTGCGCGGCGATGATCTCTCCGCTCGTGACGCCGTTCTGGACGGTCAGGATGGCGGTCTTCGGACCAACTGCAGCCTTGAGGAGCGGCAGAGCGACGGCGTTGTGGTAGAGCTTGACGCAGTGGAGGATGAGGTCAAAGGGGCCGGCGTCCGAAGGGTCGGCTGTGGCCTTGACCTTGACGGTGAAGTCCCCCCAGTGGCTCTTGACCTTCAGGCCGTTCTTGAGGACGGCATCCCTGTGTGCGCCACGGCAGACAAGCGTCACGTCCTCGCCGTACTTCGCCAGCACCCCGCCGTAGTACCCGCCGACGCCACCCGCGCCCATGACTGCGATCTTCATCAGTTGTGTCCTTTATCGCCCATCATCCGATGGGTACTCTTCCCTCCCCTGCAAGTGCAGGGGAGGGTGCTTCACACCGCCCTCCGGCCCCCATCCTCGCCTCCTGGCATCCACGGGGCACAGCGAGGGGGAGGGAACAGCCGGGAGGAGGTTGATCCGGCGAACGGTACACAATAGCGCAGACTGGCGGACGGGGCGGTGCCGGGCGATCCCGGTGCTATACTCGGCCCGAGATAGATTTGAGTTTGATTTGGGAGTGTTTCGCGCCATCCCGCCTCCCCCTGTCCGGTCAGGCGGGCGAAGTTAATCCGGGTTGACCGCGCCGCCTCCCCGCCGGAGTCCCGCTTTTTGACAGTCACTCGAACGGACGGGCGCAGGCCCGACCAACCCCGGCCTGTGCGCATCACGCCCGGGTACCTGCCCAATGCCGAGGGTTCTGCCCTCATCGAGATCGGTGACACGCACGTCATATGCGCCGCCAGCGTGGGCATGGGTGTCCCATCATGGATGAAGGGACAGGGCCGCGGCTGGGTGACGGCCGAATATGCCATGCTGCCCCGCTCCACCTCCGAACGCACTCCACGCGAAGGCCGCGACAACCGCGGCGCAGGCGGGCGCACTCAGGAGATACAGCGGCTCGTCGGCCGCTCCCTGCGCGCCGTGACTGACACCGCCGCGATGGGCGAGGTGACCGTGACCGTTGACTGTGACGTGCTGCGAGCTGACGGGGGCACGCGCACAGCCTCGATCACGGGCGCATACATAGCCCTCCACATCGCCCTCAGGAAACTCCAGGCGGCGGGCAAGATCAAGTCCTTCCCTCTGACCAGCGCCGTTGCCGCGACGAGCGTGGGCATCGTCGCTGGCGTCGAAATGCTTGACCTGGCGTACTCCGAGGATTCGCGCGCCGAGACCGACCTGAACGTTGTGATGACGGGCGGGCTGGACTACGTGGAGGTGCAGGGCACCGCCGAGGGCAAGCCCTTCAGCAAAGAGCAGTTGGACAGGCTGCTGGGCATGGCGCGCTCAGGCATCAAGGATCTCCTCGCCGCGCAGGCCGCAGTGCTGGAACGGGCCCTGTGACCACTTCACACCCCTCTGGTCCGCGGGCACGCCCCCAAAGCAACGTCCCGGTGCGGCCAGTCTTTATCTCGGTGATCGGGACAGGCGATACGGCCACGGACCGTGACCGGATGTTCGCAGAGGAAGTGGGCAGGCTGCTCGCGGAGAGGGGCGCCATCGTCGTTTGTGGCGGCCTGAACGGTGTGATGGAGGCGGCCTGCAAAGGGGCGAAGTCGGCGGGCGGGCTGACGGTGGGCCTGCTCCCCGGCACAGAACCGGCGGACGCCAACCCCTGGGTGGACATCCCCATACCTACCGGCCTCGGCTACGCCCGGAATAGTATCGTTGTGAAGGCTGGACAGGCGGTGATAGCCATTGGAGGCGCATTCGGCACCCTGTCCGAGATCGGCCATGCGATAGCCGACGGGAAAACGGTGGTCGGCATCGAGACATGGGAACTGGCGCGCAAAGGCAACCCGGACAGCCACATCGTCAGGGCGTCCGGCCCCGCGGACGCGGTCGAAAAGGCGCTGCAGGCGGTGAAAAACGGGACGTCGCGCAGCGGCAGTTAAAGCCAGCGGTCACCTGGAACATATCCCCGGCCTGAGGAAAACTGGTGCTGGCCATGTATCAACCTGTGCCACCAATTCCCGGATGATCTCTAGACCCTTTCCGTTCTTGAAAGGGCTTGTTGTGGAAATGGAAAATGAGCAAGATCAAGTCTGTCACCGCACATGAAGTCCTTGACTCCCGGGGTAACCCCACGGTGTACGCCGAGGTGCTGCTTGAGGATGGCACGCGCCACGGCGCATTCGTCCCGTCCGGGGCAAGCACTGGCGAGCGCGAGGCCGTGGAACTGCGGGACGGCGACAAGGCGCGCTTCCGCGGCCGCGGCGTCCTGAAGGCCATAGAAAACGTGAACGGCCCCCTCAACAAGGCCGTACGCGGCATAGACGTGACCGCGCAGAAGGAAGTGGACGACGCTCTCCTCGCCGCCGATGGCACGCCGAACAAGGCAAAGATGGGCGCGAACGCCATCCTTGCCGTTTCCATGGGGAGCATGCGGGCTGCCTGCCGCAGCCGGAATGTCTGGCTGTGGGACTGGGTCGCAGAACTGGCAGGCGAAAAGGACCCCACGGAACTGCCTGTGCCGATGCTGAATATCTTCAACGGCGGAGCACACGCCCCCGGCTCTACGGACTTCCAGGAGTTCATGATCGCCCCGATTGGCTTCGAGTCGTTCCGGGAGGCGTTGCGCGCCGGATCAGAGATCTTCCAGACGCTCGGCGCGCTCCTCCGCGAGCAGGGCCTGTCAACGCAGGTGGGCTTCGAGGGCGGCTACGCGCCGCACGGGTTGTCGAACAGGCAGGCCCTGGGCCTGGTGACGCAGGCCATTGAAGACGCCGGATATGTCCCCGGCGAACAGGTGTGGATCGCCCTCGACCCCGCGGCGAGTGAGTTCTACCGCAAGGCCTCCGGCTTCTATTACCTCCGCCGCGAGGGCCGCAGGCTGAACTCGGAAAAGATGATCGAGGAGTTTGAAAACCTCTGCGCTGACTTCCCGATCTACTCCATCGAGGACGGCCTATCCGAACACGACTGGGCTGGCTGGTCTGCGTTCACGAAGCGCGACGGCGCAAGCCTCCAACTCGTCGGTGATGACCTGTTCGTCACGCAGGCGCAGTACTTGAAGCGCGGCATCCGGGAAAAGGCCGCGAACTCGGTGTTGATCAAGCTGAACCAGGTTGGCACGGTGACTGAGACGATCGAGACGATCAAGCTGGCGAAGAAGGCTGGCTTCGGCGTCGTGGTGAGCCACCGCTCCGGCGAGACGGAAGACACTACAATCGCTGACCTAGCCGTCGGCGTGCGCGCCGGGCAGATAAAGTCGGGTGCGCCGTCGCGCAGCGAACGGGTGGCGAAGTACAACCGCCTGCTACGCATCGAAGAGTGGCTTGGCCCGAAGGCCTCCTACGCGGGAAGAAGAGTCCTCAAGAACGGCCAGCCAAAATAGACGGCGGAAAAGGGCAGATAGCCAGGCGGTCACCGTGTAATTCCGACCCTGAGCGCAGCAACAGGGAGGAATCTGGGGAGGGGTCATTGGAGATCACTCTGAACACCACCCCAGGCCCATCACTGTGTTCGGGACGACGAACCGGCACTTTTCGAGGCCTGCTGAACAACGATCCGGAGGGTTTTCGATGGCAGTAGCAAACGTCGGCATCAATGGGTTCGGGCGCATCGGGCGGCAGGTCCTACGGGCCATCCGCGAGAGGCACAGGGACACGTTGCGCGTCGTTGCGGTCAACGACCTCGCGGACGCCAGGACGAACGCCCATCTTTTCAAATACGACAGCACGTACGGCGTCTATCCCGGCTCGGTGAAGGCGGACGGCACGGACCTGATCATTGACGGCGACCGCATCAAGGTCTTCGCAGAGCGCGACCCCGCTGCTCTGAAATGGGCCGAAGCAGGCGTACAGCTCGTCATCGAGTCCACGGGCCGCTTTACAGACGCATCCAAGGCCGCGGGCCACCTCACCGGCGGCGCCAAAAAGGTCATCATCTCGGCCCCGGCAAAAGGCGAGGACATCACGCTCGTGCTGGGTGTGAACGCCGACAAGTACGACCCCGCGAAGCACAGAGTCGTTTCGAACGCCTCCTGCACGACGAACTGCGTGGCGCCGATGGCGAAGGTCTTGAACGACTCGTTCGGCATCGAATACGCGCTTATGTCCACGATCCACGCCTACACCAACGACCAGCGCATCCTGGACCAGGTGCACGAAGACCTGCGCCGCGCCCGCGCCGCCGCCACGAGCATCATCCCGACGACGACCGGCGCGGCAAAGGCCGTGACGCTCGTCATCCCGGAACTCAAGGGCAAGATAGATGGCATGGCATACCGCGTGCCCGTCATCACTGGCTCCGTGACGGACCTGACGGTCACTCTGAAGCGCAAGGCCTCCGCCGGCGAAGTCAACGAGGCCTTCAAGGCGGCCGCCGCGGGCGCTCTGAAGGGCATCCTGGGTGTGTCAGACGAACCGCTTGTCTCCGTGGACTACATCGGCAACCCAAATTCCTGCACGATAGACGCGCTCTCCACGTCATCCCTTGACGGCGGGTTCGTAAAGGTCGTGGGCTGGTACGACAACGAGTGGGGTTATTCGTGCCGCACGTCAGACCTTGCGGCCTTCATGGCCAGTAAGGGCATGTAGCAGCGCCCCCCTCCGTTCTAGGGCTCCGCCCCCGGTACGGAGGTTGCCATGCGAATGTCTAGGTGAACTTGTTTCAGCCCTGCGTCCCAGCGCCGGCCAGCCTCTGATTGGGGGCGGGACGGACTGCCCGTATAACCGGACACGCGGCGGATCCGTCAATGCAGCCCCCTCCGCATGGGGAGCAGTCCCTGTTGCTGGCCCGCACAACCGGACACGCGGCGATCCTGTCACTGCAGCAGACATGGCCCGCCGATGTTGACGGGTCTATACTTGCGCGTAGTTCCAGCTTTCTGGATAGTCGAGGCGCGGGTTCGGTGTCGCGGCCTCGGCCCGGTCTGGCAACAGGGCCGAACGCCCTGAAATCAGTCCACCCGGATAAATACCGCCCAATCCGGCAGGTGAGGCGCTCAGGCGCCCTCGCCCAGAACCCTTTCCTGATACAGGCGAGGGGATCGGCGGGCACAGATGTCACAGGAGAAAAGCCGATGGCTACCACTTCACGTTCGTCTCGTTCAGAGTCCCAGGGGGGCGGCGTCGTCAACGCGCGCGGCCGCAGTGCCAGGGCGTCAGCCAACGGCAAGGTGGACTCAAGCGCCCACGGTTCGCAGTGGCGCAGCCTGGCCAAACCTGAAGTCGGCGACTGGCGCGTCAAGTCCGGCCTGGCCCAGATGCTCAAGGGCGGCGTCATCATGGACGTCGTCACGCCGGACCAGGCCCGCCTTGCTGAAGACGCGGGCGCCGTATCAGTCATGGCCCTCGAGCGCGTCCCGTCCGACATTCGCAAGGACGGCGGCGTTGCCCGCATGTCCGACCCCACTCTCATCGCCAGCATCCTGCGAGCCGTGACCATCCCGGTCATGGCGAAGGCCCGCATCGGCCACTTCGCAGAGGCGCAGATACTCCAGTCTCTCGGCGTGGACTATTGCGACGAGTCTGAGGTCCTGACGCCTGCGGACAACGAGTTCCACATCAACAAGTGGGACTTCGGGATGCCGTTCGTCTGCGGCTGCACCAACCTGGGCGAGGCCCTTCGCCGCATCGGCGAGGGTGCGGCCATGATCCGCACCAAGGGTGAGGCCGGCACAGGAGACGTTGTCCAGGCTGTGACGCACGCTCGCTCCGTCCTCGGCGAGATCCGCAAGATCAAGAACATGCCCGAGCAGGAGCTCATGACCGAGGCCAAGAAGTTGGGCGCCCCCTACGAGTTGATCTACCAGATCCACAAGACGGGCAAACTGCCTGTGGTGAACTTCGCAGCTGGCGGCGTTGCCACCCCCGCGGACGCCGCGCTCCTGATGCAGATCGGCGTCGAGGGCATCTTCGTAGGGTCAGGCATCTTCAAGGCGGAGAACCCGGCCAAGACGGCTGCCGCCATCGTCCGCGCCACGACGCACTACAACGATCCGGACGAGGTCGCACGCGTCTCCGCCGGACTCGGCTCCGCCATGCGCGGCATCGCCGTGTCAACATTGCCGGCTGCGGACCGGTTGGAGAAGCGCGGCTGGTAACCCCAAAGAACACAAAGGCCACAGGGGGGTCGTGGCCCGGAGCCAGGATCGGGGTCCTGGCCCTTCAGGGCGACTTCATCGAGCACATCCACGTCCTCGAAAGTATGGGCGTGGATGTGCGCGAGATCAGAAAGTTGGAACAACTGGAGGGCATGGACGGCCTCATCATCCCCGGCGGCGAAAGCACAGCCATCGTAAAGCTGATGGACATATACGGCTGGCGCGAGGGCCTGCCGAGGGCCATCGGGGAGGGCATGGCCGTCTGGGGCACCTGCGCGGGCATGATAGTGATAGCCCGTGAGCTTGTTGACCCCACGCCGCAACCGCTTGGCCTGCTGGACATCAAGGTCGCGCGCAATTGGTTTGGCCGCCAGGTGGACAGCTTCGAAGAGGAGCTGGATTTCAAGGGCCTGCGTGACGGCAAATACCGCGCCATCTTCATACGCGCGCCTGCGGTGAAGGCCGTGGGCAAAGGCGTGGAAGTCCTGGCGAGGGTGGCCAGCGGCCCGGCCGTCGCCGTACGCGCAGGACGACTCATGGCGACGGCGTTCCACCCGGAACTCACAGACGACCCACGCGTGCACGAGTATTTCGTCCAGATGGCGTGCGAAAGGGGCGGGGCGAAACCCGCCGAACCCGCACGGCGTCCCGCTGCTGGCGGTATCGCAAAAACCCGCAGAGGGACGAAGAGCGCACCCTCGTCACCGTCAGCCCGTCCCAGGCAGAGGGCGGCCGCGGAAAAGAATTAACCCTGGGGGAAAGATGTTCCGGCACATCCACCCGACCGATTCCCCTCGTTTGCTGGCGTTCAAGCACGCCGCCGGCAGGGCGGAGGCCTGTGCCCTCCCACAGGCGATACAGGGTGCATCTGCCAGGTTCCCTGCGGTCACCTACGCAGGCATCGCGCTATCGCCTCGTGCCTGGCAGAGCTGCTGGGTTGTGAGCGACGGCGGACGCATCCTGGCTGTCGTGCGCGCCGGGCCGCGTTCGGGCCCGCTGGCATGGGAAATTCGCGACCTCTACGTCCACAGGGCTCATGTCCATGGGAGCGCAGAGGTCCTGGAGGACCTGGCCATCCCGGCTGGCAAGTCCGGGGCGCGTCGTATTTTCTTGCGGCTCCCGCAGGGCAGCCCCCTATACGATCAGGCCCGCAGCGCGGGGTATATGGCCGCCGGCAGCGAAACGGTTTACCGGACTGCGTCCGCGGCTGACGCAGCAGGGAAGCTGGGGACCCCGGACATCCGGGCCAGCCTGCGGCCCCGCACCTCCCTCGATGATGACGCCCTGTTCCGGCTTTACTGCGCGTCAACACCGGTGGCACTGAGGCTCAGGCGCGGGCAGGACGTCTCAGAGTGGATTGACGCCTCAGAGAACCCGGGCGCCAGGACTATGGAATGGGTGCTGGACGGGGATGATGGCCGCGTGATGGCCTTCCTGCGAACGGCTGACCTGCGCGCCGGGAGGTACTTCCTGATTTCATGGTCCCGCGACATGAAAGAGGACGCATCCGGCCTAGTCGCCTCAGCTCTCGCCAGCACGCGTGGCAACCAGGCCGCTGTCACGGTCGTCCCGACCTACGATGAGGGCCTGGCCGGGCTGGTCGAGGACATAGGTTTCGAGCCTGTGCAAACATATGACGTGCTGGCAAAGATACTCACCGTCCCGGTGATGGAGACCGGGCGCGCAGTGGCGGCGGTAGGCTAGAAGGGCATGCAACCAACGTCAGAAAATGGGTTTTGCACTCTTTCGAGTGGGAGATGGTTGGGATCTGGGGCCATCGGCCCGGTAGATGCCCCTGACCAAGTCCTTTCTCCTTCTGACGGTTCGTAGCGATGTGGCCGCGAAGGCACACAATGTTGTTAGCAAGGGAGGACGACACCTGGTACCAGCTACCGAACGGATAGTGGACAACCTCGAAGCCTTCATGTCCATCCTGCCCGAGAGCGTGCAGCGCGCGCTCAAGGCCCGTGGCGATGTCGACGACCTGATAGAAGTCGTCATGGACCTTGGCCGCGTCCCCGAGGCGCGTTTCCCGGGCGGGCAGGTCCTTCTTTCAGACGACGAGGTCACGCAGGAGGGCATCCAAAGCGTCATCGAGAGCCTGGGCGCTTTCGGAGACGATAACCGCGCTGGCATACAGCGCACGCTCCACCGCTTCTCCGTCATGCGCAACCGGGCAGGCGACCCCATAGGCCTGACATGCCGGGTCGGCCGGGCTGTGTTCGGAAGCGTGAAGCTGATAGAGGACCTCGTGCGTTCGGGAGACAGCATCCTGCTCCTGGGCCGCCCGGGCGTCGGCAAAACGACGATGCTGCGCGAAGTGGCCCGAGTGATCGCGGACGACATTGGCAAGCGCGCCGTCATCGTTGACACATCGAACGAGATCGCGGGCGACGGTGACGTGCCGCACCCGGCCATCGGACACGCACGGCGCATGCAGGTCCCGCGTACGGAGCTCCAGCACAAGGTGATGATCGAGGCCGTGGAAAACCACATGCCTGAAGTGATCATCATTGACGAGATGAGCACTGATCTGGAGGCGCAGGCCGCTCGCACCATCGCGGAGCGCGGCGTCCAGCTCGTAGCCACCGCGCACGGCAACACGCTGGAGAACCTCATCAGCAACCCCAGCCTGTCCGACCTTGTCGGCGGCACGCAGTCTGTCACGCTGGGAGACATGGAGGCCCGCCGCCGCGGCACGCAGAAGACGGTGCTGGAACGCAAGCACGAGCCGACATTCGACATCGTCATAGAAATACGCGAGCGGAACAACGTGGCCGTGCACCGCGAGGTGGGCACCATCGTTGACCTGCTGCTGCGCGGCTACCCGCCGGCACGCGAGGTCCGGTGGATGGACTCAGACGGCACCGTGCACACCGGCATGGAGGAGGCCACCGAGGCCGCCCCAGAGATCGCTCCGCCGCCCTTTGACCTGCGGGACGTGCAGCGGCCCCACGGCCCGCGCCGCCGGCTCAGCAGCGCACCTGACAGTTACTCCGGGCAAGGCGAAAGGGAGGCGCTGCCTGTCGTCGGCCATTCCAACGGCAATGGAATTGGCGAGCAGGAGGCGCCGGTACCTCTGGGCCCGCCTGTCCGCATTTACCCGTTCGGCATCCCGCGCTCCGCTCTCAAAGAAGTCATAATCGGCATGGGGGTGCCCGCCACGGTGACGGACGCTGCGGAGGAGGCGGACTTCTTCATGACCACCAAGGCCCATTACAACCGCCGGCCCACGGCGGTGCGAGACGCCGAGAAGCTCGGCGTGCCTGTATACGTTCTGCGCCGCGGCACAGCCGAGCAACTGGGAGAGTTCCTTCGCCGCTTCGGCTCTACCAGCCCTCGTCCGAGCGCGTCCGTAGCGGGACAGGCCCGGAGGCAGACGGCCATCGCTACGGTGGACAACGACCGGCGCTACATCGCCGACTCCGATGAGGAGCAGGCGTCTGCCGATCCCGGTGTCCGAAACGCCCTTGAAGAGGCACGCGGGGCTGTTGACCGCATCATGGGGGGCGAACGCAAGGTGGCGCTGTCTCCGCAGTCGGCATTCATACGCAGGCTGCAGCATGGCATGGCAGCGCGCTACAACCTGGGCTCGGCGAGCGCGGGCAGGGACCCGGCCCGCCGCGTCATCATCCGCAAGAGGCGGTAGACGCCGGGACACTCCCAGACCGTAATATCGTAGGAGCATCTCCCCGCCCGAAGAGGCGGGAGATGCTCGACAACGCCACAGAGAAACTCACCAGCTCTTCACCGCCGCCCGGATAGGCGGTTGTCTGCGCAGGACTCGGGCCGCACGGCGAAAGGTGCGGGCGGGCCGCTTGCCACATGGAAACATGCCACATTTCATTTCAATCGAAGGTTCCGACGGCGCCGGCAAGACCACGCAGGCGACCCGTCTTGTCGAGCGTCTGAAGGCCGCGGGCGTAGCCGTGCTCTACATCCGCGAGCCTGGAGGCACGCCAGTCGGGGAGGACCTGCGCCGGGTGCTGAAAAGCGGGGGAGACATTAACCCGCGCGCCGAGCTGCTCATGTTCGAAGCAGCACGTTCGGAGATCGTCGAGAAGATCATCCGTCCCGCACTATCGCGCGGGGACGTGGTTGTCGCAGACCGCTTCTCTGACTCCTCCGTGGCATACCAGTCATACGGACGCGGGCTGGCCGTTGCGGAAGTACGGGACATGAACCGTTTCGCCACGGGTGGCCTCGTGCCTGATCTCACAATCCTGCTCGATATGCCGGCACATGACGCGTTGGGCCGCACCGCGGACAGGGACAAGGGGACGGCAGGGGCGCAGCGGCGGTTCGAGTCCGAGCCTGATGAGTTCCACAGGCGCGTGGCTGATGGTTACCGCAAGCTGGCGGAGGCGGAGCCAAAACGATGGCGGGTGCTGGACGCCAGCCTCGCTGCAGATCAGGTCGCGGCGGCGGTATGGGCGGTGGTGGCGCAGCGTCTGGCCCTGCGCCAGTAGCCGACCTGTCGTTGCGCATGTGTGCGTGTGCCTCACCCTCCCCATGCAGGGAGAGGGGACTTCACGACAGCGCCAGTCCCAGGTCCTCATAGATGGCGGCGGTGACGCGCTTCACGCGCCTGTCATGGCGGGCCTCACCGGGCAGCCCGTTGAAAATGGCAGCTACCACGAGGCCGTGTTCCGGGTCCGCGAACCCGAGCGAAGACTGCGACCCGCCGTGCCCGAAGGTGCGCGGCGATGCGTGCTGGCCGAATCCGTAAGGCACGCCGGGGCCGTACTGCTTCGAGTCAATGATGACGCCAAGGCCCCAGTCCATCACGTGGTTGAAGGTCTCGTCCAACATCCCGGTGCGCTGACGGCTGGTGATTTCAGTGGCTGATGCGGGGCTGAGCGCTCCGCTCGCGACGCGCCCCGGCCCTCCGAGGGCTTCAGAGACCGGGAAGGCGTTCATGCCGGTCAGCAGCGCTTCGTAAAAAAGACCAAGGTCGCGGGCCGGGCCGCGCAGTGTGCTTCCGGGGCGCAGGACGTTGAGGGACGCATGGGTCGAATATGCAGGATGAACGGCGCTCTGCCCGCCTTCCATCGAATGAAGTTCACCCCAGCGGCTTCCATATCGTTGCGGCAGGTCAGGAGTGGCGACCGCCCACGAGTCCTCCATGCCCAGGGGCAGGAAGACATGGTTCCTCGCAAACACATCGAACGGCACTCCCGTGACGCGGCGCACCACCTCTCCGAGCATGACCCAGCCCGAGTTCGGGTGGTAGCCGGCGCGCTCGCCGGGGACCCAGCGTTCCTCGATGTGGGCGGCGCAAGTTCCCGCGACGCGTTCCTCCCAGGTCGGCAGCGTCGCAGACGGCTCGGCACTCCTGAAGCCGCCCGTGTGGGTCAGCACATGACGAAGCGTGACCGCCCGCTTGCCATTCTGTTCGAACTCGGGCACATACTCGGCGACTGGCCGGTCGTACCCGACCAGCCCCTTTGCGGCAAGCTGCGCCACTGCCACGGCAGCCACGGGTTTCCCTGCTGAGAGCCACCTGAACACGGTGTCCGGGCGCACGGGGACGCCGGGCGCCGCTTCGCCCACCGCTCCATCACAGACGGGCGCGCCGCGCAGGGAGACGTAAAGTTGCGCGCCGGTGTGGAGGCCGTCGCCCATGCCCTGCGTCAGGCGGTCCCGCGCCGCGGGCAGGCGGTCGAGTCCGGTGGATGGTGAACTCATCCGATATTCATGTTCAGGCGGCCCGAGTGAAGGGCGATGAGTCTGTCTGGTCGCATCCGTTCATCGTAATGGTCGCGGGCGCTTTGACGGGGTTTGCGCGCGCAGGCTACGCTTGCGGCGCTCGCCCCGGAAGTGAGGGGCTGTTTCAATACTGGCCGGCCGGACCGGGACTCCAACCCTCAACACCCGTCCTCTCTCACCCAAAGGAGAGGGGATGTTTCAATGGAGAGAGCGGACGTGAAAAAGAACACCCTGAAACAGAAACTTGCCGCCAACCGGGACACGTTCGGGCCGTTTGTGAACTTTCCGTCGCCCGCCATGACCGAATTTATGGGCTGGATGGGCTATGACTTCGTAATCATCGACTGCGAGCATGGGACGATCGACTACGAAGCGGCGGAGAACATGATCCGCGCAGCAGAACTTTCGGGGGCGACGGCGTTTGTCCGCATAGGGATGAATGAGCCAAAACACATCCTCCGCTTCCTGGAGGCTGGGGCGCACGGCGTCCTGATCCCCATGATCAACAATGCCCGGGACGCAAGGGCAGTCGTGGAGGCGGTGAAGTTCCCGCCGCTGGGGCAGCGGGGCAATTTCGCCGGCCGCGGCGCGATGCACGGCATTGAGCCATTCGCCGAGTACGTGAAGTCAGCCAACGAGGAAGTGATGGTGGCGCTCCAGATAGAAACGCTGGAGGCGCTGGAGAACCAGGACGAGATCATAGCCACTTCGGGCGCAGACATGATCTTCCTCGGCCCCGGTGACCTTTCACTTCAATACGGCTTCCCGGGACAGGCGGCGCACCCGAAGGTCGTCGAGACCATTGAAAAACTGACCGCGAAGATACGCAAGGCCGGGAAGCATGTCGGCACTATCACAGACCCGTCGCAGGCAAAGCACTGGCATGACATAGGCATCCGCTGGCACGTCACAAGCACGAACCGGTTCTTGAACACAGGCGCCAGGAGCTACATGGACGCCTGCCACAAGGCCCTGGGGTCTTGACGGCCATCCCATGGCCCAACGAATAGCCACGGTTGATCCGGTGTTTTCATCTTGAGATAGTTGTTCAAGCCTTTCGACCGCCACGTTTCAGGGCAAGGCCGAGTGAAGTCTCTTCTCCCAGTTCGTGGAACATGAGGGTGGGGCCAACCCCCACAACGCCAAGCAATGACAACAGCCGCTTCGAAGAAACGGTCTGGCTTCCTCCGCCGACGCGTCCGACAGGCAGCCGCCATTTCCCTGCTTGTCTTCGTAATCCTGGGCATCGTGGACCTGGCCGGCGGCTGTTACTACTCGATCATGATCAACAGCGATGCCCTATCGGTGGACCACACACCCGACAAGTTCGACCTCTATGTGGAGACCGCAGGGCTGACCGCGGTCACCATACGGGCGGACGCCGGCAACAGCGACGTCACCCACCCGGCCGAATGGGGCATCGAGACGCCAACTGGTTACGGGCGCCTGGGCAAGATCGTTTCACAGTCAGGCAATTCTGTGACACGGGAGTTCCGGACGCTGGAAGGCACTGTGACAGCTGGACAGACCGCCCGTCTGGACAAGCACGCCTACCCCGGCGACCCGCTCAGGGCCTTCGGCCTGCCCTACAACACGGTGACATTTGACTCCCCTCTGGGGCCCATGCCGGCCTGGTACGTGGCGGGTCAGACGGAGACGTGGGTGATCTTCATCCACGGCGTTAACGGCAGGCGCTCCGAAGCCCTCCGCATGCTCCGCCCCATCGTTGACTCCGGCGCCCACGCCCTGGTCATCACGTATCGGAACGACGAAGGCGCGCCTTCCGACCCGTCAGGCAAGCACCAGTTCGGGCTGACCGAATGGCAGGACGTTGAGGCGGCGGCTCACTTCGCCCGCGCCGGAGGCGCAAAACGCATCGTCCTTGTCGGGTACAGCATGGGCGGCGGGGTGGCCATGAGCTTCATGCGCCACTCGCTGCTCGCCGCAGAGGTGGACGGGCTGATCATGGACGCGCCGATGCTGGACTTCGGAGCGACGATTGACTTTGCAGGCAAGCAGCGCAGCGTCCCCGGCGTCGTGGTGGCCACCGCCAGACTCATGGCCGGTTGGAGCTATCACGTCAAGTGGAACGAGCTT
The DNA here is from genome assembly GCA_009693115.1 of Dehalococcoidia bacterium. Taxonomy (GTDB): domain Bacteria; phylum Chloroflexota; class Dehalococcoidia; order Lucifugimonadales; family Lucifugimonadaceae; genus SHXW01. The sequence continues at coordinate 6,561 of SHXW01000005.1, read as the reverse complement.
GACTATATCCGAGATGCGGACACTCTCAAGGTCCCGGTACTGCTCGTGCATGGCACTGATGATGCGAAGGTGCCGTACAGCACGAGCGAGGGGCTGGCTCAGAAGCGGCCTGACATCGTGACGTTCGACTCGTACCCGGACGCGCAGCACGTGGGCGCGTGGAACCTTGACTCCGTCCGCTACGAACTGGCCGTCCGCGAGTTCCTGGGCAGGGTGAACACGGCGAAGTAGGGCGCGTTCTGAGAGTTGCAGCTGCGGGGAGCTGCCCATCTCGACCCCGGGGGCGACCGCTCTCCTGCGGAAGACTGGTCACAGGGCCTTCAGCGCGCTGGGATTGCCCTCGTGCTGCCCCGCCTGCCCGGAGGACTCCTCGACAATTCCAGGGCCGCTCCACAGAGTGAAGCCCTATCTGCCGCGCTGACGGAACGTCCGTGCCGCACTCCCCGTCCGGCTGCCGGGACTCGACGGCGCGGTCCTCGGGGGAGACGCCGGCGCCTGAGTAGGCGAGACGGGTCGCCGAGGGGACTCCGGTCCCTGACTGGGCGAGGCGGATCTCTGGGGGGACACCGGTGCCTGACTGGGCGAGGCGGGTCGCCGAGGAGACGCCGATCCCTGAGTAGGCGAAGCGGCCCGCTGCTGGACGCGCCCCGGCACTGCGAGGGCCTGCCGCGTCCGGCCTAGCGCAGAAGCGCGCTCCGGCATGGCCGGCGGAGCCGGAGGCAGCACGGCGGGGGCGGGGCGGTTTTCTCCACGGGCAACAGGCACGCGGCGCTTGAGCAACTTCTCAATGTTCCGGAGGGCCTCCCGCTCTTCCTCTGAACACAGCGAGACGGCTATTCCGCTGGCCCCGGCGCGCGCCGTGCGCCCGATGCGGTGGACATAGGCCTCAGGCTCAACCGGCAGGTCGTAATTCACGATATGCGTGATCCCCTCCACGTCTATGCCGCGCGCGGCTATGTCTGTGGCCACGAGAAAGCGCAGGCGGCCCGTCCGGAAACCATCCAGCGTCCGTTGCCTGACGTTCTGGGACTTGTTGCCGTGGAGGGCCTCCGCCATGATCTGATAAGTCCCAAGCTGGCGTACGAGCCGGTCTGCGCCGTGCTTGGTGCGGGTGAAGATCAGTGACCTGGCGACTGCCGGTTGCTGCAGCAGGCCGGCGAGCAGGGGCGTCTTCTCAGCCTTTGCCACAAAAATTATGCTTTCGTCTATCCGGGCGGCCGTCGTCGCCACGGGCGTCACAGCGACGTTGACAGGGTTGGAGAGGATGCTCCGTGCGAGCGCGGAAACCTCTGTTGGCATCGTGGCGGAAAAGAGCAGCGTCTGGCGCTTCACTGGAAGTGCCTTGAGGACCCTGCGGACGTCGTTTATGAACCCCATGTCTAGCATGCGGTCCGCCTCATCAAGGACAAGGACTTCGACCTTGTTCAGCTTGACGAACCCCTGCCCCATGAGGTCGAGCAGGCGTCCGGGCGTGGCTACCAGGATGTCAACGCCGCGCCCCAGTTCGCGCACCTGCCTGTCCTGGCCCACTCCGCCGAAGATGACTGCGTATGTCAATGAGAGGAACTGCCCGTAGGCCTTGAAGCTTCCGGTGATCTGGATCGCTAGTTCGCGCGTCGGCGCAATGACAAGAGCGCGCGGCAAGCGTTGTCCAACGGGTTTCACCGCATACAGACGTTGGAGGATGGGCAGGGCAAAGGCGGCGGTCTTGCCGGTGCCAGTCTGCGCGCAGCCGAGCAGGTCCCGCCCGTCCAACAGGCTCGGGATGGCCTCGACCTGGATGGGTGTCGGTTCTGTGTAGCTTTCGGCGCGCACGGCGCGCAGGAGTGGGTCTATGAGGCCGAGGTCGGAAAAGGAGGGTGCTGTAATGGCCGTGCTCTTTCAGTGTGGCTGGCTTCAGGCGCGCAGGACACTCGGACTCTTCCGGGTGACCCGCAACATCCCACATTACCAAAATATGCCTTTTCAGGCTGGTTGTGAGGCCGCGCAGCGCCGGACGCACGCGCTGAAGCGTGTCTTTGTCCCACAACCACACGGCCCATAGCCCCATTCCACATCTGCCCGTTCCAGGCCCTGCCGATGAATTCAGGACAGCCCCTGGTGGCCGGGACCCCGGGCGGAACGCTCCCGCAACCAGTCCTGGATGATGCGGGAGTCGTGCTCGAAGGCCAGTTCAGGGAGCCTGTCCAGAGTGAACGCGCCCGTCTCAAGGGACTCGTCACGAGCGGAAAGCGTGCCGCCTGTAACCTCGGCGTGATACACGCTCAGGGCGACGGGACCGCCGGGCGTGGAGTAGAGGCCGACCAGCCACTTCGCCGAGACGTGAAGCCCGGTCTCCTCAAAGACCTCGCGCTCGGCCGCCCGCTCCACCTGCTCGCCGCGGTTCACGTAACCAGATGGGAAGCTCCACCTGCCGAAGGCAGGTTCTATCGCCCGTTTGACAAGCACGATGCCGCCGCAGTGCGGCACAATGGCCGCAGCGGCGAGTTTCGGGTCAAGATAGGCGATGCGGCCGCACCCCGCGCACTTCGGCGCGCCGCCCGGATCTGACGGCAGCCGGGCGCCGCATCTTGAGCAGAACGCGTCGTGAGTCATCGGTCGCCACCTCTGCCGGGACCCCTCGCTTCGCCCGGAAATACTGGGACAGGCTGCGCCACCGGACCCGAACGTACCAGAGAGCGGTGAACGCCGCAACGGAAGGCCAATTTGCTCAAGCGGCTCATGGCAAGGGCAAGGCGGGATCCTACGGTCGCCGCCGCGCTCAGGCTGAACTGGCGCGGCAGGGGCCGGCTGGCGTGCAGGCTCACCCGCGACAGGCGCGTGCCACTCGTCCCGAAGCTGATCATCCCTTTGCTAGTGCTCTATCTGATGTCGCCAGTTGACCTGATACCTGACTTCATCCCTGTCATCGGCCAGCTCGATGACCTGCTCGTGCTGGTGCTGGCCGTCTGGGCGTTTACCAGACTGGCGCCGCCGGGGGTCGCGGCGCAAATGGCGCAAGAACTTGCAGAAGAGGGCTACGCGCGGACGGGTGACGATGCTGACTGACATGCGCTGCTAAACTCCCGGCCATGCCCCCTCGGCCAACGGCATGTCCGGGGCTGCGCATCGGGGCGGACAGGCTGCTGGGCCTGTCAGGAGCACGGAGGGACGATCATGGCCCACGTAGTCACCGGGTTCAACCACACCGGCATCGTCGTTCATGACATGGATGCCATGGTGAAGTTCTATACAGAGGTCATCGGCCTGACGAAGCTGCGGGAGATAGAGGCCGTCGCCCCGCCCACGGGCGATCACACCGGTTTTCCGGGGGCGAAACGCAAGCTCGTGTTCGTGGGCTACCCGGACGGGCAGCAGATCGAGCTGGTGAAGTATTACAACCCTGCGGAAAAGCCGGGGCACCTCGACCGCAACCACCTCGGCACGGCCCACCTCTGCTTCAACGTGAGCGACCTCGCAAAGGTGCACAGCGAATTCGCGTCGAAGGGTGTCAAGTTCCAGACGGAGCCCAAGTGGCGGGACACGCCTGCCGGGAGGGTCGGGATCATCTACGCCCGCGACCCTGAGGGCAACTGGCTGGAGTTCATCCAACCTGCGCCGGGCGGCGGGCACTAGACCGGCAACGGCCCGCCGGACCAGCCCCGCCTGTGACCTACTTCGGCAGCGTGTCCCTGAACAGCCGCAGCATGTTCCCGCCGAGGATCTTTTCTATTTCTGACGCCTTGAACTTCGCCTTTTCAAGCGCGGGCAGCAGGTTCCCCATCTCCGCGCTGGACTCCAGGCCCGCCGTCCACGAAATGCTCTCCTGGTCCGTGTTGCGCAGGTAGGCGCGGTCCCGTTCGGGGTCGCCCAGCACCCAGTCGGGGCCGAGGCCCACCGTGTCTATCCCCGCCCTGTCCACGCAGTAGCGCACCTGCCTGATGACGTCCGGGATCTCCGACTGGCGGTCGTTCACACCCAGAACGAGCCTCGAGCAGAAGTGCATCGCCACCACGCCGCCGTTCTTCGCCATGTCCCGCAGCTGGCCGTCCCACAGGTTCTGCTGCTTGTTGGCGAGTGAGCGCGACCCGGAGTGCGAGTTCAGGATTGGCCTCTTCGTGGCCTTCAACACATCCTCTATCGTCTTGGGTGACGAGTGGGACACGTCTATGACCATGCCAAGCCCGTTCATCTTCTCGACGACCTTGAAGCCGAACGGGGAGAGGCCGGGCCGGGACTTCTCGTCCTCGTTTGACTGCGCCGCGCCTATCTGGTTGCGCATGGCCCAGTTGAACTGCAAGTGGCGCAGGCCGAGCCACCACCACGCCTCCAGAACGCCGAGGGACTCTTCGACTATCTTGCCGCCCTCGTTGCCGAGGATGAGCGCGAGTTCGCCCTTTTTATGCGCGGTTTCAAGGTCACCGCTCGTACGGATGATGCGCGTCCTGTTCTCCGGGTCTGCGGCGATCTTGTGGACGCGCGCCGCTGCAGCCAGGCCGCGCTGCAGGAAGCCTTCATAACCGAAGTAGGAAGCTTCGTACTGCTCGCGGGCCGGCGCCTCGATCCATGAGTCCACCGTCAGGTGGAGGATCTTGCCGGACACGCCGCCTGCCCGGTCCTGCGCAAAGTCTCCCGCCCTCTGCATGTGGTCGTGCGCGAGGTAAATGCGAGGCGGGGCCGCTGTCTTCACGCGAGGCATGTGATCTGGCCGCCTTTCTGAGCGGTGGGATGATCATGAACCGAATCCGGACAGTGGATCTATTCGCTAATGACGGCTCCCAATCAGACCCATCCTGAACCCCCTTCCCCTGCCGGGCGCCGTCCTGGCGCAGGGTCATGTTGAGGGGGGGCCCTGTCATCATCAGAACCGTTTCCGGGTCCGTGATGCCGGGACAACGTTTCCGCCGTCCACATCTCCCGGCCGCGCGAGCCCGTAGAATCTGGCGCACAAACACCGTCCCACGCGGGCAGGCAGCCGGAGAGTACCAGATGAAAATCACTGCGATCGAGACCTTTGTCGTTGACGCGGGCTGGCGGCCCTGGCAGTTCGTGGCCGTGCGCTCGGACACAGGCATCACCGGGTACGGGGAATGCTCCGACGGCCGCAACCCATACGCCATTGTCGGAGCGGTGGATGACTTCAGGCCACTGCTCATCGGGCGCGACCCCCGGCCCGTCGAGCAGCTCTACTGGGACCTCTACCGCATGGCGAGGCAGTCCCCCGGCGGCATCGCCTCGAAGGCCATCGCGGGCATCGAGCTTGCCCTGTGGGACCTCAAGGCGAAGGACCTGGGCGTTCCTGTCTATTCCCTCTTCGGCGGCCCCACTCGTGACTCGCAGCGCGTCTACTGGTCGCACTGCGGCACCTCCCGCGCCCGGGACTGGAAGCTCATCGGCACGCCCCCGCTCAAGAGCATGGACGACATCCGCAGGCTGGGCGAGGAGGTCCGCAAACGCGGTTTCACGGCACTTAAGACGAACATCATCTTCCCGGGGGAGGACGCGGGCGTCTACTTCGGCGGCTTCGGCGGCGGCTCAGGCACCTCCGACCAGAACGTCACACCGCAGATGCTCCGGCACATCGAGGAGCAGATAGGCGCCTTCGTGGATGGCGCAGGGCCGGACGTGGAGGTGGCGATAGACCTGAACTTCAACTTCAAGCCGGAGGCCGCAGCCCGCATCTGCAAGGTGCTCGAACGCTTCCGCATGATGTGGGTTGAAATAGACATGTACGAGCCTCACGCGCTCCGCCAGATAAAGGACTCGACCACGCAGACGATAACATCTGGCGAAAACTGCTTCGGCCTGCGCGACTACCGCCGCTACTTCGAGGCGCGCTCGATGGACGTCGCCATGATTGACATCCCGTGGAACGGCTTCGCCCGCTCCCGTGACGTGGCACTGGCCGCCGAGAGCTTCGAAATGAACATCGCGCCCCATAACTACTATTCGCACCTTGCGACGGCCATCGGCCTGAACCTGTGCGCCACCCTCCCAAACGTAAAGATCATGGAGGTGGACATAGACGATGTGCCGTGGAAGGACGACCTGACGGGCGGGCCGATGCCGTACAAAAACGGCGCGCTTGCCATCTCCAGAAAGCCGGGTTGGGGCGTTGACCTCGATGAAACGGTTGCGAAGCAGCACACATGGGAGCGCGGCCGCGGCCCTGGCTACACCACCGCAGGCCAACTGAAGAAAAACCGGGTAAAGCGATAACCTTCTGAGTTGGAATATCGCCGACACTTCCACCCGGGCGCGTCATTCCGGACCGAACCGCAGCGCAGGAAGGAATCTGTGGAGGCTGGGCACTCCTGTCCACACCACGGACCCCGATCCTGGCAAGCCGGAACCGGGTTGACGGTGGTTGAAGGCATCTCCCGATCCCGGCGCACCCACGGCCCGCAAACCTGTCGTATTCTGACGGTTTGTGCCTGACGGGTTCCCCTGTCCGGACGGAGCGCGTTGCGCCTTCCGCCCGTGACGGGCCTCCCGCATGGCCCCCTGCATGTCCCCTAATTTCCCGGACATTCCGAAAGGGTGAAAACACTTGGTCACAGGCGCTTCTGTCATTGGCGTACG